>NZ_JBXANF010000004.1:0-589465 GCF_058801405.1 Pseudomonas sp. GW822-FHT03F04
ACGACTGGCTTGTGCACGCGCTGACCGGTTGGCTGACCGGATTGTGGGTCACGCGGGATGATCACGTCGTGGGTGAAAGCCTGAACCATAACCTGGTCTTCGTGGCCTTCCTGGTAGGTGTTGCCAACGGAGTCGGCGGTGAAGGCGCCGGCAGTGATCAGGCCTTGTTTTTCGCCGGTAACCGACATGTACGCTGGTGTTGCCATGGGAGGTGCTCCTTGCGGATAAAGTTAGGGTGCCCGGGAGGCGAAATCGCCCGGTGGGTGCCAAAGCTATATCAAGGACCGTGCCAGCTTTGCCAAAGTCTCCGTGATACGGGGGCAAAACTGCTGTTAAGTGCATGTTTCAAGATGTTTCATGCCAAATTAAGGCCAAAAGTGCGCAACTTCTTGCGCAGTACTGCGCAAGAAGTTGCGCACTCGGCTACAGGCGACGGTACTCGGGGGCTGTAGCGATATCGGGCGGCGATTTTGCGAATCAAGTGCGCAAGAAGTTGCGCACCATGGCACATGGCTACTATGTCGCCAGATCATCTAAAACCGAAATGGCCAATCCATCGCCCCTTTTTGCCATTGCGTCACTGGCACGCCGCCCTCCGATTGCTTGAAAGTCCCTATCCAGAGCCCACCCCGTTTAACACCGGTAGGCTTGAGCGCGGCAAACCGTCTTATAAATGAAACACCGCCCTCAGCTATACTCCCCCGCAATTTCGATCTGGCCCCGAGGACTGACTGTGAAGAACTGGACGTTGCGCCAACGCATTTTGGCGAGCTTTGCGGTGATTATCGCCATCATGTTGCTGATGGTGGTCGTCTCGTATTCTCGGCTGCTGAAGATCGAAGCCAGTGAAAACAGCGTCCGTGACGACGCGATTCCCGGCGTCTATTACAGCTCGATGATCCGCGGCGCGTGGGTCGACAGCTATCTGCAGACCCAGGAGTTGCTGGGGCTGAAAGAAGGGCAGGGCGTCAGCAGTGAAGACGCGGCGGACTACCAGTCCTTCGAGAAACGTCTCCAGGAGCAGATGGCCAACTACCGCAACACCGTGACCACCGACGAGGACCGGATCGAGTTCGCCGCGTTTGAAAAGGATCACGACAACTACATGAAGATCCAGGACGCCGTGCTGGATCTGCACAAGCGCAATCTGGAAGCCGATGCGGTCAAGCTGTTCAACGAGAAGCTGACCCCGGCCTGGGTCGGCGGGCGTATGAAGCTCAACGACATCATTGGCGAGAACAAGAAAGTCGCCGACCAGGCCATGGCCAACATCGACGACGCGGTGGCGGCAGCCAAGGTCAGCATGTTTGTCTCGCTGCTGGTGGCCGTGCTGGCTGCCGGTTTCTGCGGTCTGTTGCTGATGCGCGCGATCATGGCGCCGATGAACCGCATCGTGCAGATCCTCGAAGTCATGCGTACCGGCGACCTGAGCAGCCGCTTGAACCTTGAGCGCAAGGATGAGTTCGGCGCCGTGGAAACCGGCTTCAACGACATGATGACCGAGCTCACCTCGCTGGTGTCCCAGGCCCAGCGCTCGTCGGTGCAGGTCACCACGTCGGTGACCGAGATCGCCGCTACGTCCAAGCAACAACAGGCGACCGCCACCGAAACCGCCGCCACCACGACCGAAATCGGCGCGACGTCCCGCGAGATCGCGGCGACCTCCCGTGACCTCGTGCGCACCATGACCGAAGTGTCTACCGCCGCCGATCAGGCCTCGGTGCTGGCCGGTTCCGGGCAACAAGGCCTGGCGCGCATGGAAGACACCATGCACTCGGTGATGGGCGCGGCGGACCTGGTGAACGCCAAACTGGCGATCCTCAACGAGAAGGCCGGCAACATCAATCAGGTAGTTGTGACCATCGTCAAGGTCGCCGACCAGACCAACCTGTTGTCCCTGAACGCCGCGATCGAAGCGGAGAAGGCCGGTGAGTACGGTCGCGGTTTCGCCGTGGTCGCCACCGAAGTGCGGCGTCTGGCGGATCAGACGGCTGTCGCTACTTATGACATCGAACAGATGGTTCGCGAGATCCAGTCGGCGGTGTCGGCCGGGGTGATGGGCATGGACAAGTTCTCCGAGGAAGTGCGTCGCGGCATGTCCGAGGTCCAGCAGGTGGGCGAGCAGCTGTCGCAGATCATCCATCAGGTGCAGGCGCTGGCGCCGCGGGTGTTGATGGTCAACGAAGGCATGCAGGCCCAGGCCACCGGCGCCGAGCAGATCAACCATGCGCTGGTGCAACTGGGTGATGCCAGCAGCCAGACCGTCGAGTCGTTGCGTCAGGCCAGTTTCGCCATCGACGAACTGAGTCAGGTGGCCGTGGGCCTGCGCAGCGGCGTTTCGCGATTCAAAGTCTGATGAGCGAAATCACCGCCAAACGCAGCGCTGCCCCGGTGGCGAAGCAGGCGTTGTTCCTGCTGTTTCGCATCGGCAGCGAACGCTACGCCCTGCGTGCCACGGAAGTGGCGGAAGTGTTGCCGCGCCTGCCGTTGAAGCCGATTGCCCGGGCGCCGCACTGGGTGGCGGGGGTGTTCGCCTATCGCGGTTCGGTGGTGCCGGTAATCGACCTCAGCGCCCTGACGTTCGGTCACCCCGCCGAGGCGCGCACCAGCACACGGCTGGTGCTGGTGCATTACCGCGCGGATGACTCTCAGCCGTCGCAATGGCTTGGGCTGATCCTCGAGCAGGCCACCGACACCCTGCGTTGCAACCCGGATGATTTCCAGCCGTACGGCCTCGACAATCGTCAGGCGCCGTATTTGGGCCCGGTGCGTGAAGATGCTCGCGGACTGGTGCAATGGGTTCGGGTCAATGATCTGTTGGATGAGACGGTGCGCCCGTTGCTGTTCCCGACGCCGCCGTTGGACCCGGCGCGGCTTGAGGAGCAGCCATGAGCAGCGACCAGCGCTTCTTCGATTTCCTCAAGGAACGCATCGGTCTCGACGTTGCTTCGGTAGGGCCGGCGATCATCGAGCGGGCGGTGCGCCAGCGCATCATCCTGTCGCAGATGGTCACGGCCGATGAGTACTGGCAAGCGCTGCAAGGTTCGCGGGACGAACAGCAAGCGCTGATCGAGGCAGTGATCGTCCCCGAGACCTGGTTTTTCCGTTACCCGGAATCCTTCGCCACCTTGGGCAAACTGGCGCGCAAGCGCCTGGCCGAGCTGAACAACATGCGTGCGCTGCGCATTCTCAGCCTGCCGTGCTCCACTGGTGAAGAACCTTATTCAATTGCCATGGCGTTGCTCGATGCGGGCCTCAAGCCCCATCAGTTCAAGGTCGATGGCATGGATGTCAGCCCCTTGTCGGTGGACAAGGCGCAACGGGCGCTGTACGGCAAGAACTCGTTTCGCGGCCAGGAACTGGCGTTCCGCGAACGGCATTTCATGCCGGAGGACGAAGGCTATCGCCTGAATGAATACGTGCGCGAACAGGTGCGTTTACAGGTCGGCAATGTGCTGGATCCGACGCTGCTGGCCAGCGAGCCACCGTTTGATTTCGTGTTCTGTCGCAACCTGCTGATCTATTTCGATCAACCGACCCAGCAACAGGTGTTCGCCGTGCTTAAGCGCCTGACCCATGTGGATGGCGTGCTGTTTATCGGCCCGGCTGAGGGCAGCCTGCTCGGACGGCTGGGCATGCGCTCGATCGGGATTCCGCAGTCTTTCGCGTTCAGTCGCCACAGCGATCCACAACCCGAACCATTGCCAATGCCGGTCGCCATCCCGACACCGTTGCCCGTGCGCCAGCCGGTGCGCAGCGCGCCACCGCCGCCCGTGCGCAACCGGCCGTTTGCCGCTGTGACACCGTTGCCCGCCACCGTCAAAAGCCCGAATCCCGACGCCACGACCCTGCTGGCCAACATCGCCGCCCTGGCCAACGAAGGCAAAAGCGCCGAAGCCCGCGCTGCGTGCGAACAGTATTTGCGCAGCCATGAGCCGGTGGCCCAGGTGTTTTACTGGCTTGGCCTGCTCAGCGATGTTGCCGGCAGTGCTCTCGAAGCCCAGGGTTTTTACCGCAAGGCTTTGTACCTCGAGCCGCAACACGCCGAAGCCTTGATGCACTTGGCCGGGTTGCTGCAGGCCCAGGGCGACACGGCCGGTGCCCGACGATTGCAGGAGCGCGCCGCCCGCAGCGGCCGCACCGCCGACAGTGAGCGTAAACGATGATCCCGTCCGACACCTTGAACGTCACCCACGAAGACGCCCGGGCCATCGACGATTGCTGGAATCGCATCGGCATCCACGGCGACAAGTCCTGCCCGCTGCTGGAAGAACACATTCACTGCCGCAATTGCTCGGTGTATTCCGCCGCCGCCACGCGCCTGCTCGACCGCTATGCGCTGCAGCAGGACGAACGCGATCCGGTGGCGATCCAGGTTGAGACCGAGCTGAAAACCCGTTCGCTGCTGATGTTCCGCCTCGGCGAAGAATGGCTCGGCCTGGCCACCCGCAGTCTGGTGGAGGTCGCGCCGTTGCAGGCGATTCACTCTCTGCCGCATCAGCGCTCCCGGGCCTTGCTCGGCGTGGCGAACGTGCGCGGTGCGCTGGTGGCGTGCCTGTCGCTGGTCGAACTGCTCGACCTCGACAGCAACGCCGCCCCGGCGACGGGCGCACGGATCATGCCGCGCATGCTGATCATCGCGGCCCAGGGCGGGCCGGTGGTGGTGCCGGTGGACGAAGTCGACGGGATTCACGCCATCGACGAGCGAATCCTCGATGCCGCGTCGCGTTCCGGGGCGCAGGCCAGTGCGAAATACACCCGAGGCGTGCTGCCTTTCAAAGGTCGCAGCCTGCGTTGGCTGGATGAAGAACAGCTGCTGTCCGCCGTGACCCGGAGCCTCACATGACCCCCGAGCAAATGCGCGACGCCTCCCTGCTGGAGCTGTTCAGCCTCGAAGCCGAAGCCCAGACCCTGGTGCTCAGCGCCGGGCTGCTGGCGTTGGAACGCAACCCGACCCAGGCCGATCAGCTCGAGTCGTGCATGCGGGCGGCGCATTCGTTGAAAGGTGCGGCGCGGATTGTCGGCATCGACAGCGGCGTCAGCGTCGCCCACGTAATGGAAGATTGTCTGGTCAGTGCGCAGGAAGGGCGGCTGTTCCTGCGCCCGGAACACATCGACGCGTTGTTGCAGGGCACCGACTTGCTGATGCGCATTGCCACGCCGGCCAACGGCCCGCAACCGGCGGACATCGAGGCGTATGTGGCGTTGATGGGCAGTTTGCTCGATCCGGCTGCGCCGGCAGTGGTACCCGTCGCTCCGAGCGCGCCGCCGATGGCCGAGTTGCAGCTTCAGCCACCTCCAGTAGTTGAGCCGACGCCGGTTGAAATCCCCGTCGAAACTGCCGAGCCAGAACCCGCACCGCGCAAGAGCAAGCGCACCACCGAGGGTGGCGAGCGGGTTCTGCGGGTTACTGCCGAGCGCCTGAACAGCCTGCTCGATCTGTCGAGCAAATCCCTGGTGGAAACCCAGCGTCTCAAACCGCATCTGGCCACGATGCAGCGCCTCAAGCGCATGCAGAACAACGGTCTGCGGGCGCTGGAAAGTCTCAATGTGCATCTCAAGGAGCATGCCCTGAGCCTTGAGGCCCAGGAAGCGCTGGAAGATGCGCGGCGTTTGCTCGCCGAATCCCAGCAGTTGCTGGCAGAAAAAAACGCCGAGCTCGACGAGTTTGCCTGGCAAGCGAGCCAGCGCGCGCAAGTGCTCTACGACACCGCGCTGGCTTGCCGCATGCGGCCGTTCGCCGATGTGCTGTCCGGTCAGGTGCGGATGGTGCGCGACCTCGGTCGCAGTCTCGGCAAACAGGTACGACTGGAGATTGAAGGCGAGAAAACCCAGGTCGACCGCGATGTGTTGGAAAAGCTCGAAGCACCGCTGACGCACCTGCTGCGCAACGCGGTCGATCACGGCATCGAAACGCCGGAAGAGCGCCTGCTCAAAGGCAAGCCCGAAGAAGGGCTGATCCGCCTGCGCGCCTCACACCAGGCCGGGCTGCTGGTGCTGGAACTGAGCGACGACGGCAACGGCGTGGATCTGGAAAAGGTCCGCCGCAGCATCGTCGAACGTCAGTTGTCACCCGCCGAAACCGCCGCCCAGTTGAGCGAAGAAGAACTGCTGACGTTCCTGTTCCTGCCGGGTTTCAGCCTGCGCGACAAGGTCACCGAAGTGTCCGGCCGTGGCGTCGGCCTCGATGCCGTTCAGCACATGGTCCGCCAGTTGCGCGGCGCGGTGGTGCTGGAGCAGACGGCAGGCGAGGGCAGCCGCTTCCATCTCGAAGTGCCGCTGACCCTGTCGGTGGTGCGCAGTCTGGTGGTGGAGGTCGGCGATGAGGCCTACGCCTTCCCGCTGGCCCACATCGAGCGCATGTGCGACCTGGCACCGGACGACATCGTGCAGGTCGAAGGGCGCCAGCATTTCTGGCACGAGGGCCGCCATGTCGGGCTCGTCGCGGCCAGTCAGTTATTGCAGCGTCCGGCCAGCCAGAACAGCGGCGATACCCTGAAAGTCGTGGTGATCCGCGAGCGCGACGCGATCTATGGCGTGGCGGTCGAGCGTTTCATCGGCGAGCGCACGCTGGTGGTGCTGCCGCTGGACGAGCGACTGGGCAAGGTGCAGGACATTTCCGCCGGCGCTCTGCTCGACGATGGCTCGGTGGTGCTGATCGTCGATGTCGAAGACATGCTGCGTTCGGTGGACAAACTGCTCAACACCGGGCGTCTGGAGCGCATTGCCCGCCACGGCCATCAGGCCGCAGAAGCGGCGCGCAAACGGATTCTGGTGGTCGACGATTCGCTGACCGTGCGCGAGTTGCAACGCAAGCTGTTGCTCAATCGCGGCTATGACGTGGCCGTTGCGGTGGACGGCATGGACGGCTGGAACGCCCTGCGCTCCGAGGACTTCGACCTGCTGATCACCGACATCGACATGCCGCGCATGGACGGCATCGAACTGGTCTCGCTGTTGCGCCGCGACAACCGTCTGCAATCGCTGCCGGTGATGGTGGTGTCCTACAAGGATCGCGAGGAAGACCGGCGCCGTGGACTGGACGCCGGAGCCGACTATTATTTAGCCAAGGCCAGTTTTCATGACGACGCCCTGCTCGACGCGGTGGTTGAGCTCATCGGAGGAGCGCGGGCATGAAAATCGCAATCGTCAACGACATGCCTTTGGCGGTGGAGGCCCTGCGCCGGGCGCTGGCCTTCGAGCCGGCGCATCAGGTGGTGTGGGTCGCCAGCAATGGCGCCGAAGCGGTGCGCCTGTGCGCGGAAAACACCCCGGACCTGATCCTGATGGATCTGATCATGCCGGTGATGGATGACGTCGAAGCCACCCGGCGAATCATGGCCGAGAGCCCGTGCGCGATTGTCATCGTTACCGTTGACCGCCAGCAGAACGTGCACCGGGTGTTCGAAGCCATGGGCCACGGCGCGCTGGACGTGGTCGACACGCCGGCCCTTGGCGCCGGCAACGCCCAGCAGGCAGCGGCGCCGCTGTTGCGCAAGATTCTGAATATCGGCTGGCTGATCGGCGAGAAAACCGCTCGCGCCCGCCCGGCCCAGACGACGCCGCGCAATTCCGGGTCGTGCCAGCGGCTGGTGGCGATCGGTTCGTCAGCCGGTGGACCGGCGGCGCTGGAGGTTTTGCTCAAAGGCCTGCCGCGCAACTTTTCCGCGGCCATCGTGCTGGTGCAGCATGTCGATCAGGTGTTCGCCGCCGGCATGGCCGAATGGCTGGCCAGCGCCAGCGGCCTGGACGTGCGCCTGGCCCGGGAAGGCGAGCCGCCGCAGGCCGGCGCGGTGTTGCTGGCCGGCACCAATCATCACATCCGATTACTCAAGAACGGCACGCTGGCCTACACCGCCGAGCCGGTCAACGAAATCTACCGCCCCTCGATCGACGTGTTTTTCGAAAGCGTCGCCAACTACTGGAACGGTGACGCCGTAGGGGTTTTATTGACCGGGATGGGACGCGACGGGGCTCAAGGGCTTAAGCTCATGCGCCAACAGGGTTACCTGACCATCGCGCAGGATCAGCAAAGCAGTGCGGTGTACGGCATGCCCAAGGCCGCCGCGGCCATTGATGCAGCCGTAGAAATCCGTCCACTGGAAAAGATAGCGCCACGATTGCTGGAGATTTTCCCCAAATGAACACGTCCATCCGCAATCCTGGCCCCCGCAGCACTCAGGTGACCGCCCATGAATGACTTACAGATCGATGACATCAAAACCGACGAGAACGCCGCCATGGTGTTGTTGGTGGACGATCAGGCGATGATCGGCGAAGCCGTGCGCCGTGGGCTGTCGAATGAAGAGAACATCGACTTCCACTTCTGCTCCGACCCGCATCAGGCCGTGGCTCACGCGGTGCGGATCAAACCGACGGTGATCCTGCAGGATCTGGTGATGCCCGGCCTCGATGGCCTGAGCCTGGTGCGCGAATACCGCAATCACCCGGCGACCAAGGACATTCCGATCATCGTCCTGTCGACCAAGGAAGACCCGCTGATCAAGAGTGCGGCGTTTTCGGCCGGGGCCAACGATTACCTGGTGAAGCTGCCGGACAACATCGAACTGGTGGCGCGCATCCGTTATCACTCGCGCTCCTACATGACCCTGCTGCAACGGGACGCGGCCTATCGCGCGTTGCGGGTCAGCCAGCAGCAATTGCTCGACACCAACCTCGTCTTGCAGCGGCTGATGAACTCCGACGGCCTGACCGGGCTGTCCAACCGCCGGCACTTCGACGAATACCTGGAGCTGGAATGGCGCCGTTCGCTGCGTGACCAGAGTCAGTTGTCGCTGCTGATGATCGACGTCGACTACTTCAAGTCCTACAACGACACATTCGGCCACGTCGAAGGCGACGAAGCCCTGCGCAAGGTCGCCACGGCGATCCGCGAGGCCAGCGCCCGGCCGTCCGACCTGCCGGCGCGTTATGGCGGCGAAGAGTTTGCGCTGGTGCTGCCCAACACCTCGCCGGGCGGGGCGCGACTGGTGGCGGAGAAGCTGCGCCAGACCGTGGCGGCACTGAAGATTCCGCACAATGCCCCGAGCGAAGGTTCGAGCCTGACCATCAGCATCGGCCTGGCGACGATGGTGCCGGAGGCGGGCAGCGACTGCCGGTTGCTGATCTCGGCGGCGGACCGCGGTTTGTATCTGGCGAAGAACAATGGGCGCAATCAGGTGAGGATCGAATGAACCATCGGGTTCATTCGCCTCAAGAGCCGCCAGACGGGCTGCCGTGACAGCTTGATTACGTTATACTCGCCGGCTTTCAAAAGTTCGCCAACGAGTGCTGCCCGTCATGGAAATCAACCCGATCCTGAACACCATCAAGGACCTGTCCGAGCGCTCCGAAACTATTCGGGGGTATCTTTGACTACGATCAAAAGCATGAGCGTCTGATCGAAGTCAATCGCGAGCTTGAAGATCCTGCAGTCTGGAACAAACCTGAATACGCCCAGGAACTGGGCCGCGAGCGCGCTGCGCTGGCGCAGATCGTCGACACCCTCGACGAACTGAACGGTGGCCTGGCCGATTGCCGCGAGCTGCTGGACATGGCCGTTGAAGAGAACGACGAGGGTGCGGTCAACGACGTCGTCGAAGTCCTTCAAGGTCTGGAAGAGTCCCTGTCCAAGCTCGAATTCCGCCGTATGTTCAGCCACGAGATGGACCCGAACAACGCCTACCTGGACATCCAGGCCGGTTCCGGCGGCACCGAAGCCCAGGACTGGGCCAACATCCTGCTGCGCATGTACCTGCGCTGGGCCGACAAACGCGGTTTCGACGCGACCATCATGGAGCTGTCGGCCGGTGAAGTCGCCGGGATCAAGGGCGCCACCGTGCACATCAAGGGCGAATACGCCTTTGGCTGGCTGCGGACCGAGATCGGCGTGCACCGTCTGGTGCGCAAGAGCCCGTTCGACTCCGGCAACCGTCGCCACACCTCGTTCTCCGCGGTGTTCGTCTCGCCAGAGATCGACGACAAGGTGGAAATCGAAATCAACCCGGCAGACCTGCGGATCGACACCTATCGTTCCTCCGGTGCCGGTGGTCAGCACGTAAACACCACCGACTCGGCCGTACGTATCACCCACGTACCGACCAACACCGTGGTCAGCTGCCAGAACGAACGTTCCCAGCACGCGAACAAGGACACCGCCATGAAAATGCTGCGGGCCAAGTTGTACGAGCAGGAAATGCAGAAGCGCAACGCGGCGTCCCAGGCGCTGGAAGACACCAAGTCGGATATCGGCTGGGGTCACCAGATCCGTTCGTACGTGCTCGATGCGTCGCGGATCAAGGATCTGCGCACCAACATCGAACGCAGCGATTGCGACAAGGTGCTCGACGGCGACATCGACGAATACCTGGAAGCCAGCCTGAAATCGGGGCTGTAAGCTTTCACCCGACCTCAAGTCCCCCGCCATCGGCGGGGGCAACGAACCTGTGATGGAATATTTAAAGACATGAGCGACCAACAACTCGATCCGCAAGCCCTGCAACAGGAAGAAAACTCCCTGATCGCCCTGCGCAAGGAAAAGCTTGCTGCCGAGCGCGCCAAGGGCAATGCCTTCCCGAACGACTTCCGCCGCGAAAACTACTGCGAAGCACTGCAGAAACAGTACGCGGACAAGACCAAGGAAGAGCTGGCAGAGGCTGCGATCCCGGTCAAGGTTGCGGGTCGCATCATGCTCAACCGTGGCTCGTTCATGGTGATCCAGGACATGACCGGTCGCATCCAGGTCTACGTCAACCGCAAGACCCTGTCCGAAGACACCCTGGCCGCGGTGAAAACCTGGGACATGGGCGACATCATCGCCGCCGAAGGCACCCTGGCCCGTTCCGGCAAGGGCGACCTGTACGTCGAGATGACCAGCGTGCGCCTGCTGACCAAATCCCTGCGCCCGCTGCCGGACAAGCACCACGGCCTGACCGACACCGAACAGCGCTACCGTCAGCGCTACGTTGACCTGATCGTCAACGAAGACGTGCGTCAGACCTTCCGCGTGCGTTCGCAAGTGATTGCGCACATCCGCAGCTTCCTGATGAAGCGCGACTTCCTCGAAGTCGAAACGCCGATGCTGCAGACCATTCCTGGCGGCGCTGCGGCCAAGCCGTTCGAAACCCACCACAACGCGCTGGACATGGAAATGTTCCTGCGTATCGCGCCAGAGCTGTACCTCAAGCGTCTGGTGGTTGGTGGCTTCGAGAAAGTGTTCGAGATCAACCGCAACTTCCGTAACGAAGGCGTTTCGACTCGTCACAACCCTGAATTCACCATGTTGGAGTTCTACCAGGCTTACGCCGACTACGAAGACAACATGGACCTGACCGAAGAACTGTTCCGTGAACTGGCGCAGCTGGTTCTGGGCAGCACCGACGTGCCGTACGGCGACAAGGTGTTCCACTTCGGCGAGCCGTTCGTGCGCCTGTCGGTGTTCGATTCGATCCTCAAGTACAACCCTGAGCTGACCGCCGATGACCTGAACGACATCGACAAGGCTCGCGCCATTGCCAAGAAGGCCGGTGCCAAGGTGCTGGGCTTCGAAGGTCTGGGCAAGCTGCAGGTGATGATTTTCGAAGAACTGGTCGAGCACAAGCTGGAGCAGCCGCACTTCATCACTCAGTACCCGTTCGAAGTGTCGCCGCTGGCCCGTCGCAACGATGACAACCCGAACGTCACCGACCGCTTCGAGCTGTTCATCGGCGGCCGTGAAATCGCCAACGCCTACTCCGAGTTGAACGACGCGGAAGACCAGGCCGAACGCTTCATGGCGCAGGTGGCCGACAAGGACGCCGGCGACGACGAAGCCATGCACTACGACGCCGACTTCGTTCGCGCGCTGGAGTACGGCATGCCGCCAACGGCCGGTGAAGGTATCGGTATCGACCGTCTGGTGATGTTGCTGACCAACTCGCCGTCGATCCGCGACGTGATCCTGTTCCCGCACATGCGGCCACAAGCGTAAGTGTTTCAATAAAAAAGCCGCCTGAAATGGGCGGCTTTTTATTGCCTGTCTGGTACAAACGTATCAAATGGTTAATTTTGAAGAAAACAACAGAGGTATGCCTGTCGTGATCGGTGCAATGGCTCAAGAGGGTGCAGCGGGAATCGCCACTGCGGTCGCTGAAAGTGTTCAGTACCAGGGCCGCAAGGCCAGCCGACAGGGCAGCGAGCAGCGTCGGCAGGACATTCTCGATGCGGCGATGCGCATTGTCGTGCGCGACGGCGTGCGTGCCGTGCGCCACCGTGCGGTGGCGGCCGAAGCCGGTGTGCCGTTGTCGGCGACCACCTATTACTTCAAGGATATCGATGACCTGCTCACCGATACCTTCGCCCAATACGTTGAACGCAGCGCGGCCTACATGGCCAAGTTGTGGATCAACAACGAAGGTCTGCTGCGCGAAATGGTGGTCAGCGGCGACGGCAGCCCGGAGTCGCGCTCGCAGCTGGCGGACGATATCGCCCGGTTGATGGCTGACTACGTGCACCGGCAACTGGTCAATCGCCGCGAGCACTTGATGGCCGAACAGGCTTTTCGTCAGGAAGCGCTGCTCAACCCGCGTCTGGCGGTATTGGTGCGCTCCCACCAGCAGATTCTGTTGCAGGGCACCTGCCAGTTGTTCCAGGTGCTGGGCTCACGCGAGCCGCAGCAGGATGCCAAGGTGTTGACGGCGATTATCGGACGGATGGAATATCAGGGCCTGCTCAACGACGCCGAGCCTTTGGCCGAAGAGGACATGCTCGGCATTCTGACCCGCTATATGCATCTGGTGCTGGCGTCGATGTAACGCTCCCACAGGTCCGGTGGCGAGTTCGGTTCATAGGGAGTGTTGAATGAAAGCCTGGCGTGGCGCGTTGATCGCGCTGTCGTTCCTGCTGCTCAGCGGTTGTCTGGTGACCTTCAAGGAGCCGCTGCCCGCCAGTGAGCCGGCGCCCAAGGGCCTGCTCGGCCAATGGTCGAGCACCAACGCCTGGGGCGAACCGATGAACCTGGAACTGACGCGCCTGGGCAACGACCGCTATCAGGCGGTCGCGTACTTCAAGGCCAGACCCCGCGAGCGCGAAGCCTATCCATTCACCGTGTCACGCCATGGCAACCGCTGGTATCTGTCGGCGAAGGTGCCGGCGCAGTATGGCGGGCACTTCACCATCGCCGGTTTCGAGATTACCGATAAGCACGAACTGGTGATCTACAACCTCGATCTCGAACAGATCAACCAGGCCATCGCGCAGAAAAGCCTCGACGGCCAGGGCTTCCAGACCGATGACGGCGAGGGCGTGCAAGTCGACAGCGCTCTCGAAAAGGTCTTTGCTTACCTCGACGACCCGGCCAATTCCGACGTTTTCGTCGAAGCGGCGCGCTACCAGCATCAGGCCAAGGCCAAATAATTCAGTTCGTCACGTTTTCTACAGGAGTTTCGGGTGGACGATTACCAGCAGACGATACGCACGCTGTCCGATCGCATTGTGCTGGCGCAGACGCCGATTCGCGTCCTTGACGCAGTCAAGTGGGACGAGAACATCCGCAAGGGTTTTCTCAAGGCCAAGGGCAAGGAATTGCCGGCGGTGGATCGCGACTACTACCTCAACCGGCCGCTGTCTTTCGATTCGAGCAAGGTGAAGCTGGAATTCCAGAACATCGAGCGCGACATCACCCGCCAGCTCGGCCAGTTCAACCCGGTCGGCCAGATCATGCGTCGCATGTGCAAGGAATACCGGATGGTGGTGCGCATGCTCGAAGCGCGTGGCACCGAGGATTTCGGCCTGATTTCCCAGGAACTGTACGGCGCTGCGTCCGATGCGTTCCACGCCGGTGACCCGACCCTGGCCGACCTTGGCCTGATGATGTCGGACTACCTGAACAACATCGACGGCCGTGGCGACCTGAAGGACGAACCGAAGATCCTCACCGCCAAGGATGCCGTGCACCTGCTGCAAACCCGCCTGAACAAGGTGTTCGGCGAGGCCGAGGAAACCATCCGCGTGTTCGAGTCCGACGGGATCGTCGCCGACGCGGCGGCGGGCGCCGACTACATCAAGATCCGCACCGACGCGATGTTCAACGACCGCGATGTGCGCGCGCTGGAAGTCCACGAAGGCCTGGTGCACGTCGGCACCACGCTCAACGGTCTGAACCAGCCGATCTGCACCTTCCTGTCCAAGGGCCCGCCCTCGTCGACCGTGACTCAGGAAGGCCTGGCGATCCTGATGGAAATCATCACCTTCGCCTCCTACCCGAGCCGCTTGCGCAAACTGACCAACCGCACCCGCGCCATTCATATGGTCGAGGAGGGTGCTGACTTCCTGCAGATCTTCGAGTTCTTCCGCGAGCAGGGCTTTGAAATGGCCGAAAGCTATGGCAATGCCAGTCGGGTTTTCCGGGGATCGACGCCGACCGGTCTGCCATTCACCAAAGACTTGTCCTACCTCAAGGGCTTCATCATGGTTTACAACTACATTCAGTTGGCCGTGCGCAAGGGCAAGCTTGAGCAGATCCCGCTGTTGTTCTGCGGCAAGACAACCCTTGAGGACATGCGAACCCTGCGTCAGCTGGTGGACGAAGGCCTGGTGGTACCGCCGAAGTATCTGCCGGACCAGTTCCGCGACATGAACGCGTTGTCGGCGTGGATGTGCTTCTCCAACTTCCTCAATCACTTGAGCCTGGACCGGATCGAGGCCGATTACTCGAACATCCTGTAGCCCCCTTGAACGTTCCCACGCGGTGCGTGGGAACCCGAATTTCGCGAGGTTTCAACGGATGAGAATCCTCGGCATCTTCTGCCTGCTCCTGACCCTCGGCGGTTGCAGCTCTTTGCTGTTCTACCCCGAGCCGGGTCAGATCTTCACGCCGGAAAAGGCCAAACTCGAATACCGCACCGTCACCCTGACCACCGCCGACGGCCTCAAGCTGAACGCCTGGTGGCTGCCGGCCAAACCCGGTGTCGAGGTCAAGGGCACGGTGCTGCACCTGCACGGCAACGGCGGCAACCTGCCGATGCACCTGGGTGGGAGCTGGTGGTTGCCGAAAAACGGCTATCAAGTGTTGCTGGTGGACTATCGCGGTTACGGCTTGTCCGAGGGCGAGCCGAGCCTGCCGGCGATCTATCAGGACATCGACGCCGCGTTCTCCTGGCTGGACAAGGCGCCGGAAGTCAGAGGCAAACCGCTGGTGTTGCTGGGCCAGAGCCTCGGCGGCTCGATGGCCGTGCATTGGCTGGTACAACATCCGGAAAGACAAAAACAGCTCAAGGCGCTGGTGCTCGACGGCGTGCCCGCCAGTTACCGCAGCGTCGGCCAATACGCCCTCAGCACCTCATGGATGACCTGGCCATTTCAGGTGCCGCTGTCGTGGCTGGTGCCGGACGGTGACAGCGCGATCAATGCGATGCCGCAACTTAACGGTGTGCCGAAACTGATCTTCCACAGCCTCGACGATCCGCTGGTGCCCCTTTCCAACGGCATCCGTCTGTATCAAGCTGCGCCGCCACCGCGCGTGCTGCAACTGACCCGCGGTGGCCATGTGCAGACCTTCGGCGACCCGGTGTGGCGCCAGGTGATGCTGCGCTACCTCGACGATCCCGAGCACTTCAACGGCCTGCGCCGCCTCGGCGAGATCCCGAATTATCCGCCTCCCCAGAATTCTGAAGCTGAACCACCAGAGAGTCCGCAATGAGTGAAGAACGTAACGCCATCCCGCTGATCATCACCGGTATCTGCAGCATCCTCGGCACTGTCGGTGCCCTGTGGTACTACGGCTACCTGCACTTCGCCAAACCCGAGGATGCGTTGCTGCTCAACGAATTCACCATGCTCAAGACCATTCCCGGCGAAGACTACAAAGTCTCTCTGGACCCGGCGCCGCAAGTGGCGCAATGCATCGATGGCGTGCTGGTGCTGTTCGACACCGAACAGAAAGGCCTGACCGGGGTGTTGATCAACGGCCAGAAAAAGGCTGTGCGCTGCATGGGCCAGGAGACCCCGCAGAAGCTGGAAGAGTAAGCCTGCGGCAAACAAAAGCCCCGCCTGATCAACTCAGACGGGGCTTTTTCGTTACCGCGTGACGCTTAGTTCGAGCTGACAGCCGAACGCGGAATTACCGGCTGGTTATCGTTGGAAATGGTCACTTCCACCCGACGGTTCATCGCACGGCCCGAGACGCTGCCGTTATCCGCCACCGGGTATTCCTTGCCATAACCCTGCACCACGATACGCGACGGATCGACGCCCATTTTGATCAGCGCCACCTGCACCGAAGTCGCACGACGCTCGGACAGCGACTGGTTGTAGTTCGTCGCGCCGGTGCTGTCGGTGTAGCCCTCGACAATCACTTTGCGATCAGGGTTTTCCTGAAGGAATTGCGCCAGTTTGTTGATGTTCACCAGGCCGCTGGATTTCAGGTCAGCCTTGTTGGTGGCGAACAGCACGTCACCGAAGGTCACCAGCGTACCGCGATCGGTCTGCTTGGCGTTGAGGCTGTCCTGCAACTGCTTGATCTGTTGATCGCGGGCATCCAGACGTGCCTGGGCACGTTGGGCGGAGGCGTTCTTCAGGTTGTTTTCAGCGGTGCGCAGGGCGATGGTCTGCTTGGCCACTTCCACGCGCTGGTTGGTCAGGTAGGCCAGTTGGTCAACCTTGGACGCGTTTTCCTTGTCCAGATAGGCCTTGTCAGCCTTGTCCAGGTAATCGCTGGCGTCCTTGGTTTCCAGTGCGGCCACTTTGCTCGCCTGCGGGTTGGCCTGCAGACCGGCGTAGTTGGTGCGCGCCTGTTCCAGGTTCGGGTTCGGCGGCGTCGAGCAGGCAGCCAGGGCAACACTTGCGGCCAGCAGAGCGGGGATCATCAGTTGTTTACGCATAATCGTTCGTCCTTTCTATCGGTAAGAGATTCAGCCTTGCAGTCGGGATGCGCGCTTATTGCACGGTGCGCTGACTTTCCTGACGCAGTTCCTGAACACCTTTCTGGGCATCCTTCACAGCCAGTTCAGCCTTGGCCGCCTGAGCCTTGCGTTCTGCTACGCGAGCGTCCCACTCGGCCTGCTCGGACAGTGTGCGAGCCTCGTCATACTTCTTGTCGTGCATGGCGATTTCGGCTTGTTTGAGCTTGTCCTGTGCCTGCTTCATTTCCACGGCGGCGAATTCGGTACCGCCGGCGCTGACCGCGCTGTTGACCGCCGATTGGGTGACGGCGTACTGCTCGGTCGGTGGATTGCCGGCGCAACCGGCCAGCACGAAGCTGGTGCCGATGGCGAGAGCGGCCAGTTTCAGACCGCGCAGGTGGGAGAACGAGGTTTGGGTCTTCATGGTCTTCAACTCCATTGGTTAACTCCTTGAAAGCTTCGAAATCCATCCTGGTAGCGGAGCCGCAACCGTCATGTGCAAGTGCGTTTTGAAACGCTCGTTCCAGGCGTGGTTACCTGTTCCGACCGAAGGCTTTTTTTAAAAGTTCAGAAAAGATGGCTCATCGCCAAAAAATATTCTGACCGAATGGACAGGGCTCTAAACCGGGAACTTTGGACGCGCGCAGCGGTATCCCCGAGCCATTTCAGGCTCGGGGACAGGGCTGTTCAAGGGAGAAAAGAGGCAGGAGGAATCAGTGTTTCTGCTTACCGACGGCGGCCGATAAATCGTGCAGATGACGCCGCGACAACGCGAGAAAACGCGGCGTCGGGCCGACGTCTTCATACAGCGGATCACCTTCCTCATCGGTCGCGACCACGGTCGAACCTTTGACATACGGCAGGCTCGCTTCGAACTCTTCGAGGGCGGCGCCGATCAGCTCGCCGAGCAGTTCTTCGGCGTGGCGTTTGGGGTACATCTCGGCAATCGCGGCCAGCCGTGCGGCCGCTTCCACATCCAGATGAATCGTGTAGCCGGTCTCGGTCAGACGACCCTTGGCGGTTTCTTCCCAATGCTGGGCGAGTTCACGGATTTTCATAATGACCTCATGTCGCACCTGCTCGTGGCAGGTCTGGGTGAGTGTCCGCCGTCAGCCGGCGGCAAGCCGTTGTGGGGCTTACTGTTGAGACTAGCTTCAGAGCGCAAGGTTTAAAGTCCCTTCGTCGTCTGCTTGTAAGAAGCGTCCCAGAGCGGCACTCTCTGTTCATCCACTCACTTGCGATCCGTCACCGATTACTGCTGGAGAGATGCTGATGACCGATATTGATGCACGCTTGCGCGAAGACGTTCACCTGCTCGGTGAGCTGTTGGGCAACACCATTCGTGACCAGTACGGCGAGGCGTTTCTCGACAAGATCGAGCAGATTCGCAAGGGCGCCAAGGCTGACCGACGCGGCTCGATGGACGCTGAACTCAGCGCCAGCCTCAATCAGTTGAGCGAAGACGAATTGCTCCCGGTGGCGCGGGCGTTCAACCAGTTTCTCAACCTGGCGAACATCGCCGAGCAGTACCAGCTCATCCATCGTCGCGAAGAGTCGCAGGCCGCGCCGTTCGAGTCCCGGGTGCTGCCGGAATTGCTCGCCCGTTTGCGCGAGGAAGGGCACAGCGCCGATTCCCTTGCACGGCAACTGTCGCGACTGGAGATCGAGCTGGTGCTGACCGCGCACCCGACCGAAGTGGCCCGGCGCACGCTGATCCAGAAGTACGACGCGATCGCCGCGCAACTGGCGGCCCAGGATCACCGCGACCTGACCAGCGCCGAGCGCGAGCAGATCCAGAACACCCTGCAACGTTTGATCGCCGAAGCCTGGCACACCGAAGAAATCCGCCGCACCCGGCCGACCCCGGTGGACGAGGCCAAGTGGGGTTTTGCAGTGATCGAGCACTCGCTGTGGCAGGCGATTCCCAACCATATGCGCAAGGCCGATCAGGCACTGTTCGCCGCCACGGGCCTGCGTTTGCCGCTGGAGGCTGCGCCGATCCGCTTCGCGTCGTGGATGGGCGGCGACCGTGACGGCAACCCGAATGTCACCGCTGCGGTGACTCGCGAAGTACTGTTGCTGGCGCGCTGGATGGCAGCAGATTTGTATTTGCGCGATGTCGATCACCTGGCGGCTGAACTGTCGATGCAACAGGCCAGCGAAGCGCTCAAGGCCAAGGCCGGCGACAGCGCCGAACCCTATCGCGCCGTGCTCAAGCAATTGCGTGAACGCCTGCGCGCTACGCGCAACTGGGCTCATGCATCGCTGGCGGCGAACACTCCGGCCCCGGCGGATGTGCTGCACAACAACCGCGACCTGCTCGATCCGCTGGAGCTGTGCTACCACTCGCTGCACGAGTGCGGCATGGGCGTGATCGCTGACGGGCCGTTGCTCGATTGCTTGCGCCGGGCCGTGACCTTCGGCCTGTTCCTGGTGCGCCTCGACGTACGTCAGGATTCGTCGCGACACAGCGCGGCCATGACCGAAATCACCGATTACCTCGGCCTCGGTCGCTATGAAGACTGGGACGAAGAACAACGCATCAGCTTCCTGACCCGCGAACTGCAAAACCGTCGGCCGTTGCTGCCGGCGCATTTCAAACCCTCGGCGGACACTGCCGAAGTGCTAGCCACCTGCAAGGAAATCGCTGCCGCGCCGGGCGCTTCGCTGGGCTCCTACGTGATCTCCATGGCCGGCGCTGCCTCCGATGTATTGGCGGTGCAACTGTTGCTGAAAGAGTCCGGCGTACTGCGGCCGATGCGCGTGGTGCCGCTGTTCGAAACCCTCGCCGACCTCGACAACGCCGGCCCGGTGATCGAGCGCCTGTTGCTGCTGCCGGGTTATCGCGCGCGTCTGCAAGGCCCGCAGGAAGTGATGATCGGCTATTCCGACTCGGCCAAGGATGCCGGCACCACCGCGGCGGCCTGGGCGCAATATCGGGCGCAGGAACGGCTGGTGGAAATCTGCCGCGAGCAGCAAGTCGAACTGCTGCTGTTCCACGGTCGCGGTGGCACCGTGGGCCGCGGTGGTGGCCCGGCTCACGCGGCGATCCTGTCGCAGCCGCCGGGTTCGGTGGCCGGGCGTTTCCGCACCACCGAGCAGGGGGAAATGATTCGATTCAAATTCGGCCTGCCTGACATCGCCGAACAAAACCTCAATCTCTATCTGGCTGCCGTGCTCGAAGCGACCTTGCTGCCACCGCCGCCGCCGACGCCGGAATGGCGACATCTGATGGACGAATTGGCCGCCGACGGTGTCGCCGCTTACCGTGCCGTGGTGCGGGAAAACCCACAATTCGTCGAGTATTTCCGCCAGTCAACGCCGGAGCAGGAGTTGGGACGTTTGCCGTTGGGCAGCCGTCCAGCCAAGCGCCGCGCCGGTGGTATCGAAAGCCTGCGGGCGATTCCGTGGATCTTCGGCTGGACCCAGACCCGCCTGATGCTGCCGGCCTGGCTCGGCTGGGAAACCGCGTTGAGCAAGGCGCTGGCGCGTGGCGAAGGCGAATTGCTGGGGCAGATGCGCGAGCAGTGGCCGTTTTTCCGTACGCGCATCGACATGCTGGAGATGGTGCTGGCCAAGGCTGACGCCGACATTGCGCTGTCCTACGACGAGCGACTGGTTGAGTCGGACTTGTTACCTTTGGGTGTGCACTTACGCGACCTATTGTCGCAGGCATGTTCCGTGGTCCTCGGCCTGACCGGTCAGTCGCAACTGCTGGCACATAGCCCGGACACCCTCGAATTCATCCGTCTGCGCAACACCTATCTCGACCCGCTGCATCTATTGCAGGCTGAGCTGCTGGCGCGTTCGCGGCAGCAGAATGTCGAGCAGGGCAGCCCGGTGGAACAGGCGTTGCTGGTGTCTGTGGCGGGGATTGCCGCCGGTTTGCGAAATACCGGCTAAGGTTTTCTGCGTGGGGCGGGGCACCCGGGGCAAACGTCGGGTGCCGTTTATTGATCGTGGGGAAAATGCGGTCAGGCGACAGTTAATGATGGGGTTGCGACTTGGGGAACCGCGTCGCAAGGTCGCGGCAGGCGCCGGTTTCTCCGACTTTTGGCGTCTTGTGTGGGCGCAGCCTGCTGTGTATCTTGGTCAGCCTCTGGCCGTTTGGGCGGTCACGACCCTATTTCCAGGATTTCGCCCCATGAGGCGAATCCGTTGTTTTGCAAAAGCTTTTTATAAAAAATTGAGGAGCACATCTAATGCGCGTCATTCTGCTGGGAGCTCCCGGGGCCGGTAAAGGTACTCAGGCTAAGTTCATCACCGAGAAATTCGGCATCCCGCAAATCTCCACCGGCGACATGCTGCGTGCTGCGGTCAAGGCCGGCACTCCGCTGGGCGTTCAAGCCAAGAGCATCATGGATGCCGGCGGCCTGGTGTCGGATGACCTGATCATCGCACTGGTCAAGGACCGCATCGCTCAGGCTGACTGCGCCAACGGTTTCCTGTTCGACGGTTTCCCGCGCACCATTCCTCAGGCTGAAGCGCTGGTGACTGCCGGTGTCGAGCTGGATGCCGTGGTTGAAATCGCCGTTGAAGACGAAGAAATCGTTCAGCGTATCGCTGGCCGTCGCGTTCACGAGGCCAGCGGCCGCGTGTACCACATCGTCTACAACCCGCCGAAAATTGCCGGTAAAGACGACATCACCGGTGAAGAGCTGGTGCAGCGCAAAGACGACACCGAAGAAACCGTGCGTCATCGCCTGTCGGTCTACCACTCGCAGACCAAGCCGCTGGTGGATTTCTACCAGAAGCTGTCGGCTGCCAACGGCAAGCCGAAGTACAGCCATATCCCGGGTGTCGGTTCGGTTGAAGCGATCACCGCCAAGGTTCTTGAAGCGCTGAGCTGAAAAACCTGATCCGCTGCATCATCCACGGCCCGCTTGCGGGCCGTAGTTGTTTATACTGGCGCACTTTTTCCCCACCTGATTTACGGACACATCGATGAGCACCTTGCTGGCCCTGGACACCGCGACTGAAGCTTGCTCCGTTGCCTTGCTGCATGACGGCAAGGTCACGAGCCATTACGAGGTGATCCCGCGCCTGCACGCGCAGAAACTGCTGCCGATGATCCAGCAACTGCTGGCCGACGCCGGCACCACGCTGCAAGCCGTGGACGCTATCGCCTTCGGTCGTGGCCCGGGCGCTTTCACCGGTGTGCGCATCGCCATCGGCGTGGTGCAAGGCCTGGCGTTTGCGCTGGATCGCCCTGTGTTGCCGGTGTCGAATCTGGCGGTGCTGGCGCAACGTGCTTATCGCGAACACGGCGTGAGCCAGGTCGCGGCGGCCATCGATGCGCGCATGGATGAAGTGTATTGGGGCTGCTATCGCGAGACGGCCGGGGAGATGCGTCTGGTCGGCACCGAAGCGGTGTTGCCGCCGGAAGTCGCCGCGCTGCCGGACGATGCGACTGGCGACTGGTTCGGTGCCGGCACCGGTTGGGGCTACGGCGAGCGCATCGCGGTCAATCTGAGCGGTTCCGACGCGGGCATGCTGCCCCATGCCGAAGACCTGCTGACGCTGGCCCGCTTCGCCTGGGCGCGCGGTGAGTCGATCCCGGCCGACGACGCCCAGCCGGTTTACCTGCGCGATAAAGTGGCCACCCCGAAAGCCCGCTGAAGACAATCTCCCTGTGGCACCCGCCACAGGGTTCCGCCAGCTCCTGCCAATCGTCAGTTTCCAACGCCCCGCTTTAAACCTTTTGTCTTTTATGTGTTCTAGTTATCACTCGGCGATTTGCTAAGTCGGTCAGGTGCCGCTAAATTGCCATCATCGATACCGAGCATGACTTTATGCGTATAGACGGCGTTTCCACTCAGTCCTACCCCATCAAGCGCAAGCCTCGCAAAGGCAATCCGGCGCTGGATGAGTCCGTCGAGGATATCGAAGGCGAGCTGGAATTCCCCACCGAGGCGCAACTGGCCGCCCGTGCTGCCAAAAACGCTGCGCAACGCCTGAGCAATCTGCCCGCCCGCCAACAAGACATGATTTATCACCGTGCGATGAAGAAAAGCGTGGCCATGGCCCTGGCCAGCTACCTGAGCACCGCCGGCTTTGTCGATTGGGACGCAGACGTGCTGGGCCTCGACCTTTACATCTGATGGATCTGCCTTACTACCTCGGTTGCCCGTCCTGGAGTGAAAACGCCTGGCGCGAGTATCTGTATCCGGTAGACGCCAAGACCTCTGATTTCCTCGCTCTCTATTCGCAAGTGTTCAACGCCGTGGAAGGCAACACGACCTTCTATGCCAGCCCCTCGCCGGCCACCGTGCAGCGTTGGGCCGAGGTCATGCCCGAGCACTTTCGCTTCACCGCAAAATTCCCCGGCGACATCAGCCACAGCGGTGATCTGCGCGATCAACTGACCGCCGCCGAAACCTTTATCCAGTTACTCAGCCCTCTCGGCGAACGCGTGTCGCCGCTGTGGCTGCAACTGTCGAAAAGCTTCACTCCGCAACGTTTGCCAGAACTCGCAGCCTTCATCGACGCGTTTGATCGACCGCTGGCGGTGGAAGTGCGGCACGAACAGTTCTTCGCCAAGGGCGAAAGCGAACGCCTGCTCAATCGTCTGCTGCTGGATCGCGGTGTGGAGCGCATCTGCCTCGATCCGCGCGCGTTGTTCAGTTGTCTGTCCACCGAGTCTTCGGTGATCCACGCCCAATCGAAAAAGCCCCGGGTGCCAACCCGTCCGGCAGCGTTCACCCTGTTTCCGCAGGTGCGCTTCATCGGCCATCCCGAGCTTGAAGCCAACGACCCGTTCCTGGTGCCGTGGGTGGCGAAAATCGCCGAATGGATCGAAGAAGGGCGCACGCCGTACATCTTCCTGCACACCGCCGATAACCTTCTGGCGGCGAAGCTAGCGCAACGTTTCCATGCACAACTGATGCAACGTTTGCCTGGCCTGCCGTCCCTGCCTGAGCTATACAGAGAGCCCGCTGCCGAGCAACTTGGCCTGCTCTGAGGCGGATTCTTTTTCCTGCCCAGGAGCCTGCCGATGGACGCCCAAGCCCGCAAAGAACAAGCCCGTAAAGCCGAAGCCTTCAAAGCCCTGCATGAACGTCCCGGGATTTTCGTGATTCCCAATCCGTGGGACGCAGGTTCGGCGAAGATGCTGGCCAGTCTGGGCTACCAGGCGTTGGCGACCACCAGTGCCGGTTATGCGTTTTCCCAGGGCAAACCCGATGGCGCTTTGGGGCTCGAACAGACTCTGGACAATGTTCGGGCAATTGCCGCAGCCACGGATCTGCCGGTGGCGGTGGACCTGGAAAACGGTTTTGCCGACGCGCCGGCTGAATCGGCACAAAGTCTGCTTCGCGCAGCTGAAGCGGGTGCGGTGGGTGGTTCGATCGAAGATGCCACTGGCCGTCCGGATGCTCCGATCTACTGCTTCGAACACGCGGTGGCGCGGATAGAAGCCGCCGTCGCAGCGGTGCGCACGCTGCCGTTTCCCTTCACCCTGACGGCTCGCGCGGAAAACTACCTGCATGGCAATCCGGACATCAACGACACCATTCGCCGTTTGCAGGCGTTCGCCGAGGCTGGCGCCGACGTGCTCTACGCTCCGGGTCTGAGGACGGCTGAAGAAGTGTTGGCGGTGGTGCGCGCAGTCGCGCCGAAACCGGTCAACGTATTGATGTCCGGTGGGCTGAAGCTGACCGTGCAGCAACTGGAAGAAATGGGCGTGCGGCGCATCAGCACCGGTTCGGCGCTGGCACTGGCGGCGTTTGGCGAGTTTTTCCGGGCTGCCGAGGAAATCCAGCAGTCGGGCACGTTCGGTTTCACTTCGCGTTCGATGCCGTACGCCAAGGCCAATCAGTTTTTCAAAGGCTAAGGAGAGGCGGGATCAGGCGGCGATGCGCAGGTTCTGCTGAACGATCGGGCGCACCCAGCCGTTATCGAAGTCCAGGGCTTTCTGCTGTTCGACGATTTCTTCCGGCGGGAACGGCGGGTAAGGCTGCAGCAGATCCAGATCGAACTCGGCAATCGGCAGGTACAACGGCTTTTTCTGCGGGGCAGGGCCCGGTTCCGGAATCGGCTGGCCGTTGTTGATCACGACTGGACGAACCCAGCTGCTGTCGAAATCCTGCTGCTTTTGCTGAGTCTTGATGGCTTCCGGCGGGAACGGAGGGTATGGCTCGGCCAGTGTCATGTCGATTTCGGCAATCGGCAGGAACAGCGGCTCAGGCGGGCGAACCGGGGTTTCCACCACGTTGCATTCGCGCTGGTCGATGATGTGGGCGTGCAGTTCACTGCCGACGGTTGGTTCTTCAGGGCTATCGAGATCAACCGGCGGGAATGTGCCGCAGGCCGGCACCACATCACTCGACTGCTCGGCCATCGCCTGGGCAAAGAAATCCTGCCACAGGTGACTGACGCCGCTCAGTGCTTGAGTGTTTTGACGGCTGAAATCGCCATGGGGCGAGATGTAGCCAATCGATGTGGGAAGAATGCCTGACATTTTTTTCGGTTGACGCTCAGCTCTGGCAAAATGCGCGTTGATTGGGTTATCGGCGGTTTTTGCCGATCCTTAACTTTTTTGAGCGTGTTTTCCATGATTGAGCAACCCGCGGCCTGCCGCATCCATGTCGAAGCCCTCGGCCCGACGTTCGAAGCGCAGGCCGAGCAGTGGGCCGAGCGCCTGAACCTGCCGTTGCAGGTGGCTGACGGCGAGTTCGCCCTGCAGGTCGGCGAGCAGGGTTTGCAACTGCAACAGCTGGGGCCGGATGCGCCGGGGCCGGTGCGGGTCGACTTCGTCGAGGGTGGCGCGGCCCATCGTCGGTTGTACGGCGGCGGCAGCGGTCAGATGATCGCCAAGGCGGTCGGCATCGCCCAAGGTGTGCGTCCGCGGGTGCTGGATGCCACGGCGGGGCTCGGGAAAGATGCGTTCGTGCTGGCGAGCCTGGGCTGCGAGATGAGCCTGATCGAGCGCCAGCCGCTGATCGGCGCCTTGCTGGAGGATGGCCTGGCCCGCGCGGCGGAAGATTTCGACGTGGCGCCGATCGTGGCGCGGATGACGCTGCTCAAGGGCAACTCCATCGACGTGATGCGTAACTGGGAGGGCGAGCCGCCGCAGGTGATCTACCTCGACCCGATGTTCCCGCACCGTGAGAAAACCGCATTGGTGAAGAAGGAAATGCGCCTGTTCCGTCCGCTGGTGGGCGATGATCCGGATGCGCCGGCCCTGCTGGAAGCGGCGTTGGCGCTGGCCACGCACCGGGTAGTGGTCAAGCGCCCGCGCAAGGCGCCGTGCATCGAAGGGCCGAAGCCGAGTCATGCGCTGGACGGCAAGTCCAGTCGCTATGACATTTACCCGAAGAAAGCGCTCAAGGCCTGAGTCGCCGCATAAGAAAATCCCACGCATGGCGTGGGATTTTTGTTTTCAGGGGCGATAGGCCCGCATGAACAGCTCGACCACTTCCTGCACATGGCTTTCCGCTGCCTCGCCCGTCAGTGGTTCACCGCAGCCGTACAGCAGCCGGAAATTCCCCGCGCCCTTGATCAGGCAGAAGAAGTGCTCGGCGGCGTTGTGCGGGTTGTCGATGCTCAGCACGCCGGTTTCATGAATCCGCCGCAGCAAGCGCTCCATGCCTTGCACCATGCGCTGGGGACCGGCCTCGAAGAAGATCAGCGACAGCTTCGGATCCTGACTGCCCAACGCCATGATCAGGCGATGCAGGTTCACCGACTCATCGCTGTTGATCAGGTGATGAAAGCCTCTGGCAATGTTCAGCAACACATTTTCCACCGCGATGCCGTCCGGTAATTCGAAGAACAGCGGCGGCAATTGCTCCTCGCATTTGGCGACGACGGCGGCAGAAAACAGCGTTTCCTTGTCATTGAAATGGCTGTAGACCGTCAGCTTCGACACGCCAGCCTCCGCGGCCACCGCGTCCATGCTGGTGTTGGCATAGCCGTGACTCAGGAACAGGATTTTCGCCGCTTCGAGAATCGCCTGGCGCTTGGCCGGATCCTTCGGGCGGCCGGGGCCGTTTGGAGCTGAAAGATTGTTCGACATTCTTCGCTTTTAATACTGGACTGGTGAGTTTGCTATTAATAACATACCGGCCAGTATAATTATTCCAAGCCTCCTTAGCGAAAGGTCCTTCACCATGTTCCGCCATGCGTTGTCCTTTGCGGTGCCAGTCACTCTGGCGTTCTTATTGTCGGCATGTGGCAAGGAAGAGGTGACGCAAGTCAGCGTGCGACCGGCCATGGTGGTGCAGCCAGAGCCTTCGGCGCAGGCGATGGAAAGTTATCCGGGCGAGGTTCGTGCCCGGTATGAACCGGATCTGGCGTTCCGTATCGGCGGCAAAGTCAGCCGACGACTGGTCGAGGAAGGCCAGCGCGTGAAGGCCGATCAGCCCCTGGCCGAGCTCGATCCGCAGGACGTGCGCCTGCAACTGGAGGCGACCCGCGCCCAGGTCACCGCCGCCGAAGCCAATCTGAATCTGGTGCGCGCCGAGCGTGACCGCTACAAGACTTTGATGGAACGGCAGATGGTCAGCCGCTCGGCGTACGACAACGCCGAAAACCTCTACCGCTCCGGCGAAGCCCGCCTCAAACAGATCAAAGCCGAATTCAACGTCTCGACCAATCAGGCCAGTTACGCCGTGCTGCGTGCGCCACAGGATGGCGTGGTGGCCAAACGCTCGGTCGAAGTTGGGCAAGTGGTCGCCGCCGGTCAGACCGTTTTCACCCTCGCCACCGATGGCGAGCGCGAAGTGCTGATCAGCCTGCCGGAGCAAAGCTTCGGCCGGTTCAAGGTTGGCCAGCCAGTGTCGGTGGAGCTGTGGACTCAACAGAACCAGCGCTTCGCCGGGCAGATCCGCGAGCTGTCGCCGGCCGCCGATCCGAAATCCCGTACCTTCGCCGCGCGCATTTCATTCACCGCCGGCAAAGTCCCGGCAGAGCTCGGCCAGAGCGCCCGGGTATTCGTGCAGACCGCCGACGTAATCCCGCTGTCGGTGCCGCTCTCGGCCCTGACCGCCGAAAACGGCGCGACCTATGTCTGGGTTGTCAGCGCCAACAACACCTTGAAAAAGACGCCCGTGCGCATCGGCCCTTTCGGGGAGAAAACCGTGCCGGTGCTCGAAGGCCTCAACGCCAGCGACTGGGTAGTGGCCGCCGGCGTGCATGTGCTGCTGGAAGGGCAGCAGGTGCGTCCCGTGGATCGCTCCAACCGTGTGGTCAATCTGGCGGACAAGGAGTAAGGCCCGATGCGCTTCAACCTTTCCGAATGGGCGCTGCGTAATCGCCAGATCGTACTGTTCCTGATGCTTCTGCTGGCCATCGTCGGCGCCTTGTCCTACACCAAGCTGGGGCAGAGTGAAGACCCGCCGTTCACCTTCAAGGCCATGGTCATCCAGACCCGCTGGCCGGGCGCCACGGCGCAGGAAGTCTCGCGTCAGGTCACCGAGCGTATCGAAAAGAAACTGATGGAAACCGGCGAGTACGAACGCATTGTCTCGTTCTCCCGCCCCGGTGAATCCCAGGTCACATTCATTGCCCGCGACTCGATGCATTCGGTGGAAATTCCGGACCTCTGGTATCAGGTGCGCAAGAAGGTCAGCGACATCCGCCAGACCCTCCCGCCGGGGATTCAGGGCCCCTTTTTCAACGATGAATTCGGCACCACGTTCGGCAATATCTATGCGCTGACCGGCGACGGTTTCGACTACGCCGTGCTCAAGGATTATGCCGACCGCATCCAGATCCAGCTGCAGCGGGTCAAGGATGTGGGCAAGGTCGATCTGCTCGGGCTGCAGGACGAGAAGATCTGGGTCGAGCTGTCCAACGTCAAACTCGCCACGCTCGGCCTGCCGCTGGCAGCCGTTCAGCAGGCGCTTGAAGAGCAGAACGCAGTGTCCACCGCCGGGTTCTTCGAGACCGGCAGCGAGCGGTTGCAGCTTCGGGTTTCGGGGAATTTTCAGACAGTCGACGAGATCAGGAACTTCCCGATCCGCGTCGGTGATCGTACGTTCCGTATCTCTGATGTCGCTGATGTGCGGCGCGGTTTCAACGATCCACCGGCACCGCGCATGCGCTTCATGGGCGAAGACGCGATCGGGCTTGCGGTGGCGATGAAGGACGGTGGCGACATTCTGGTGCTGGGCAAGGCCCTGGAAGTCGAATTCTCCCGCATCCAGAAAAACCTGCCGGCCGGCATGCAGTTGCGCAAGGTGTCCGATCAGCCGGCGGCGGTGAAAAGTGGCGTCGGTGAGTTCGTCCAGGTGTTGGTTGAAGCGCTGGCCATCGTGTTGCTGGTGAGCTTCTTCTCCCTTGGCGTGCGCACCGGCATGGTGGTGGCGCTGACCATTCCGCTGGTGCTGGCGATGACGTTCGCCTGCATGTATTACCTCGGTATCGGCCTGCACAAGATTTCCCTCGGTGCGCTGGTGCTGGCGTTGGGCTTGCTGGTGGACGACGCGATCATTGCCGTGGAAATGATGGCAATCAAAATGGAGCAGGGTTTCGACCGGATCAAGGCGGCCAGTTACGCCTGGACCAGCACCGCGTTCCCGATGCTCACCGGCACGCTGATCACTGCCGCAGGCTTCCTGCCGATTGCCACCGCGCAGTCCGGCACCGGTGAATACACCCGCTCGATCTTCCAGGTCGTCACCATCGCGTTGCTCGCTTCATGGGTGGCGGCGGTGATGTTTGTGCCGTACCTCGGGGAAAAACTCCTGCCGGATCTGGCGAAAATTCACGCCGCCAAACACGGTTCGGGGGACGGACATCCGGACCCTTATGCCACACCGTTTTACCAGCGGGTTCGACGGCTGGTGGAATGGTGCGTGCGTCGGCGCAAAACGGTGATCGTGCTGACGGTGGGGCTGTTCGTCGCCTCGGTGATGCTGTTCAAGTTCGTCCCGCAGCAGTTCTTCCCGGCCTCCAACCGGCTGGAGCTGATGGTCGATCTGAAACTGGCCGAAGGCGCTTCGCTGGCCAACACCACCGCCGAGGTCAAGCGACTGGAAGCGATGCTCAAGGATCACGCTGGCATCGACAATTACGTGGCCTACGTCGGCACCGGATCGCCGCGTTTCTACCTGCCGCTGGATCAACAACTGCCGGCGGCGAGCTTCGCCCAGTTCGTGGTGCTGGCGAAAACCATCGAGGAGCGTGAAGCGCTACGTACGTGGCTGATCGATACCTTGAACGAACAATTCCCGGCCCTGCGCTCGCGGGTCACGCGGCTGGAAAACGGCCCACCGGTCGGTTATCCGGTGCAGTTCCGCGTCACCGGCGAGCACATCGAGGAAGTCCGCGCATTGGCACGCAAGGTCGCGGCCAAGGTTCGCGAGAATCCGCATGTGGTGAACGTGCATCTGGACTGGGAAGAGCCGAGCAAGGTCGTGTACCTGAACATCGATCAGGATCGCGCCCGGGCACTGGGTGTGAGCACGGCGAATCTGGCGAAATTCCTCCAGAGTTCGCTGACCGGTTCCAGCGTCAGCCAGTACCGCGAAGACAACGAATTGATTGAAATTCTCCTGCGCGGCACCGTGCATGAACGCACCGAACTGTCGCTGCTGCCGAGTCTGGCGGTGCCGACCGACAACGGTCGCAGCGTTGCGCTGTCGCAGATTGCCACGCTGGAATATGGCTTCGAGGAAGGCATCATCTGGCATCGCAACCGGCTGCCGACCGTGACCGTGCGTGCGGACATTTATGGCAAGGAACAGCCGGCGTCGCTGGTCAAACAGATCATGCCGACACTTGATCCGATTCGGGCTGAGTTGCCTGACGGTTACCTGTTGGATGTCGGCGGTACCGTCGAGGATTCCGAGCGTGGGCAGAAGTCGGTGAATGCCGGTGTGCCGATGTTCATTGTCGTGGTGCTGACGTTGCTGATGGTGCAACTGCGCAGTTTCTCGCGCACGGCGATGGTGTTTCTGACGGCGCCGCTGGGGTTGATCGGGGTGACGCTGTTTCTGTTGGTATTCCGTCAGCCGTTCGGGTTTGTGGCGATGCTCGGGACAATTGCGTTGTCGGGGATGATCATGCGCAACTCGGTGATTCTGGTGGATCAGATCGAGCAGGATATTGCGGCGGGGCTCAGGCCTTGGCAGGCGATTATCGAGGCGACGGTGCGCCGGTTCCGGCCGATTGTGTTGACGGCGCTGGCGGCGGTGCTGGCGATGATTCCGTTGTCGCGCAGTGTGTTTTTCGGGCCGATGGCGGTGGCGATCATGGGGGGGTTGATTGTGGCGACGGCTCTGACGCTTTTGTTTTTGCCGGCGTTGTATGCGGCTTGGTTCCGGGTTCGTCGGGACGGGTGATTTGGTTTGTTGAGCGTGGCGGCCTGCGGGCCGGCCAGGCTCTGGGTGTTCTTTGTGAATATCCGTTGCTTCGGGTGCTGCCGCTGGCGGTTCCGCTCTTACAGCGGCTCACTTTTTCAAACGCCAAAAAGTAAGCAAAACGCTGGGCCCCGGCGTTCGGCACCTCGCTTTGGCTCGGTGTTCCTTCGTTCCGGGATTCATCCGGGGGCATCGCCTCCGGTTTGCTTCGCTGCACCTCCTCTCGATGTGTTCGACTGCGTCGAACGGCGCTTCGCGCCTACCCCCGGATAAATCCCTCCACTCAGCCTGCCGAAGGGGCCGGCACGTCAAGAGCGGTACTCGAGCTAACGCTCATTGTGTTTGAGTGGTTGTGGTGTGGGTTGTGGGGGCTCCTACAGCTTTTTCAGAATTCTCTGATATTGAGGCCGTCCGGTCTGGGGTGTTGTACTCGGTCCTCTGTTTTTATGAGTGATCGAGAGGTTTTTTGTGAAGAAGCCGCCGGTATTGAAAGGACGGTCCGATCCCGTATTCGATTTGTTGGCGCGGGCGCCTCACAAGCAGCATCTGGTGGATTATCTGGCGCTGCTCAAGCCTCTTGATGATCGGGGGCGTTATTTGCCTTTTGAGGATTTGCGCTATCGCTGGGCGCCGGGGCTGGATGCTCGTTTGTGTTGGGCGTTGGTGAAGAGGGCGAGGGCTGCGCAGTACGTCAATCTCCTGCCGTTGGGCGAGCCACCGCAGTGGGGCAAGTATTTGCTGACGCCATCGGCACGGAAAACCCTTTCGGCCGTCGATCTGCAGACGACTTCCGCTTCGCTGGAATGCATGACCGGGCAGATCGGCGAACGGTCGCATTTCAGTTATTTGCTCAATGATCTGATCGAAGACGAAGTGGTCGCCAGCAGCCAGTTGGAAGGTGCGGCCACGACCACGCGAGTTGCCAAGGACATGCTCAAGTATCAACGGCAGCCGCGCACGCCGGACGAGCGCATGGTCATGGGCAATTACAGGATGATGAATTTCGCCTGGGAAAACCGTTACCAACCCTTGAGCGTCGACTTGATCGCGGCAATGCATCGGGTGGGCGTCGAGGGGATCGATGACGCGCAATACAGTCCCGGTTTTTTCAGGACGAACGATGAAGTGGTGGTACAGGATGGCGAGGGCAACACGGTGCATACACCGCCGCCGGCTGTCGGGCTGGTGATGCGTTTGCAGAGGCTTGTACGCTGGATCAATCAGCCACTCGGTTCACCTCAAGAAAGGGACTACCTGCACCCGTTGATCAAGGCGATCACGCTGCATTTTTCTCTGGGCTACGAACATCCGTTTCGCGATGGCAACGGACGGGTCGCGAGGGCGCTGTTCTACTGGTTCATGTTCAAGCACGAGTTTTCGGCATTTCGCTACATTGCGATCAGTCCTTTGCTGCGCAACGCACCGGTGAAGTACGGACGTTCGTATTTGCACAGCGAGGCCGACGAACTGGATCTGACGTATTTCATCGAGTTCCAGTGTTCGGTGATTCAGCGTGCAGTCAGTCGCTTCACGGACGTCTACCGCAAAAGCCTGGCGTACACGGAAGACTTTGAGCGGTGGCTGATGGCGTCGGGTTTTTTCGAGCGGCTGACGCAAAGACAGCGGGCGCTGTATCAGGTGGCCAAGAGTGGAGTGGCGAAGAAATTTACGGCGAGCAATGTGAAGGAGCACTTGGGCTGTTCTTGCAGCACGGCGATGTCAGCCCTGAATGGGCTGGTCGAGTTGCAGGTCTTCGAGAAAAGGAAAATGGGCAGCGAGTGGGTGTTCTTTTTACGCAGTCCAGCCAGAGAGTTAAAGGACGGGAGCGAGTTGTCTCGCTCCCGTGCAGCGTCGGCCTAGAGGCTGCCAAACACCTTCTTCGCCAGACTCGTCGCCGCAGCGGCCGGGTTCTTGCGAATGGTTTCTTCCTGTTTGCCGATCATTTCGAACAGACCGTTCAGTGCCTGTTCGGTGACGTAGTTTTCGACATTGGCGCTTTTTGCATCGACTACGCCCAACGTTGCAGCCTGGCCGGCGAAGGCGTTGTATTTCTGCGCCACGCCGACTTTGTCGGTCGCCTGTTTGACGATCGGCAGGAACTTGGCGCGGATCTGTTCGCGGCTGGATTTGTCCAGGTACTGCGTCGCGGAGTCGTTGCCACCGCTGAGGATGCCTTTGGCGTCGGCTACGCTCATTTTCTTCACGGCATCGACCAGGATCGGCTGGGCCTGGGTCACGGCGGTTTCCGCGGCCTTGTTCATGGCGGTTTCCAGTTCATCGACCTGGGCGCCCATGCCGAACGCTTTCATCTTGCCGGCGACTTTGCCGAGTTTGCCCGGCAGCTCGATTTTCACGTCCGGGTTATTGCTGAAGCCGCCCGGCGTGCCAAGTTGTTTGACGGCCAGTTGCGCACCTTGGGTCAGGGCGTCCTTGAGGCCGCCGGTGGCGTCGCCTTGCGACAGGTCGCTCAGTGACAGGGCCATAGCGTTGGCGGAGATCATCAGGCCCGCGCACAGGCCGGCGAAGCGAAGGGTTGGACGGAGCATGAAAGCTTCCTTGTTCAAAAGAATTAGCGGGCGGCGTCGACGCGGATCTTCAGCGGCTGCGGATCCTTGCCATCAAGCTGCACGGCATGGTTTTCGGTGGTGATGAACATCAGCTCGCCGTTGACTTCGATGCGTGCGCTGACCGAATAGCGGTGGCCGGGTTTGACCTGGGCCGGATCGTAGCTCAAGTGGAACGGCAGCGGCACCTGGCCTTTGACCGGGCCTTTCTGTTCGTCGAGCACTACCGCCGGAGCATCGGCCAGCGAGACGTCCTGCAGGCTTACGCTCAAGGTTGCGCTCGGTGGCAGGGCGATGCGTTGCAGGTAGAACACTTCACCGTCGAGGCTGGCTTTGCCGGCTGGCGAGGTCGATTGGCAGGCGCTGAGCAATGTGGCGGCGACCAGCAGGGATAGTTTTTTCATCGGAAATCTCCGTATCGACGGCGCCAGAAGAAGCCTGGCGCCTGTAGGAATTTAGTCGCTCTGCGCAGGGGTGGCGGGCTGATCGGCTGCATCTTCACTGCGATGCAACGCCACCTGACGGATCGACAAGCGAATCTCCGCCGGCAACACCCGTTTGGCTGCGCCTTCGGCCAGTTCGCCGAGCAGTTCGTGGTAGCTCAATTTGCCCGCTTCGTCGCGACGCAACACGTCGAGGTCGAGCATGGTCTGGATGAAGTGGCGGAACAGGCTCTTGTCGAAGAACTCCGGTGCGTTCAGGCCATGCAGGATCGACAGGCGTTGGGCCATGACCGTGCACAGGTCTTCCAGCTCTTCGGCGCTGATGGTGTTCTGGCCTGCGTTGAGCAGCAACGACACGGTCATGTAGAAGCGTTGCAGGGTCTGGGCGATGCTCTTCGACAGCAGGGTCAGCAGCACGAAATGCCGCGAGCTTGGCGCCGGGCGCAGGTACACGTCTTTTTCGAAGCGCAGCAGGCCTTGTTCGACGAACGCTTCCAGCCACTGATCGATCACCGTGTCCAGTTCGTCCAGGGTCCAGCGGATGAACAGCTCCGATTGCAGGTACGGATACAGGGCGCGGGTGTAGCGCAGGATCTGTTCGCGGCTCATGCGCGAGGCGCTCTGGAAGAAGCTCGCCAGCAGTGCCGGTAACGCGAAAATGTGCAGCACGTTGTTGCGGTAGTAGGTCATCAGGACGGCGTTCTGCTCGTCCAGATACAGAATCTTGCCCAGCGCATCATTCTGCTCGGACAGCAGGTCCATGTCCTTCACGTGTGAGATCAGCGCCCGGCCATCGCCCTCCGGCAACGTGGTATGCGGCGAGTACGGGACTTTGCGCAGCAGCGCCAGGTACAGATCCAGCACCCGCGCCATGGCCCGATCGTCGAGCGCCAGCCGGGTGGTCGACAGCAGCGCCAGCGCCACCAGATTCACCGGGTTGATCGCCGCCGCTTCGTTCAGATGCTGCGCGACTTTCTCGCCGAGGCGATTGGTGGTTTCGTTGAGCCACGCGGGTTTGTACTGCGGGCCGAGTTCCTGCTGACGCCAGCCCGGTTGTTCGCTGTCGAGGAATTCCGCGAGCTTGATCGGTTCGCCGAAGTTCACCGCCACCTGGCCGAAGCGCTGCTTGAGCGCGCCGATGACTTTGAAGATGTCGAAGATCGACTCTTTCTTCTTGCTCGCACCGCGCAGTTCGCCGAGGTAGGTACGACCTTCAAGTACGCGCTCGTAACCGATGTACACCGGCACGAACACGATCGGCATCCGCGACGAACGCAGGAAACTGCGCATGGTGATCGCCAGCATCCCGGTTTTCGGTTGCAGCATGCGGCCGGTACGCGAGCGGCCGCCCTCGACGAAGTATTCGACCGGGAAGCCTTTGGTGAACAGGGTGTGCAGGTATTCGTTGAACACCGAGGTGTACAGCGGGTTGCCCTTGAACGTGCGGCGCATGAAGAACGCACCGCCACGGCGCAGCAGGCTGCCGATCACCGGCATGTTGAGGTTGATCCCGGCGGCAATGTGCGGAGGGGTCAGGCCGTTGCGAAACAGCAAGTACGACAGCAGCAGATAGTCGATGTGGCTGCGATGGCACGGCACGTAGATCACTTCGTGACCCTGGGCGACCTTCTGCACGCCTTCGATGTGGTTGACCTTGATCCCGTCGTAGATCTTGTTCCAGAACCAGCTCAGCACCACTTCCAGAAAACGGATCGCGGTGTAGGTGTAGTCCGAGGCGATCTCGTTGCCGTAGCGCAGGGCCTGGGCCTTGGCTTTTTCCGGGGAGATGTTTTCGCGTTCGGCTTCGTCGAGGATCGCTTGCTTGACCAGTGGCTGGTTGAGCAGGCCCTTGACCAGGTTACGGCGGTGGGAAATGTCCGGGCCGATCACCGCAGCCTTGAGGTTGCGGAAGTGCACCCGCAGGATCCGCTGGGCCATGCGCACGGTGCGCTCGTGGCCCTTGTTGTGTTCTATCAGCTCGCGCAGGTGGATCGGTGCTGAGAATTGCACGCGGGTCTTGCGGCCCAGAATCATGATGCTCAGCAGGCGACGCAGGCGCCCGGTGACGGCCCAGCTGTCGGCGAACAGCAATTTCCACGGGCTGTTCTCGCTGTCCGGCGACTGGCCCCAGAACACACTGACCGGAATGATCTGCGCGTCTTCGGCGGCATTCTGGCTCAGGGCGCTGACCAGTCGGGTCAGGGTCGGCGGCGCACCGCGCTTGTCCTGGCGGCCGAGCCAGTCCGGGTCCGGCGTCAGGTAGAAGAACGCCGCCGGCTCCAGCAGATTTCCGACTGACACCGGCAGCACCGGGCGCGGCAAACCGGCCTTGGTGCATTCGGTGTCGACCACCGCCAGATCGGTCAGCGATGGGTTTTGCAGGACGTAGAACACCGGACGACTGCGGTCGAGGTTGAGGGTGAACGACGACTGGTTGATCGTCTCGGAGCGAACCCAGAGATACAACAGTCGGCGCAAGGTGCCAAACACAAGACGGCGGAACGGGGAACGGGTCATACGGCTTCTGCATGAGTGGATAAACCGAGCGTTTGCTCGGGCGGTCGACAGTTTGCCGGATTACTCGAAAATCGGCAAAAAAGCGGCGAAGTAATCTCCTGTTGAGAGTTTTGTCGCCTGTCATATACTCGGCGCTCTGTCGCCGGGGCCCTTTTATGGACGTCGGACGCAGGCTGACGTTCCGTAAAGGCTTTCCTGCGAAAAGCCTGTTCAATAATAAAAAAGGAGTATGAACAGATGGCAACACGTGAAACCGGCAACGTGAAGTGGTTCAACGACGCCAAGGGCTACGGCTTCATTCAGCGCGAAGACGGGGTGGACGTGTTCGTGCACTACCGCGCGATCCGCGGCGAAGGCCACCGTTCGCTGACCGAGGGTCAGCAGGTTGAATACGCGGTGGTGGAAGGGCAGAAGGGCTTGCAGGCCGAGGATGTTGTAGGCCTGTAATGATCGTTCCCGCGCTCTGCGTCCGCCGTGGGTCGCAGAGCGTGGGAGTGTTCAGCGTCAGGCAGTTTTCCAGGTGATCTCTTCTTCACCGTCTTCGCTGATGCGAATCCAGCGATCCGCCGTTTCCTCACCTTCTTCCTCGACCCACGTCCCCGGCGCGCAGCGCACTTCGACGTTCAGCGCGGCAAAGGCTGCGCGGGCGCAGGCGATGTCGTCGTCCCATGGGGTCGCATCGCTTTCCAGGTACAGGCTGTTCCACTTGCCCACGGCTTTTGGCAGCCAGGTCACCGGGATGTTGCCGGCCTTGCACTTGTAGGTCTGACCTTTCTGTACCCAGTCGCTGCACGGGCCAAGGGCGGCGCCCAGCCAGGCGGAAATGGCCTTGTGGTCGACGTCGGCGTCTTTCAGGTAAATCTCGATGTCCGGTTGGCGCATGGATATCCTCACTGCGGGTCTGAAAAATCCATTCGCGGATTTAGCCGGCCCCGGGTCGTTGCCCGGGACCAAAAGTTATTGAAGAACGAAATAATCGTAGCGCATCGACACAGTGGTCACGAACGGCTCGGGCTGTTCGATCACTGCGGCACGGCGTTCGGCACTGGCGCGCCAGCCGTGGGGCGTCATCGCCAGCAGGTTGGCGCGATCCTCGGGCTTGTCCAGCGTCAGCTTGAATTCGAGGGTTTCACTGTGCGCCAGCGCCATGCCTTCCGGCACCAGGGCCAGGTGCTTGTCGTCGGTGTACTCGCGCACTTCGTCGTACAGGCGTTCGCGCAGTTCCATCAGATGGCCGCTGGTCGGGCCGACTTTCATCAGGCCGCCGCCGACGCTGAGCAGACGCTTGGCTTCTTCCCAATCCAGTGGACTGAAGACGCTGGCCAGAAACTGGCAACTGCCGGAGGCCAAAGGCACCCGGGCCATGCTGGCGATCAACCAGGTCAGCGCCGGATTGCGTTTGCAGGCGCGTTTGACCGCTTCCTTCGAAATATCCAGCGCGTAACCGTCAGCATCCGGCAAGGCCTCGGCGATCTGCGCGGTGTAATAACCCTCGCCACAACCGATATCGACCCAGCGGGCCGGCGCATAACTCGCCGCCAGTTCCGCCAGACGCTTGGCTACCGGCGCATAGTGGCCGGCGTTCAGGAAGTCGCGGCGGGCCTCGACCATCGCCTGATTGTCGCCAGGGTCGCGGCTGTTCTTGTGCTGCACCGGCAGCAGGTTCAGGTAACCCTGGCGCGCACGGTCGAATCGGTGGCCGGCGGGGCAGACCACGCCATTGTCCACCGCGTTCAGCGGTTCACTGCAGATCGGGCACGCGAGCATCAGGCGAGCAACTTGATCAGGGTCTGGTAGTAGATCTCGGTCAGCACGTCGAGGTCGGCCGCCAGCACGCGCTCGTTGACCTGGTGGATGGTCGCGTTGACCGGGCCCAGTTCAACCACTTGCGTGCCCATGGTCGCGATGAAACGGCCATCGGAGGTGCCGCCGCTGGTGGACGCCTTGGTCTCGCGACCGGTGATCTGCTTGATGCTCGACGACACCGCGTCGAGCAGCGCGCCCGGCTCGGTGAGGAACGGCAGACCGGACAGCGCCCAGTCGATGTGCCAGTCCAGGCCATGCTTGTCGAGGATGTCGGCGACGCGTTTCTGCAGGCCTTCGACCGTCGATTCGGTGGAGAAACGGAAGTTGAACAACGCCACCAGATCGCCCGGAATCACGTTGGTCGCGCCGGTGCCGGAGTTGACGTTGGAAATCTGGAAACTGGTCGGCGGGAAGAAGTCGTTGCCGTGATCCCAATGCTCGGCGGCCAGCTCGGCCAGAGCCGGGGCAGCGAGGTGGATCGGGTTCTTCGCCAGGTGCGGATAGGCCACGTGGCCCTGCACGCCGCGTACGGTCAGTTTGGCGCCGAGGGAGCCGCGACGACCGTTCTTCACCACGTCGCCCACCAGGGTAGTGCTCGATGGCTCGCCGACGATGCACCAGTCCAGACGCTCGTTACGGGCGGCCAGACGCTCGACCACAGCCTTGGTGCCGTGATGCGCCGGGCCTTCTTCGTCGCTGGTGATCAGGAACGCAACCTTGCCCTTGTGATCCGGGTAGTCGGCGACGAAGCGCTCGGCCGCCACGGTCATCGAGGCCAGGCTGCCTTTCATGTCCGCCGCGCCACGGCCGCAGAGCATGCCGTGCTCGTCGATCACCGCGTTGAACGGGTCGATCTGCCACGCCGTCACCGGACCGGTCGGCACCACGTCGGTGTGACCGGCGAAGCACAGCACCGGGCCGTCGTGTTTGCCGTGGATCGCCCAGAAGTTATCCACATCTTCGATGCGCATCGGTTCCAGGGTGAAACCGGCATCGCCCAGGCGCTGCATCATCTGCTTCTGGCAATCGGCGTCGACCGGCGTCACGGACGGACGGCGGATCAGGTCGATGGCGAGTTGGAGGGTCGGCGAAAGGTCGGCGTGGGCCGTCATGGAAAACTCCGGATGCTTGAAATTGGGCAAGGGCCAATGTGGGAGCCAGCCTGCTGGGGATGGCGGTGTGTCAGTCAACATAAAGGCTGATTGTTACATTGCCATCGCGAGTCAGCTCGCTCCCACAGGGTTGGATATCACGCCAAGCCCCGCAAAATGGCGGTTATCTTAAAGCAAAACGGCGACCATTGGCCGCCGTTTAGTGCATCGCAGAGGATTTAGACAGCCGGTGCCGGTTCAGGCGTCGGCGTCGGTTTTGGCAGCGACGACAGGAACGCCATGATCAGCGCCGCCACGTACGGCAGCGACTGCACCAGCAGCATGGTCACCCAGAAGCGCATGTCGTTGCTCGGCAGGCCCTGCACCAGGAAGATCCCCAGCGCCGCGCCCCACAACAGCAGCATGATGAACAGCTCTTCCCGGGCCTCGGAAATCGCCACCCAGAAGCCGTGGTTGTCAGCGTTTTTCGGCGTACGGAAGAACGGAATGCTGCTGGTGAAGAAGCCGTACAGCACCGCTTTGGCGATGGTGTGCGACAACGCCAGACCGGCCAGTGCCGCGCAGAACGCATCCTTCAGGTTCACGCCCACGGCGCGACGGTAGAGGAAGATGATCTTGCCGACCTTGAACACAAACAGCGCCAACGGCGGAATTGCGAAAATCAGCAGCGGCGGATCGACGCGTTGCGGCACGATGATCATTGCCGCCGACCACAACAGCGCGCCGACAGTGAAGAAGATGTTCATGCCGTCTGCCACCCACGGCAGCCAGCCCGCGAGGAAGTGGTAACGCTGGCCACGGGTCAGCTCGGTGTCCTTGCCGCGCAGCAGGCTGCCGGTGTGACGCTTGATGATCTGGATCGCACCGTAGGCCCAGCGGAAACGCTGCTTCTTGAAGTCGATGAAGGTGTCCGGCATCAGACCCTTGCCGTAACTGTCGTGGTAATACGCCGCCGACAGGCCTTTTTCGAACACGCGCAGACCGAGTTCGGCGTCTTCACAGATACACCAGTCGGCCCAGCCCAGTTCTTCGAGCACCGAGCGACGGGTCATGGTCATGGTGCCGTGCTGGATGATCGCGTCGCGGTCGTTGCGGGTCACCATGCCGATGTGGAAGAAGCCTTTGTATTCGGCGTAGCAGAGCTTCTTGAAGGTGGTTTCGTTCTGGTCGCGGTAGTCCTGCGGCGACTGCACCACGGCGATTTTCGGGTCGGCGAAGTGCGGCACCATGTGCTTGAGCCAGTTCGGGTGCACGCAGTAGTCGGAGTCGATCACCGCGATCACTTCGGCGTCCTTGGCGGTGTGCGGGATCAGGTAGTTCAGCGCACCGCCCTTGAAACCGGCCAGGGGCGAGACGTGGAAGAACTTGAAGCGCGGGCCGAGGGTTTCGCAGTAGTCGCGCACCGGTTCCCAGACCGCCGGATCTTTGGTGTTGTTGTCGATGATCAGGACTTCGAAGTCCGGATAGTCGAGGTTGGCCAGGGCATCGAGGGTCTGTTTGACCATCTCCGGCGGCTCGTTGTAGCAAGGCACGTGGATCGAGACTTTCGGGCGGTAGTCGGAATCGCCGACCACCGGCAGGAATTCACGGCGACGCTTGTGAATCCACACGGCCTCGGCCAGTTCGTGGGCCTCGGTCAGCAGCACGATGAACACCCCGAGCGCACCAAGCGCCAGCAGGAAACCCACCGTCAGGCTGAACCACGTGCTGTATTGCTGGCTGTAGTCGTAACCGATCCACACCAACACCGAACCGCACAGGAACGCGATAAACGTCAGGAACGTACGGCCGCGCTGGCGCAGGGCCGAGCCGTCGATCATCAGCAGGGTCAGCGACAGCAGCGCCAGCACCACCGAGCCGATGGCCAGCACGCGCCATTGCGGGATTGCCACGACCGGGCCTTCGAAGTTGAATTTCTGCTGGCGCGCGGCGTTGAACACGCCCCAGTAAGCGCCGACCGAACCTTCGTCGCTGGCCTTCCACGGCTGGTCAAACGCTTCGATCACGAAGTAGTTGAAGCCCTGGCGGTTGAGTTTGTTGACCAGCGTGCGCAGGTAGATCGCCTGATCTGCCGGCGACGCATCGGCGCCACCGCGCATGCGGCCGTTGCTCGGCCAGCCCACTTCGGACAGCAGCAGCGGTTTTTTCGGGAACATCTTTTTCAGGTCGCGGGCGCGGTCGAAAACGAACTGCCCGGCCTTGTCCACCGGAATGAATTCCCAGTAGGGCAGAACGTGCGCGGCGATCAGGTCGACGTGCTTGGCCAGCTCCGGGTGCTCTTCCCAGACGTGCCACTGTTCGGAAGTGGTCACCGGCACTTTCACCGCTGCGCGTACCCGGTCGAGCAGCACGCTCAGTTGTTCGGCGGTGATTTCCTTGCGGAAGATCGCTTCGTTACCGACCACCACGCGCACCACGCTGCGCGAGGTATTGGCCAGCTCGATGGCGCGGGTGATTTCGCGCTCGTTGCGTTCCTGGTCCGGGCTGATCCAGATCCCCAGTGTCACGCGCAGGCCGAACTCTTCAGCCAGTTTCGGGATGTCCTGCAGGGAACCGTCGACCGAGTAGATGCGGATGTTGTCCGTCAGCTTGCTCATGATCTCCAGGTCGCGGCGCATTTCATCGTCGGACGGATACTGATCCTTCTGCGGGAACTGTCCTTGCTGGAACGGTGAATAGGAGAAGCCGGAGATCTGCTCCGGCCAGTTCGGCGCGGAGACGGGGCGGTTGATCAGCGCCCAGAAACCGGTGAACAGGGCGGCGATTGCCAGAACCACCACCAGGTTGAGTCCAAATTTACGCGATGACATAGCTGTGTCGGGTTCCAAGGTCTGTGGAACGAAGGGTCGGCTGGTTGACGCCTGAGGGCGCGCATCCTACACCGGCAGTTCGCCGAGTCCTACAACAGACAGGGAAATGCCGGACATTGGGCAATCCAACCCGACTTAAGTTCTTTCGTTTCAGCATGTAAGGCAAATCTTTGTTACATGCAGCTTTAATTAAAGCAGGCAGGTTCACCGTTCATAGCGCAAAGATGCTCTTGGCCGCCGACGGCCCTATAATGCGCGCCGGTTTTTGGGGTAATGGTCATGAGTACAGAAGATCCGCGGTTTGCAGGCATCGCCCGTTTGTATGGCGTTGAGGGGATGGCGCGTTTGCGCGCCGCCCACGTGGCGATTGTCGGCGTTGGCGGCGTCGGTTCCTGGGCGGCGGAAGCCATGGCCCGTTGCGGGGTGGGCGAGATTTCGCTGTTCGACCTCGACGATGTCTGCGTGAGCAACGCCAACCGGCAGCTGCATGCGCTGGACAGCACGGTCGGCAAACCCAAGGTCGAGGTGATGGCCGAGCGTCTGCGCGGGATCAACCCGGACTGCAAGGTGCACGCCGTGGCGGACTTCGTCACCCGCGATACCATGGCCGAATACATCACGCCGAACATTGACTGCGTGATCGACTGCATCGATGCGGTCAACGCCAAGGCGGCGCTGATCGCCTGGTGCAAGCGCCGCAAGATCCAGATCATCACCACCGGCGGTGCCGGCGGGCAGATCGATCCGACGTTGATTCAGGTCTGCGACCTCAACCGCACCTTCAACGATCCACTGGCCTCGAAAGTGCGTTCTACGTTGCGCCGCGACTACGGCTTCTCGCGCACCGTGACCCGTCACTACAGCGTGCCGTGCGTGTTCTCCACCGAACAGCTGCGTTATCCGAAACCGGACGGCAGCATCTGCCTGCAAAAGAGTTTTGTCGGCGACGGCGTGAAACTGGACTGCGCCGGCGGCTTTGGCGCGGTGATGATGGTGACGGCGACGTTCGGCATGGTCGCGGCGACCAAGGCGGTGGACAAGATTGTGGCAGGCGTTCGGCGCCCGGCGGATCGGGTCAAGCCTCAGGCCTGAAGCAGAGGGCTGCGCAGCAGCCCCTTTACCGGGCCAGCTCGTTCATCCGCTGCAACACGGCATTCAAGCCATTGCTGCGTGAAGGTGACAACTGCCGCGACAGCCCCAGCTGATTGAACCAGTCCGGCAGATCCACCTGCTGCAACTCGCCGGCGGTCAAACCGTTGACCCGCAGCAGCAACAACGCCACCAACCCGCGAATCATCCGCGCATCGCTGCTCGCCGCGAACTGCCAGTGACCGTCGCGCAACTCGCCGACCAGCCACACCTGGCTTTCGCAGCCATGCACCCGGTTGGCATCACACTTGTCCGCATCGCTCAACGGCGGCAGACGATCCCCGAACTGCATCAGCAGCCGCGCACGTTGTTCCCAACCGGCGGCGTTCTGAAACGTTTGCAGTGCTTCGGTGGCCTCGACCGGCAGGCTCATCGCAACAACTCCAGTGCCTGATCCAGCGCTTCAAAGAACCGCTCCAGATCCTCGGAATCGTTGTACAGCGCCAGCGACACACGAATCGCCCCGGCCAGTTCAAAGCGCTTGAGCAACGGCATCGCGCAGTGGTGTCCGGCACGTACGGCAATACCCTGTTCAGTCAGCAAATGCGCCAGATCGGCGTTATGCACGCCTTCGACGACAAAACTGGCCAGCGCCAGTTGTGGCTTGCCCAGCAGACGGATGCCATTGCGGGCAGCGAGGCCACGCAACAGGTAATCGTGCAGCGCGGCTTCGTGGGCGGATACGGCGTCCAGATCCAGACCGGCGAGGTAGTCGAGGGTCGCGCCAAGGCCGATCACGCTGGCAATCGGCGGTGTGCCCGCCTCGAAGCCCAGCGGGGCAGGGCGGAAGCGCGCGTCGTGGTAATTGGCTTCCAGCACCATCTCGCCACCGAACTGCCACGGGCGCAGTTGCTCGAGCGCTTCGTTGCGCCCGAACAGCACGCCAAGGCCATCGGGACCGTACAGCTTGTGGCTGGAAAATACGTAAAAGTCGCAACCCAGGGCCTGCACGTCATGCCGGCCGTGAACCACGCCTTGAGCGCCATCGACCACGGTCAGCGCGTTCTGCGCCTTGGCCATCGCCAGCAATGCAGGCAAGGGTTGCCAGGCTCCGAGCACGTTGGACAACTGGCTGACCGCCAGCAGACGGGTGCGCGGGCCGATCAGGTGAACGGCGGCGGTGAGGTCGATCACCCCGTCATCGTCCAGCGGCAGGATCACCAGTTTGAGGTCGCGACGTTGCGCCAGTTGCTGCCACGGCAGCAGGTTGGCGTGATGCTCCAGGGCGCTGATGACAATTTCATCGCCCGGATGGAAAAGATGTTCCAGGCCGTAAGCCAGGAGATTCAGCGCGCTGGTGGCGCCGTGGGTGAAGATGATCTGCCCGCTGTCACCGGCATTCAGCCACTGGGCAACCTTCAGGCGACTGTCCTCGAACGCCTGCGTAGCGTGAGCGCCGGGCAGATGCTGGGCACGATGCACGTTGGCTGCGCCATTGGCGTAGTAATGCGCCAGCGCGTCAAGCAGGGCCTGGGGTTTTTGCGTGGTGGCGGCGTTGTCCAGATAGGTCTGGTCTTGCCGTTGCAGGGCGGCGATGGCCGGGAAATCGGCGCGCCAGGGGGAGGGAATCATCATGCTTTCGAGCCCTGGTGAACTTGGGCGGGTGTACGCCAAACCCTGTGGAAGCGAGCAGGCCCGCTCCCACAGAAGGATTACGCGGCGCTTAGTTGTGAGCGTGCAGCGCTTCGTTCAGTTCGATCGCCGATTTGTGGGTCTTGCATTCCACGGCACCGGTTTCCGAATTGCGACGGAACAGCAGGTCGGTCTGACCGGCCAGTTCACGGGCCTTGACCACTTTGACCAGGTTGTTGTGCTCGTCCAGCAGCGCCACCTTGGTGCCGGCGGTCACGTACAGGCCCGACTCGACGGTGTTGCGGTCGCCCAACGGGATACCGATACCGGCGTTGGCGCCGATCAGGCAGCCTTCGCCGACCTTGATCACGATGTTGCCGCCGCCCGACAGGGTGCCCATGGTCGAGCAGCCGCCGCCCAGGTCCGAACCCTTGCCGACGAACACGCCAGCGGAGACGCGGCCTTCGATCATGCCCGGGCCTTCGGTACCGGCGTTGAAGTTGATGAAACCTTCGTGCATCACGGTGGTGCCTTCGCCCACGTAGGCGCCCAGACGCAGACGTGCGGCGTCAGCGATACGCACGCCGGCCGGAACCACGTAGTCGGTCATTTTCGGGAACTTGTCCACCGAGAACACTTCCAGCAGCTCGCCGCGCAGACGGGCTTCGAGTTGCAGCTCGGCCAGTTCGCTCAGGTCGATGGCGCCCTGGCTGGTCCAGGCAACGTTTGGCAGCAGCGGGAAGATCCCGGCCAGGCTCACGCCGTGCGGCTTGACCAGACGATGGGACAGCAGGTGCAGCTTGAGGTAAGCCTCAGGCGTGGAAGTCAGTTGCGCGTCTTCGGCCAGCAGGGTGGCGACCAGCGGCTTGTGGCTTTCGGCCAGACGGGTCAGCAGCTTGCCTTGTACCGCGTCGATGCCTTTCACGGCTTCAGCCAGTTGGGCGGCTTGTGCGGTGGTGAAGGTGATGGCCTGGTTGCCTTCGGTGTAACCGAGGATCGGTGCAACTGCGGCGACCAGCTCGGCCGAAGGATTGAGCAGCGGCTGAGCGTAGAACACTTCCAGCCATGCGCCTTGACGGTTCTGGGTGCCGACGCCGAAGGCAATACTGAACAGGGAATTGGACATGTGAATACCTCTACAAAAAGTGACGGGCTGCTTACTTGAGGGCGGCCGCGTAGATATCTGGCTTGAAGCCAATCAGGGTTCGGTCACCGAGATCGAGCACCGGGCGCTTGATCATCGAGGGTTGAGCGAGCATCAGTTCGATGGCTTTCGACTGGTCGAGATCGGCTTTGCGTTCGTCGTCGAGTTTGCGAAAGGTCGTGCCTGCGCGGTTCAACACCGTTTGCCAGCCGTGTTCGTCACACCATTGGGTCAGGTGTTCACGGTCGATGCCGGCGGTTTTGTAATCGTGGAAGTCGTAGCTGACAGCGTGTTCATCGAGCCAGGTGCGCGCCTTTTTCATGGTGTCGCAGGCTTTGATGCCGAAAAGGTGCAACGTTTTGCTTGAAACGGTCAAGGAATCGCCCCCTTTACAGGTGCTGGAGAAAAATGGTGTCGGATTATGCCATGACCAAACCGTTTCGCGGCGGCCGAGGTTGATTTCCCGGACGGGGGCTGCGACATAGGTGCAACGGTCAGCCACAGCCTAAGCGGCTAATATGGCAGTTCAACGCTGTCGATTGTCTGAGATTTCCGCTTTATGCAAACCGCTTATACGGTCCTGATCCTGCTGATGCTGGTCAGTGTTTCGCGTCTGGTCGGACGGGTCATCCCGTTGCCGCTGCCGCTGGTACAGATCGCCGCCGGGGCTTTGCTGGCCTGGCCGACCCTTGGCCTGCACGTGGCGCTGGATCCCGAGCTGTTCTTGTTTCTGTTCCTGCCGCCGCTGCTGTTTTCCGATGGCTGGCGCATGCCCAAGCGCGAATTGTGGCGTTTGCGCGGGCCGGTGCTGACGCTGGCGGTCGGGTTGGTGCTGTTTACCGTGGTAGGTGCCGGCTACTTCATTCACTGGCTGCTGCCGACGATTCCATTGCCGGTGGCGTTCGCGCTGGCGGCGGTGTTGTCGCCGACGGATGCCGTGGCGGTGTCGGCCATTTCGCAGAACCGCTTGCCGACGCCGTTGATGCACATGCTGCAAGGCGAAGCGCTGATGAACGATGCCTCGGGCCTGGTGACGTTCAAGTTCGCCCTGGTGGCGGCGGTCACTGGCGCGTTTTCCTTGGCCAACGCCAGTCTGACGTTCGTGCTGGTGGCGGTCGGCGGGTTGGCGGTCGGTGTGGCACTCAGTTGGCTGGTCGGCCGATTGCGAGCATGGATGATCGCCCGGGGCTGGGACGACCCGGCGACCCACGTGGTGTTCATGTTGCTGCTGCCGTTTGCCGCTTACGTGTTGGCCGAACGGCTCGGCGCCTCGGGCATTCTTTCGGCGGTGGCGGCGGGGATGATGCAGAGCTGGCTCGACCTGCTGCCGCGCCAGACCAGCACCCGTTTGCTCAACCGCAGTGTCTGGTCGTTGCTGGAGTTCGCCTTCAACGGTTTGATTTTCCTGCTGCTCGGCCTGCAATTGCCGGACATCATCAAGGCTGTGGTCAGCCACGAGACTTCTTTGTGGCCGACGCTGTTCTATCGCTGCCTCGATGTGGTGGCGATTTTCCTGGCGCTGGTGCTGTTGCGCTTTATCTGGGTGCAGAGCATCTGGCGTCTGTCGGTGTTGCTGCGTCGCTTGCGCGGCAAGGGTGAATTGACACAAGTGCCGACTGCCCGGTCCTGCTGGCTGCTGACCGTCGGCGGTGTGCGCGGTGCGGTGACCCTGGCGGGCGTGATGTCGGTGCCGATGCTGATGGGCAGCGAGGCGTTTCCCGAGCGTGATTTGCTGATCTTCATTGCTGCCGGGGTGATTTTGATGTCGCTGGTGGCGGCGTGTATTGCGCTGCCATTGTTGTTGCGCGGCATCGAAAAGAGCCCGGACGACAAACGCCGCCAGGAAGTGCGCGACGCCTGGCGCAAGACGGCGGAAGCAGCGATTCATGCGCTCGAGATCGAAGAGGTCAACCCGCAGGACGCCGCGCAAGCCGCGCTGTCAGCGGAACTCAAGGCGCGGATCATGTCCGAGTATCGCCATCAACTGGAGGTGTTCAACGATTCGGCTGAAGCCCAGGCGCTGGCATTCCAGATGGATCTGCTTGAGCGCCGTTTGCGTCTCAAGGCGCTGCGCGCGCAACGCCTTGAGTTGTACAGCCTCAGCCGTCAGCACCAGATTGGCGATGACGTGCTGCGTGAAGTGTTGGGCGAGCTGGATTTGAGTGAGGCCAATCTGGGGCAAGTCAAGTAATCGCTTTGAGCTGCCCCGTGCTGATTACGCCGTTTGTGCAGCGGGGTAGGCATAGGCCTTCGCCATGAACGCCTTGTCCTTTTCACTGAGCACCAGATTCAGATCAATCTTGAAGTTGCCGTGGGTCCAGTTCTGGCGCACGGCGTAATGCATGATCGATTTCGGATCGTAAGGCGAATAGTCGAAATCGCTGGCGTCGAGCAGGTTGAAGTACCGTTCATCGACAGATCGGCGGGCGTAGTCGTCTTCGTCGGCGTTTTCGTCCACCCAGTGTGCAGCGTAGACCGCAGGCTTGTTCCAAGGGATGTTCGACTCGGGATGCAGGTGCTCATGTTCGGCGCCCAGAGCATGTCCGAACTCATGCATGACATTGGCGGCGAACAATGCCGGGGCGAGACGGTGCTCCGGGGACAACCTCATGGTGGGTTCTTCTGCTTCGACCAGCAGCGCGTTGGTTCCGATCATCGACCAGTAAATGCCGTCTTCACTGCTGATACGGATATCTCCCGTCTCACCTTCGACAAAGTCGAACGTCAGGTTGATATGAGGCAGCCAGTTGTTCGCCGCGGATTTGACGGCGTCCTTGAACGCTTGATCACCACTCAGGAACGCGATGCGCAAGGTCCGGCCTGGCGCCCAGAAGTAACCGTGTTTCCCGACGGCTCGTTTTTTACGAGCGGATGCCGAGGTTTTTTCATTGGCTGGGTTCTCGGCTACAGCGACTTCATAAGCGCGTTGAAGCGAAACCGTTTTTTCTGTAAGGCAAAGTGTTGCGGAGTTCATGCTAAGTGTCCGTACTGATGTTGATTAAATAGGCTGTTGTTTATTCCGGGAAAGTTGGGTCGGATAACAGGCGGGTGAAAGCTAAAGGAAAGTGCTGACTGAACAAAGTCGGGTTGTGTTGCGTGATATTGAAAGTTCGCGAGGTGTTGCGCCAGGCGAACTTTTTGTGTCGGTGTCGGTTATTTATTTTGGATAAAGCAATCGCATCAGTCGTTTGTCTTTTCTACTGATCCGGCGGTTGATCGGCACTTCCCAGTTGCCCACTGTCAATGTGTTTGCCACCGGGTGATGCATGATCGATTTTCGGTCGTAGGAGGTGTAGATCGCGTCGAGTGTGTCGAAGGACGCGAACAGGTTCCTGTCGACCTGCTCCTCGGTCAGCGGGTTCATTTCACGGTTCTTGTAGAACTCGTACACCTTTGGCTTATCCCACGGAATATTGGCCTTGGGGTGTTGATGTTCGTGCATTGCACCCAGTGCGTGGCCGAATTCGTGGGTCACGATCACCTCGAAGTCTTCATGTTCTGGTTTGACCCCCAGGTTCATGGTGGGATGGTCGGGGTGGATCAACAGCGCATCGGTGCCCAGCATCGAGCTGTTGTCATTGTTCTTTGTTGCAATCCGGATGTCGCCTTTCAAATCGTCGACAAATTCAAACTTCAGGTTGATGTACGGCAGCCATTGCCTGGCTGCAGCGATAATCCTATTCTTGTGATCGGTATCGGGTGAATCCATGAAAGCCACTTTCAAGGTTCGGCCGTTGGCCCATAGCTTTGAATAGTTAATGATGGAGCGTTTGCGTCGGGTGCCTGTATTTGCGCCTGCATTGGCGGGGTTTTCATTGATGGCCGCCGTGTACGCAGCTTGATCATCGGGCCATTGAATAAGTTGGCAATCCAGCAGGTTGTTCATGTTCACTTCTTCCTTGAAGTTAAAGTCTTGAGTTTGTTTTAGGCGCAGAGATATGCGCGGCTCAAGACTAACGTCTGGCCGGACGGCAAGTGGGGTAAATAGTTGGAGGATCTGTAACTTGTTGTATGAGGCGCCCGTGCCGGATTGTCCGGCGCGGGCGTTCAGGCATTATTTGTGGCGCAGGACGAAATCGCGAATGCGCTCGGCCGCTTCCACGCATTCCGCCAGCGGCGCGACCAGCGCCATGCGTACACGACCGGCCCCGGGGTTGACCCCGTCGACATCGCGGGACAGGTACGAACCCGGCACCACGGTCACGTGTTCTTCGGCAAACAGATCACGGCAGAACGCCGCGTCGTCACCTTGCACGTTCGGCCACAGGTAGAAGCTGCCATCCGGGCGCTGTACATCCATCACCGGGCTGAGAATGGCCAGCACGGCATCGAACTTCTCGCGATACAACGCACGGTTGGCGCGGACATGCACTTCATCGTTCCACGCGGCAACGCTGGCCAGTTGGGTCTGAACCGGCATCGCGCAGCCGTGGTAGGTACGATACAGCAGGAAGCCCTTGAGGATATCGGCGTCGCCGGCAACGAAACCGGAGCGCAGGCCCGGCAGATTCGAGCGCTTGGACAGGCTGTGGAACACCACGCAACGCTTGAAATCCTTGCGCCCCAGTTCGGCGCAAGCGCTGAGCAGGCCCGGCGGTGGGGTCTGTTCGTCGAAGTACAGCTCGCTGTAGCACTCGTCGGCGGCGATCACGAAGTCGAATTCGTCGGCCAGGGCGATCAGCTTTTTCAGCACGTCGACCGGAATCAGCGCGCCGGTCGGGTTGCCTGGCGAGCACAGGAACAGGATCTGGCAGCGTTTCCAGATCTCCGGCGACACTGCGTCGAAGTCCGGGTTGAAGCCGTTTTCATCCAGGCATGGCAGGTAGTGCGGCTTGGCGCCGGCAAGGAACGCCGCACCTTCGTAGATCTGATAGAACGGGTTCGGGCTGACCACCAGCGCGTCGTCCCCGCGGTTGACCACGGTCTGGGTGAAGGCGAACAGCGCTTCACGGGTGCCGTTGACCGGCAGCACATTGCGCGCCGGATCGATCCAGCCGCCCGGTACGTTGAAGCGACGTTCGCACCAGGCCGCAATGGCCTCGCGCAGGGCCGGGATGCCCAGGGTGGTCGGGTACACCGCCATCTGATCCAGATTGTTGGCCAGCGCCTCGGCGACAAAGCTTGGCGAACGGTGTTTCGGCTCGCCGATGGACAGCGCGATCGGGCGCTTGTCCGGGTTCGGCGTGACGCTGCCGAGCAGGGCGCGGAGCTTTTCGAACGGGTAGGGCTGCAACTGGATCAGAGCGTTGTTCATCGGTGCTGGGTCTCGTGCAAAGCGGTTGAATCCGGGCGCTCAGTCAAATGCTGATACGCGACAGTTTGATATCGGGTTCCTGATTGACGCTGAGCTGCTCGACGATGGCATCCTGCAAACGGCTGCACAGCAGCGGGTCGGACAGCGGCTGATTGTGGGCGTCGGTGATGAAGAACACGTCTTCCACCCGCTCGCCCAGGGTGGCGATCTTGGCGTTCTGCAGCGACAGATCGAACTCCAGGAAAATCCCGCCGATCCGTGCCAGCAGGCCTGGACGGTCGGGTGCGGTGAGTTCCAGCACCGTCACCGGACGCTGGGCGTCGTTGTGGATCGTCACTTGTGGTGCGAACGCAAAGTGCTTGAGCTGGCGCGGCACCCGACGCTGGATGATGGTCGGGTAATCGTCCGGGTTGCGCAGGGCTTCGGTCAGGCCGTCGCGAATCTGTTTGACCCGGGTCGGATTGTCGCCGATGGATTCGCCTTCGGTGTCGAGCACGATGTAGGTGTCGAGGGTGAACTGGCTGCTGGAGGTGATGACCCGGGCGTCGTGAATGTTCAGGTTGAGCTGGTCCATCGCGGCCACGGTCACGGCGAAGAAATCGTGCTGGTCCGGCGCATAAATGAAGATCTGCGTGCCACCCTCGAATTCGCGCTGGGTGGTTTCCTTGATCAGCACCAGCGGCCCGCCGTCGGCCGGCTGCTGGAGAATCGCATCGCTGTGCCAGGCCACGTCGCCGGCGGTGTGGCGCAGGAAATAGTCATCGCCCAGTTGCGCCCACAACTGCTCGACATCGTCCGGATCGGTGCCGCCGCGCACCAGAATATCCAGCGCTGCGCTCTGGGTCTGGCGGATCTGTTCTTCGCGATCCACCGGGTTTTCCAGGCCGCGGCGCAGTGCGCGCTTGGTCTCGGTGTAGAGCTGGCGCAACAGGCTGGCGCGCCAGGAGTTCCACAGGGTCGGGTTGGTCGCGTTGATGTCGGCCACGGTCAGCACGTACAGGTAATCCAGACGGGTTTCATCACCGACCGCCAGGGCGAAGTCGTGGATCACCTGCGGGTCGGACAAGTCCTTGCGCTGGGCGGTGGTCGACATCACCAGGTGGTTTTGCACCAGCCAGACGATCAGGCGGCTGTCCCACACCGGCAGTTGGTGACGCTGGCAGAACGCCTCGGCATCGACCGCGCCGATCTCCGAGTGGTCGCCATGCCGGCCCTTGCCGATGTCGTGATACAGGCCTGCCATGTAGATGAGTTCGGGCTTGGGCAACTTGGCCATGAGCTTGGCGGCCAGCGGGAATTTCTCCGACACCTGGGTGTACTGCAATTTACGCAGGTGCTTGATCAGATTCAGCGTGTGCGCATCGACCGTATAGATGTGGAACAGGTCGTGCTGCATCTGCCCGACGATGAAGCCGAACTCCGGCAGGTAGCGCCCGAGAATGCCGTAGCGGTTCATTCGCCGCAGGTTGCGGTGGATGCCGATCTTGCACTTGAACAGTTCGATGAACAGGCTGGTATTGCGGATGTCGTTGCGGAAATTGTCGTCGATCAGGTGACGGTTTTCCCGCAGCAGACGAATGGTGTCGGCGCGCACGCCTTTGATTTCCGGCTGCTGGGCCATCAGCACGAAGATCTCGAGCATGGCGAACGGCGTACGGCGGAACACGTTGTCGTTGCGTGCCTCGATGTAACCGTCGTGCAGCTGGAAGCGCGAGTTGATCGGCTGCGGTGGCGCTTCGTCTTCCGGTGCGAGGATGACTTCCTCGAAGTGCTGGATGATCAGGTCGCTGAGCTGGGCGATGCTCATCACCACGCGGAAATACTGCTGCATGAAGTTTTCGACGGCCTGCTTGGCGTCGTCACCTTCAAACCCCAGCAGCCCCGCAATAGTGCGTTGATGATCGAACAGCAGGCGGTCTTCGGAGCGCCCGGCCAGCATGTGCAGGGCATAGCGCACTTTCCACAGGAATTCCTGGGACGACGCCAACAGAGCGTTTTCGCTCTCGACCAGGAAGCCTTCGCCTGCCAGGGCGCGCAGGTTCAGGGTGCCGTACTGGCGACGGGCAACCCACAGAATCGTCTGAATATCCCGTAGTCCGCCGGGCGAGCCTTTGACGTTGGGTTCCAGGTTGTATTCGGTGTCGTTGTACTTGTGGTGGCGGGCCTTCTGCTCGGCGCGCTTGGCCAGGAAGAACTCCTTGGCCGGCCACATGTGTGCGGTGCTGGTGACATCGAGCATGCGCTGGCGCAGACGCTCGGGACCGCAGATGGTGCGGCTTTCCATCAGGTTGGTGACCACCGTCAGGTCGGCGCGGGCCTCTTCGGCGCACTCGTCCACCGAACGAACGCTCTGACCGACTTCCAGGCCGATGTCCCACAACAGTGTGAGAAAACGCTCGATGGAATCGCGGAAGATTTCGTGATCGGCGCTGTCCAGCAGGATCAGCAGGTCGATATCGGAATAGGGGTGCAACTCACCGCGACCGTAGCCGCCGACCGCGACTAGCGCGATGTCGGCGTCTTCGCTCCAGTTGAACTGGTCCCAGGCCTTTTGCAGGATGTTGTCGACGAACCAGGCGCGATCCTCGATCAGTCGCCGGATGTCGCGGCCGCTGCGAAAACGTGCGTCGAGCACTTCGCGGGCCTGGCGGATCGCCTTCTTGAAGGCGGCGATAGGGCTCGCTTTCAGGGCCAGTTCAGCCTGGAACTGGCCGCGGTCGAAGAGTTCGGGATCCACCTGCGGCATCGATTGGCTTTCCTTCTATAGGCTGGGAGCGGTGTCGGGATCAGGCCGATACGCGCGGGATCGTGTCATCGCTGCGCAGGGTGAAGATCTCGTAGCCGGTGTCGGTGACAAGCAAAGTGTGTTCCCACTGTGCCGACAGCTTGCGATCCTTGGTGATCGCGGTCCAGCCGTCGCCCAGTACCTTGGTGTCGGCCTTGCCCTGGTTGATCATCGGTTCGATGGTGAAGGTCATCCCGGCCTTCAGTTCCATGCCGGTGCCGGCGCGGCCGTAGTGCAGGATCTGCGGCTCTTCGTGGAACACCTTGCCGATGCCGTGACCGCAAAACTCGCGCACCACGGAGAAGCCGTTCTTTTCAGCGTGCTTCTGGATGATCTCGCCGATGTCGCCGAGACGGCAGCCGGGTTTGACGATCTCGATCGCCTTGTACATGCATTCCTGGGTGACCTGGGACAGGCGCTCGGCCCAGACCGGCACGGTGCCGACATGGAACATGCGGCTGGTGTCGCCGTGGTAGCCGTCCTTGATTACGGTGACATCGATGTTCAGGGTGTCGCCGTTTTTCAGTGGCTTGTCGTTCGGGATGCCGTGGCAGACCACGTGGTTGATCGAGGTGCAGATCGACTTCGGGTAGCCCTTGTAGTTGAGCGGGGCAGGGATGGCCTTCTGCACGTCGACGATGTAGTCGTGGCAGATCTGGTTCAGCTCATCGGTGGTCACGCCCGGCTTGACGTGTTCGGCAATCATTTCCAGCACATCGGCGGCCAGTTTGCCGGCGACACGCATGGCGGCGATGTCCTCGGGGGTTTTGAGGGTGACGGTCATACAGGCTCTCTCTGCGCTCGGCGGCGCTTGTTGATACGGGCAGGGCGACGGTTTTCGCCTGGTGGCCCTGAAAAACGCGATTCTAACAGACCAAAGGCGCAAATCCGCGCCTGCGTGCATCGCTTCGACCTATACAATAGTGCGCGGCAGGGCGATTCCAAGGGGCTGGCGCCCATGTCCCTGACGCGATTACAGATTCCGGGTTCCGTTTGCGCCCTTCCTGTGATATAAAATGCGCCGCTTTCCGGGGATAGCTCCGGGAGCATTAACCCACACACGTGTCGACACGATGACCTGGGTGCCTTTGATCCTCGGATCAGGGGTTGGTCATTGGGATACGTGGAGGCCCAACCCGACTTATCAAGGAACTATCATGTCCCAAGTCAACATGCGCGATATGCTGAAGGCCGGTGTGCACTTCGGTCACCAAACCCGTTACTGGAACCCGAAAATGGGTAAATACATTTTCGGCGCGCGTAACAAGATTCACATCATCAACCTTGAAAAAACCCTGCCAATGTTCAACGAAGCTCTGACTTTCGTAGAGCGTCTGGCCCAGGGCAAAAACAAGATTCTGTTCGTCGGCACCAAGCGTTCCGCTGGCAAGATCGTTGCTGAAGAAGCAGCACGTTGCGGTTCGCCGTACGTCGATCACCGCTGGTTGGGCGGCATGCTGACCAACTTCAAAACCATTCGTGCTTCCATCAAGCGTCTGCGTGACCTTGAAGTTCAAGCCGAAGACGGTACTTTCGCCAAGCTGACCAAGAAAGAAGCGCTGATGCGCTCCCGTGATCTTGAGAAGCTGGATCGCTCCCTGGGCGGCATCAAGGACATGGGCGGTCTGCCAGACGCACTGTTCGTGATCGACGTTGACCACGAGCGCATCGCGATCACCGAAGCCAACAAGCTGGGCATCCCGGTCATCGGCGTTGTCGATACCAACAGCAGCCCGGAAGGCGTTGACTACATCATCCCAGGCAACGATGACGCAATCCGCGCTATCCAGCTGTACATGGGTTCGATGGCTGACGCAGTAATCCGCGGTCGCAACAACGTTGCTGGCGGTACTGTTGAGTTCGCAGCTGAAGAAACTCAGGCTGCAGCTGAGTAATTGACGCCCTGGCGTTGACTCAGTAAGCAAAAAGGGGGCTTGGCCCCCTTTTTGCCACCTCGAAAACCAACTTGTCGGCAGCGCAGCTACAGCATCTGTAACGTGCAGCGGCTACAAGGTGGCTCGGGAAGAATTGAACGCCCGTTCGATCGGGTGGAATGGTTGAAAACCTATCCAAGAGGAATTTGAAAATGGCAGCAATTACTGCAGCGTTGGTTAAAGAACTGCGCGAGCGTACCGGCGAAGGCATGATGGATTGCAAGAAAGCCCTGGAAAAGGCTGACGGCGACATCGAAAAAGCCATTGATGACATGCGTGCTTCGGGCGCGATCAAGGCTGCCAAGAAAGCTGGCAACGTTGCCGCTGAAGGCGCAATCGCCATCAAGTCGAACGACAAGGCAGCCGTACTGCTGGAAGTCAACTCGCAGACCGACTTCCTGGCCCTGCAAGACGACTTCAAAAACTTCGTTGCTGCCAGCGTAGAAAAAGCCTTCGACGAAAAACTGACCGACGCAGCTCCGCTGATCGCCGCTCAGGAATCGGCTCGTGAAGCTCTGGTTGCCAAAGTTGGCGAGAACGTCAACATCCGTCGTCTGGTACGCGTAGAGGGTGACGTTGTCGGCACCTACCTGCACGGTAACAAGATCGGTGTTGCTGTTGTCCTGAAAGGCGGTGACGTCGAGCTGGCCAAAGACATCGCGATGCACGTTGCTGCAAGCAACCCTGAGTTCCTGCTGCCTTCGCAAGTCTCCGACGAAGCGATCGAGCGTGAGAAGGCTGTGTTCCTGCAGCTGAACGAAGAGAAGATCAAAGGCAAGCCAGAAAACATTGTTGAGAACATGGTCAAAGGCCGTATCAGCAAGTTCCTGGCGGAAGCGAGCCTGGTTGAGCAGGCGTTCGTCAAGAACCCTGAAGTCAAGGTTGGCGATCTGGCCAAGAAAGCCGGTGCTGAAATCGTTTCCTTCACCTACTTCAAAGTAGGCGAAGGCATCGAGAAGCCGGTCGACAACTTCGCTGAAGAAGTTGCTGCCCAGCTGGCTGCCGCCAAGCAATAAGACGGTTTTTCAACTGTCGCCCGAAAGAGGCTGCCCGCTCACGCGCGCAGCCTCTTTTCAGATAGGGTTACCAATTTTTAATTGGTTTCCCCTTGGAACTGACTTACAAAGCCATGTTCCGATGGCGCTGAAGCAGCGCCAAGCTAGAGTGAACGCCAGCTGTAAACAGCTCGCAAAGAATTTTTAAATACGCCGCAGGAGAGATTCGCAATGGCTCAGCAGGGCAGTGGTTATCAGGCTCGCTATAAACGCATTCTACTCAAGCTTAGCGGCGAGGCCCTGATGGGCTCGGAAGAGTTCGGGATCGATCCGAAAGTGCTGGATCGCATGGCGCTGGAAGTCGGTCAGTTGGTCGGTATCGGCGTGCAGGTCGGTCTGGTGATCGGTGGCGGCAACCTGTTCCGCGGTGAAGCGCTGAGCAAGGCCGGCATGGATCGGGTCACGGGCGACCACATGGGCATGCTGGCCACTGTGATGAACGCCCTGGCCATGCGCGATGCGCTGGAACGTGCCAATATCTCGGCCATCGTGATGTCGGCCATTTCCATGGTGGGTGTGACCGATCACTATGATCGTCGCAAGGCCATGCGTCACCTGAACTCCAAGGACGTGGTGATTTTCGCGGCCGGTACCGGCAATCCGTTCTTTACCACGGATTCGGCAGCCTGCCTGCGCGCAATCGAAATCGATGCGGACGTCGTGCTCAAGGCGACCAAGGTCGACGGCGTCTACACTGCCGACCCGTTCAAAGACCCGCATGCCGAGAAGTTCGATCATCTGACTTATGATGAAGTACTGGATCGCAAGCTGGGTGTAATGGATCTGACGGCCATCTGCCTGTGCCGCGACCACAAGATGCCGCTGCGCGTATTCAACATGAACAAGCCTGGTGCCCTGCTGAACATCGTCCATGGCGGCGCTGAAGGCACCCTGATCGAGGAAGGTCAACAATGATCAACGAAATCAAGAAAGACGCTAAAGAGCGCATGACGAAGTCCGTCGAGTCTCTGGCTCACAACTTCGGCCGCATTCGTACCGGTCAAGCGCACCCAAGCATCCTGGAGGGCGTAATGGTTCCGTACTACGGTTCCGATACCCCGATCAAGCAAGTGGCCAACATCACCGTCAAGGACGCCCGTACCCTGCAAGTGGTTGCGTTCGAGCGCAACATGCTCGGTGCTGTCGACAAGGCGATTGGTAGCGCGGGTCTGAACCTGAACCCGACCAACCTCGGTGAACTGCTGCTGATCAGCATGCCGGCCCTGACTGAAGAAACCCGTCGTGGTTTCACCAAGCAGGCGCGTGACGTGGCTGAAGACGCTCGTGTTGCCGTGCGCAACATTCGTCGCGATGCCAACAGCTCGCTGAAGGATCTGGTTAAAGAGAAAGAAATCAGTGAAGACGAAGAACGTCGTGCCACTGGCGAAATCGACGACCTGACCAAGAAGTTCGTGGCTGAAATCGACGCGAAGCTGGCAGAGAAAGAAAAAGACCTGATGGCCGTATAAGGGTCGAGCTTTAAATGGATAAGACCAAGCAGACTGCGCCGTCCGCGGTGCCGCGCCATGTCGCGATCATCATGGATGGCAACAATCGCTGGGCGAAAAAACGCTTTATGCCGGGTGTCGCCGGGCATAAAGCGGGCGTGGACGCTGTTCGGGCGGTGATCGAGGTGTGTGCCGAGGCGGGGGTCGAGGTGCTGACCCTGTTCGCCTTTTCCAGTGAGAACTGGCAGCGCCCGGCCGATGAGGTCAGTGCCTTGATGGACCTGTTCTTCAAGGCATTGCGTCGTGAGGCCAAGCGCCTCAACGACAACAACATCAGTCTGCGCATCATTGGCGACCGCTCGCGTTTCCATCCCGAGCTTCAAGCTGCCATGCGCGAAGCCGAGGCCATGACCGCGGGCGCCAATCGTTTTGTCCTGCAGATCGCTGCCAACTACGGCGGTCAGTGGGATATCGCGCAAGCGGCGCAGCGTCTGGCTCGTGAGGTTCAGGCCGGGCATCTGCGTCCGGAAGACATCACGCCGGATCTGTTGCAAACCTGTCTGGCGACCGGTGACCTGCCGCTGCCGGATCTGTGCATCCGCACTGGCGGCGAGCACCGCATCAGCAACTTCCTGCTGTGGCAACTGGCCTATGCCGAGTTGTACTTCTCCGACCTGTTCTGGCCGGACTTCAAACACGATGCCATGCGTATTGCGCTGGCCGATTTCGCTTCGCGTCAGCGTCGTTTCGGTAAAACGAGCGAGCAGATCGAAGCTGGAGCCCGGGTTTAATGCTTAAACAACGAATCATCACTGCGCTGATCCTGCTGCCGATCGCCTTGGGCGGGTTTTTCCTGCTCGAGGGTTCCGGTTTTGCGCTGTTCATCGGGCTGGTCGTGAGTCTGGGTGCCTGGGAATGGGCGCGCCTGGCCGGTTTTACTGCGCAATCGTTCCGCGTCGGTTATGCGGCAGTGGTCGCGCTGATGTTGTTCGTCATGTACATCCTGCCGGGGCTGGCGCCTTGGGTGCTCGGCGCCTCGGTGATCTGGTGGGCGGTGGCGACCTGGCTGGTGCTGACCTATCCGCGCTCCAGTGAGCGCTGGGCCAGCGCCGCCAGCAAACTGGTGATCGGTTTGTTGATTCTGCTGCCGGCCTGGCAAGGGCTGGTCCAGATCAAGCAATACCCGCTGGGCAACTGGCTGATCATGGCGGTGATGGTGCTGGTCTGGGGCGCCGATATCGGTGCCTATTTCTCCGGCCGCGCTTTCGGCAAGCGCAAGCTGGCCCCGCAAGTCAGCCCGGGTAAAAGCTGGGAAGGCGTGTATGGCGGTCTGGCGCTGAGCCTGGTGATTACCACGCTGGTCGCCCTGTTTCGTGACTGGGCGGTGGCGCAGTTGTTCAAGGGCCTGATCGGCGCTGCGCTGATCGTGTTCATCTCGGTGGTGGGCGATCTGACTGAAAGCATGTTCAAGCGCCAGTCCGGCATCAAGGACAGCAGTAATCTGCTGCCTGGTCATGGCGGCGTACTGGATCGCATTGACAGTCTGACAGCGGCGATCCCGGTATTCGCGGTGTTGCTGTGGATGGCTGCGCCGTGAGTCGCCCGCAGCAGATTACCGTACTGGGGGCAACCGGCTCGATCGGTCTGAGCACCCTCGATGTCATTGCTCGTCACCCTGAGCGATATCAGGTTTTTGCACTGAGCGGCTTTACTCGTCTCAGTGAGCTGTTTGCCTTGTGCGTGCGCCATGTCCCTCAGTTTGCTGTAGTGCCGGAAGTCGGCGCCGCTCGTGGCTTGCAGGACGACTTGCGTGCCGCGGGGCTGTCGACTCGGGTGCTGGTGGGGGAGGAGGGCCTGTGTCAGGTCGCGGCTGCCCCTGAAGTGGATGCTGTAATGGCTGCCATCGTCGGCGCCGCCGGTCTGCGCCCGACCCTTGCGGCGGTCGAGGCAGGCAAGAAGATCCTCCTGGCCAACAAGGAGGCGCTGGTGATGTCCGGCGCCTTGTTCATGGACGCTGTGCGCAAGAGCGGTTCGGTCCTGCTGCCAATCGACAGCGAGCACAATGCGATTTTCCAGTGCATGCCGCAGGATTTTGCCCGTGGCTTGAGTACTGTTGGCGTACGTCGGATTTTGCTGACAGCCTCCGGCGGTCCTTTCCGGCAGACGCCGATGGCCGAACTGGCGCATGTTTCACCCGACCAGGCCTGTGCTCATCCGAACTGGTCCATGGGGCGCAAGATTTCCGTGGATTCGGCCAGCATGATGAACAAGGGCCTCGAATTGATCGAGGCCTGCTGGTTGTTCGATGCCAGGCCGTCGCAAGTCGAAGTGGTGATCCATCCACAGAGCGTGATTCATTCTCTGGTTGATTATGTGGACGGCTCGGTGCTGGCGCAGTTGGGCAACCCCGACATGCGCACCCCGATCGCCAATGCGCTGGCCTGGCCTGAGCGCATCGATTCCGGCGTGGCGCCATTGGACCTGTTTGCCATCGCGCGCCTGGACTTCGAAGCGCCCGATGAAGAGCGCTTCCCGTGTCTGCGACTTGCGCGTCAGGCGGCTGAGGCCGGCAACAGTGCTCCGGCCATGCTCAATGCCGCGAATGAAGTGGCAGTGGCAGCGTTTCTCGACGGGCGGGTTCGCTACCTGGAAATCGCGAGTATCATCGAGGAAGTGTTGAATCTCGAGCCAGTGGTTGCTCTGAATGATCTCGATGCGGTGTTCACGGCGGACGCGGCAGCACGCGCTCTGGCCGGGCAATGGTTGACCCGTCACGGTCGATAGACCCTGCGGTACAGGCTCCACGCGGCATAGGACAGGATTGCGGAGAAAGTAGATGAGTGCGCTCTATATGATTGCCGGCACCCTGATCGCCTTGGGTGTGCTGGTCACCTTTCACGAATTCGGCCACTTCTGGGTCGCGCGTCGCTGTGGCGTCAAGGTTCTGCGTTTTTCCGTAGGCTTCGGCATGCCATTGCTGCGCTGGCATGACAAGCAGGGGACTGAATTTGTAGTCGCGGCCATTCCGCTGGGTGGCTACGTCAAGATGCTCGACGAGCGTGAAGGCGAAGTGCCCGCTGATCAGCTTCATCAATCCTTCAATCGCAAGTCCGTTCGTCAGCGTATTGCCATCGTTGCAGCCGGTCCGGTCGCCAACTTCCTGCTGGCCATGGTGTTCTTCTGGGTGCTGGCCATGCTGGGCAGCGAACAGGTGCGTCCGGTCATCGGTGCGGTCGAGTCCGGCAGTCTCGCGGCAAAGGCCGGGCTGAGTGCGGGCCAGGAAATCATTGCCATCGATGGCGAGCCGACTTCTGGCTGGGCTGCGGTCAATCTGCAATTGGTGCGTCGTCTGGGGGAAAGTGGTTCCTTGCAGGTGCTGGTGCGCGAGCAGGGCTCCACGGCCGATTCGCCACGTGAACTTGCACTCGATCACTGGCTGAAGGGTGCCGACGAGCCGGATCCGATTCGCTCCTTGGGTATTCGCCCGTGGCGTCCGGCTCTGCCGCCGATTCTCGCTGAGCTCGATCCAAAGGGCCCGGCACAGGCAGCCGGGCTGAAAACCGGCGACCGTCTGCTGGCGCTGGATGGCAAGGCGCTGGATGACTGGCAGCAAGTGGTCGACACCGTTCGTACGCGTCCTGATACCAAAATCATGCTGCACATTGAGCGCGACGGTGCTCAAATCGACGTCCCTGTGATCTTGGCTGCGCGCGGCGAGAGCAAATCGCCAAGTGGTTATCTGGGGGCGGGAGTGAAAGCTGTCGACTGGCCGCCGGAGATGATCCGCGAGGTCAGTTATGGTCCTTTGGCCGCGATTGGCGAGGGTGCCCGCCGTACCTGGACCATGAGTGTCCTGACGCTGGATTCACTGAAGAAAATGCTGTTCGGCGAGCTCTCGGTAAAAAACTTGAGTGGACCGATAACCATTGCTAAAGTGGCGGGCGCTTCTGCCCAGTCGGGTGTCGCTGATTTCCTGAATTTCCTTGCTTATCTGAGTATTAGCCTGGGGGTTCTGAATTTGCTGCCCATTCCTGTACTGGATGGGGGGCATTTGTTGTTTTATCTGATCGAGTGGGCGCGTGGTCGTCCCTTGTCGGATCGGGTGCAAGGTTGGGGGATACAGATCGGTATCAGTTTGGTGGTCGGGGTGATGTTGCTTGCTCTGGTCAACGATCTGGGTCGACTGTAACGCTTCGCTGAATTGCGAATCTGCCGCATTTTGCGGCAGTTTGTTTATTGCCAGTTGGAATAAGAAAGGACTTCATGAAACGTCTGCTGCTAACTGCGGTTCTCACCGTATTGATGATCGCCGAAGTTCACGCCGAGTCCTTCACTATCTCTGATATTCGCGTCAATGGCCTCCAGCGGGTCTCCGCGGGTAGCGTCTTTGGTGCCTTGCCGTTGAACGTCGGCGAGCAGGCGGATGATCGTCGCCTGGTGGAATCCACTCGTGCGTTGTTCAAAACCGGTTTCTTTCAAGATATCCAGCTGGGCCGCGAAGGCAACGTTCTGGTGATCACTGTCGTCGAACGTCCATCGGTCGCCAGCATCGAGATCGAAGGCAACAAGGCGATCTCCACCGAAGACCTGATGAAAGGCCTCAAGCAATCCGGTCTGTCCGAAGGCGAGATCTTCCAGCGCGCGACCCTCGAAGGCGTGCGCAACGAGTTGCAACGTCAATACGTTGCACAAGGTCGTTACTCGGCCACGGTTGATACCGAAGTGGTATCGCAGCCGCGTAACCGTGTCGGCCTGAAAGTGAAGATCAACGAAGGCACCGTCGCTGCCATTCAGCACATCAACGTGGTGGGCAACACGGTTTTCCCTGAAGAAGACCTGACCGACCTGTTCGAACTGAAAACCACCAACTGGCTGTCGTTCTTCAAGAACGACGACAAGTACGCCCGTGAAAAGCTTTCCGGTGACCTGGAGCGTCTGCGTTCCTACTACCTGGACCGCGGCTATATCAACATGGATATCGCTTCGACCCAGGTGTCCATCACTCCGGACAAGAAACACGTCTACATCACCGTCAACGTGACCGAAGGCGAGAAGTACACCGTTCGTGACGTCAAGCTCAGCGGTGACCTGAAAGTCCCTGAGGATCAGGTCAAGTCGCTGTTGCTGGTGCAGAAAGGCCAGGTGTTCTCGCGCAAGCTGATGACCACCACCTCGGAACTGATCACTCGTCGTCTGGGTAACGAGGGCTACACCTTCGCCAACGTCAACGGTGTTCCGCAGCCGCACGATGATGACCACACCGTGGACATCCTGTTCGCTGTCGATCCGGGCAAGCGTGCCTACGTCAACCGCATCAACTTCCGTGGCAACACCAAGTCCGAAGACGAAGTGCTGCGCCGTGAAATGCGTCAGATGGAAGGTGGCTGGGCTTCGACCTACCTGATCGACCAGTCCAAGACCCGTCTGGAGCGTCTGGGTTTCTTCAAAGAGGTCAACGTTGAAACCCCGGCCGTTCCGGGTGTCGACGACCAGGTTGACGTGAACTACAGCGTTGAAGAGCAGGCTTCCGGCTCGATCACCGCCAGCGTCGGTTTCGCCCAGAGCGCCGGTCTGATCCTCGGTGGCTCGATCACCCAGAACAACTTCCTGGGTACCGGTAACCGCGTCAGCGTCGGCCTGACCCGAAGCGAATACCAGAGCCGTTACAACTTCGGCTACGTTGACCCCTACTGGACCGCCGATGGCGTGAGCCTGGGCTACAACGCGTTCTATCGCACCACCGACTACAAAGACCTCGATGTCGACGTAGCAAGCTATGCGGTAGACAGCCTGGGTGCCGGTGTGAACGTTGGCTACCCGATCAGCGAGACTTCGCGTCTGACCTTCGGTCTGTCCGCTCAGCAGGACAAGATCAAGACCGGTACTTACACCGTTGACGAGATTTTCGACTTCGTCAAGAAGGAAGGCGACCAATACCTGAACTTCAAGGCGTCGGCCGGCTGGTCCGAATCCACCCTGAACAAAGGCGTGTTGCCAACCCGTGGCCGTTCCCAGAGCCTGACCCTGGAATCGACCATTCCTGGCAGCGACCTGTCGTTCTACAAGCTTGATTACCGTGGCCAGCTGTTCCAGCCGATCACCGAGAACTACACACTGCGTCTGCATACCGAACTGGGTTACGGCGACGGTTATGGTTCGACTGATGGCTTGCCATTCTACGAAAACTACTATGCTGGTGGTTTCAACTCGGTACGTGGCTTCAAGGACAGCACTCTCGGTCCACGCAGTACGCCAAGCAAGGGTACCAACCCTGGCACCTTGGCAGACCCGGACCAGGATCCGCTTCCGTTCGGTGGTAACGTCCTGATTCAGGGCGGTGTCGAGGTTCTGTTCCCGCTGCCATTCGTCAAGGATCAGCGCTCCCTGCGTACTTCGGTATTCTGGGATGTGGGTAACGTGTTTGACTCGCAGTGCAAGGATACTGTGAACGCCGATGGCTCGAAGTCCAGCACCAAGTGCAACGACATCAGCCTGAGCAACATGGCCAGTTCCGTCGGTGTCGGCGTGACTTGGGTTACCGCACTGGGTCCTTTGAGCTTCGCGTTGGCCACACCGATCAAGAAACCGGATAACGCTGAAACTCAAGTGTTCCAATTCTCCCTCGGCCAGACGTTCTAAGCGTCTGACCCAAGATAACGACAATGGATTTTGTAGGAGTGCATCGTGCGTAAGTTGACTCAATTGGTTCTCCTGGCCTCCGTACTGGTGGCAGGCCCGGCATTTGCCGACATGAAAATCGCTGTTCTGAACTATCAGATGGCACTGCTGGAATCCGACGCAGCCAAGAAATACGCTGTGGATGCCGAGAAGAAGTTCGGCCCTCAACTGACCAAGCTCAAGACGCTGGAAAGCAGCGCCAAGGGCATTCAGGATCGTTTGATGGCGGGTGGCGACAAGATGCAGCAGGGCGAGCGTGAGCGTCTGGAGCTGGAATTCAAGCAAAAGGCCCGTGACTTCCAGTTCCAGTCCAAGGAACTGAACGAAGCCAAAGCCGTTGCTGACCGCGAAATGCTCAAGCAGCTCAAGCCGAAACTGGATAGCGCAGTGGAAGAAGTCATCAAGAAAGGTGGTTTTGACCTGGTGTTCGAGCGTGGCGCAGTGATCGATGTCAAACCTCAATATGACATCACGCGCCAGGTTATCGAGCGCATGAATCAGCTGAAGTAACCCATGACCGTGACTATCAAACTCGGCCAGTTGGCCGAGTTCCTCGGTGCCACCCTGAGTGGCGACCCCGAGAAGCAAATTACTGGGCTAGCCACCTTGCAGGAGGCTGGCCCAGCTCAGTTGAGCTTTCTGGCAAACCCTCAATACCGCAAATACCTCGCTGGCTCGCAGGCGGCGGCACTGCTGCTCAAAGCGGCTGATGCCGAAGGTTATGCCGGTAATGCGTTGGTGGTGCCGGATCCTTATCTGGCTTACGCACGCATTTCCCACCTATTCGATCCGAAGCCGAAATCTGCAGCCGGTATCCATCCGACTGCAGTGATTGCTTCGGACGCCGTGGTCGATTCGACTGCCAGCATCGGTCCCTTTGTGGTGATCGAGGCCGGCGCCCGGATCGGTGCAGGCGTGACACTCGGCGCGCATTGCGTTGTCGGTGCCCGCAGCGAAATCGGCGAGGGTGGCTGGCTGGCCCCGCGGGTGACGCTGTATCACGATGTGCGTATCGGCAAGCGGGTGGTGATCCAGTCCGGTGCAGTGCTCGGCGGTGAAGGCTTCGGCTTTGCCAACGAGAAAGGCATCTGGCAGAAAATCGCCCAGATCGGCGGCGTGACCATTGGCGACGATGTGGAGATCGGCGTGAATACCGCCATCGACCGCGGTGCGTTGGCCGATACCGTGATCGGCAACGGTGTGAAGCTCGACAACCAGATTCAGATCGCCCACAACGTTCAGGTCGGTGATCACACCGCCATGGCGGCGTGCGTGGGGATTTCCGGCAGCACAAAGATCGGCAAGCACTGCATGCTCGCCGGCGGTGTTGGCCTGGTGGGGCACATCGATATTTGCGACAACGTTTTCCTGACCGGGATGACCATGGTGACTCACTCGATTACCGAGCCGGGTGCCTATTCTTCCGGTACAGCCATGCAGCCGGCTGCCGAATGGCGCAAAAGCGCGGCACGCATCCGTCAGCTCGATGACCTCGCGCGACGGTTGAAACAGCTGGAAAAGCGGGCAGGGGAAGTGACCCCTGGCGGTAATGCTTCATCTGAAGGCTGATACCATTTCCATATCAAGAGTGCACAGCCTCTGGACTGCCTCCTTGATTTGCTAGAGGAGTGCGCGTCAGTCGCGCTCCCAATCTTTACATAGGCTTCCCCCCGAAATGATGGACATCAACGAGATTCGCGAATACCTGCCTCACCGTTACCCGTTCCTGCTGGTGGACCGGGTGGTGGACCTGGATACTGAAGGCAAGCGAATTCGCGCCTACAAGAATGTCAGCATCAACGAACCGTTCTTCAATGGTCACTTCCCTGCGCATCCGATCATGCCGGGCGTCCTGATTATCGAAGCGATGGCTCAGGCAGCCGGGATTCTCGGTTTCAAGATGCTCGACGTGAAGCCCGCTGATGGCACGCTTTACTACTTTGTCGGCTCCGACAAACTGCGTTTCCGCCAGCCGGTCAAGCCTGGCGATCAGTTGATTCTTGAGGCCACGTTCATTAGCTGCAAGCGCAAGATCTGGAAGTTTGAATGCCAGGCGTCGGTTGATGGCAAGCCGGTCTGCTCCGCCGAGATCATCTGCGCGGAACAAAAAGTATGAGTTTGATTGACCCTCGCGCAATCATCGATCCTTCGGCCGTACTGGCTGAAGGTGTCGAGGTCGGCCCGTGGTCGATCATCGGCGCAGGTGTGGAAATCGGCGAGGGGACAGTGATCGGGCCACACGTGATCCTCAAAGGCCCGACCCGAATCGGCAAGCACAATCGCATCTACCAGTTTTCCTCGGTAGGCGAAGACACGCCTGATCTCAAGTACAAGGGTGAAGAAACCCGCCTGGTGATCGGTGACCATAACGTTATCCGTGAAGGCGTGACGATTCACCGTGGTACCGTTCAGGATCGCTCGGAAACCACCCTGGGCGATCACAACCTGATCATGGCTTACGCCCACATCGGTCACGACAGCGTCATCGGCAACCACTGCATTCTGGTCAACAACACCGCGTTGGCCGGGCATGTGCACGTCGAGGACTGGGCGATCCTGTCCGGTTTCACCTTGGTGCACCAGTATTGCCACATTGGCGCCCACAGCTTTTCCGGCATGGGCACCGCCATCGGCAAGGACGTTCCGGCGTTCGTCACGGTGTTCGGCAACCCGGCCGAAGCGCGCAGCATGAACTTCGAAGGCATGCGCCGTCGTGGTTTCAGCGAGGATGCCATCCATGCCTTGCGACGCGCCTATAAAACCGTCTACCGCCAGGGACTGACTGTCGAGCAAGCCCTGGCCGAACTGGCCGAGCCTGCCGCCCAGTTCCCGGAAGTCGCGGTGTTTCGTGACTCCATCCAGTCGTCGTCTCGCGGCATCACCCGCTGATCATGGCCAATCTGCGTATTGCGCTGGTGGCGGGTGAGGCTTCCGGTGACATTCTGGGCGCCGGTCTGATGCGTGCCCTCAAGGCACAGCATCCCGCTGTCGAGTTCATCGGCGTCGGCGGCCCGTTGATGCAGGCCGAAGGCCTGAGCTCCTACTTCCCCATGGAACGGCTGTCGGTCATGGGGCTGGTGGAAGTCCTCGGGCGACTGCGTGAACTGCTCAAGCGCCGCAAGGACCTGATCGCCACGCTGATCGCTGAAAAACCGGATGTGTTCATCGGCATCGATGCGCCGGATTTCAACCTCAATATCGAACTCAAGCTGCGTCAGGCCGGGATCAAGACCGTGCACTACGTCAGCCCTTCGGTATGGGCGTGGCGGCAGAAGCGAGTGCTGAAGATCCGCGAAGGCTGCGACCTGATGCTCACGCTGCTGCCGTTCGAAGCCAGATTCTACGAAGAGAAAGGCGTGCCGGTGCGGTTCGTCGGCCATACGCTGGCCGATACCATTCCACTGGAAGCCGATCGCACTGCTGCGCGCGCCGAACTGGGGCTGCCGGACGGCCCGCTGGTGGCTTTGATGCCGGGCAGTCGCGGCGGCGAAGTCAGTCGTCTGGGTGCGCTGTTCCTCGATACCGCCGAACGCCTGCGCGCCATGCGCCCGGGTTTGCGCTTCGTCATACCGTGCGCCAATCCCGAGCGTCGGGCCCAGCTTGAAGAGCTGCTGGCCGGTCGCGACTTGCCGGTGACCTTGCTCGATGGCAAATCCCATCTGGCGCTGGCGGCCTGCAACGCGGTCCTGATCGCGTCCGGCACTGCCACGCTGGAAGCGCTGCTGTACAAGCGCCCGATGGTCGTGGCTTACCGTCTTGCACCACTGACGTTCTGGATTCTCAAGCGCATGGTCAAGAGTCCGTACGTCTCCCTGCCGAACCTGCTGGCCCAGCGACTGCTGGTGCCGGAATTGTTGCAGGACGATGCGACGGTCGAAGCGCTCGCCCAGACCTTGTCGCCGCTGATCGACGGTGGCGAAGAGCAGACACGCGGCTTCGACGAGATCCACCGCACCCTGCGTCTGGACGCCTCCAATCAGGCGGCTGACGCCGTTCTGAACCTGATCGGTCAAACACGATGAGCAAGACAAGCATGCAGATGGGCCTGGATTTCACCCTGGTTGCCGAAGTCGAAGAGTTGGTGGCCGGCGTTGATGAAGTCGGTCGTGGCCCGTTGTGCGGTGCGGTCGTCACGGCGGCGGTGATCCTCGATCCGAACCGTCCGATTCTTGGTCTCAACGACTCGAAGAAACTCACCGAAGCCAAGCGTGAAAAGCTCTACGACGAAATCTGCGAGAAGGCACTGAGCTGGTGCATCGCCCGTGCCGAAGTCGAAGAGATCGACGAGCTGAACATCCTCCACGCCACCATGTTGGCGATGCAGCGCGCGGTGGCGGGTCTGCATATCCAGCCGAAGCTGGCGATGATCGACGGCAACCGCTGCCCGAAACTGCCGATGCGTTCCGAAGCGGTGGTCAAGGGCGACAGCAAGGTGCCGGCCATCGCCGCCGCGTCGATTCTGGCCAAGGTCAGCCGCGACCGCGAGATGGCGGCGTTCGAATTGATCTATCCGGGTTACGGCATCGGTGGCCATAAAGGCTACCCGACGCCCGTTCATCTGGAAGCGTTGGTGCGCCTCGGGCCGACGCCGATTCACCGGCGTTCGTTTGCCCCGGTGCGGCAGGCTTATGAAGCGCTGGAAGGCCTCACGCAGGTTTAGCGGCGAGGCTGATGTTTTGTTCAGGGCCCGGTACAATCCGGGCCTTGTTGTCTCTATGTAACTGGACAGGATCACTATGCCGGCTTCATTCGTTCATCTACGCCTGCACACTGAATACTCCCTGGTCGACGGGCTGGTGCGGATCAAGCCGCTGGTCAAGGCCCTGACCGGCATGGGCATGCCGGCCGTTGCGGTTACCGACCAGAACAACATGTGTTCGCTGGTCAAATTCTATAAAAACACCATGGGCGCCGGGATCAAGCCGATCTGCGGCGCCGACCTGTGGCTGTCGAACAAGGACCCGGAGGGTCCGCTGAGCCGGATCAGCCTGCTGGTCATGAATGCCCTGGGTTATCGCAACCTGACCGAGCTGATTTCCCGTGGCTTCATCGAAGGTCAGCGCAACGGCATGATCATCATCGAGCGCGAATGGGTCGCCGAGGCCAACGAAGGCCTGATTATGCTGTCCGCCGCGAAAGAAGGCGAAATCGGCATGGCCATGATCGGCGGCAACCCCGCTGAGGCCGAGGTCCTGACGCGCGAATGGATGGCGGTGTTCCCGGATCGTTTCTACCTGGAGATTCAGCGTACCAACCGTCCGAATGACGAAGAACAATTGCACGGCGCCGTGGCCCTGGCCGACAAGCTCGGTGCGCCGCTGGTCGCGACCAACGATGTGCGTTTCATCAAGCAGGAAGACTTCGCCGCCCACGAAACCCGCGTCTGCATCGGTGAGGGCCGGGCCCTTGACGATCCGCGTCGTTCGAAGAACTACAGCGATCAGCAATACCTGAAAAGCGCCGAGGAAATGGCCGAGCTGTTCAGCGACCTGCCGGATGCGGTGGAAAACTCCGTCGAGATCGCCAAGCGCTGCAACATTGAAGTGAAGCTGGGCACGCACTTCTTGCCCAACTTCCCGATCCCCGATGGCATGACCATCGATGAGTATTTCCGCAAGGTGTCCTTCGAAGGTCTGGAAGAGCGGTTAACCGTTCTGCTGCCAAGGGACACGACTGAAGACTACGAAGCCAAGCGGCAGGTCTATGTAGACCGACTGAATTTCGAGCTGGATATCATTATCCAGATGGGGTTCCCCGGTTACTTCCTGATCGTGATGGACTTCATCCAGTGGGCCAAGAACAACGGCGTGCCGGTGGGCCCGGGCCGGGGGTCGGGTGCCGGATCGCTGGTGGCCTACGTGCAGAAGATCACCGACCTCGACCCGCTGGAATACGACCTGCTGTTCGAACGTTTCCTTAACCCGGAACGGGTATCCATGCCCGACTTCGACGTCGACTTCTGCATGGACGGTCGCGACCGCGTGATCGACTACGTGGCCGAAAAGTACGGCCGTAACGCTGTGAGCCAGATCATCACCTTCGGTTCCATGGCGGCGAAAGCTGTGGTGCGCGACGTGGCGCGGGCGCAGGGCAAGTCGTTCGGCCTGGCGGATCGCCTGTCGAAGATGATTCCGTTCGAAGTCGGCATGACCCTGGAAAAAGCCTACGAGCAGGAAGAAATCCTGCGCGATTTCATCAAGGTCGATGAAGAGGCGGCGGAAATCTGGGAGATGGCGCGTAAGCTCGAAGGCGTTGTGCGTAACGTCGGCAAGCATGCCGGTGGTGTGGTGATCGCACCGACCAAGCTGACCGACTTCTCGCCGATCTATTGCGACGAGGCCGGTGACGGCCTGGTAACCCAGTTCGACAAGGATGACGTCGAGGCGGCCGGTCTGGTGAAGTTCGACTTCCTGGGCCTGCGAACGCTGACGATCATCGACTGGGCGCTGAAAACGATCAATCGCGACCGCGCCAAGGTCAACGAACCGCCGCTGGATATCGCGTTCATCCCGCTGGATGACAAACCGACGTATCAGCTGCTGCAAAAAGCTGAAACCACCGCGGTGTTCCAGCTTGAATCCCGCGGCATGAAAGAGCTGATCAAAAAGCTCAAGCCCGACTGCCTGGAAGACTTGATCGCACTGGTGGCCCTGTTCCGTCCGGGCCCGCTGCAATCGGGCATGGTGGATGACTTCATCAACCGTAAGCACGGTCGCGCCGAACTGGCCTATCCGCACTCGGATTACCAGTACGAGGGCCTCAAGCCCGTCCTGGCACCTACTTACGGCATCATCCTGTATCAGGAACAGGTGATGCAGATTGCCCAGGTCATGGCCGGTTACACCCTCGGTGGTGCGGACATGCTGCGGCGGGCCATGGGTAAGAAAAAGCCCGAGGAAATGGCCAAGCAGCGCGGCGGCTTCATTGAAGGTTGCGCCACCAACAATATTGACGCGGACCTGGCCGGTAACATTTTCGACCTGGTAGAGAAATTCGCCGGTTACGGCTTCAACAAATCCCACTCCGCCGCCTACGGCCTGGTGTCATACCAGACCGCCTGGCTGAAGGCTCACTACCCGGCGCCGTTCATGGCCGCGGTACTGTCGGCGGATATGCACAACACCGACAAGGTCGTGACCTTGATCGAAGAAGTGCGCACGATGAAGCTGCGCCTCGACGCGCCGGACGTGAATACCTCGGAGTTCAAGTTCACGGTGAACGACGAAGGTCGCATCGTGTATGGCCTGGGCGCGATCAAAGGCGTCGGCGAAGGCCCGGTGGAAGCGATCACCGAGGCACGTCAGGCAGGCCCGTTCAAGGACCTGTTCGACTTCTGTGCCCGGGTCGACCTCAAACGCATCAACAAGCGCACGCTGGACGGCTTGATCCGTAGCGGCGCGCTGGATCGCCTCGGCCCGTACTTCCATGACGAGCAAAAGGCTTATCAGGCCAACATCGACCGCAACCGTGCCGTACTGCTGGCGGCGATGGAGGAGGCGATCAAGTCGGCCGAGCAGACTGCGCGCACCCGCGACAGTGGCCATGCCGACCTGTTCGGCGGGCTGTTCGTCGAGGAAGATGCGGACGTTTACGCGCTGCATCGCAAGGCCAAGGAACTGACCCTCAAGGAACGACTCAAGGGTGAAAAAGACACCCTTGGCCTGTACCTGACCGGCCACCCGATCGACGAATACGAAGGTGAAATCCGCCGTTTCGCCCGCCAGCGCATCATCGACCTGAAACCGGCCCGGGATACCCAGACCGTGGCGGGGATGATCATTGCCCTGCGTGTGATGAAGAACAAAAAAGGCGACAAGATGGGCTTCATCACCCTCGACGACCGCTCCGGGCGGATCGAGGCGTCGCTGTTCGCCGAGGCGTTCCACTCCGCGCAATCGCTGCTGCAGACCGATGCGATGGTGGTGGTCGAAGGCGAGGTCAGCAACGATGACTTCTCCGGCGGCTTGCGCCTGCGGGTCAAGCGGGTGATGAGCATGGAAGATGCGCGCACCAACCTGGCCGAGAGCCTGCGCCTGAAGTTGCAGACCCAGGACCTGAAAGGCGATCAACTACGCTGGTTGGGTGATTTGCTCAAGCGTCACCGCGGGGCGTGCCCGATCACCATGGAATACACCAGCCCTGATGCGAAGACCTTGCTGCAGTTTGGCGAGACCTGGCGGATCGACCCGGCGGATGCCTTGATTCAAGCCCTGCGTGACCAGTTCGGGCGAGACAACGTCTTCCTCCAATACCGTTGACCGGCAGGTGATATCAAACCGCCTGCCCGCAACCTGAATTTTTAATCTCGACCTTAGCGCGCCTCTCCCTTAAGGTAGGGCGCGAATAGACAACCGGCCGGCCCAAGCTCACTTGGGACACGACCCTAGACGGACGCCTATGAACCCGAATTTTCTAGATTTCGAACAGCCGATCGCCGACCTGCAAGCCAAGATCGAAGAGTTGCGCTTGGTCGGTAATGACAATTCGCTGAATATCGGCGATGAGATCTCCCGCCTGCAGGACAAGAGCAAAACGCTCACCGAAGACATTTTCGGCAAGCTGACCAGCTGGCAGATCGCACGTCTGGCGCGTCACCCGAAACGTCCATACACCCTGGACTACATCGAGCACATCTTCACCGAGTTCGACGAACTGCACGGTGATCGTCACTTCTCCGACGACGCGGCCATTGTGGGCGGCGTGGCACGTCTGGAAGACCAGCCAGTGATGGTGATCGGTCACCAGAAGGGCCGTGAAGTGCGCGAAAAGGTACGCCGCAACTTCGGCATGCCGCGCCCGGAAGGCTACCGCAAGGCTTGCCGCCTGATGGAAATGGCCGAGCGTTTCAAGATGCCGATCCTGACCTTCATCGACACCCCGGGTGCCTACCCTGGCATCGACGCTGAAGAGCGCAACCAGAGCGAAGCGATTGCCTGGAACCTGCGCGTCATGGCTCGCCTGAAAACCCCGATCATCGCCACCGTGATTGGTGAGGGTGGTTCCGGCGGTGCACTGGCGATCGGTGTCTGCGATCAGTTGAACATGCTGCAGTACTCGACCTACGCGGTGATCTCGCCGGAAGGTTGCGCTTCGATTCTGTGGAAAACCGCAGAAAAGGCCCCGGATGCCGCTGAAGCGATGGGCATCACCGCCGAGCGTCTGAAAGGCCTGGGCATCGTCGACAAAGTGATTGGCGAGCCTCTGGGCGGCGCCCACCGTGATCCGGCGGCTGCCGCGGCCTCGATCCGTGCCGAGCTGAGCTCGCAACTGGCGATGCTGAAGAAGTTCGACAACGAAGCGCTGCTCAAGCGTCGCTACGATCGTCTGATGAGCTACGGCCTCTAAGTCGACCGCGCAATACCCGATGTGGGGGCGAGCCTGCTCGCGATGAGGGGTAACATTCAACCAGTGCGTTGGCTGTTGCACCATTATCGCAAGCAGGCTCGCTCCCACATTTGATTTGTGCCAAGGGAAAAAAATGGATCAGTCGACGATTGATTTGCCTTCCAGGCTTTTGCGCCATCTCAAGCCCTGGCTCGGTGCTTCCCATTGGCGGATCGCCTACTCGGGTGGGCTCGATTCCACCGTCCTGCTGCACCTTCTGGCCAGTCTCGCCAAAACTGAATCCCTTCCGGCGCTAGGCGCCATCCATGTCCATCACGGCCTTCAGGCTGCGGCCGACGCGTGGCCGGCGCATTGCCAGGTGGTCTGCGATGGGCTGGCGGTGTCGTTGCAAGTGGTGCGTGTGCAGGTGCAGCCGGGGGCGAGTCTGGAGCGGGCGGCGCGGGATGCGCGTTATGCGGCGTTCAGTGCGGCGATTCAGGCCAACGATGTGTTATTGACCGGGCAACACCGCGATGATCAGGCTGAAACACTGCTGTTCCGTCTGTTGCGCGGCGCCGGGGTCCGAGGTCTGTCCGGCATGCCGGCGCAACGAGCGTTGGGGCAGGGCAGTCTGGTTCGGCCCTTGCTCGACGTCACGCGGGCCGAGCTGGAAGTCTATGCGCGGGACCATGGCCTGCGCTGGGTAGAGGATCCGTCGAATCAGGATCGACAGTTCTCGCGCAATTACCTGCGCCATCAGGTCATGCCGCTGCTGACCGGTCGCTGGCCGCAGGCTCACGCCAGCATGGCCCGCAGTGCGGCACATTTGCGTGAGGCGCAAGGTTTGCTCGATGAGCTGGCGCAGATTGATCTGGCTCAAGCGACCTTGTCCGATGATTTCGAGTGGCTGGGTTTGGCATCGCTGGCGTTTGCAGCCATCGCCGGGTTGTCCGATGCCCGCCAGAGAAATGCACTCAGTCATTGGCTGGAACCGCTCACCCGACTGCCGGATGCCGACCATTGGTCGGGTTGGGCGGATCTGCGCGATGCCGGCATTGATGCTTCTCCGGTCTGGCGTCTGGCGGATGGCGAGCTGCACCGCAGCGCCGGTCGTCTGTGGTGGCTCAGCGGGCAATGGTTGCGCGCGCCAGTGGTCAGCAGCGACTGGCATGAGCCGTCGCTGGCGCTACGCTTGCCCGATAACGGGCGTGTCATGTTCAGCGGTCAGACTCCCGCAGGGCCGCTGCGCATCCGCTATCGGCTGGGCGGCGAGGTGATGCATCTGGCGGATCGTGGTCATCGCGATCTCAAGCGCTTGCTCAATGAGCGCGCGGTGCCGGGCTTCGTGCGTGGCAGATTGCCGCTGCTGTTTCGCGGTGAAGAATTGCTCGCCGTGGCGAACCTGCCGGGGCTTGATGGCAACGTGCAGGAAGGCTGGCAATTGCATTGGGTGCCTTTTGATGAAGATCAAGGTTTGAGCTGAAGGGGGCATTCCGGTAGACTACGCTCCCTTCTTGATACAACTTCTGTGGATTCGCCTGAATTGCAGGAGTTGCCGATTACCAAGCAGTCTTTGCTGGGCGATTCCAAAAAATGTGTAGCGAGCAACGTACCGGTGTTTTCACTTCCGGTCTGTCCCAACGCGGCGGTTTTTTTGAAAGGTGCACTGTGATTAATGCAGGTGATCGGGGGCTTCGGCCTTCCTTCGCTTTCCCCGGCGGCTCGGACCGCTTTAACGCAGACTTCTAGGGTTTTTCATGACGCGCTACATATTCGTCACGGGCGGTGTTGTTTCTTCTTTGGGGAAAGGCATTGCATCGGCTTCATTGGCGGCCATCCTGGAGGCGCGGGGGCTTAAGGTCACCATGCTGAAGCTGGATCCGTACATCAACGTCGACCCGGGCACCATGAGCCCGTTCCAGCACGGTGAAGTGTTCGTCACCCACGACGGCGCCGAGACCGACCTGGACCTGGGCCACTACGAGCGGTTCATCCGCACGACCATGACCCAGAACAACAACTTCACCACCGGCCGTGTTTACGAGCACGTGCTGCGCAAAGAGCGCCGTGGTGACTACCTGGGTGCAACCATCCAGGTGATTCCGCACATCACCGACGAAATCAAGCGTCGCATCATCAAGGGCGCCGGCGATGCCGACGTGGCCCTGGTGGAAATCGGCGGTACCGTTGGCGATATCGAATCGCAACCGTTCCTCGAAGCCATCCGCCAGCTGCGTGTGGAAGTCGGTTCCAAGCGCGCGATGCTGATGCACCTGACTCTGGTTCCGTACATCGCCACCGCTGGCGAGACCAAGACCAAGCCGACCCAGCACTCCGTAAAAGAGCTGCGTTCGATCGGCCTGCAGCCAGACGTGCTGATCTGCCGCTCCGACCATCCGGTAGATGTGTCGTCGCGTCGCAAGATCGCGCTGTTCACCAACGTTGAAGAGCGTGCGGTGATCTCCCTGGAAGACGTCGACACCATCTACAAGATCCCGGCCGTGCTGCACGCCCAGGGTCTGGACGATTTCGTCGTCGAGCGTTTCGGCCTGCAATGCAATGGCGCCGACCTGTCCGAGTGGGAAAAGGTCGTCGATGCCAAGCTCAATCCAGAGCACGAAGTCACCATCGCGATGGTCGGCAAGTACATGGAACTGCTGGACGCCTACAAGTCGCTGATCGAAGCGATGAGTCACGCCGGCATCACCAACCGTACCAAGGTCAACCTGCGCTACATCGATTCCGAAGACATCGAGAACCAGGGCACCGCGCTGCTGGAAGGCGTCGACGCGATCCTCGTACCGGGCGGCTTCGGTCTGCGTGGCGTGGAAGGCAAGATCACTGCCGTTCAATACGCTCGCGAAAACAAGGTTCCATACCTGGGTATCTGCCTGGGCATGCAAGTGGCGGTCATCGAGTTCGCCCGTAATGTGATGGGCTGGAAAGATGCCAACTCCACCGAGTTCGATCGTGCCAGCGGCCATCCGGTTGTCGGTCTGATCACCGAGTGGGAAGACGCCACCGGTGCAGTCGAAACCCGTACCGAATCGTCCGATCTGGGCGGCACCATGCGTCTCGGCGCTCAGGAATGCCTGCTCGAAGCGGGTTCCAAGGTGCACGACTGCTACGGCAAGGATGTAATTGTCGAGCGTCACCGTCACCGTTACGAAGTGAACAACAACCTGCTGCCGCAAATCATCGAGGCCGGCCTGAAGATTTCCGGTCGCTCCGCTGATGCTGCGCTGGTTGAAGTGGTCGAAGCACCGGATCATCCATGGTTCGTCGCTTGCCAGTTCCACCCAGAGTTCACCTCGACGCCTCGCGATGGCCATCCGCTGTTCAGCGGCTTCGTCAAAGCGGCATTGGCTCAACACCAGAAGAAGGCGTAACCCCGATGGCACAGAAGATCATCCGCGTCGGCGACATCGAGATTGCCAACGACAAACCCATGGTGCTGTTCGGCGGCATGAACGTGCTGGAAAGCCGTGACATGGCCATGCAGGTTTGCGAAGAGTACGTGAAGGTCACCGAAAAACTCGGTATCCCTTACGTGTTCAAGGCCAGTTTCGACAAGGCCAACCGTTCTTCTGTGACCTCTTATCGCGGTCCTGGCCTGGAAGAGGGCATGCGCATCTTCCAGGACATCAAACAAGCCTTCGGCGTGCCGATCATCACCGACGTCCACGAGCCTGACCAGGCCGCGGTCGTCGCTGAGGTCTGCGACATCATCCAGCTGCCGGCCTTCCTGTCGCGCCAGACCGACCTCGTGGTCGCCATGGCCAAGACCAATGCCGTCATCAACATCAAGAAAGCCCAGTTCCTCGCGCCTCAGGAAATGAAACACATCCTGAACAAGTGCGTGGAAGCGGGCAACGATCAATTGATCCTCTGCGAGCGCGGTTCGAGCTTCGGCTACAACAACCTCGTGGTCGACATGCTCGGCTTCGGCATCATGAAGCAGTTCGAGTACCCGGTATTCTTCGACGTGACCCATTCGCTGCAAATGCCTGGCGGTCGTTCCGACTCCGCCGGCGGTCGCCGCGCCCAGGTCACCGACCTGGCCAAGGCTGGCATGAGCCAGTCGCTGGCGGGCCTGTTCCTCGAAGCGCACCCGGATCCGGACAACGCCAAATGCGACGGCCCTTGCGCCTTGCGTCTGGACAAACTGGAGCCATTCCTGGCCCAGCTCAAAGCCCTGGACGAACTGGTGAAGAGTTTTCCGACGGTAGAAACCGCGTAAACCTCAATTCTCCGGTAAAGTACCGCACGATTTGTCGCTCATGCCCTCGGGTATGAGCGTTGTCGTCTGCAAGCTGCCCGCTGCACACCACTTGCCGACGGTAAAAAGATTTCCTCTAGCTGCGTCGTTTTCGTCAACTTTGGAGTGTTTACAACAATGGCAAAAATCGTCGACATCAAAGGTCGTGAAGTTCTCGACTCCCGTGGCAATCCCACCGTGGAAGCGGACGTGCTTCTCGACAACGGCATCATCGGCAGCGCTTGCGCGCCGTCCGGTGCATCCACTGGCTCGCGTGAAGCGCTCGAGCTGCGTGATGGCGACAAGAGCCGTTACCTGGGCAAGGGCGTGCTCAAGGCGGTAGCCAACATCAACGGTCCGATCCGCGATCTGCTGCTGGGCACCGACCCAAGCGACCAGAAAGCCCTGGATCACGCGATGATCAAGCTTGACGGTACTGAAAACAAAGCGACCCTGGGCGCCAACGCCATCCTCGCCGTCTCCCTGGCTGCGGCCAAGGCTGCTGCGCAGGATCAAGACCTGCCGCTGTACGCACACATCGCCAACCTGAACGGCACTCCGGGTGTGTACTCGATGCCGGTTCCGATGATGAACATCATCAACGGTGGCGAACACGCCGACAACAACGTCGACATCCAGGAATTCATGGTTCAGCCGGTTGGCGCCAAGTCTTTCTCGGAAGGTCTGCGCATGGGCACCGAGATTTTCCATCACCTGAAAGCTGTTCTGAAGGCCCGTGGCCTGAGCACTGCTGTCGGTGACGAAGGCGGTTTCGCGCCGAACCTGGCGTCCAACGAAGACGCACTGAAAGTGATCTCCGAAGCTGTTGCCAACGCCGGTTACAAGCTGGGCACCGACGTGACCCTGGCTCTGGACTGCGCAGCCAGCGAATTCTTCGAAGACGGCAAGTACAACCTGTCCGGCGAAGGCCAGGTGTTCACCGCTGAAGGTTTCGCCGACTACCTGAAAGGTCTGACCGAGCGTTACCCGATCATCTCGATCGAAGACGGTCTGGACGAGTCCGACTGGGCTGGCTGGAAGATCCTCACCGACAAGATCGGCGAGAAGACCCAACTGGTCGGCGACGACCTGTTCGTGACCAACACCAAGATCCTGAAAGAAGGCATCGATAAAAAGATCGCCAACTCGATCCTGATCAAGTTCAACCAGATCGGCACCCTGACCGAAACCCTGGAAGCCATCCAGATGGCCAAGGCTGCCGGTTACACCGCCGTGATCTCGCACCGTTCGGGCGAAACCGAAGATTCGACCATCGCCGACCTGGCGGTGGGTACTTCGGCTGGCCAGATCAAGACCGGTTCGCTGTGCCGTTCCGACCGCGTTTCCAAGTACAACCAACTGCTGCGTATCGAAGAGCAGTTGAATGGCAAAGCCAAGTACAACGGTCGCTCCGAGTTTCGCGGTTAAGTTGTAGATGGTAAAAAGACACCGGATTGTGTCGGAAAAGTCGTGACAGCGATGGATTTGCCACTAATCTGATGCCTTATATGCACAAGCCTGGATATTCCAGGCTTCGTGCTATCAGATGCTTCAAAGTTTTGGCGTGGCTGTCTTTTTTCACTGGATACCTGATATTCGATGCGCAGTCCTTACTGGTTGTTTCTCGTCTTGCTCTTGCTGCTGGCCGGTCTGCAGTACCGCCTGTGGGTGGGCAATGGCAGTCTGGCGCAAGTTGCCGAACTGAATCAGCAGATTGCTGATCAGCACGCCGAGAACGAAGCCTTGCTGGAGCGCAACCGGGTGATGGACGCTGAAGTCAGCGAGTTGAAGAAAGGCATGGAGACCGTTGAAGAGCGGGCTCGTCACGAACTGGGCATGGTCAAGGACGGCGAAACCCTTTACCAGTTGGCCCAATGATCGATTCCCTGCCGGCCTTCTGGGCCGTGATTCCTGCCGCGGGCGTCGGTGCCCGTATGGCCGCGGACCGTCCCAAGCAATACCTGCAACTGGGCGGGCGCACAATTCTTGAACACAGCCTCGGCTGTTTCCTCGATCACCCGAGCCTCAAGGGCCTGGTGGTCAGTCTTGCTGTCGATGATCCTTATTGGCCGAACCTGGCTTGCGTCAGTGATCCGCGGATTCAGCGGGTCGAGGGTGGCGCCGAGCGTTCAGGTTCGGTGCTCAACGCTTTGCTTCATCTGCACGCCCAAGGTGCCGACGATGAGGATTGGGTGCTGGTGCACGATGCGGCACGGCCCAATCTGAGCCGTGACGATCTCGATAAACTGCTGGCTGAGCTGGCGAGCGATCCGGTCGGTGGCTTGCTGGCCGTGCCGGCGCGCGACACCCTGAAACGGGTCGACAAGCACGGTCGAGTGGTCGAAACCGTGGATCGCAGCGTGATCTGGCAGGCCTACACGCCGCAGATGTTCCGCCTCGGAGCATTGCACCGCGCACTGGCGGACAGTCTGGTGGCCGATGCACTGATCACCGATGAAGCTTCGGCGATGGAGTGGGCCGGCATGGCGCCGCGCCTGATCGAGGGTCGCGCGGACAACCTGAAAGTCACCCGCCCGGAAGACCTCGAATGGTTGCGCCAGCGCTGGGCCAACCGTCGTTAAATCCGATACTCCGGCCGTTCGGCCAAGCCTTCCTTGAGAAAATCCACCAGTTTGCGCACCTTCGGCGACAAGTGCCGTTGTTGCGGATACAACGCCCACACCGCCGTATTCGGCGGTTGATGCGCCTCCAGCAGCGAAATCAACGCGCCGCTGTGCAGATGCTCCAACACGTAATAGTCCGGCAACTGACACAGGCCGACGCCCTGTAACGCCGCATCCAGCACCGCTTGCCCACTGTTGCAGCGCCAGTTTCCCTGTACCCGCTGGGAAAATTCCCGCCCGTTCTGTTCCAGTTGCCAGATATCCGAGCTGCCGATCAGGCAGTTGTGCCGGCTCAGTTCCGACAAACTGTGTGGCCGACCGTACCGTTCGAGGTAGGACGGCGACGCGCAGAGGTACATGCGCCGCGGTGCCAGCCGGGTCGCCACCAACCGAGAATCCTGAAGACGCCCGAGGCGGATCGCCAGATCCAGGCCTTCGTGCACCAGATCGAGCTGCCGGTTGGTCAGCTCTATATCGATGCGCAGTTGCGGATAGTGCCCCATGAACCGCGTCACCAGCGGCACGATGAAGCGCTCCCCGTAGGCCACGGCGCAGGTCATGCGCAGCATGCCTTTGGGTTCGCTGGTCAGGTCGCCGACCGCACGCAGTGCTTCTTCGCGACCATCCTGCAGACGCTGGCAATGTTGCAGGAAGGTCTGGCCGGCTTCGGTCAAGGTGACACGCCGGGTGCTGCGATACAGCAGTCGCGTCTGCAAACGCTCTTCCAGTCGTACGATTTGTCGACTGACATGCGAGGAAGAAACACCCAGGCGTTCGGCGGCGGCGGTGAACTGGCTGCACTCGGCAACGGCGACGAACTCGTCGATACCTTCCCAGCGGTTTTCGGACATGGGGATTATCCCTGTATGGCAATAATGTTTTGCTTTTGTCCGGATTATTCATCAGTCAGCGCTGGACTACACTCCCTGTCTGGTTTTTATTCAATGGATTCACTGGAGAGTCAGCATGATCAAGTCGCGCGCCGCCGTTGCCTTCGAGGCCAAGAAGCCGCTGGAAATCGTAGAAGTCGATGTCGCCATGCCCAAGGCCGGTGAAGTGTTGCTGCGCGTGGTGGCTTCGGGGGTTTGCCACACCGACGCCTACACCCTGTCCGGTGCTGACCCGGAAGGTATCTTCCCGTCGATCCTCGGCCACGAAGGTGGTGCCATCGTTGAAGCGATCGGCGAGGGCGTGACCTCGGTGGCCGTTGGCGACCACGTGATTCCGCTGTACACCCCGGAATGCGGCCAGTGCAAGTTCTGCAAATCGGGCAAGACCAACCTGTGTCAGGCGATTCGCGCCACTCAGGGCAAGGGGCTGATGCCGGATGGCACTTCGCGCTTTTCCTACAAGGGCCAAACGATTTTCCACTACATGGGTACCTCGACCTTCTCCGAGTACACCGTGCTGCCGGAAATCTCCGTGGCCAAGATCTCCAAGGATGCTCCGCTGGAAAAGGTCTGCCTGCTTGGTTGCGGCGTGACCACCGGTATCGGTGCAGTGATCAACACTGCCAAGGTCAAACCGGGTGACACCGTGGCCATCTTCGGTCTCGGCGGCATCGGTCTGTCGGCCGTGATTGGTGCAGTGAAGGCCAAGGCCTCGCGCATCATTGCCATCGACATCAACCCGGCCAAGTTCGAAATCGCCAGGCAACTGGGCGCTACCGACTGCGTGAACCCGAAAGATTTCGATCGTCCGATCCAGGAAGTGATCGTCGACATGACCGACGGCGGCGTCGACTTCTCCTTCGAATGCATCGGCAACGTGCAACTGATGCGCGCAGCCCTCGAGTGCTGCCATAAAGGTTGGGGCGAGTCGGTGATCATCGGTGTTGCCGGTGCCGGCCAGGAAATCGCCACCCGTCCGTTCCAGCTGGTGACCGGTCGCGTCTGGCGCGGCTCGGCGTTCGGCGGCGTGCGTGGCCGTACCGAGCTGCCAAGCTACGTCGACATGGCGCAAAGCGGCGAGATCCCGCTGGATACTTTCATCACCCATACCATGGGCCTGGAAGACATCAACAAGGCGTTCGATCTGATGCACGAAGGCAAGAGCATCCGCACCGTCATTCATTTCTGATCAATCGCGATGCCACGGTAGCCAATGTGCAGCCGTGGTTGCGTAGGAGTCGTACATGAGTCTGGAAAACATCTCCTGTCAGAAGAGTTTCGGCGGTTGGCACAAGCGCTATCGCCATCGTTCCGATGTGTTGGGCTGCGACATGGTGTTCGCTGTGTATCTGCCACCGCAGGCAGAGCAGGGCGGCAAGCTGCCGGTGCTGTACTGGTTGTCGGGCCTGACGTGCACGGACGAGAACTTCATGCAGAAGGCCGGCGCCATGCGCATGGCGGCTGAACTGGGATTGATCATCGTGGCGCCGGACACCAGTCCCCGTGGCGCCGATGTACCGGGTGATCCGGATGGCGCGTGGGATTTTGGTCTCGGTGCCGGGTTCTATCTGAATGCCACGCAGGAGCCGTGGTCGCGGCACTATCGGATGCATGACTATGTCGTGCAGGAATTGCCTTCACTGGTTGAAGCGCATTTCCCGGCTGCGGACAAGCGCAGCATCAGTGGCCATTCCATGGGCGGTCACGGTGCATTGGTCTGTGCATTGCGCAACCCTGGGCGTTACCAATCGGTGTCGGCGTTTTCGCCGATCAACAATCCGATGGATTGCCCGTGGGGCCAGAAGGCGTTCTCCCGTTATCTGGGCGAAGACCGTTCGAAGTGGCGCGAGTGGGATGCCTGTGCGCTGATCGCCGAGGCGGACGAGAAACTGCCGTTGCTGGTCGATCAGGGTGACCGCGACGATTTCCTCGCCGCGCAGCTCAAGCCGGAGGCGCTGCAACAAGCGGCAAAACAGGCGGGTCATCCCCTGACGTTGCGCCTGCAACCGGGCTACGACCACAGCTATTTCTTCATTGCGAGCTTCATTGACGACCACTTGCAGCATCACGCACGCGCCCTCAAGGGCTAATGCAGGTAGAATCACGCCCTGACAAAATTCGGGGCGTTTTTTTATGCGTATTGGCCACGGCTATGATGTGCACCGTTTCGCTGAAGGCGATTTCATTACTCTGGGCGGCGTGCGAATCGCACACGGCTTCGGGCTGCTCGCTCACTCCGACGGTGACGTCCTGCTGCATGCCTTGAGCGACGCCTTGCTCGGCGCGGCTGCGCTGGGTGATATCGGCAAGCACTTCCCGGACACCGACCCGCAATTCAAGGGCGCCGACAGCCGAGTGCTGTTGCGTCATGTGGTCAGCCTGATCCACGCCAAAGGCTGGAAAGTCGGCAACGTCGACAACACCATCGTTGCCCAGGCACCGAAAATGGCCCCCCATATCGAATCGATGCGCGCGCTGATTGCCGCGGATCTGCAAGTAGAACTGGATCAAGTGAACGTGAAAGCCACCACCACCGAGAAGCTCGGCTTCGTCGGTCGCGAAGAAGGCATCGCCGTGCATTCCGTTGCCTTGTTGCTGCGCGCATGAACGAACTGCAATTGCTCGGCCCACGGGCCTATGGCGACGCGCTCGGCACCGCGGTACTGAAAGCCATCGCCGAAGATTTCCAGGTCGATGAAGTCCTCGACATTCCGTTCAGCGGTGACGGCGAGCACCTGTGGATCTGGGTGGAAAAGCGCGGTCTGAACACCGAAGAAGCGGCGCGCCGCATTGCCAAGGCGGCCGGTGTGCCATTGCGCACGGTCAGCTATGCCGGCCTCAAGGACCGTCAGGCGCTGACGCGCCAGTGGTTCAGCGTGCAACTGCCGGGCAAGGCCGATCCGGATCTGTCGGCGGCGGAAAACGACACGCTGAAGATCCTCAAGACCACGCGCCACAAGCGCAAGCTGCAACGCGGCGCGCATTCGGCCAATGGTTTCACCTTGCGCCTGACCCAGTTCAATGGCGACAAGGCTGCCATCGACGAGCGCCTGCAACTGATTGCCAAGCAAGGTATCCCGAACTACTTCGGCGCCCAGCGTTTTGGCCATGACGGTGGTAACGTCGTCGACGCTCGGTCATGGGCGGCGCGCAAGGCCCTGCCGGAGCAGCGCAATGTGCGTTCGCGCCTGCTGTCGACTGCACGCAGCTTTCTGTTCAACCAGGTGCTGGCGGCACGGGTGGCTGATGGCACCTGGCAGCGCGCCCAGGTCGGCGATCTACTGGCGTTCACCGACAGCCGCAGCTTTTTCCCGGCGGGTGAAGCCGAGTGCAGCGACCCGCGCCTGGCGATTCTCGACCTGCATCCGACAGGGCCGCAGTGGGGCGAAGGTGACTCACCGGCCGCCGGCGCTGTCCATGATCTGGAGCAGGCAATTGCCGCAGGCGAGGCGGATCTGCGCGATTGGTTGATTAATGCCGGTATGAGCCACGAACGTCGCATCCTTCGACTGCCCATTGGCGGGTTGACGTGGCATTATCCCGAGCCTGACATTCTGCAACTGGAATTCGTCCTCCCGGCCGGATGCTTCGCCACCGTATTGGTGCGCGAACTCGTTGATCTGGTGCCGGTGGGGCAGACGGACAGCCCATGCGTATTCTGATTTCTAACGACGATGGGGTAACCGCACCCGGTCTTGCCGCGCTTTATGCTGCGCTGGCGGATTACACCGAATGCGTGGTTATCGCCCCGGAACAGGACAAGAGCGGTGCCAGCAGTTCGCTGACGCTGGATCGTCCGCTGCACCCGCAATACCTGGCCAACGGTTTCATCAGTCTCAATGGCACGCCGACCGACTGTGTGCACCTGGGGCTCAATGGTTTGCTGGAGCGCGAGCCGGACATGGTGGTTTCGGGCATCAACCTCGGCGCCAACCTGGGCGACGACGTGTTGTATTCCGGGACAGTGGCGGCGGCCCTTGAAGGCCGCTTTCTCGAACGCCCATCGTTTGCCTTCTCGCTGGCCTCCCGGCAGGTGGACAATCTGCCCACCGCTGCCTACTTTGCGCGCAAACTGGTCGAGGCCCACGCCGGGCTCGATCTGCCACCGCGCACGGTACTGAACGTGAACATTCCCAATCTGCCCATCGATCATATTCGCGGCATCCAGCTGACTCGCCTGGGGCATCGCGCCCGTGCGGCAGCGCCGATGAAAGTGGTCGATCCCCGTGGCAAGGCCGGTTACTGGATTGCCGCCGCCGGCGATGCGGAAGACGGCGGGCCGGGCACTGATTTCCATGCGGTGATGCAGGGCTACGTTTCCATCACTCCGTTGCAGCTTGATCGCACCTTCAATGATGCCTTCAGAAATCTCGACGGCTGGCTGGAGGGGCTCAACTGATGGCTCGTGAACAAGACGACCGGTTGCGCAGCGGCATCGGGATGACTTCCCAGCGCACCCGTGAACGCCTGATTCAGCGGTTATATGAAGAAGGCTTGTCCAACGCCAATGTGCTGGAAGTGATCCGCCGTACGCCGCGTCATCTGTTTGTCGATGAAGCGCTGGCGCACCGGGCCTATGAAGACACCGCGCTGCCGATCGGCCACAACCAGACCATCTCCCAGCCTTATATGGTCGCGCGCATGAGCGAGTTGCTGCTCGAGGCGGGGCCGCTGGACAAGGTGCTGGAGATCGGTACCGGTTCCGGTTACCAGACGGCGGTGTTGTCGCAACTGGTCGAACGGGTGTTCTCTGTCGAGCGGATCAAGGTACTGCAGGATCGGGCCAAGGAGCGTCTGGTCGAACTCAACCTGCGCAACGTGGTGTTCCGCTGGGGCGATGGCTGGGAAGGCTGGCCGGCGCTGGCGCCGTACAACGGCATCATCGTCACGGCCGTGGCGACCGACGTACCGCAGGCCTTGCTCGATCAACTGGCGCCCGGCGGTCGGCTGGTGATTCCGGTCGGTTCCGGAGAAGTGCAGCAATTGATGCTGATCGTGCGCGAAGAAAACGGCTTCTCCCGACACGTTCTCGGGGCGGTTCGCTTCGTGCCATTGCTCAACGGGCCGCTGGCCTGAGCATTTGTTTGCCGGCGCTGAATTCCTTGCGAGAGCGCCTGTCTTACAGCGGCATCGATTGTTTAAACAGGATTTATCGTCCATGAGCAAACGTGTGCGTCGAGCGATATCGCTTCATTAAAGGTAAAGCCTGTTTCGCCCGTTATACTTGCGAAGTTACATGCCGGAATCGGCATTCCACATTTTTCAGCCACCACAAAGGGAGCGGCGGGTGAGTCTCACAGTCATTGCGCAGCGTATGGGTAACACGAGCTTTCAGCGCCTGGTGACTGGCCTTGTCTTGAGCACCTTGCTGGTCGGTTGCTCCAGCACCAAATCGAGCAACGTGCGGGTCGTCGATCGCAACAATGCGGTGGCCCAGCGTCCTACAGTGACGACCGGGCAGTATGTAGTCCGTCCGGGCGACACAATGTTTTCGATCGCGTTTCGCTACGGCTGGGACTACAAAGCCCTCGCTGCCCGGAACAATATTCCTACGCCGTACACGATCCATCCGGGTCAGACGATTCGCTTCGATGGCCGCCCTGGTTCAACGTCGACCGCGGTGGTGAGCAACAGCGGTTCTGCGCCGTCTTCGTCGAGCAAAACCACGATAATCCGGCGCCAGGCGAATGGCACGACGACCACCACAACCACCGGTTCCGGGGCGACTTCTGCGGCCGTTGTACCGTCCGTCGCCAACAAGCCGGCACCGGCTCCATTGCCTCCACCGGGCCCGGCCCCGACCGGCTGGGGATGGCCATCTAATGGCATTCTGATTGGTAAATTCTCTTCAAACGGTAGTTTGAATAAAGGAATTGATATCGCCGGGGATTTGGGACAGCCTGTTTTAGCTGCGTCTGATGGGACGGTGGTTTACGCCGGGAGTGGCTTAAGGGGCTACGGCGAATTAGTCATCATCAAACACAGTGAAACCTACGTCAGTGCTTACGGACACAACCGTCGGCTGTTGGTACGGGAGGGGCAGCAGGTCAAAGTCGGACAGACAATTGCCGAAATGGGGTCAACGGGTACAGACCGGGTGAAACTGCATTTTGAGATTCGCCGACAAGGTAAACCTGTAGATCCGCTGCAGTTCCTGCCAAGACGTTGATTTGCAGACCAGCCTGTTCCGTCGCGTAGAGGGGACAGGCTCCAGCGTTGCCAAGGATAAAGGCGTCGCTTGAGCTTGGGGTCGAACTCACCAAAGGACTATAACAATGGCTCTCAGTAAAGAAGTGCCGGAGTTTGACATCGACGATGAGGTTCTCCTGATGGAGACCGGCATCGATTCGGATTCGATGTCGAATGATGAAGGGGCTGCTCCACCTTCCGTTCGTGCCAAATCCAAACACTCCGCTTCACTTAAGCAACACAAGTACATCGACTACACCCGGGCACTCGATGCCACGCAGCTGTACCTCAACGAAATCGGCTTTTCCCCATTGCTCTCCCCGGAAGAGGAGGTTCATTTTGCGCGCTTGTCGCAAAGTGGCGATCCCGCCGGGCGCAAGCGCATGATTGAAAGTAACCTGCGGCTGGTGGTCAAAATCGCCCGGCGTTACGTCAATCGGGGGCTGTCGCTGCTGGATCTTATCGAAGAGGGCAACCTCGGGCTGATCCGGGCGGTGGAAAAGTTCGATCCCGAGCGCGGCTTCCGCTTCTCGACCTACGCGACCTGGTGGATCCGTCAGACCATCGAGCGCGCGATCATGAATCAGACCCGGACCATCCGGCTGCCGATCCATGTGGTCAAGGAGCTCAACGTGTACCTGCGGGCTGCACGGGAGCTGACGCAAAAACTCGATCACGAACCTTCACCCGAAGAAATCGCCAACCTGCTGGAAAAACCGGTGGGCGAGGTCAAGCGCATGCTGGGCCTGAACGAGCGGGTTTCTTCGGTCGACGTCTCGCTGGGTCCGGATTCGGATAAAACCCTGCTGGACACCCTCACGGATGACCGTCCGACCGATCCATGCGAACTGCTGCAGGACGACGATCTGTCGCAGAGCATCGATCAATGGCTCTCGGAGCTGACCGACAAGCAACGCGAGGTGGTGGTACGCCGCTTCGGCCTGCGCGGTCACGAGAGCAGCACGCTGGAAGATGTAGGCCTGGAGATCGGTCTGACCCGGGAACGGGTGAGACAGATCCAGGTGGAAGGCCTCAAGCGCCTGCGTGAAATCCTCGAGAAAAACGGCCTGTCGAGCGAGTCGCTGTTTCAATAAGCGCCTTGCGTGATCGCCACAAAAAGCCCCGACTGGTTCGGGGCTTTTTGTTTTCTGCGGCAAAGCGGTTTGCTTCCCCGGGTTTGTAGTCTCGCGTTGTAAGCCCTGGCTTACTCTTTCGTAAGTGTTCGCTATTTTTACACTGCGGCAGACGTCCATTGAGCTTGCTGAAGATATTCAACTTATTGTTTTACATGGTTATTTTTAAATATTAAGTGCATATGACAGTGTGTTTTAGCTGAGCAGGCCGGTTGCGGCTGTCAGGGAAATCTCTAGTATCTGGGTTGTGTCGACGGACAGACACGCCCTTCAAGGAAGAGGGGAAAGGACATCGCAGGACGCGATTCATCAGGACGATGAAAAGGAACACAGGGAATAGGGAAAAAATGTGGGCGGGTCAAACCGCCCCTTTTTTTTGCCTGAAGAAAAGCAAAACCCGGAAAAGCAAAAAGGCCCGCAAGGGGCCTTTTCTTCAAACGCGGGACAGATCAGCGTTCGAGGTCTTTGATCTTGCCTTTGACGCCATCCCACTCTTCGGCATCCGGCAGTGATTCTTTCTTCTCGGTGATGTTCGGCCAGATCTCCGCCAGCTCGACGTTCAGTTGAATGAACTCTTGCATCTCTTCCGGGACTTCATCCTCGGAGAAAATGGCTACGGCCGGGCATTCTGGTTCGCACAGGGCGCAGTCGATGCACTCATCCGGGTGAATCACCAGGAAGTTCGGGCCTTCGTAAAAGCAGTCCACCGGACAGACTTCTACGCAGTCGGTGTACTTGCACTTGATGCAGTTGTCGGTGACGACGAAGGTCATTTCTAATTTTCTCCTCAGGCGGCGGCAGCGTTGCCCCTTCACGGTTGGGGTCGCCAGGTTCGGGAGCGATGTCTGCCAGCCAGGCTATTAGCCAGCAGCATCCCAAACCGCGCGAGATTCTAACAGCTTGAAGCCTTTTGCGTTATATCCGGTTCGTCGGTGCTTAGATCCGGTTCTTTAGTGCATAGAGCATTTCGAGCGCACGGCGCGGTGTCATGTCGTCTATGTCCAGTTTAGCCAACTCATCCAGCACCGGATGCGGAAGGCTGGCGAACATGTCGCTTTGTTGCGGCGTCGCCGGTTTGCCCTTGGCGGCCGGTTTAGGCGCTTCATGCGGCAAAGCAGTGTCTTCCAGGCGGCTCAGGTGTTCACGGGCGCGCACGATCACTTCGCTCGGCACACCCGCCAGTTGCGCCACGGCCAGACCATAACTCTGGCTGGCCGGCCCTGGCAGCACGTGGTGCAGGAACACGATGCGTTCGTTGTGCTCGGTTGCATTGAGGTGCACGTTGGCCACCAAGGGCTCGGCTTCCGGCAGCACGGTCAGTTCGAAATAGTGCGTGGCAAACAGCGTGTAGGCGCGCAGGTGCGCCAGTCGCTCGGCTGCCGCCCAGGCCAGGGACAGACCGTCGAACGTGCTGGTGCCGCGCCCCACTTCGTCCATCAGCACCAGGCTGCGCTCGGTGGCGTTGTGCAGAATGTTGGCGGTTTCGCTCATTTCCACCATGAAGGTCGAGCGCCCGCCGGCCAGGTCGTCGCTGGAACCGATCCGGGTGAAGATCCGGTCCACCAGCGACAGTTCGCAGCTGGCCGCCGGCACGAAGCTGCCGATATGGGCCAGCAACACGATCAGTGCAGTCTGGCGCATATAGGTGGATTTACCACCCATGTTCGGGCCGGTAATCACCAGCATGCGGGTGTTGTCATCCAGGCTCAGGTCGTTGGCCACGAACGGCGTGGTCAGTACCTGCTCGACCACCGGGTGACGACCCTGAGTAATGCGCATGCACGGTTCACTGACGAAGGTCGGGCAATTCAGGTCGAGATTCAGTGCTCGTTCGGCAAGGTTGCTCAGCACATCCAGTTCAGCCAGCGCGCCAGCGGTGTCCTGCAATGGTGGCAACTGACTGATCAGATCTTCCAGCAGCGCTTCGTAGAGCATTTTTTCGCGAGCCAGGGCGCGGCTCTTGGCCGACAGCGCCTTGTCTTCAAATTCTTTCAGCTCAGGCGTGATGAAGCGCTCGGCACCCTTGAGGGTCTGACGACGAATGTAATCCGCCGGTGCCGATTCAGCCTGCTTGCTCGGCAATTCGATGAAGTAGCCGTGGATGCGGTTGTAGCCGACCTTCAGGTTGGCGAGGCCCGTGCGGGCTTTTTCCCGGGCTTCCAGATCGATCAGGAACTGGCCGGCGTTTTCGCTCAGCGATTGCAGCTCGTCGAGTTCGCTGTCGTAGCCGGTTTTCAGCACACCGCCGTCACGGATCACCGCCGGCGGGTTGTCGATGATGGCTTTTTCCAGCAGCGCCGCCAGTTCCGGGTAAGTGCTGGTGGTGGTTGCCAGACGTTGCAGATGCGGCGCTTCCAGGTCGGTCATCGCCACTTGCAGTTCAGGCAGGGCGCCGAGTGCATCACGCAGGCGAGCGAGGTCGCGAGGACGGGCATTGCGCAGGCCGATCCGCGCCAGAATCCGCTCGATGTCGCCGATTTCCTTGAGCTGCGGTTGCAGGCTTTCAAAGCGATAGCGGTCAAGCAGGCAAGTGATCGAGGTCTGGCGTGCGAGCAGCACGGTCAGGTCGCGTAGCGGACGGTTCAGCCAACGGGTCAGCAAGCGGCTGCCCATGGCGGTCTGGCAACGGTCGACAACCGATTGCAGGGTGTTGTCGCGGCCACCGGCCAGGTTGGTGTCGAGTTCCAGGTTGCGGCGGCTGGCGCCGTCCAGCACCACGGTGTCGTCCAGCCGTTCATGACGCAGGCTGCGCAGGTGGGGCAGGGCGGTACGCTGGGTTTCCTTGGCGTACGCCAGCAGGCAACCGGCGGCGCCGATGGCCAGGGTCAACGTTTCGCAGCCGAAGCCTTTGAGATCCTGAGTGGAGAATTGCTGGCAAAGGCTTTTCAGCGCCGAATCACGCTCGAAATCCCACGGCGCGCGGCGACGCACGCCACGGCGTTTTTCCGCCGGCAGATCCTTTGGCCAGTCATCCGGGATCAACAGCTCGACCGGGTTGACCCGCTCAAGCTCCGCCAGCAGGTTCTCCCAGCCCTTGATCTCAAGCACCGTGAAGTTGCCGCTGGTGATGTCCAGCACCGCCAGACCGAACAGGCGCTCGTCCCCCAGCACCGCCGCGATCAGGTTGTCGCGACGCTCATCGAGCAGTGCCTCGTCGCTGACTGTGCCCGGGGTGATGATTCGCACTACCTGACGTTCCACCGGGCCCTTGCTGGTGGCCGGATCACCGACCTGCTCGCAGATCACGACCGACTCGCCGAGCTTGACCAGTTTCGCCAGATAACCTTCCGCCGCGTGATATGGAATCCCGCACATCGGAATAGCCTGCCCCGCCGATTGCCCACGGGCAGTCAGGGTGATGTCCAGCAACTTGGCCGCCTTCTTCGCGTCTTCGTAGAAGATCTCGTAGAAGTCGCCCATGCGGTAGAACATCAGCTGGTCCGGGTGCTGATTCTTCAGGCGCCAGTACTGCTGCATCATCGGGGTGTGGGAGGACAGGTCGGAGACGGCTTTATTCATCGGATTGTCAGGTAACTCGTTGGAAGGTGTGGGGCAAAAGCGGGGCAGTCGCCGGGCTTTTCCGCGATGGGCGCAAGGTTACCATGGGCGGTCTGTCGGACGCAGGCATCGCGGCCGGGTGACAGGTATCTGGCGCAAAAAGCTCGATTATGCACGATTTATGCAAATCAGCATTTGTCTTCCCGAAAAACTTCAAGCACTATGCGCGTTATGCAAAAACGCAACGTATCCTCCGTCTTAAGAGCACTGCTCGATCAGCACGGGATCTCCCCCACGGAGCTCCACCGTCGCACCGGCGTGCCTCAATCCACTCTCTCGCGGATTCTCAGCGGGAAGATCGTCGATCCTTCGGATAAACACATCTCGAAGATTGCCGAGTACTTCGCCGTGAGCACCGATCAGTTGCGCGGGCGCGCGGATGTTGCGCCGGTCGCCGGCGGCGGGCGCGAGGAGTTGCATTCCGAACTCAAGGACATAAGCCTGTGGGACGATGACACGCCCGTCGATGATGACGAGGTGTCGGTGCCCTTTCTTCGCGAGGTTGAATTGGCTGCTGGATCAGGAAGATTCGTCATCGAAGAGAGCGAGCGCTCTAGCCTGCGCTTTGGCAAGCGCAGCCTGCGCCATAATGGTGTGCAGTTCGACCAGGCCAAATGCGTGACCGTACGGGGCAACAGCATGTTGCCGGTACTGCGTGACGGCGCCACTGTCGGTGTCAACGCGGGCAAGTGCGGGATCGGCGACATTGTCGATGGCGACCTTTATGCGATCAATCACAACGGTCAATTGCGGGTGAAGCAGCTCTATCGCCTGCCTACCGGTATCCGCCTGCGCAGCTTCAATCGCGATGAGCATCCGGATGAGGACTACAGCTTCCAGGAGATCCAGGAGGAGCAGATTGTCATCCTCGGTCACGTCTTCTGGTGGGGCATGTACGCCCGATAACGATCCCTCTCTCAGATAAAACCCGCCCACGGCGGGTTTTTTTTCGCCTGTAGAAAACCGGACAACCCTTGATTGGCGGGGCTTTCATGCGTCCGTGCATTTCTTGTGCATAAATAAATGCATTTGCGCATTGACTGGATATGCATACATGCATATTCTTGCCACCAAGCCGCTCGACAAAGCGGCTGGCAACAACAGCTCTTTAGTTCCACAAGAACAGGCAGCGATGAACCGGCCTCAACGGTTCAGAGGGTTGGCAACTGACCCGGGTGTGCAGCGTAAAGCACCAGAAGCAGTTATCCGGCGGGCAGGGACCGCGGTCGGAAAAACAATTTGAACGGACTCGTACCGCGCCAGTAGCGCCGAAAAGTCAGCTTCCTTCACGTACACAGGATTGAAGGAAGGTAAAGGAGTGCATTACTGAAAAGCCCGGCGCATTGCCGGGCTTTTTGGAATGCTCCTCTGAGCAGATCACCTGCAATGAATATTGTGCAGAGCAGGGCCTGGTTAAATAGACAAAGGGAAATTGGAATGAATCGTTATGCACTGATGGAGTTGATCTCCGGGTACAGCTTTTATCTGGTCAACCAAATCGTGGAGGCTGAAAGTCAGCCGCCACTTCCTGAACAGACAGGACCGATGGACTACTGGATGGATATCACCACAAATCCGGAGGCTCAAGTTGGCTTGATATACAGGTACCTCGGCCCGGAACCTGGCTTCTTTCAAGCCGTTTATAGTGACTACGTTGCCATTGCTGCCGCCCGCAAGAAGCTGCGCCTTGACATTGCGGACAGATGGCTGCCGTTTAACCCGCTGCAATACCGGGTAGAGCTGGGTGCGGCAACCCCGGCAGAGGTGACGCAGTGGCAAGCCTACAAACAGTACATCGTCGACCTGACCGAGATTAACAATCAGCCCGGTTATCCAACGGCGCTCAACTGGCCGGTTGCTCCTTTCTGAGTCACTCGCCTCACAAGACTTCCACAGCGCGTGCACGACTGAAGAGCCCGGCGTAATGCCGGGCCTTTTGAAGTGCCTGGCGGATGCAATCGCTGTGGCAGTACCTCTGGAGATGAACGCATCTTCGTGAAATATCAAACCAAGGAGCAGGGAATGAAGTTGTTTGCGCTCGTAGAAGGATCGAAGGTTACCCGTCTGGTGGAAAGTGAAGAGATGCCGATTGCAACTTCACCCTTTGGTAATTGGGTCGATGTAACCGGAAACACTGAAATCGCAGTGAATGACCGCGCGTCCTTCAATGGCGGCTGGACGTTCACAAAACCAACCAATGAAGAGCTGATCAACGAGATCGAATATGACGCACTGTTGCGATTGAGAGACATTGAAAATCGTCTGTTGAGGAAGTCGTTGCAGTTCAAGGTTGATCTTGGCGTAGCCGAACCTGCCGAAGCGGCGTTGTTGCTGGTTTACAAGCAGTACGCCATTGCCATCAGCGATCTCAACAAGCAACCAGGTTATCCACGGACTGTTGTTTGGCCCGTTGTGCCTCAGTAAGCCGGTTTAACCACTCAATGGATCATTCAGGATCGCATGACTGATTAGCCCGGCCTAAGCGCCGGGCTTTTTGGAATGCCTTGACTGATTCAGGCAGATTTTCAAACAAGCCCGGGTTGCCGGCAGATCAAGGTAATAGTGATGAAAAAGTACGCACGCATTGTCGGCGGTAAGGTCGACAACCTTTTTGAAACCAATAACCCGATTCAAGAAGAATTCCCTGCCGATCAGCTTTGGGTGGATGTCACAAGTCTTTCCATTAAGCAGATCGACTATGACTCGACAGCAGTCAATAACGACGGCGTCTGGACGTTCAGTGCTCCGGACCCAGCGATGCCGAGCTGGTTGTCACTGCGATTGAACAACGAAAGAAACACCCGTCTTGCCAAGTTGAACGATCGCCTGACCGCGACCGCGCTGCCATTCAAGGTCGAGTTGGGTATCGCGACAGACGCCGACAAGGCTTATCTGCGGGCTCACAAGCAGTTCTGCATCGACCTGAGTAATGTGAACAAACAGCCTGGTTACCCACTGACCGTTGTCTGGCCGCCATTGCCATAAATGCAATTGCGGTACTTGCTCCAGCAGTATCGTAAACCGGAGTGCATGACTGAAAGGCCTCTCTAGAGGTTTCTTTGTGATCTGCAAATAAACCCCGGTGGCTGGGGTGCAGATGAATAAATCAGTCTTCTGAAAATTTAGAGAAAAAAACAATGAATCGATATGCATTTGTCCCGACTTTTAGCCAAACACCTTTTTTATTAGTGACTCACGTGCTGGATACAGAAGGAAGCGCTCCAACGACCAGTCCGGATGGGGTTCAGGGGAATTGGCACGATGTAACAGCTAACTCCGGTGTTCAAGTCGGCTGGAAAGTTGAGTATTTCTTCGATAAGGGGCTTGTTTTTACCGAGCTGACTTATGAAGACCATCTGACGCTTGCCTCGATTTACATGCAGCAGCGCTTCGATGAGACCACGCGTCGCCTGATGTTCAATCCATTGCAATGCAAAGTTGATCTTGGCATCGCTACTCCGGCAGATGAGGCAGCATTGATCACTTATAAGCGATACATCATCGCTGTCAGTGAAGTCGTAAACCAGCCTGGCTACCCGTCCACGATCAACTGGCCTGCGACACCTTACTAACAACAAATGAGCACGCATTACTGAAAAGCCCGGCGAGATGCCGGGCTTTTTGGAATGCCTGCCTCGAGAGAAAACGTTTGAACCCAACACACACCACTCATCCATCACACCAGGAGGCGTGACATGACAAACGAGCAACAAGCGTTGGCGGACATGCCGATCTGGCTGGTCATCCTGCTTGCCATGGCGGGCGGGGTCTCCGGCGAAATGTGGCGCGCCGACAAGGACGGCGCCCGCGGCTGGCCACTGCTGCGCCGGCTGGCCCTGCGCTCCGGCGCCTGCATGATCTGCGGCGTCTCGGCGATCATGCTGCTGTACGCCGCCGGCATGTCGATCTGGGCCGCCGGCGCCTTCGGCTGCCTGACCGCAATGGCCGGTGCCGACGTCGCCATCGGTCTCTACGAACGCTGGGCCGCCAAGCGCATCGGCGTCTGCGAAGTACCTCCGCGCGACCCGCAGTAACCCCTTCACTTTCTTGTCTCGCTGCACGCCGTGCGGCGGGACTGCGCGTGGACATTTGAAAAGGAGGTCATGCATGCCCGCACCGATCCGGCAGCCATCGCAGCTGTTCACGGCGATGGCGACAGCCTTGCGCAATAACGTTGACCTGAACATGCAAGTCGGCAATCACGATGACTTCACGGCACCCGGCGACAAGGCCTGGGTGTTGATCGATATCGAACGAAATGCGCCGGGAGAGCGGGCAGCCAACGGGCGGATTGCCCATGTGCTGACGCTGTCGCTGCAGGTCATTCCGGCAGTTTCCGCCACGGCGTTTGCTGCCTGCGACCTGATCGCCGCACTGAAAAACCTGATCACCGACAACCGCTGGGGCCTGCCCGGCGATCAATGTGATCTGCCGATGAACATCGATGGATTGCCGTCCTTGCTCACCCGTGCCGATCAACAGAACAAAGCCTGGACGCTGTCGTTCAACCAGACCCTCTACCTCGGTCCGACCTTGCTCGACGACCCGCTCGGCACACCGAAATTCGCCCGCACCTGGGAAGTCAGCGACATCGACGACCCCGACCAATACACCTCGCTGGAGGCCTGACCGATGTTCGACGCATTACTGCGTATGCAACTGGGGCCGATCATCGAACGCCTGGCCGAGATGGAAGCGGAGATCGAAGACCTGCACCGACGCGCCGAAAGCTATTGCCGCATCGGTATCTGTCAGGAAGTCGATGCGGCGAGCAATACCTGCAAGGTCAGCCACGGAGGATTGCTCACCCCGGCCATCAAGTTCTTCAACCCGAGCGCCGGCGCACAGAGCGAGTCGCGGATTCCGAGCGTTGGCGAACAGTGTCTGCTGTTCAACTACGGCAGCGGCGAAAGCGGTGCGCAAAGCGTGGCGTTGTTCGGCTTGAACAGTGACCGTTTTCCACCCGCTGCCACCGTCCCCACGCTGACGCGACGGGTGCATGTCGATGGCAGCGAAAGTGGCTACGACGATGCCTCTCACACCCTGCACTGGCAAAACGGTCCTGTGGCTTTCAGCGGTTCTCGCGAATCCCTTGAGCTGAGCATCGGCCCCGCACGGCTGGTGATGACACCGCAAGCGATCAACCTGCAACTGGGCGCTGTCGGCCTGACGATCGACACCTCGGGCGTGCACTTCAGCGGCCCGCTGGTGGATCACCAGGGTCGCGTCATCAGCCCCTGAATCAAGAGCCTCCCATGATCGGAATCGATAGAAACACCGGGGCCACGGTCGACGACTGGCTGCAATTCGTGCAGCGCGCGACCCGGGCCCTGACCACGCCTTTGGGCACACGGCAGAAGCGGCCCTTGTACGGGTCGCTGATCCCCACGCTGCTGGGACAGAACCTCGGCGATGACGTTCTGCTTCTGGCGCAAAGCCACGCCGCGCAAGCGTTCTACAACGCACAGAACGGCATCGGCGATTTCCAGCCGCAAGTGATCGTCGCCAGCCGTCAGGGCGCAGGGTTGCTGCTGCGATTTGCCGGCACCTGGAAAAACCGCCAACAGACTTTCGAGGTCGTGACATGAGCATGTTGATCCCTGGCCAGAACCAACTGGCCGAACCTTCACTGATCAAGGTCGAGGCCTTCGAGGATCTGCTCGCCGAGTTCAAGACCTTCGTCCTCGAGTACGTCGGCACCCGTGCGCCGGACAGCGCGGCGAAACTCAAGACCAGCCTGGAAAACGAAAGCGAACTGCTGACCCTGGCCCTGGAGGCTTTCTGCGTTCGCCTGCAAACCCACGAACGCAAATACAACGCCCGGATCAAACAGATGCTGGCGTGGTGGGCGACCGGCAGCAATCTCGATGCACGGCTGGCGGACATGGGTCTGGAGCGACAGTTGCTCGACCCGGGCGACCCGGCGGCGTTCCCGCCGGTGCCGGCGATTTACGAAAGCGACGATGACGCCCGGTTGCGCTATTACCTGGCGCCCCATGCGCCGGCGGCGGGCTCGCGGATGCAGTATCGCCGCGAAGTCTTCACCCTCGGCGAACGGCCGGCAGTGAAAGTCGAATCCACCGATGCCGGCGTCGTCGACGTCACCTACACCTTCGCCCCGGACGGCCTCGCCGCACAGGTCAAGGATGGCAACGGTCGTCGCACCGCACCCGGTGAAGTGCAGGTGACTGTGCTTTCCCGCGACGCCGACGGCACACCGTCCACCGCATTGCTCGACGGCGTGCGCCAACACTTTGCCCGACCCGATGTCTGCCCGGAAACCGACAAGGTCACCGTCAAAGCTGCGGACATTCAGCGCTACAAGATCCGCGTCGTGGCGAAGATCAACTCCGGCCCGGATTCGGGCCTGACCAAAGTCGCCGCGCAACAGCATTTGCAGGCCTACGCCGACAGTTGCCATCGCCTGGAAGGCCGGGTCGATCCGAGCTGGATCGACTACACGCTGCACAGCGCCGGCGCCGTGCAATTGCAGATTCTTGAACCGCTGACACCCATCGTGTGCACCGCGTTTCAAGCGCCGTACTGCACGGCGGTCGAGGTTGAGGTGCAGACACTATGACGGATCAGACACCGCGTCCGACCCTGCTGCCGGCCAACAGCTCGGCGCTGGAGCGGGCACTCGACATCGGCTTCAGCACATTGCTTGACCGCATCGCGCCACCGTTTCCCGAGCTGATGAACCCGAGTTCGACGCCCGTCGCGTTCCTGCCGTATCTCGCGGCGGATCGCGGGGTGGCCGAATGGAGCACCGACGCACCGGAAGCCGAAAAACGCCTGACCGTCGAACTGGCCTGGCCCACCGCGCGCCAGGCCGGCACCCGCAAGGCGCTGGAGAACGCCGCCAAGGGGTTGCAACTGAGACCCGAGATTCGCGCCTGGTACGAACAGACTCCGCCGGGCGCGCCTTACAGCTTCTCCGTGCGGGCCTTCAGCGAACAACCCTACAGCGAAGAAATCGACGCCCGTCTCGACCGACGCCTGGCTGATGCCAAGAGCGAACGGGACGTGCTGTCGGTGTCGGTCGGCCTCAGCGCCTTTGGCTCTCATGTGATCGGCGCCGCGACGTTCTGCGGCGAGCTGACCACGGTCTATCCGGTGTTCCTCGAAGGACTCGAAACCTCCGGCAAAGCCTTCATGGCGGCCGCTCTCTACACCGTCGAAACATCCACTATTTATCCTCAGGGGGCCTGAATGGCTGACTATTACACCCTGCTAACCAACGCAGGGATTGCCTACGAAACCGCCTGCAAGGCAGCGGGCGTGCCGATCAAGCTGACGCAGATTTCCGTCGGTGATGGCGGTGGCGCGGTCTACAACCCGGCCGCGACCGCCACCGCGCTCAAACGCGAAGTCTGGCGCGGTCCGCTCAATGCGCTGTTCCAGGACGAGAAAAATCCGAGCTGGCTGCTCGCCGAAGTCACCATTCCGCCGGATGTCGGCGGCTGGTATGTGCGTGAAGCCGGGTTGTGGACCGACACCGGTATTCTATACGCCATCGTCAAATACCCTGAGTCGTTCAAGCCGGTTCTGGCCACGTCCGGCTCGGGCAAAGAGTTCTACATCCGCTCGATTTTCGAGACCAGTAATGCCTCGCTGGTGACGCTGCTGATCGATGACACCGTGGTCAAGGCTACCCGCGCCTGGGTCATGAGCTACCTCGCCGAAGAACTCGGCAAGCTCGATGGCAAACAGTCGGTACGTGTCGCCGCCACCGCTAACGTGGTGTTGAACGGTGCGCAGCAGATCGACGGTGTGGCGGTGATTGCCGGCGACCGCGTGCTGCTGCCGAATCAGACCCTGGCGAAAGACAATGGTCTGTGGATCGTCGCCAACGGTGACTGGACTCGGGCCAACGATGCCAACGTCAGCGCCAAGGTCACACCGGGCCTGACAGTGATGGTGGAAGAGGGCGCGCTGAACGGCGATTCGCTGTGGCACCTGACCACCAACGCGCCGATCACCCTCGGCACCACCGCGCTGACATTCAAGATGCTGGCCGGGCGCACGGGGATTGCTGCCGGTACTTACAAGAGTCTGAGCGTCGACGAATACGGCCGCGCGACGGCCGGCTCGAATCCCGACACGCTGGCCGGTTTCGGCATCAAGGACTCCTACACCAAGGCTGAAGTCGAAGCACTGATTGCCAAGGCATCGGCGTTGCCGGTGGGGTCGATTGTGGCGTTCCCCGTTGATACGCCGCCACCGGGTTTCCTGGAGCTGGACAACAGCGTCAAGAGCAGCGCGACTTACCCGGACTTGAGCGCCTATCTGGGCGGCAAGTTCAACAAGGGTGATGAGGGTGTCGGGAACTTCCGGTTGCCTGAAGCACGTGGGGAATTCTTGCGTGGTTGGGATCATGGGCGTGGGGTGGATGCCGGGCGTGGTCTCGGCAGCTTTCAGGCAGACGATTTCAAGTCTCACAACCATCCGCCCGGGAACAATCGCCCAGGCTTCATGAGTAACGAATACCCTGTTGTTCAGGCATACCACGGCACTAACTCTTCGGGCACACCATCGTATTCCGGAGAGGGGCAACAGATGGCCACTACCGGCGTACGGGGCGGTAACGAAACCCGTCCACGCAACGTCGCCGTCATGTGGTGCATCAAAGCCTGGAGCGCTCCGGTCAATCAGGGAAACATCGACGTAGCGGCACTGGTCAAGGAAGTGTCACGCCTCGGATCTGCGGTTCCAGTGGGTGCCGTCATGGCGTTTCCTACAGGGATCGTGCCTCCTGGTTTTCTAGAGCTGGATGGCAGTGTGCAGAGCACTGCGACCTATCCGGATCTGGCGGCTTATATCGGTTCAAAATTCAACAAGGGCGATGAGGGAACCGGGAATTTTCGGTTGCCGGAGTCTCGCGGTGAGTTCTTGCGTGGCTGGGACCATGGCCGCGGCATCGACGCGGGACGCGATATTGGCAGCTATCAACTGGGCCAGAACGAAAGCCATAATCACCGCTATTTTGACACTGCAAGAGCCAACATTGACCCCTATGGGGCATCAGCACTAGGCGTCGTCAATGGTGTCACTCAGCCAATCGCTGAAGGTGGCTTTCTGAGCTCCGCAGGTGCTGACAACGCCCAGTTGGTCGCAACCACTAACACAGTTAATTCCGGTGGAAGCGAAGCCCGCCCCCGCAACCTCGCCGTCATGTGGTGCATCAAAGCCTGGAACGCACCGATCAATCAGGGAAACATCGACGTAGCCGCGCTGGCCAAGGAAGTCGCACAGCTGAAATCGTCTGTTCCGGTGGGTGCTGTTCTGTCGTTTCCGACGGGTGTCGTTCCTGCCGGTTACCTTGAACTGGATGGCAGCGTGCAGAGCACTGCGACCTATCCGGATTTGGCGGCGTATCTCGGTACAAAATTCAACAAGGGCGATGAGGGGACCGGGAATTTCCGGTTGCCGGAGTCTCGCGGTGAGTTCCTGCGTGGCTGGGATCATGGTCGCGGGGTTGACGCGGGTCGCGCCATTGGCACTTATCAGAAAGGTTCGTTGCTTCACGGTAATGATGACACTGGTGCCGAGGTTCACGGGCTCAATAATATCAATGCTAGTCGTGCTGGCTTGGGCTGGGATCTTCCGGCGATGGCTGACTATTCTGGGAGCAGCGGGTACACGTCAAGCGGAGTTCAAATTCCCGGATCGCTGTTTACTCAAGCGCACTATGGTGTGGCGCGCCCGCGCAACCTGGCGGTGATGTGGTGCATCAAGGCCTGGAACGCACCGGTCAATCAGGGAAGCATTGATGTCGCTGCGTTGGCTGTTGAGGCCAGACTGGCTCGGCTCAACGGTGCAGAAGTAGGTGCCGCGCGTAACCTGAGAGTATCGCTGCCTGCTGCCGCGTCGGTTGCAACGCTTACCGCTGATCAACTGATTGTCGAGCAACCGGGCATTGCCCAATACAAGTTGTCGGATCTCAATCTTTCGCTGGATCTGACAACTGTCGGTGTGGGCGGCATGGATACCGGTACTGCTCCAGTAAGTGGCAGTGTCGGGATTTACGTTATCTATAACCCGGACTTGAAGGTTGCGAAACTGCTTGCTGTCAATGCTACGTCGAGCGTGATTCCAGAGGTCTATGCAGGCGCAAATATGCCGGTTGGCTATACGGCGAGTGCATTGGTCAGCGTTTGGCAAACCAACGCAAGTAGACAGTTGGTTCCCGGCATTCAACTTGAGCGTTCAATTTCCGTTGCCCAAGTGACAATCCTGGAAAACGGTGTGTCAATGGCATGGACGGCTCTCTCGCTGGCGTCTGTTGTTCCGAAAAACGCTAAAACGGTCGGTGGGTATGTTCACTACATCGCAAGTGCTGTTAGCACCGCCGGCGGTAACTTGAGTCTTGCATCGGATGCCACTGGTATGGGAGCGAAAAATACCGGTATTGGCGGAGCACTCGGTCTGGGCACCAGCGCCCCATTCTCGGACCTGGTCATGATCACCCCGCAGACCATCTACTACACCCTTGATACGACGGTTTCGCGTTTCAATGATGTCCATATCACTCAGTACACTTTTTAAGGAGTTACCTGTGTTGAGAGCTTACTCAAATGTGGGGACGACCTTTCGATGTGTCGCCCCGGGCTGGCCATTGGTTGATGGTGAAATACTGTTTGACCATGAGCCTACCGTCCAGGAGTTGGAGGATGCGTTCGGTTTTGCGAACGGTGAGTTGGTCGTAAAACGCCAAATCGAACTGATTGCTGAAGAGCGATTTCGCCGTGAGGGTTCGGGCATCGTGGTCGATGGCGTCGCTATCGATACTTCCCGCGACAGCCAGTCGCTGATTGCAGGCATGGCAGTTTCAGCCATTCTCGATCCTGCTTACCAATGCAGTTACAAGGCCGTTGCCGGGTTTATTGACCTTGGCGCGCCACAGATTCTGCAAGTCGCAAAGGCTGTCCGATCTCATGTTCAGGCCTGTTTCGACCGGGAAAAAGCATTGTCCGAAGCTGTTCGGGCCGGTACTGACATCAGCGAAATGCTGATTAACGGATGGCCTGAAACCGCGCCGGAAACGCCCCCCGATAACCTTCTGTAAACGCCCCGGAATCCGGGGCGTTTTCTTATCCGCCCTCAAACACTCAACACCCGCCAAGCCCCTCCCCTGAGGGGCTTTCCCGTTTATGGAGAAACGAAAAATGGCAACCCGCCAAACCTACACCGTGCTCGTTCCATTCCCCACCGGCGGTGGGCACTGGTCGAGCGTCGGCCAGGAACTCGATCTGCTCGATGTCGAGGCCAGTGCCCTGCACAGCGCCGGTCGACTGGAGCTGAAAACACCTACCACCAAGGCCGTGAAGGCCGCTGCCAAGAAGGCTGACTGACTATGGCTGAGGTTCTGAACTTCGAGCACAACGGCATTACCGTCAATGCCACCGAATCCCCCGAGGCCATGGGTGGCCTGGGTGACAATGTCATCGGTCTGGTCGGCACCGCGCCGAAAGCCGATCCGCTGATTCCGCGCAACGCACCGTTTCGCATCAACAGCTTCACCACCCACGCGCTGCTGGATCCGACCGGTTCGGAAGAGGGCACCCTGTATCACGCGGTCTACCAGATCCTCAAAGTGGTCAAGGTGCCGGTGTACGTGGTGATCGTCGAAGCGGGCGCCACCCCGGCCGATACCGTCAACGCGGTGATCGGCGGCGTTGAGCCAGCCACCGGCCGCAAACTCGGTCTGGCGGCTCTGGGCAGCGTCCCGGAAGACCTGACCATCATCGGCGCGCCGGGCTTCACCGGCACCAAGGCTGTGGCCGGCGAGTTCGCCTCGTTCGGCAAGCGCATCAAGGCCCGTGTGGTGCTGGATGGCAAGGATGCTTCGGTCGCTGACCAAGTGTTGTACAGCAAGGATCTGGGCGGCGCCGACCTCGGTTTCGACCGTTGCCTGGTGGTGCACAACATGCCGGCCGTGTACTCGAAAGCGGCGAAGAAAAACGTCTTCCTTGCGCCATCCAGCCTGGCGATTGCCGCACTGGCCAAGGTCAAGCAATGGGAAAGCCCGGGCAACCAGGTGACCTACGCCGAAGACGTATCCCGCGTCGTTGAGTACAACATCCTCGACACCTCCACCGAAGGCGATCTGCTCAACCGCTACGGCGTCAGCTATTACGCCCGCACCGTGCTGGGCGGCTTCTCGCTGCTGGGCAACCGTTCCATCACCGGCAAGTTCATCAGCTACGTCGGTCTGGAAGACGCCATCAGCCGCAAGCTGGTGAAGGCCGGCCAGAAGGCCATGGCCAAGAACCTGACCAAGTCGTTCATGGATCAGGAAGTCAAACGCATCAACGACTGGCTGCAAACCCTGGTCGCCGACGAAACCATTCCTGGCGGCAGCGTGTACCTGCACCCGGAACTCAACAGCGTCGAGAAGTACAAGAACGGCACCTGGTACGTGGTCATCGACTACGGCCGCTACGCGCCGAACGAACACATGGTTTATCAACTCAACGCCCGCGATGAAATCATCGAGCAGTTCCTGGAGGACGTTCTCTAATGTTTACCAACCGCAATCGACAGGCCATCGCGGCCACCCTGCAAGGCCTGCCGCTGTCGGCGACCGTGGAGGAATTCACCCCGCCGAAGATCGAATTCGACGTGGAAAACATGACCGGCGGCCGCTTCATCGTCGAGGAAATGGCCAAGAGCGCCAAGGCGCTGGGCGCCAAGTTGATCCTGCAGGGCACCGGCCCGGAAATCATGCTTGCACTGGGTGTGAAGCTGGGCGAAGACATCCTGCTGAACGTGCGCGAAGCCGGTCAGGATCAGGACGGCAACACCTGGTTCACCTACCACACCGTGGGCGGCAAGCTGAAGATCCTCGATGAGGGCACGATCAAAATGGGCGAGAAACCCAAGACCACCCTGGAGCTCTCCTGCCGCACCTACACCCGCCTGGAAAACGGCATCCCGGTGATCGACATCGACGTGCGCACCCAGAAGTTCGTGCTCAACGGCGTCGACATCCTTGGTGATGCCCGTCGTGCGGTGCTGATGCCGTAAGCCTTTTCGGCGCATCAAGCACACACCCTGTGGGCGCTCACGCCCACAGGGATCTTCAAGAATACCCAAGGAATTCCTTTCATGTCGTGGATGCCACCCCAGCATGACCTGTTGTCGCCGATCACAGGTGACGATGGCTCGCAGATCGAATCGATCCAGCTCAAGCCCCTGTTCTACGCCGCCCAGAAAGAAGCGCTGGAACGCGCCGGCGATGACGAAGACGATCAGTTCTTCGAACTGGCGCTGCTGGCCACCGGGTTGTCGGTCAAGGAACTCGACCAGCTCAAGCGTCCGGACTACGTGACCATTGCGCAGTACGTACACGAGATGTCGACCCGTCCGGCGTCGTACTTTCTCGATCAGGTCGAAGACGCGGAAAAAACCGACGATCCCGACCAGGTGCAACTGCTGCAACCGCTCGCCGTCACCGGCCGCACCGTGACCTCGCTGAGCCTGGAAATGCCGGCGCTGCGGGCCACCAAAGTGATGAAGAAACTGAAAACGGCCAAGGAACGCGCCGAGTTCATCACCGCCCATTGCACCGGTCTGATGATCCCCGATCTGGCCCTGATGACCGTCCCGGACTGGACGCAATTGCAGGTGCGCATCGACGATTTTTTAAACCAGCCGGCGGCCTTCTTTCAGAGCGCGACATCGAAGTAATCCTCGATATCGTGCCGCTCATTTACCCGGTAAGTGAGGCGGAAATTCTGGAATGGGACGCCGAAAAGGCGTTGCGCCGCTACGACATAGCGATCACTCGCCTTGGCGTGAAACAGGAGTAGAGCGGCATGGCAGATACGAAGTATGCGCCGATGCTCGCCAGCGAGACTGGAAGCATGGCGTTCGGCAACGCCAGACTGGCGGGCGGATCGATAGCGCCCGACAGCCTCGGCACACCGCTGGTGGATTTGAGTCTGGCACTGGCTATGGCCAGTGCGGATATTCGTTTACTGACCCAGGAACAGATCAAGCTTCGAGAGCTGTTGGCCAATCAGCAATCGCTGTTCAAGGTGAGTGCTGCATCCCCGGCTGCAAGCGCCGAACCAAAGTCAAAACTCAAGGCCGAGATCGAGCAGCGCCCACCTCCTAAGCTCATGCAACCAGCCATGGCCAACGAGACGGCGCTGGTCGAACTCAATCAGTTGCTCAAGCTGAGCAGTGATCAGCTTCAAGCGCACTCGCAGAGCACTCTGGAACTCGCCAGCGAGAAACAGATATCCGCCAGTGGTGCGACCAACGCGGATCTGTTGCAAGTGCAGCTTGCCGGAGCCAGATCCGGCATTGCCGATGGTGCCAAAGGTGACCAGCGGGCGAACGAACTGAAGTGGTTCTCCCATGATGCCGCAATCAACGCATCGGCATTCAGGATGGACGTCAAGACGGCTGGCGAAATGCTCGCCGCGTGGCGTTCCTCGCTGAAGCTGGATCAGTATCAAAGCCAGGATCTTGCGGATGCAACGACCTACCTCGGCAATAGCGGTCTGGATGCCAAGGCCGCCGACATCGGTTCGGTGGTGCAACGTTCCGGCGAGAGTGCGATTGCCGCCGGATTGACGCCCGAACAGGTCGCCGCATTGGCGGCGGCGTTGCTCAATAGTGGTGCGGACAAGGAGGGCGCCAGCGCCGCGCTTAAGGGCATCACCTCGATGCTGGCCAAAGGCGGGGCGGTATCGACTGAGCAGCGAACAGCCTTGACTCAGTTAGGGCTTGATCCTCAATCGCTGTCTGAGGGTATGAGGAAGGATGCGCCTGCTGTCATCAACTCGGTTCTTGCTGCACTTAACGAGCAGCCTGTGCAAGAGCGGGCAGCACTGACGAAGACGCTATTCGGCGAAAACGACACCCGGGTTCTCGAACTGCTGAAGAAGCCGGACGATGTAAAAAACGCCTTCTCGCTGGTAGCCGACAAGCACAAGTACGCAACAACGGAGCTTGGCGCGGGCGAAGGTGCTGCGGCGAAGTCCGCAGAGGCGTTCGGCAATACTTCGCAGGGTCGCTGGAATGCGCTGGACGCAAGTCTGACCCGGTTGACCACTGCATTCGGCACGGCGCTTGCGCCCTTGGCTGACGGTGCCGCCGTAGTGCTCACCGCACTGGTCAACGGTGTGAGCGCAGCGGCAGAAACGTTCCCGGCCCTCACGGCAGGGCTGGTTCTGCTCGGCGTGGCAGCCATGCCGTTTGTGGGGGGGGCGTTGAAGTCCGGCGTGGCCTCGGTGCTCGACGTGGTTTCCACGAAACTATTGCGCCTGGCATCGGCGCGACTGCCGCCGGATATTGCCAATGTGATAGGCGGTGATGACAACGATGGCGACGGTCGCAAAAGCAGGAAGAAGGGGCGTGGATCACGCCGACGCACCCCTTCTGCTGCACGGTCGGCCGGCACCGCTTCCATAACCCGCAGGAGCAGTCGCTTGAGTGGTGTGACGGCCAGAGTCGCACCCATGTTCGACGATGCGCTCACCCGATTCAGAATGGTTGGCGATGTTGTCAAAAGCGCCATGCCGAGTCGGCTGAGCGGGGCTGGCGCGAAAGTCATGTCATTGGCAGAGGGTTTGGGGGGCAAGCTCATGCCGTCGGTTGTCAAGGCATTGCCTGCCATCAAGGTTGGTGCACCTCTGGCCATTGCTCACGCTGCCTATAAAGGGTTGAAAGGCTGGCGCGAAGGTGATGACAAAGCGGTAAAGGGAGCGGCCGGTGAACTGGCCGGAACGGCGATTGGCGCTACGATCGGTACGTTCATTGCGCCCGGTATCGGAACCTTCATTGGTGGCACGCTGGGTGGAATAATCGGGTCCTATGTGGGGGAGCATCAGGCGACGCCGCCTGAGGACAAGCTCGCCCCGCCAGCGGAAGTCGCCAAGGACCTGTCCGCGGCGCAAATGCAAACACCAACGCCACCTCCGCAATTCACCTACGCACCTTCAGTTCATGTCAGCGGCAGCGAAATGCTCAACTCCGAGAAGCTCGGCACGATGCTTTCGCAGGTGCTTGAGTCGCACTTCACGTCCCAATTTGTCCCGGGTGTGGCCGGCAATGCCCTCTCCATACGCCGCGACGCAGCCCTGACCGATGGAGTCGCCCAATGAAACAACAAATGGCACTGGGCAGTTTCATCTTCGGACTGTCCCGGGATTTCGCGTACAGCACGCTGTCGCGAAAATCCGAGGGTGGCTGGACCGAACTGCAGATTCTCAACAGCAAGCCCAAAGCCCATCAGATAGGGCAGAAACCCGAAACCCTGACCATCGGTGGCACCTCGATGTACGCCGCGGCGATGGACCGGCTCGATGAGCTGCGTGCGCTGCAAGCGTTGAGAGTGCCGCTGCCGTTGATTGACGGCATCGGTCGCAACTGGGGGTTGTGGCGGATCACCAGCATCGACGAAAACCAGAGCGAGGTCATCGATGACGGCACCGCGATGGTGATCAAGTGGGTGATCGTATTGGCGGAGTTCAACAATGCGTAAGGTACGAAGCGTGGCTGGCGATTCGGTGAATCTGTTGCTTTACCGCGAAACCGGTCGCTGTGATGACACAGCCGAAGAAGCCCTGTGGAAACTCAACCCGACCCTGGCCGAGCAAGGCCCGATCCTGCCGGCAGGTGTCTGGGTGACACTCCCGGAGCTCGACAGCAAACCCGCCGCGATCAAACCGGTTCTGGCCTGGGATTAAGGAGGCTGCATGGCACAGGGATTTACGCCGGCGATTGAAGTCTACGGGGCTCACGAGGCCCTGCTGAATCAGCGCCTGATCAGTTGGGAACACATTGATGCGGCCGGGATGGAGTCCGATCAACTGACGCTGGTGATTGACCTGGAAGGTCTTGAAGGCTTGCCGACCCTGGGTGGAACAGTCGGTCTGCGGGTTGGCTATCGGGAGTCCGGGCTGGTCGAAAAGGGCCAGTTCAGGATCACTCGACTGACACCGACGCTGTTTCCGCTGCGCCTGACGCTGGTCGCTACGGCCGCGCCTTTCAGTGGCAAGGACGAGACCGGATTCAGGGAGAGGCGCACGGCCAGCCACGGGCCCACAACCCTTGGTGCACTGTTTGGCAAACTGGTCTCGCCGCACGGTTTTTCGCCGCGCGTCGATCCCGAACTGGCGTTGATCAGGATCGCCCATGTCGACCAGTCGAACGAAACCGACATGAGCTTCATCACGCGAATGGCGCGCAAATACGACGCGGTTGCCAAACCGGTCAACGAACTCTACGTATTGGCGAAACCGGCGCAGCTCAAAAACTTTTCAGGCCAGGTGATACCGGACGTCAGGCTGTCGGTAACCAGCAACAATCGGCCGGGCGATCACGCCTTCATCAGCGCCACGCTGGAAGAGACCGCTCGTACCCAGAACCAGGGTTGCAAGACCAGCTTCTGGGACGATGCTCTTGGCAAGCTGCGGGAGGTGATCACCGGTTCCGAGCCTTACAAGGTCATTCGCCAGAAACTGGCCAATGAGGAAGAAGCCAAAACCATTGGCGAAGCCGAAGTGCGCAAGATGCTGCGCGAGAAATACACGCTGAAGGTCACATGCCCGGGCGATCCGCTGCTGGTGGCCGAAGGTCTGTTGGTGCTCGATGACACCTGGCCGGACTTCATGCGCGGTCGCTGGTCGATTGAAAAAGTCACCGCCAGTGGCAAGCGCGAAGAAAGCTATCGCTGCCTGATCGAAGCGAAGGGCCTGGATCCCGAGGCAAAAGCCAAGGACTGATCCACCCGACCTCTCAGCCACAGACATCACCGTGGCCACTCACTAATCCTGGAACGCTCCCCATGAAGATCTCCCCGATCCTCACGCAGCTGCGTGCGCAATGCCCAAGCCTTGCCGGCCATATCGCGACAGGTGTCGACCTGGTGCTTCTGCAAGGCAACCCGAATCTGCCGACACCGTCGGCTCATGTTTTACCGCTGGCCGATCTGGCCAGCGCCAGCACCGCACAGAACTCTGCCAGCCAGCCGATCCGCGACCGTTTCGAAATCATCCTGGTGCTTGATGCCACGGACGCCACAAAAGCGCTGGATCTGTTGCATGACCTGCGCGCCGAAGTGTGGCGGGCGCTGGTGGGTTTCAAGCCCGGTTCCGACTACAGCGCCATCGTTTATGACGGCGGCGAAACGGTCTCGATCAACAGCAGCCGCGCGTTCTACCGGCTGCGCTTTTTTGCCGAGTTCCAGCTGGGCCGCAATCTGCCAAGTCAGCCTGCGGAGAGTTGGCACGAACGTGAACTGGACGGTTTGTCGTCCTTTACCGGGGTCACCGTGCGGGTCGATGCGATCGACCCGGCCGACCCCAACCTGAAACACCCGGGCCCTGACGGGCGCGTGGAAATGACTTTCTCTGGAGACGTAACCCCATGAGCAACCGCATCACCGTAGTGCCGGCCGCTGGCCGTGCCGTGCCGGACCCGGAAGCAGGCGACCTGCTGCCACTGGAAGGCCGTGAAGTGCTGGACAGCGCCTGGTGGCGCCGGCGTCTGGCCGACGGCGATATCACCCTCAAAACCGCAACAGCTAAACAAAAGGGAGCCAAATAATGGCGATCGGATTCAGCAACATTCCTGCGGACATTCGTGTACCGCTGTTCTATGCCGAAATGGACAACTCGGCCGCCAATAGCGCGTCCTCGTCCATGCGCCGCCTGATCGTGGCGCAGGTCAACGACAATATCGCCCCGAGCGAAGTCGGCAAACTGGTGCTGGTTTCCAGCGTGGCACTGGCCAAGAGCATTGGCGGCCAGGGCTCGATGCTGGCCTCGATGTACGAGACCTTCCGCAAGGCCGACCCGATCGGTGAGATCTGGTGCCTGCCGCTGCACAACGCCACCGGTGCCATCGCCAAAGGCGTGCTGACCCTGACCGGCACCGCGACTCAGGCTGGCGTGCTCAACCTGTATGTCGGCGGCGTCCGTGTACAGGCCACCGTGGTCAACGGTGCCACTGCTGCCCAGGCGGCCACCGCTCTGGCACAGAAAATCAACGCCACCGCCGATCTGCCGGTGAGCGCTGCCGCTGCTGAAGGTGTGGTCACCCTGAACGCCAAATGGACTGGCGAGAGCGGCAACGACATCAGCCTGCAATTCAATCGCCTGGGCAAGAGCAACGGCGAAGAAACCCCGGCTGGCCTGACCACCGCCATCACCGCCATGACCGGCGGCGTCGGTGTACCGGATCAAGTGGCTGCCGTTGCGGCACTGGGCGATGAGCCGTTCGAATTCATCACGCTGCCATGGTCCGACCTGGCGACCCTCAACACTTGGCAAGCGGTGATGGATGACAGCACCGGTCGCTGGTCGTGGGCCAAGCAACTGTTCGGTCACGTCTACAGCGCCAAGCGCGGCACCGTCGGTACTCTGGTGGCAGCCGGTCAGGCTCGCAACGACCAGCACATGACCATTCAGGCGCTGGAGCCGGGCGTTCCGCAACCGGTATGGGTACAAGCTGCGGCACTGGCTGCGCGTACTTCGGTGTTCATCTCGGCCGACGCCAGCCGTCCGACCCAGAGCGGCAGCCTGCCAGGCGTCGATCCGGCACCGGCCAGCGAGCGCTTCACCCTGACCGAGCGTCAGTCGCTGCTCAACTACGGCATCGCCACCGCGTACTACGAAGGCGGTTACGTGCGCATCCAGCGCTCGATCACCACCTACCAGAAGAACGCTTACGGCCAGGCCGACAACTCGTACCTGGACAGCGAAACCATGCACCAGTCGGCGTTCATCGTGCGTCGTCTGCAAAGCGTGATCACCAGCAAATACGGTCGCCACAAACTGGCCTCCGACGGCACCCGTTTCGGCGCCGGCCAGCCGATCGTCACCCCGGCGACCATTCGCGGTGAGCTGATCGCCCAGTACGCCAAGCTCGAACTGGAAGGCCACGTGGAAAACGCCGAGCTGTTCGCCGAGCACCTGATCGTCGAGCGCGACGTGCAGGACCCAAGCCGCGTGAACGTGCTGTTCCCGCCTGATTACATCAACGGTCTGCGCGTGTTCGCACTGCTCAACCAGTTCCGTCTGCAGTACGACGACGTCGCCTGATCGGCCCGTTTGACACTGTGATTTCAGCCCACCTCGCGTGGGCTTTTTATTTGAAGGGAGTAACACCATGGGTCAACTGATTGCAGGCACCTGCTACGTCAAGGTCGACGGTGCACAACTGACTATCAATGGCGGCTGCGAAGCCCCGCTGATGGCCGTCAAACGCGAAACCGTCGTGCCGGGTTTCTACAAGGAAACCGACATCGCGCCGTCGTTCAAAGTGACTGCGCTGCACACCGCCGACTTCCCGCTGAAGAAGCTGATCGAAGGCACCGACATCACCGTCACCTGCGAATTCAGCAACGGCAAAGTCTACGTGCTGGCCGGTGCCTACCTGGTCGAAGAGCCAGTCTCCAAAGGCGATGACGCCACCATCGAACTGAAATTCGAAGGCATCAAGGGGACCTGGCAATGAGCGGCGCCGTGAAGCTTCAAGTTGCGATCGAAGCTCACGGCGAGCCCCTGACCGAACTCGTCCTGCGCCGTCCGACGGTGCAGGAGGTACGAGCGATCAAGGCGCTGCCGTACAAGATCGACAAGAGCGAAGAGGTCAGCCTCGACATGGACGTGGCGGCCAAATACATCGCCGTGTGCGCCGGCATTCCGCCGTCGTCGGTCAACCAGTTGGATCTGGCTGACCTCAACGCATTGAGCTGGGCCGTTGCGAGTTTTTTCATGAGTGCGGCGTCGGAGCCATCACCGACCTGATTTCGGTCGCCTATGACCTGGCCTGGTTCTGGAAGGTTGACCCCGAACAGATGATGGCCAGGCCACTGGATGTGCTCCGCGAATCGCTGGAGCACGCGCAACGGATCAATGCGATGCAGCAGGTGCAGTGATGGCAGACGAAGAAAAGAAAGAGAAAACCTCGGTGCTGCTGACGGGCATCGATGAACTGTCGCCCAAGCTCGGTGCCCTGCGAGTAAAGGTCGAGAGCTTCAAGAAAAACCTCGAACAGACCGGCCTCGGCAAACTGGACATCAGCGGTCTGTTCAAGGGCGGCAGCGTGATTACGCCGTTCGTGGACGGCATCAAATCGGCTGCGGCGTTTCAGGGCAAGTTGACCGAAGTCAGCGAAACGGCGAAAACCGTCGATCTGCCGGAAACACCGAAAGCCGCCGCGCAGAACATGAACGTGTTCAGTGCGTCGATGGAAAAGGTCTCCGCCGCGGTGGACGCCGCACTGGTGCCGGCCGTGGGGGCGTTGGTGGTCGGGCTGGAACCGGTGCTGACCCAGGTCGGCAGCCTGCTGGCCGACAACCCGAAACTGGTCGAAGGGCTGGCGGCGGGGGCGATTGCGTTTTCTGCCATGCAAACCGCCGTCACCGGTGCGACACAGGTGTTCGACGTGATGAGCATGGTGCTCAAGACCAATCCGATCATGCTGATCGCCATGGGCATTGCGGTGGCGGCCGGTTTGATCGTGGCCAACTGGACACCGATTTCCGCGTTCTTCACCGGATTGTGGGAGGGCGTGAAAAACGCCGGGGCGAGTGCAATGGCGACGTTGCGTTCGGTGCTCGACTGGCGGCCGCTGGAGGCACTGGCGGCGCTGTGGGAACCGGTCACGGGTTTCTTCTCGGGGATCTGGGACAAGGTCAAGGCTGTGACCGCGCCTGTGATCGACTTCTTCAAGTCGGTTTTCTCGTGGTCGCCCGCGGGCCTGATTCTGGAAAACTGGGGGCCGTTGACCGGTCTGTTTTCGGCGATCTGGGAATTGCTCAAGGCCTTGAGTGTGCCGGTGATGTCGTTCCTCAAAGGTCTGTTCGACTGGACGCCGCTGGGGATGATCATCAACAACTGGGGCGCGATCACCGGCTTCTTCGCCTCGATCTGGGCCACGTTGCAACCGGCGGCGAAAGCCATCAAGGATTTCTTCGGCACCCTGTTCGATCATTCCCCGCTGGGGATGATCATCAACAACTGGGGCGCAATCACCGGCTTCTTCGCCTCGATCTGGGCCTCGCTGCAACCGGCGGCGCAAGCCATCAAGGACTTCTTCGGCACCTTGTTCGACTATTCCCCGCTGGGGATGATCGTCAACAACTGGGGCGCCATCGTGACGTTCTTCGAACCGATCTGGGCCACGCTGCAAGCCTCGGCACAGCAGGTCAAAAGCTTCTTCCAGAGTCTGTTCGAATGGTCGCCGCTGGAGCAGATCGCCCAGTACTGGCAGCCGATCAGCGAAGTGTTTTCGGCGCTGTGGGGCGTGGTGCAGGCGCTGGCCGCACCGGTACTGGAGTTCCTGCACAACATGTTCGAATGGACACCGTTGGGGCAGATCATCAAGAACTGGGGACCGATCACCGAGTGGTTCGGCGAGTTGTGGCAAAAGCTGCAAACCGTCATCGCTCCGATCAAGGAACTGTTCGACGGTGGCTTCGCCGGGCTGATCGCCAAGGTCACCGGCAAGGTCGAAACCCTGACCCAGGCGCAACGCCAGACCAATGCCGAAGGCAAGGGTGAACTGGCGCCGGCATTCTTTGGTGCCAGCCCGAAACCCGAGGGCGGCAGTGCGTTGCAGGGCGGTTCTTTGCCGCAATCCTCCAGCGCACTGATCCAGCAAAGCGCTGCCAACAACCGCACGCAGCTCGAAGGCGGCCTGACGGTGCGCTTCGAAAATGCACCGGCGGGGTTGCGCACCGATCAACCGCAAACCAATCAACCGGGGCTGGCGCTCAGTTCGCGCATCGGCTATCGCTCGCTATCGGCAGGAGGTTCCAATGAACTGGCGTGACCGTTTGTTGCCGGCATCCTTTCGGGGTGTCGGCTTCTGGATCGACCAGGCGAAAACCCCGGTCGGTCGCAAGGGGCAATTGCACGAATACCCGCAGCGCGACCTGCCGTTTTTCGAGGATCTTGGCCAGCAGGCCAAGACCCACGACCTGACGGCGTTCATCATCGGTGCCGATTGCCTGGAGCAGCGCGACAAGCTGCTCCAGGCCCTGGAGCAGGGCAGCGGCGAACTGGTGCACCCGTGGCTGGGGCGCTTGCAGGTCAAGGTCGGCGAGTGCGACATGACTCATACCCGCCAGGATGGCGGGATGGTGACCTTCACCCTGAAGTTCTACCCGGACCGGCCGCTGCCGTTTCCGACGGCGACGGTCAGCACGCAAAAAGTCCTGCTGATCAAGGCCGACGGTTTGCTCGGTTCGGCGGTGGCGCGCTTCGAACAGGCGATGACCCTGATCAAGGCGGCGCGGATCGGCATCGCCAATCTGCGCAACAGCCTCACCGGCGTGTATGACGTGATCAAGGAGCAACTCAAACCGTTGATCGCGCAGTACAAGCAGATCACCGAACTGGTCAGGGCCGTCAAGGAACTGCCCAAGGAAGTAGCGGCGGAGTTCAAGGGTTTGCTCGGCGATATCAAAGAGCTGAAGGAATTCGCGAAGGAGGGCTACCGTGGCGTGATTGCCGACGTGTCCCAACAACTCGAAGCCATCCGCAAGGCCGACGCACCGAAAATCACCACCGGCAAGGACACCAACGCCGCCGCGCAAGCGATGGCCAACCTGGTGCAGGACACCCTGATCGTCAAAGTCGCGCAGTGGGTTGCTTCGATGCCGGTGGCCTCTACGCCGGTAAAACTGAACTCGACCCCCTCGCTGGATCAGCAATCGAAGCAGCCGATCACTCGTCAGGAAGTGCCGGTCACCGACGATCTGCAAGCCCTGCAAAAAGAGCTGATCGAAGCATTGCAAAAGGCCCAGGACAAGGCCGATCCCGCGCACTACCAGGCCATCGCCGATGTGAAGGAAGCGCTGATCGCGCACCTCAAGGCTGTGGCTTCGTCCGGTGTGCGACTGGTCAGCAAAACCTTCCAGGAAACCTTTCCGGCGGTAGTCGTGGCCTACAAACAGTTTGGCGACGCCACGCGGGTGACCGAGGTCATTCAGCGCAACGGTCTGTCTCATCCGAGCTTCTCACCCAACGAAGTCAAAGTTTCCAGGGAGTGAGCCATGAACGAGACTGACAATCGCGTGACGCTGACCGTCGGCGACATGGAATACGGCGGCTGGAAAAGCGTGCAGATCACCGCGGACCTGGAGCGCCAGTTCCGCACCTTCAAACTCGACATCACCTGGCAATGGCCGGGACAGACCGTGGATCAGCGGATCAAGGCCGGCGACCCGTGCGAAGTGCGGATCGGCAAGGATCTGGTGCTCACCGGTTATGTGTTCAAGGCCCCGATCAGCTATGACGGGCGGCAGATCAGCCTGAGCATCGAAGGCAGTTCCAAGACCCAGGATCTGGTGGATTGTGCGGCGCGAAACAACCCCGGCCAATGGCAGGATCAGTCGTTGTTGAACATCGTCCAGGCCCTGGCCATGGAGTACGCGTTGATGGTGGTCAACGAAATTCCCGAGACCGCACGCCTGAGCAAGCACACGATCGTGCCAGGTGAAACGGCGTTTCAGTCGATCGACCGCTTGCTCTCGCTGTACCGGGTGTTTTCCACCGATGACGCCGAAGGCCGGCTGGTGCTCGCCAAACCGGGCAGCGGCGGTCGCGCCAGCGATGCACTGGAGCTGGGGAAGAACATTCTCTCGGCCAATGCACCGATGGATTTCAGCCAGGTGTTCTCTGAATACCGGGTGATCGGCCAGCAGAAGGGCAACGACAAGAAGAGCGGGGCAGCGGTCAGCGAAGTGGAATCGGTGGCGGCCGACCTGAGCTTCAAGCGCCGGCGTACCACGATCATCAACGAAGGCTCGCAACTGACCTTCGAACTGGCCCAGCAACGGGCCCAATGGGAAAGCGCAACCCGTATGGGCCGGGCGCTGACCACCACTTATCAGGTGCAGGGCTGGCGTCAGTCCAACGGTGACCTGTGGCGTCACAACACCCTGGTGCGGGTCAAGGATCCGGTGCTCGGGTTCGATGAAGACATGCTGATTTCCAAGGTGACGTACTCGTTGTCGGCGCAAGGCTCGGTGACCACCCTGCAAGTGGCGCCGCCGCATACCTTCGACGCCAATCCTTCGCCGCCGAAAAAAACCTGAGCCCGACCCCGCCCTTCAAGGAAACCCTATGAGCCTACTGACACGCCTGCTGGCGCGCGGCACTGTCGTGCTCGCCAGTTCGGCCTCCAAGCTGCAATCGCTGCAAATGCGCCTCACCGCCGGTGAAGTGAACGACGACATGGAGCACTTCGAACCCTACGGTTTCACCAGCCATCCGCTGGCCGGTGCCGAAGGCGTCGTCACGTTTCTGGGCGGTGATCGTTCCCACGCCATTGCCCTGGTGGTCGCCGACCGCCGTTATCGCCTGCAATCGCTGGCGGCCGGCGAAGTGGCGATCTACACCGACGAAGGCGACAAGATTCACTTCAAGCGTGGGCGGATCATCGACATCGAAACCTCCACCCTCAACATCCGCGCCAGCACCGCCGTGAACTTCGAGACGCCGGTGATCAACCAGACCGGCAAGATCGTTTCCAAAGGCGATCAGCTGGCTGGCGGCATCAGCCAGATCAAGCACGTGCACGTTGGCGTGCAGGCGGGCAGCGGCCAGACCGGCGCGCCGGCGGGAGGTCAGTGATGCTTTTCAGTCAGAACCTTCACGCCGCGCTGACCCGTTCAGTGCTGATCAGCCTGTTCTCCTGGCGCCGTGCGGCCGACGACGATGCCCTCGACGACGAGGAGCGTTACGGCTGGTGGGGCGACACCTTTCCGACCGTAGCCGACGACCGCATCGGTTCGCGGTTGTGGCTGCTGCGCCGGGTCAAGCTGACCCGACAGACCCAGATGGACGCCGAGTTCTATGCCCGCGAAGCCTTGCAGTGGCTGATCGACGACGGCCATTGCAGCGCCATCGACATCATCAGCGAACGCCTCGACGCCCAGCGCCTGAACCTGCGTACGGTCCTGACCCTGGCCGACGGCGAACGTCTGGACATCAACCCCGATAACAGTTGGCAGGTGATCTATGCCGTTTGAAACCCCTTCGCTGCCGGTGCTGATCAAGCGCACCCAAAGCGACCTGGCCGGCGATTCGCTGCGCCAGTCCGATGCGCAAGTCCTGGCCCGCACACTCGGCGGCGCCGCGTATGGCCTGTACGGCTACCTCGACTGGATTGCCGAGCAGATCCTGCCCGATACCGCCGATGAATCCACCCTGGAACGCATCGCCGCGCTGCGCCTGAACCAGCCGCGCAAACCGGCACAGGTGGCCACCGGCAACGTCAGCTTCAACGCGACGGCGGGCGCGGTGCTGGACGTCGATACGTTGCTGCAGTCGAGCGACGGTCGCACCTTCAAAGTCACCGCCGCGCGTACCACCGTCAATGGCGTCAACAGCACCTCCATCGCCGCGCTTGATGCCGGCAGCCTGGGCAATGCCGAGGCCGGTCTGGCGCTGACGCCGGTGCAGCCGATCACTGGTGTGGTCGGCAACAGCTTTGTGGTGCTGGCGCCGGGGCTCAACGGCGGGGTAGCGCGGGAAAGTCTGGAGTCGCTGCGCTCGCGGGTGATCCGCTCCTATCGCGTCATCCCCCACGGCGGTTCGGCCAGCGACTACGAGACTTGGGCGCTGGAAGTGCCGGGCGTGACGCGCGCCTGGTGCCGTGGCGGCTTTCTCGGGCCGGGCACCGTGGGCGTCTACATCATGCGTGACGACGACCCGCAACCGGTGCCGAATGCGGATCAACTGGCCGAAGTACAGGCTTACATCGAGCCGCTGCGCCCGGTGACCGCTGAAGTGCATGTGCTCCCGCCGGTGCAGAAACCGGTGACCTATCAACTGAAGCTGACGCCCGATACCACCGCGGTGCGCGCCGCTGTCGAAACCCAGTTGCGCGATCTGCATAACCGCGAGGCCGACCTCGGCGCGGATCTGTTGATCAGTCATATCCGCGAAGCGATCAGCAGCGCGGCGGGTGAAACCGATCACGTGCTTTCGGCCCCGGTGGCGAACGTCGCGGCAGGCGACAGCGAACTGCTCACCTTCGGAGGTTGCGTATGGGGGGCATAAGAACCGCCGCGCAATACCAGGCGCAATTGCGTGCCTTGCTGCCTTCGGGCCCGGCGTGGGATCCGGAGCGAGTGCCGGAACTCGATGAGGTGCTGCAAGGCGTCGCCGTCGAACTGGCACGCCTCGACGCCCGCGCCGCCGACCTGCTCAACGAGATGGACCCGGCCGGCGTCAGCGAACTGGTGCCGGACTGGGAACAGGTGATGAACCTGCCCGACCCGTGCCTGGGCGCCACACCGCTGTTCGATGACCGGCGCCTCGCCGTACGCCGCCGCTTGTTGGCGGTCGGCAGCCAGGCCGTCGGCTACTACCTGGAAATCGCCAAAAGCCAGGGCTACCCCAACGCCACCATCACCGAGCTCGAAGCCCCGCGCATGGGTCGTTCGCGCTTTGGTGCGGCGCACTGGGGCACCTGGGAAGCGCAGTTCATGTGGACGCTCAACACCGGCGGCCGCCTGCTGCTCGGTCGGCGTTTCGGTGCGAGTTACTGGGGTGAGCGCTTCGGCGTGAACCCGGGCTCGGCGCTCGAATGCATGATCCATCGGGCAGCACCGGCGCACACCAAGGTGCACATCAATTATGACTAGGGAATAACGCAATGGATTATCCGAAGAGTGTGCCCAGCGCCGGTCTGGTGAATGGGAAATTTGTCGATGAAAACCCGCTGACCGGAACGCCGGGATCGTTGATTCCGGCGGACTGGGGCAACAGCGTCACGCAGGAAATCCTCAGCGTGATCAAGGCCGGGGAGCTGACCCCGGACGAGAAGAAATACGATCAGTTGCTGCAGGCTATTCAGACGGTGACGGCCAAGGGCTGGAATCTGGATTCGGCGTTGCCGATCGGGTCTTTGCCTGCGGCAACCGTGGCCACAGCGGACGGGCGTCTGGCGGTGACGCCAGCCGCGGTGTCGACCAGTGGCGGCCGAGTATCGATCCCGGCAGGCGTATTGGTCAGCCTCGGACAGGAAGTCGTGGCAGGGCAGTTGGGGCGTTCGCGTACGTTCACCACTCAGGCCTGGAGCAGTGCCGACCTGCTGCCGAGTTCGGGTTACTTTCTGCGCGCTCAGGTGATTGGCGGTGCGCTGACCTTTTACATGCAGCGCGGCACAGTCTATGACGCGACACCGGAAGGTTTGAAGGGCACGGTAAATGGCGCAGCGGGTGGTGGCTTCCAGTCGACGCCGCTGGATATCTGTCTGGCCTGGGTTGTCACCGCCGGACCCGGTTCGGTGCCGACTGTCAGGCTGATCTACAACCGAAGCCGGTTGTCGTGGACGCAGACGGTCAATGGCAATGGAGTGGTGTATCTGCCGCTGGATCCACATGCGCGAGCGGCGCGTCTGGTGGTGGGCAATCCCACGCCGCACCCGACCGGCATCACCAGTGTGAACTTCGCGCCGGGCGGATGGCTGGGTGGCAACTATTGCTTCCTCAACCCGACCGTGGGCACCTCCAGCAACTGGGATGGCTGGGCAACGGCCGGCGGCGCCGCGCTTATTTTCTCCAGCAACGTGGTCAGCGATACGACGGTTTCGACATTGACCGCCAGCTTCGACCATAACGAATTGCGCTCACTGTGGCAGGCGTATCAGGCCGAACATACCTGGGGCGCGGGCAATGCCGCCAGTGACGAATTGCTGTTCAGCATGGGGCTCAAGAGCGTCGGTCCGGCCGATTACGCCAGCGGCATCGCGGTCAACTTTGCCGCCGCCGTCAATGTGAATTTTTCCTGGGAGTTGATCCGATGATCATCATTCATGAACTGCATCAGTTCGAGGAAGGCTTGCGTCCTGCACAACCCTCCACCGCACATGTCTGGGATGGCGAGAAGTGGGAGCTGAGTGACGACAGAGTCGCCGCACTGCAGCAGGAAGAAACCGAACGATTGTGCGTCAATCTCGATGCAGTCGCCGACAGCGCACGCACCGTACTGGCCGGTGACCCGCTCAAAGCCCTCGAGTACGCTCAGGCGGCGGTCGACGCTCAGGCCTATCAGGATGCCGGCTACCCGAAAAAGGAAGTGCCGTTGTCCGTTGCTGCCTGGGTAGCCAAGGGCCGGTCGGCAAAACAGTCGGCCGAGCAGATCCTCGACAAGGCTGCCCAACTCAGCGAGAACCTGCTGACCCTGCGGACCGTGCGCCTGAAAGCCAAGACCCAGATCCGTGCGTACGCGAGCAAAAGCCAGATGGATCAGGCTCGCGCTGCCGCCGATGAGGCGCTGCAGGCCATTCGTCAGTTGACGGCCACCCCGGCTCCGTAATCGCCATCCGCTTCACCCAAGCCCACTTTGTTGTGGGCTTTTTATTTTCAGGAACAGAAGCGTTTGCGCCCGCCGTTGAGCAAGCCAAAAGCCCGCGTGCAGCCACGTTTCATTTGTCATTCAAGAGGAACGAACATCCAATGGATTATCCAAAGAGCGTCCCCAGCGTCGGCCTGGTCGACGGCCGCTTCGTCGATGAAAACCCGGTGGCGGGAACGCCCGGGTCGTTGATACCTGCGGTGTGGGGCAACAGCGTTACACAAGAGATCGTCAACGTGATCGCTGGCGCCGGGATGACCGCCGCAGAGGCTGATACAGGGCAGTTGTTCAAGGCAATTCAGTCGATTGTCGGCAACGCCAGCCCGATGCGTTCGGTGGTGACGCGGCTGGCAGCCTCCAAAGCTCTGACCGAACAGGAGCTTGGCCTTGTGCTCATCGACGGCAGCCCGGCAGCCACCACAGTGACCCTGCCGGCAGCCAGCATCGGTCTGGGCGTGCGTGACGTTATCGTTCGCCGCGTCGACAACAGTGGCAATCGACTGGTTGTTCAGACGTCCGGTACTGACCGTATCCGCTTTCATACACACCTTTCGTCCAATGGTTACCCCTTTCTGGTGTTGATGGGCAATGGCGACTGGTGGCATCTGCGCAGTGATGCAGCGGGTAACTGGTGGCCGGTGGGACGCCTGGACGGCTCGTCAGTGGGGCACATTGCCTTCGAGACCACGCTTTCCGTTTTGCCCGGTGGCTATGCCGCTTTGAATGGCTCGTTACTCAGCCGAACGGAGTGGCCGTGGCTCTGGGATCACGCGCAACAGTCCGGCATGTTGCGTTCCGAAGCCGATCGCGCCGGTGCATGGTCCTCTGGGGATGGAGCCACAAATTTCCGCTTGCCAGAAGCCCGTGGCGAGTTCCTGCGGGTACTGTCTGAAGGCGGTTTGATCGATCCGGGACGTGTACCGGGGTCTTGGCAAAAAGGCTCGCTGGTCCAGGGCGACAATGGCGTGGGCGACAATATTCTGTTCGCAACAAACATCATTTCCCAGAAAGCCCTGCTGGGGTTCGACATGGGCAATTACACCGATTACGCGGGCTCCACGGTCAAATACATCACCCCTTCTGAAACCGTTTCGCCGATTTCGGACGCAGATCTTTTGAATCATGGCGGTATCACCCGTCCCCGAAACATTGCCTATCCGGGCCGGATCAAACTTATCTGAGGTGCTCATGTTTAATTATCTGTTCGATCATGTGGGCTGCCTGTCCGGTCCCGTTGAATTTGCCGAGACGCCTGGACTTGGCGTTCAGTTGCCCAGCAATTCAGTGCAATTGCCTTTCGAATTGCCATCGCCTGGAAATGGCCGTGTCTGGGTTCTGGTGAACGGAGTTCCTCGTGAGGTGAGCGATCACCGGGGAGTGGTTCACAGGAAGGACAGCGGTGCGATACAGATCTGGGTTGAACCAGGTGAGTTACCGGATGACCTTACTGCCGATGTCTGGCCAGGAGAGGGATATATCTGGAATGGTCAAGCGTGGATGCTCGATGAAACGGCCCACCTGTCCGCGATCAAGTCTGGCCTTATCGACAAGCGCGACACGCTGCTGCGCGACGCGGTCCTGCGCATCGCCCCCCTGCAATACGCCGAAGACATCGGCGATGCCAGCCACGAAGAAGAGCTGCAACTGCTCGAGTGGAAGCTCTACAGCGTCGAGCTGAACCGCATCGAAAAGCAGACCGGTTTCCCGGAAGAAATCACTTGGCCGGCTGTGCCCGGCACAACCGTCACCAGCTGATTGCAGCACAGGAAGCAGCGCAATGGACTATCCGAAAAGCATCCCCGGCGTCGGCCTGGTCAACGGCGGTTTTATCGATGAAAACCCCGTTGCCGGCACGCCCGGGTCGTTGATCCCCGCCGCTTGGGGCAACAGTGTCACGCAAGAAATTCTCAACACCATCAAGGCGGCCGGACTGACGCCGGACGAGACCAAGACCAACCAGCTGGCAACGGCGATTGGTGCCCTGGTCGATTTCACCAAACTGAAGAACACCCCGACCACGCTGGCGGGCTACGGCATCACCGATGCGGTGGGGCGGTTGCTGGCGGTCCGGCAGATCGACGCGGTCGGGATCACGGTTTACAAGCCGAACCCGAGGGCCAAACGGATTCGCGTGCGGTTGATCGGGGCGGGTGGTTCGGGGGGCGGCTGCGAACCTGTTCCGGCGGGTACACAAATCCTCGGCGGTGGTGGCGGGTCCGGCGCGTATGCGGAAAGCCTGTATGACGTCACCGCACAAATGCTCGCCGGCGTACCGGTTTCGCTGGGCGCCGGGGGCGCCGTCAGCAACACCACGGGCCTTGCGGGCGGCGGAGCCTCCTTTGGTAGCTACATGAGTGTTTCGGGAGGCGGTGGCGGGCAGAAACTGGGGATCGTGGTCACAGGCACTTCGTCAGGATTCATTCAGGGCGGGGTCGGTGGGTTGCTGACTGGCGGCAATCTCTGCAGCGCTCGCGGTATCACCGGAGGTTTCGGAATGAGCAACGCCAATTGGGGGTTGCTGTCGGGTTGCGGAGCTCCGAGTCCGTTCGACGGCGGTGGCCCTTTCAGCGGGTCAAACACCGTTGGCAATGCCGGTGTTCGGGGTTCGGGCGGCAGTGGTTCCTGCTCGGTTCACGCTTCTGCGTCAATCGTGAGCGGCGCCGGCGGCAACGCCTTCTGTGAAATCTGGGAGTACGAGTAATGGCCCGTTATGCCCGTATTGAAAACGGTGTCGCAGTCGAAGTGATCGACACCGGTGACTACGCGATCGAGCAACTGTTCGCGCCTGCGTTTGTCGCGGCGATGGTACCGGTGCCCGAAGGCGTCAACGTCGAAATCGGCGCGTCGATGGATGAGATAGCTCCCGCTATCGAGCCTGCGTACGAACCGCAAAACCCTGTTGTCGCCAAGGCCTCCGTGGTTGAGGAAAACCAGCCTCTGGCGGCGGAGCGTACCTGGCGTCAGTCGGCTCTCGCAGCCACCGAATGGCGGGTCACCCGTCATCGCGACGAGCAGGAGTTGGGACGCGGGACAACGCTCAAGGCCCAGCAATACCTGGAGCTGCTCGAGTACCGCCAGGCATTGCGCGACTGGCCAGATTGCGGCGCATATCCGTCATCCGTTTCGCGGCCCTCAGCACCGCAGTGGCTGGCCGGCGCGATTGGCTGAAGCCATCACGCAACCCATGTTTTCAGATAAGGAGATAAGCCTTGGACTATCCCAAGAGTGTACCCAGCGTCGGGCTGGTCAATGGACAGTTTGCCGATGAGGATCCGGTTGCCGGAAAACCCGGTTCGCTGATTCCGGCGGCGTGGGGCAATGGTGTCACGCAGGAAATTCTCAGCGTTGTTCAAGCCGCTGGCATGACGCCCAGCGAGGCGTCGAACAATCAGTTGATGGGTGCGTTGCGCAGTTCCCGATTGTTTGCGACTCCGCCGCAGTTCGATACCGGAAAAGCGGTGGCCACGCCGGAGTTCGTGCAACGTGCGTTGGGTAACCATGCCAGTGCCCGGAGTCTGGTCGACACGACGCAGCTCACGGCTGCAGATGTGGGGTGCGCATTCGGACTGGGTGGAAGCGCGGCTTACACCGTGACACTGCCTGAGGTTTCCAGTGTCCCCGATGGTGCCACTCTCAGTTTTCATTGCCTCAGCAACTCAGTCATCACGATCGCCAGTAAAACCGGAACACAAATCTGCCCGCAGGGTGCTTACTTGAGTTCGATCACGATCAACGGCGGTGAAAGTGCGCAGTTCGTGAAGGGCTATGGCATCTGGACGGTCCATGGCACTGCGAGCCTGAAATATTCAAACGCCTTTACCTTGCAGCTAGCCAGTGCCGGTTATCAAAAACTGCCCAGCGGTTTGATTCTGCAATGGGTTGTGGGTGGTTCTGACGCCAACGGCATCATGAGCCTGTCTTTGCCGGTCAGGTTCCAGACGGCGATCGTCGGCGGAGTGGCCGATGAGGGGAACCCGTCCGGCTGGAGCGCGGGCAACACGACTGTCTGGGCGTTTGATTCGACCCTTTCAACAACATCGGTAGCTGCGGCGCGGGTCAGGAATGTCGACGGCACGAGTGTGAGACCGGCACCCGGCATCATGGGCCGCATTCTGGTTTGGGGGCGATAACGATGAAGATCTATTTCTTTGCACAGACACTCGGATTTGATCGGGTCGAAAGCCCTTCTCCGGAGTTACCTGAAGGCGCCGTAGAAATCACCCACGCCCAATACGCCGAACTGTTTGCCGGGCAGGCAACGGGCAAGGTCATCAGCGCCAGTGCCAGTGGGCAACCCGTACTGACCGATCCGGTCATCTCCCCTGAGGCTGCGATCACTCATGAACGCGCATGGCGCAATGCTGTTCTTCGCGACACCCAATGGCTGGTATGGCGTGACGCTGAGGAGCTGGAAGTCGGCGACGGCACGACCCTGCGCGCCGAAGAGTTCAAACAGCTTCTCGCCTATCGGCAGGCATTGCGCGACTGGCCCAACGATCCGGAGTTTCCTGATGCGCACGCTCGTCCGGTAGAGCCCGACTGGCTTGAAGGCTTGCTGCACAACGGAAACTGAGGAGATACAAACGTGGATTACCCGAAAAGCGTTCCCGGCATAGGGCTGGTGAATGGCAAGTTCGTCAATGAAGACGTCGTTGGTGGGTTGCCGGGGTCGTTGATCCCCGCGACCTGGGGCAATGGCATCACCGACGAGCTGCTGAATGTCGTCAAGTCTGCGGGCCTTGAGCCGAGCGAAAGCGATGCGACGCAGTTGCTGCAGGCGATCAGGAAAATCAGCCAGGCCGGTGCAGATAAACACGCAGCGGATATCGGCGCTGCCAATCTCTACATGGCCAATTATGTGCCGGCCATCACGACGTTGAAGGACGGTCTGGCGCTGCGTTTCACCGCAGGCAATGCCAACACCGGAGCGAGCACATTTGCACCGAATGGTCTTCTGCCCAAACCGCTATTGAGTCTGGCACAGAGTGCATTACGGCCAGCCGAGATTATTGGCGGCAGTGTGTGTTCGGTGGTGTATAGCGCCGCGCTGGACAGTTGGTTGCTGGTGTATGCCAGCGGTGGCAATGCCTTGAGTGGTCGTTTGTTGAATGTGAAGACATTTGCTGTCAGTGGTGTTTATACGCCGACCGTGGGGATGCGATCCGTATTGGTCAAAGTCGTGGGCGGCGGTGGCGGGAGTGCGGGTATTGCAGCGACCGGTGCGAATCAATATGCCGTCTCCGGTGGTGGTGCTTCCGGCAGTTACGCCGAGGCCCGGTTGCCGAGCGACAGGATCGGTGCGAGCCAGATCGTCACGATCGGTGCCGGTGGGGCTGCCGGAGCCGCACAGACGAACGGCGGCGTCGGAGGAACCAGCTCGCTGGGCTCGCTGGTATCGGCACCGGGAGGTCAGGGTTCCCTCTGGGTCGGTGTTGTTTCCGGATCGTCGGCAGGACTTTGTGTGGGCGGGTATCCCGGTGAAATTGCGTCCGGCGGGAACATCGTCAACTCAGCCGGGGCCCCGGGATCACCGGGCATCTCGGTCAATGGTTCGACGCTGGCGGGGCATGGTGGCAGCTCTCCGTTGGGCAGTGGTGGCCTCGGGTTCGGCACCACCGTCATTACCAGCTTCCCCGGCTACCCCGGCTCGGGATATGGATCCGGCGGCGGCGGGGTCGCTATCGGCCCCAATCTGGCTGGCAAATCAGGAACATCAGGTGCCCCTGGTGTCGTGATCATTTACGAGTACGCCTGATGAAAACCTACGCACGCATCGTCAACGACACGGTGGTCGAACTGTTCTCGACCGACGGAAACATGGTCGAGATGTTTCACCCGGATCTGCTCTGGGTCGATATCAGCGAGATCACTCCAACACCGCAAATCGACTGGATGGCGAATTTCGGCACCCTCGGCTGGGTGTTTTCGTCGCAAGAAGACAGTGCCCCTGATGGCACCCTGAAAACCCTGGCAAAGAAATGGCTGACCGGTCTCGGTCGTCAGTCGTGATTCAATCGGAGCATCCAGGGAGGATTACGCATTATGCAAATTACAGAAGACAACCTTAAAACCATTATGCCCAACGCCCGCTCCCAAGCGGGCGTTTTTGTTTCACCGCTCAACGACGCCATGGCTCGCCATCGCATCGACGCACCCAAGCGCATTGCCGCGTTTCTCGCCCAGGTCGGGCATGAGTCCGGCCAATTGCAGTACGTGCGTGAACTGGGCAACAACCAGTACCTGAGCAAGTACGACACCGGTACGCTGGCCTTGCGTCTGGGCAATACACCGGAAGCCGATGGCGACGGGCAGAAGTATCGCGGCCGCGGGCTGATCCAGATCACCGGCCGCACCAACTATCGCCAGTGCAGCCTCGGGCTGTTCGGCGATGAACGACTGCTGGCCTTGCCGGAGTTGCTCGAGCAACCGCAATGGGCGGCCGAGTCCGCGGCGTGGTTCTGGGAGCAGAACGGCCTGAACGCACTGGCCGACCGTGATGAGTTCAACAGCATCACCCGGCGCATCAACGGCGGGTTGAACGGGTTGCAGGATCGGCTGGAGCTTTGGGGGCGGGCGAGGGCGGTGTTATGCCTGCCTTCAGTCTGAGTATCGGGCGGCTGCTCGGCCTGGTGCTGCTGGCAGCGGGAGCGGCGGCGCTGGCCTGGCAATTCCAGGACTGGCGTTACGGCCGCCAACTGGCTGAACAGGCGCGGCTGCACACCGAAACCCTCAACCAAATGACCCTGGCGGCCGCCACTGCGCAACAGGCCGAGCAGGACAAGCGTCTGGCCCTGGAGCAACGGCTCACGGCCAGTGAGCAAACCCACTATCGAGCACTCAGCGATGCCCAACGTGATCAGGATCGCCTGCGCGATCGCCTTGCCACTGCTGATCTGCGCCTGTCAGTCCTCATCGACGCAGGCGACGCTGCCCAAGGCGGCGGTGTGCCAGCCGCCTCCGGCACCGGCAGCGTGGATCATGCAACCGTACGCGCCCGACTTGACCCGGCGCATGCTCAACGAATTGTCGCCATCACCGGTGAAGGCGACCGCGGACTGATTGCCCTGCGGGCCTGTCAGGCCTATATCAGAGCGCTGGCGCCTGCACATTTTGAATAAGCTTGTGTATTGAAAGCGCAACCGGCTCGTGTACGGTGGTAGACATTCCACCTGATCCGGAGAGTGCCGTGAAAGACCTCACCCAACTGGCGGCCGAACTTGGCCGACGCCTGCAGTTGCTCAATGCCCACGTCACCACGGCCGAGTCCTGCACCGGCGGCGGCATCGCTGAAGCGATTACCCGGATTCCGGGGAGTTCGGCATGGTTCGAGGCCGGTTATGTGACCTACTCCAACCGACAGAAAACCCAGCAACTGAACGTGCCCGTCGAACTCTTCGGGACGGTGGGCGCCGTCAGTCGCGAGGTGGTCGAGGCGATGGTGCGCGGCGCGCAGAAACACAGCCGAGCGCGATTTGCCGTGGCGGTCAGCGGTATTGCAGGGCCGGACGGCGGTTCGCCGGGCAAACCGGTGGGCACGGTGTGGCTGGCGTGGGGTGTGGGCGATGCGGTTTCCAGCGAGGTGCAGCACTTCCCCGGCAATCGCGATGAAGTCCGCCGACAAACGGTGAAGGCCGCGCTAGAGGGGCTCCTGCGACTAGCGGCACGAGAAATCGAAAATCAGGGGTAGGCGATCCGTGAACGCTGTGGAATAATACTGGCTACTTATACAGGTGTTGGCCGTCAGGCCTTATTGATTACGTGAGGACTTTAATGGACGACAACAAGAAGAAAGCCTTGGCTGCGGCCCTGGGTCAGATCGAACGTCAATTCGGCAAGGGTGCCGTAATGCGTATGGGCGATCAGGATCGTCAGGCGATCCCGGCCATTTCCACCGGCTCTCTGGGTCTGGACATCGCGCTCGGCATCGGCGGCCTGCCAAAAGGTCGTATTGTTGAAATCTACGGTCCTGAATCTTCCGGTAAAACCACACTGACGCTGTCCGTGATCGCCCAGGCCCAAAAAGCCGGCGCGACCTGCGCATTCGTCGACGCCGAACACGCCCTCGACCCTGAGTACGCCGGCAAACTGGGCGTCAACGTCGACGACCTGCTGGTTTCCCAGCCGGACACCGGCGAACAGGCCCTGGAAATCACCGACATGCTGGTGCGCTCCAACGCCGTTGACGTGATCATCGTCGACTCCGTGGCTGCACTGGTGCCGAAGGCTGAGATCGAAGGCGAAATGGGTGACATGCACGTGGGCCTGCAAGCCCGTCTGATGTCCCAGGCGCTGCGTAAGATCACCGGTAACATCAAGAACGCCAACTGCCTGGTGATCTTCATCAACCAGATCCGCATGAAGATCGGCGTGATGTTCGGCAGCCCGGAAACCACCACCGGTGGTAACGCGCTGAAGTTCTACGCTTCGGTCCGTCTCGACATCCGCCGTACCGGCGCGGTGAAGGAAGGCGACGAAGTGGTCGGCAGCGAAACCCGCGTCAAGGTTGTGAAGAACAAGGTGGCTTCGCCGTTCCGTCAGGCCGAGTTCCAGATTCTTTACGGCAAGGGCATCTACCTGAACGGCGAGATGATCGATCTGGGCGTGCTGCACGGTTTCGTCGAGAAGTCCGGCGCCTGGTATGCCTACGAAGGCACCAAGATCGGTCAGGGCAAGGCCAACTCGGCCAAGTTCCTGGCAGACAACCCGGAAGTCGCGGCCAAGCTCGAGAAGCAACTGCGTGACAAGTTGCTGTCGCCAGCCGTGATCGCTGACTCCAAGGCATCTGCGGTCAAAGAGACCGAAGATGACCTGGCTGACGCTGACATCTGATTGCACCGATGACAACCGCCGTACTCGATACCCTCGTCGCGGTGCGGCGAACCGCAATGGACCTGCTCGCACGTCGCGAGCACGGTCGAGTTGAGCTGACGCGTAAACTGCGTCAGCGCGGCGCCCCACCCGAGATGATCGAAACAGCCCTCGACCGCTTGACGGAAGAAGGTCTGCTTTCCGAAGCCCGTTATCTGGAAAGCTTTGTTTCCTACCGCGCCCGTTCAGGTTACGGCCCGTTACGGATTCGTGAGGAACTCAGCCAGCGCGGCTTGCAGCGTGCCGATATCGAACTTGCCTTGCGCGAGAGCGGTATCAGCTGGCAGGAACAGCTAGCGGACACGTGGCAACGGAAGTTCTCCGGACAGCTTCCCGTCGACGCCAAGGAGCGAGCCAGACAAGGCCGGTTTCTGGCGTATCGAGGGTTCTCGATGGAGATGATCAACCGCTTGTTCAGCGGCAGAGGGATGGACGATTAAATCGCTCCTGCTTCAATAAAAAAAACGGCCCGCTATTTCGATAGCGGGCCGTTTTTTTTTGCCTTCAGATTACCTTCGAGGGTTCGCGGTTGTGCTGCGCCGTTTGTGGTCTGGACTGGGCCCAGTTTTCCGGCAGGTTGATGAAGTCCACCAGTTCGCGCAGGCGCCCGTGATCCCTGGCGTTGAAGGCGAAGGCCAGTCGCGCCAGATGGCTGAATTGCGCCTCGTCGTGTTCCTCGCCGCTGTAGGCGTGTTGATGGAACCGGTCGCTCAGGCACAGATCGGCGAAGGCTTCCTGCATGTGATCGAGTGCCTGATCGCTTAGCCTGTGGTTCATCCGAATCACGAACTGACGCTTGAGCCAGCGGCTGGAGTGGAAGTTGCTGTAGAACTGGTTGATCTGCTCCACCGCCTCTTCAACGCTGTAGACCAGGCGCATCAGTTTCAGATCGGTTGGCAGGATGTAGCGGTTTTCCTCCAGTTGATGACGGATGAAATCCAGCGCCCCTTGCCAGAACGTGCCGCCCGGCGCGTCCAGCAGTACCACCGGCACCAGCGGACTCTTGCCGGTCTGAATCAGGGTCAGTACTTCCAGTGCTTCGTCCAGCGTGCCGAAGCCGCCGGGGCATAGCACCAGTGCATCGGCTTCCTTGACGAAGAACAGTTTGCGCGTGAAGAAAAAGTGGAAGGGCAGCAGGTTCCCGGTGCCGTCCACAGTTGGGTTGGCGTGCTGTTCGAAGGGCAGGGTGATGTTGAACCCCAGGCTGTGATCACGACCGGCCCCTTCATGCGCGGCGGCCATGATTCCACCTCCGGCACCGGTGATGACCATCATGTCTGATCTGGCCAGAGCCGCGCCCAGTTCACGTGCCATGGCGTACAGCGGATGCTCGACCGGCGTGCGCGCCGAACCGAACACCGTGACCTTGCGCCGGCCCTTGAACTGTTCCAGCGTTCGAAACGCCTGCTCCAGTTCACGCAGGGCTTGCAGGGTGATCTTGGCGTTCCAGCGGTTGTGATCTTCCTGGGCCATGCGCAGCACAGTCAGGATCATGTCACGATAGATGGGGATGTTCGGACTGTTGGGGGAAACCAGGTTGAGTTGTTCTTCGACCTTGCCGGTGAGGTCGTGGCCGCTTTCCTGAAAATGACGGCTGAGCAGGTCATTCGGTTGGTAAGGCATGCAACTTCTCCTTCTGCACAGAGCCTTCGGCCCTGACGTGCGGCGTCAGTGCCGCGCTGCAAGAAAATAAACATCCGGCAGCTCCTTTCCTGCCGTTAATAAAATGATCGGGAATACTTTGAATCTAGACCCTCAAAGCATTTCTCGCTCATTGAGCATTGCGCCGCAAAGTCTTTCCTGGCAACTGCTTATTGTCGCTTTGCGAAGTGTTTTCACCGCTCGTCTGATGCCACGTCGAGGGCTGAATGCTCTGATTTACTAAGTTAAAGGCGCCGTACGACAACTTTGCGTCAACGACCGTACGCAAGGTGCACGCTCTTCAAGGATTTGCGGGTGGCAAGGAGGCGGGACACATGACCAGAGTCATTCTGGAGATCGATACGCAGCTGTATCGAATGCTGAAAGCATCGGCCGAGACCAATCATGTGAGTCTCGAAGAGGAGTGCTGCCGGCGCTTGTCGGGAGGGGATCGCCGTTCGCGTTATCTGCAGGCCTTGCTGGCCGAACTGCGCGCCGAGGATGAACAGCGGCGCGCCAATTCCAGATAGTTACTTTTGCGGAAAGTTATTTTTTCTTCGCCGGTGCGGCTTTCGGGCAATCCGATTCCTGATAGCTGGCGGAACCGATGGCCTTGTTGGTCTTCACTTCGCTGAAGTCGTAACGCATCACGGCACCCTTGGCCATCAGCTTGCGGTACGACGGGTTGTTGCAGACCGAGGCGCCCAGCTGGAAATACACGGCCTTGGGATCGGCACGCATCTTGTCGGCATGGCTTGCCTGCACGCTCAGGTGGTTGATCAGCGTGGTGCCTTCGACGGTGTAGCCCTGATCGAGAATGTCTTCGTTGATCGCTCGTGGCGTGCCGGCACTGCTTTGAGCAGCGACGTTTTGCAGTTCCTTGTTCAGGTTCTGCTCTTTCAGGGACGCAGCCTGTGCGCTGAAGGACAACGCCAGCGCAATGGCCGCGGTAGGAACGATAAGGCGCAGCATGAAACTCTCCTGATTCAGTGACTGGTGGTTCGACCAGCCCCGTGGCTGTGCGTTCAGTGGCGGCGAATTATAGGGGAGCCGGTCGGGAGGGTACAGGCTTGTGCCCGTCGCTCTGATAAACTGCCGGCCTTTATTGCCTTGCCGAGAGTTGTTCGTGTCGAGTTTTCCTGTCAGTCGGCGTCGCCCGCAATGAACCATGCCCCCAACGCCGTGGCCCGCCTGCGTGATCAGCGCGAGGATGAGGGCATCAAGCCGATTCAGGCCCGAGGCTTTCGCTCCGAACGTTGCCGTGACTGTCGGGTGATCATCAGCCATTGCCTGTGCGCCTGGCGCCCGACTGTCGACACCCGTTCCGGTGTCTGCCTGATCATGACCGGCAAGGAAGTGTTCAAGCCGAGCAATACCGGCTGGCTGATTGCCGACATCGTGCAGGACAATCACGCCTTCATCTGGTCCCGGACCGAACCGGACGAGCAACTGCTGGCGCTGCTGAACGACCCGCAATGGCAGCCGTATCTGGTGTTTCCCGGCGAATACGTCGAGCCTTCGCGGGTGACCAACACCGTAGATCTCGATAGCAGCAAGCGTCCGCTGTTCATTCTGCTGGACGCGACCTGGACCGAGGCCCGCAAGATCTTCCGCAAGAGCCCGTACTTCGACCGCCTGCCGATCCTCAGTCTGTTGCCCGACAAACTGTCGCGCTATCGCCTGCGTCGTTCGACCCGCAGCGAGCACCTGTGCACCGCCGAAGTGGCGGCGCTGTGCCTGGAACTGGCGGGCGACACGGATGCCGCCTCGGCGCTGGACGCCTATTTCGATGTGTTCAGCCAGCATTACCTGGGGGCCAAACAGCAGCTTGATGTGAACGTGTCGACGCCGGCCCATGCCGAGTTGCTGCCGTTCATTCGAAATGCGCAGCCGGTGCCCGTCTGATACTGGCCCATACTGCTAAAGCAGTGGCCGTGTTGCTTGACCACCCCGGCTTCGCTGGGCATGCTTGGCGCCGATTGGGGTGCGGCCAAGGTTTGAAACGCCGTTTTTGTCCGTGATTGGCGTTGAACGTGCCCCTGTGGATGCCGCTGCAAAAGCGTCGGCATCTTGAGTTGCCTTGGTGAGACTCGAATGCATCGGGTCTGCCATCAAAAACAGGATCATTTGAAAAATGGCCACATACGACATCCTGATTGCCGATGATCACCCTCTTTTTCGTAGCGCACTGCATCAAGCGGTGACGATGGGCCTTGGCCCGGATGTGCGAATGGTGGAAGTGGCGAGCATTGCCGAACTGGAAGCCCGCCTGACCGAAAAGGCCGACTGGGACCTGGTGCTGCTGGACCTGAACATGCCGGGCGCTTTCGGATTTTCCGGGCTGGTGATGTTGCGCGGGCAGTACCCGCAGATTCCGGTGGTGATGGTTTCGGCGCAGGAAGAAGCTTCGGTGATGGTCAAGTCGCGGGAGTTCGGCGCCAGCGGTTTCATTCCCAAGTCGAGCGACTTGAGCGTGATTCAGGAAGCCGTGCGCAAAGTTCTGGACGGCGACGTGTTCTGGCCGCCCCAGGCGTTCGAAGCGGTCAGCGTCTCCGACGAGGCCAAAGCTGCCAGCGATGGCCTGGCGAGCCTGACGCCGCAGCAGTTCCGGGTGCTGACCATGGTCTGCGAAGGCCTGCTCAACAAGCAGATCGCCTATGAGTTGAGCGTGTCGGAAGCGACCATCAAGGCCCACGTCACGGCGATCTTTCGCAAGTTGAACGTGCGGACCCGGACTCAGGCAGCTTTACTCTTGCAACAACTTGAGTCAATTCCGAGCCAGTAATAGCTGGCGTCTTCACGCTTTTTTGACTTTCGTTGATCTAGCTTCCCCACTTCTTTTTGGTCGGTTATCTACTTTATGTCACCTTTCAAGGGCCAGACGGGCCTGAAACGCATCCTCAACGCTTCCGGTTACTCGCTGGACGGTTTGCGCGCAGCCTTCACCGGCGAAGCGGCGTTCCGTCAGTTGGTGCTGCTTAACGTGGTGCTGATTCCACTGACGTTCTTCCTGAATGTCAGCCGTGTCGAGCAGGCGTTGCTGATCGCTGTGTGCCTGCTGGCGCTGATCGTCGAGCTGCTGAACTCCGCGGTGGAGGCGGCCATCGACCGCATTTCCCTGGAACTGCACCCACTGTCCAAGAACGCCAAGGACATGGGCAGCGCCGCGCAATTCGTGGCACTGAGCATGATTGCCCTGGTGTGGGCGGTGATTCTGCTTTAAGCGATCGTCGGCAGGACGATCTCGTCGCTGCGCTGGACCCCGGCGGTGAAGGCGCGGCACAGATCGAGAAACTCGCGCATGGCGGAGGTCTGGTACTTCTGTTTGTGCCAGATGAAGTAGAACTGCCGCGCCAGATCCAGATCCGGCGTCTCCACCGGCACCAGGCTGCCGCGCCGGAAGGCGTCACGCAGCGCCAGGCGCGAAATACAGCCAATCCCCAAACCTGATTCCACCGCGCGCTTGATCGCTTCGGTGTGCTCCAGCTCCAGACGAATGTTCAGCGCACTGCGATGGTGACGCATTGCCTGATCGAAGGTCAGGCGGGTGCCGGAGCCTTGTTCGCGCAGAATCCACGCTTCGTGCGTCAACTCTTCCATGGTCGCGCTGCCGCGTTTGGCCAATGGATGCTGCGGGGCGCAGAACACCACCAGCTCATCCTCGACCCAGCTCTGCACTTCGATGTCCGGGTGGCTGCAATCGCCTTCGATTAGACCCAGATCAATTTCGTAATGCGCCACTTGCTGCACGATATTGGCAGTGTTCTGCACGTGCAGCTTCACTTGGCTTTCCGGGTGACGCTGCATGAAACCGCCGATCAGCAGCGTCGCCAGGTAATTGCCGATGGTCAGGGTCGCGCCCACCGACAGCGAGCCGAAACCGGATTTGCCGTTGAGCAGGTCCTCGATTTCCTTGGCCTGATCGAGCAGGGCCACCGCTTGCGGCAATAACTGTTTGCCGAGGGCGTTGAGGCTCAGACGTTTGCCGGCGCGGTCGAACAGCTGGCAGCTGGACTGGCGCTCCAGTTCGGTGATGGACGTGCTGGCGGCCGATTGCGACAGGTTGAGCAGACCCGCAGCGCGGGACACACTTTCCTGCTGGGCGACGGCGACGAAGACTTGCAGTTGACGAAGAGTAAATCGCATATCGATATAACCGATAACCCTTATCTTAATAATCCAGTTAACAGATATTGTCGGCGCTATTAGAATGCGATGCAATTGCGCACCGTCGGCATTCTTCAAGACCAGCCGGGCAAGCGCAGATCAATCTCCAGGAGTCCCACGTACATGAGCAACATGAACCACGAGCGTGTCCTCAGTGTTCATCACTGGAACGACACTCTGTTCAGCTTCAAGTGCACCCGCGATCCGGGCCTGCGCTTCGAGAACGGTCAGTTCGTGATGATCGGCCTGCAACAGCCCAACGGCCGCCCGCTTATGCGCGCTTACTCGATCGCCAGCCCGAACTGGGAAGAGCATCTCGAGTTCTTCAGCATCAAGGTGCAGGACGGTCCGCTGACCTCCCAGCTGCAGCACCTGAAGGAAGGCGACGAGATCATCATCTCGAAGAAGCCTACCGGCACCCTGGTGCTGGACGACCTGAACCCGGGCAAGCATTTGTACCTGCTGAGCACCGGCACCGGTCTGGCGCCGTTCATGAGCGTGATCCAGGACCCGGAAACCTACGAGCGCTTCGAGAAAGTGATCCTGGTTCACGGTGTTCGTTACGTCAACGAAGTCGCCTACCGTGAGTTCATCACCGAGCACCTGCCGCAGAACGAGTTCTTCGGCGAGGCGCTGCGTGACAAGCTGATCTACTACCCGACCGTGACCCGCGAACCGTTCGAGAATCAGGGCCGTCTGACCGACCTGATGCGCAGCGGCAAGCTGTTCAGCGACATCGGCCTGCCACCGATCAACCCGCAGGACGACCGCGCGATGATCTGCGGCAGCCCGAGCATGCTCGACGAGACCAGCGAAGTGCTCGACAGCTTCGGCCTGAAGATCTCGGCGCGGATGCGCGAGCCGGGTGATTACCTGATCGAGCGTGCGTTCGTCGAGAAGTAATCCCGACGATGCCAAAGAAAAGCCCGCATTGCCTGAGAAGGCAACGCGGGCTTTTTCGTTTCCGGGATTTAGTCGTTGGCGGGGATGACTTCCAGGACGCGGATCTGCTCCGGCGTCGGATAGTGCCAACGCACATCCAGATCCCAGAACTGCGCACCGTATTCGCGCTCTGGCGCGGGCGTCTGATACGCCGGACGCGGATCCTGGGCCAGACATTGCTCGATCAGCTCGACCAAAGGTTCGGCAAGGCGCTGAGCGTGCGTATGCGCCTGTTGCAGCGCCGCGTCTGTCCACTGCACGTCGATCAGTTGCGGCGCGGCACTGGCGATGCTGTTGGAGGCGTCAGCGATGATGTCGGCGTAGGGCACGTAGGGTTTGATGTCGAGAATCGGCGTGCCGTCCAGCAGGTCGATGCCGGAGATGAACAAGCGATCGGCCTCGACCTTGTCCAGCTTCACCACCGACTGGCCGATGCCGTTCGGCCGGTGGGTGGCGCGGGTGGCGAACACGCCCATGGACTTGTTGCCGCCCAGGCGGGGAGGGCGGACCTTCAGTCGCGGCTTTTCCTCCAGCGCCTGATGGAACAGGAACAGCAGCCAGACGTGACTGACCTGCTCCAGCCCCTGCACCGCATCGCCCTGATCGAACGGCGCCACCAGTTCCAGCACGCCCCGGGCGGCAGGGGCCAGTTGCGGCTGGCGCGGGATGGCGAACTTCTCCTTGAAGCAGGAGCGGACGAAGCCGATGGGGGAGACGCTGTAAGTCATGGTTTGCATTCGAAACGGAGCAGGGCGGGCATGATAACCCGTCCGGGCGCGTCGCCGGTCTACAGACTGAACCCGCCATCCAGCGGAATGATATTCCCGGTCATGTAGGCCCCGGCAGTGCTCGCCAGGCTGATCGCCAGCGCCGCCATTTCTTCTTCGCGGCCCCAGCGTTTCATCGGAATCAGCGCAGTGTCCTCGGCCAGTGCTTGCTGGTCACTGCCGATGTGCTGGGTCATCTTGCTCGGGAAGCGCCCCGGCGCGATGACGTTGACGTTGATGTGCTGGCTCACCAGTTCACGAGCGAGAATCCGCGACAGTTGATGCAGGGCCGCTTTGCTCGGCCCGTAGGCGTAGGCCTGTTCGCCGAAGGAAGAGATTCCCGCCACTGAGCCGATGTTGATGATCCGCGCGGGATTCGCTGCCGAGCCAGCCTTGCGCAGCAAAGGCAGAAACTGCTGGATGCAACTGAACACCGAGGTCACGTTGAGCTGCATGACCTTTTCCCAGCCCTTGACCGGGTAGCTCTCCAGCGGCGCTCCCCAGGTGGTGCCGGCGTTGTTCACCAGAATGTCCAGATGGGTGACCTGTTCGCCCAGTCGGGCTGCCAGTTCTTTTACGCCTTCTTCGGTCGCCAGATTCGCTGCCACGCCCTGGCAGGAGCCCAATGCACCGAGTTCTTCAGCAGTTTGATGACAGGCTTCAGCGTCTCGGGAGCAGACGTACACACGGGCACCAGCCTCGACAAACGCCTTGGCGATCATTTTGCCGATACCACGGGTGCCGCCGGTCACCAGGGCGGTGCGGCCTTGCAGGGAAAAATACGGGTGCATGGCGAATCCTGAGGGCTAGGGTTCAGTACACCCTAGTCGCCGGCCGCGAAAAGCGGAGCCACTATTTTTGCAGGGAATGGAGGGGCATGCATGAAAACGGCGACCGAAGTCGCCGTTCTGAAAAGGATCAACCGCGAACGCGAAGGGTCAGGCCCTTGAGGAAATTGCGCAGCAACTGGTCGCCGCACGGACGGTAGTTGGTGTGGCCGACCTTGCGGAACAGCGCGCTCAACTCAGGCTTGGACACCGGAAACTCGGCGGCCTTGAGAATCGCGTGCATGTCGTCTTCTTTCAGTTCGAAGGCCACGCGCAGCTTTTTCAGGATGATGTTGTTGGTCACTGGCACTTCGATTGGCTGCGGCGGACGGCTTTCGTCCTTGCCGCGCTTGAACACCACCAGGCCGTCGAGGAAGTGAGCGATGACTTCGTCCGGGCAGCGCACGAAACCTTCTTCGTCTTCTTCTTTCTTGTCGAGCCAGGTCACCACGTCGGCGAGGGTCACGTCCAGGCCGCCGAGTTTGATGATCTCGACGACTTTCTTGTCGCTGATGTCGAGCATGTAGCGCACGCTGCGCAATACGTCGTTATGAACCATGTTTGCAGTCCTGATCTTTCGCTGTGGGCACCGCGCAGGCGCGATGCCGGAATGTGTGGCGGCAACAGAGGCCTTAGAACTTCTCTTTGCCGGACAGGTAGCGCCATTGGCCGGCCGGCACCTTGCCGATCGATACGCCGCCGATGCGGATACGGCGGATGCCGACGACCTTCAGCCCGACCGCTTCGCAGAACTGGGCGATGATGCCCGGCTGCGGGTTTTTCATGGCGAAGCGCAGGCGGTTTTCGTTCTGCCAGCTGGCCTTGACCGGCGGCAGCTCCTTGCCCTTGTGGGTGAGGCCGTGCTGCAAGCGATTGAGGCCGTGGGCGACCATGTCGCCTTCGACCTCGACCACGTATTCCTGCTCGATCTTGGCCGCGTCGGCGGTGAGCTTGCGCAGCACCTTCCAGTCCTGGGTGAACACCAGCAGCCCGCTGGCCTTGGGTTGCAGGTCGGCGCTGGCGGTCAGGCGCAGGAAATGCCCGCGCAGTGGACGCTTGCCATAACGGTGTTCTTCGCTGAGGGTTTCGGCGTTCAGCGACTGCATGGCGGTGTCGATGTCCATGCCCGCCGGGACGTTGAGCAGGATGGTCACCGGCTCCGGCGCGGTGGCCTTGGCGTCCTTGTCGAGCTCGACTTTCTGGTCGCCGACCTTGAACTGCGGCTCGTCGATGACTTCGCCGTCCACGGTGACCCAGCCGCCCTCGATGAACAGCTCGGCCTCCCGGCGGGAGCAACCGACCAGTTCAATGAGGCGTTTGGAGAGGCGAATCGGGTCAGTCATGACAGGGCCGTAACAAAAAAGGGGTGGGCATTGTACCTGCCTGGCGCCGGTTAATCGCGATTGCATTTGTACCGTGTGGCTTTTAGCCGCGTACGGCGCGCTGTTCCGGCTGTTTCAGACGCATGTGCAGCAACGGATAAGGCTGGCCCATGCCGTCGACTTCCGACCGGCCGATCACCTCGAACCCCTGTTTGAAGTAAAAACCCAGGGCCTGCGGGTTCTGTTCGTTGACGTCCAGTTCATCGGCGTTCAGGTGCTGCATCGCATAATTGAGCAGCTTTTTGCCCAGGCCTTGGCCGCGATGTTCGGGGTCGATGAACAGCATTTCGATCTTGCCCGCCGCCACGCCGGCAAAACCGGTGATGCGCTGGTGACTGTCCTTGGTGCAGATCAGCATCACCGCATCGAGGTAGCGGGTCAGCACCAGATTGCGCAGCAGCTCGATATAGCTGTCCGGCAGAAAATCATGGGTCGCGCGGACCGAGGCCTCCCAGACCCGGGTCAGTTCCTGATAATCGCTGAGTTTCGGCGTGTGGATGACCGAATGGTGACGCATGCCCGTTAGCCTCTTTGTCATGAATGAGGGGAGTCCTTCCCCCCACAAACGATAGCCGTAAAAAAGCCCCGCATCTCGTAAAAGAGAGCGGGGCTTTTCGTATTTTTCGCGTTTAGATTTGTTCGGCCCAGAGGTCGTATTCGTCGGCGTCGGTCACCTTGCACCAGACCTTGTCGCCCGGCTTGAGGTTGCTGCCGTTGTCGATGAACACGTTGCCGTCGATTTCCGGGGCATCGAAGAAGCAGCGGCCGACCGCGCCTTGCTCGTCGACTTCGTCCACCAGCACTTCGATTTCACGGCCGATGCGCATTTGCAGACGGGCCGAGCTGATTTCCTGCTGGTGCGCCATGAAGCGTTCCCAGCGATCCTGCTTGACGTCGTCCGGAACGATATCGAGGTTCAGGTCATTGGCCGGCGCGCCTTCGACCGGCGAGTACTGGAAGCAGCCGACGCGGTCGAGCTGGGCTTCGGTCAGCCAGTCCAGCAGGTACTGGAAGTCTTCTTCGGTTTCGCCAGGGAAGCCGACGATGAAAGTCGAACGGATGATCAGGTCCGGGCAGATTTCGCGCCAGTTCTTGATCCGTGCCAGGGTCTTGTCTTCGAACGCCGGGCGTTTCATCGACTTCAGGACTTTCGGGCTGGCGTGCTGGAACGGGATGTCCAGGTACGGCAGGATCTTGCCGGCGGCCATCAGCGGGATCAGCTCGTCGACGTGCGGGTACGGGTAAACGTAGTGCAGACGGACCCAGACGCCGAGGGTGCTCAGCGCTTCGCACAGTTCGGTCATGCGGGTTTTCACCGGCGCGCCGTTCCAGAAACCGGTGCGGTACTTGACGTCAACGCCATAGGCGCTGGTGTCCTGGGAGATCACCAACAGCTCTTTGACGCCGGATTTGACCAGACGCTGGGCTTCGTCGAGCACGTCGCCAACCGGGCGGCTGACCAGCTTGCCGCGCATCGACGGGATGATGCAGAAGCTGCAGCTGTGGTTGCAGCCTTCGGAAATCTTCAGGTACGCGTAGTGACGCGGGGTCAGCTTGATGCCTTGCGGCGGCACCAGGTCGATCAGCGGGTTGTGATCCTGACGTGGCGGCACGACTTCGTGTACGGCGTTGACCACTTGTTCGTACTGCTGCGGACCGGTGACGGCCAGCACGCTCGGGTGCACGTCACGGATGTTGCCTTCTTCCACGCCCATGCAGCCGGTCACGATGACCTTGCCGTTTTCCTTGATCGCTTCGCCGATGACTTCCAGCGATTCGGCCTTGGCCGAGTCGATGAAGCCACAAGTGTTGACCACGACCACGTCGGCGTCCTGATAGGTGGACACCACGTCATAGCCTTCCATGCGCAGCTGGGTCAGGATGCGCTCGGAGTCGACCAGTGCTTTCGGGCAACCCAGAGATACGAAGCCAACCTTTGGATTGGCCGGCGCAGGAGTGGTGGACATGTCTAACCTCGGTGTTTTGTGACGCCGCTTGCCTGATGGCGGAAGCCGGCGGACGGGCGCTTGAACTGCGCCTCTGATCAAAAAGTGCGCAATTCTAGCGATGAGCAGCGCACTTGACCAGCTTTATGCAGGGAAATGCGACGAGTGCTGCGCTATGCTTCGCGCCAAGACGCTTTACCAATTTTTTACAGTCAACAAAACGACTGTAACAACAGGTAAAACAGCGCATGCTGCATCAAAAAGCATAGTGCTTCGTTCAAAGAAGCCGGTCTGGAAATCAGGAGTGTTGGATGGGTCAGGCAAGTAGTCACGCGGCAGGCGCCGAGGGTTCGGCCACCAAGCCGCTGAGTATGCTGGTCGCGGCGGTCGGGGTAGTTTACGGCGACATCGGCACGAGCCCGTTGTACACCCTCAAAGAAGTGTTTTCCGGCGGTTACGGCGTACCCGTCAACCACGATGGGGTGCTGGGCATTCTGTCGCTGATCTTCTGGTCGCTGATCTGGGTCGTATCGATCAAGTACATGATGTTCGTCCTGCGCGCCGACAACCAGGGCGAAGGCGGGATCATGGCCCTGACCGCGCTGGCGCGACGAGCAGCGGGGGAGCGCAGGAAGTTGCGTTCGCTGCTGGTGGTCTGCGGCTTGATCGGTGCGGCGCTGTTCTACGGCGACAGCATGATCACCCCGGCGATCTCCGTACTCTCGGCCATCGAAGGCCTGGGCCTGGCGTTTGACGGGATCGACCATTGGGTCGTGCCATTGTCGCTGGTGGTGCTGGTGGGTCTGTTCCTGATCCAGCGTCACGGTACAGCGCGGATCGGCATCCTCTTCGGGCCGATAATGGTCACCTGGTTCCTGGTGCTCGGCGCCCTCGGCGTGTACGGCATCAGCCATTCCCCGGAAGTACTGAAGGCACTGAACCCGATCTGGGCCGTGCGTTTCTTCATGGTGCATGCCGGCATGGGCGTGGCGATCCTCGGCGCCGTGGTGCTGGCGCTGACCGGTGCCGAAGCGCTGTACGCCGACATGGGCCACTTCGGCCGCAAGCCGATTGCCCGCGCGTGGTTCCTGCTGGTGCTGCCGGCACTGGTGCTCAACTACTTCGGTCAGGGCGCCTTGCTGCTGGACAACCCGGAAGCGGCGCGCAACCCGTTCTATCTGCTGGCGCCGAGCTGGGCGCTGATTCCGCTGGTCGGTCTGTCGACCCTGGCCACGGTGATCGCCTCGCAAGCGGTGATCTCCGGCGCGTTCTCCCTGACCCGTCAGGCGATTCAGCTCGGTTACATTCCGCGCATGTACATCCAGCACACCTCCAGCGATGAACAGGGCCAGATCTACATCGGTGCCGTGAACTGGTCGCTGATGGTCGGCGTGGTCTTGCTGGTGATCGGTTTCGAGTCCTCCGGCGCTCTGGCCTCGGCCTACGGTGTGGCGGTGACCGGGACCATGCTGATGACCACGATTCTGGTGTCGGCGGTCATGCTGCTGTTGTGGAAATGGCCGCCGGTGCTGGCCGTGCCGGTGCTGATCGGCTTCTTGCTGGTGGACGGTCTGTACTTCGCCGCCAACGTGCCGAAGATCGTGCAGGGCGGTGCGTTCCCGGTGATCGCCGGTATCGCGCTGTTCGTGCTGATGACCACCTGGAAGCGCGGCAAGCAACTACTGGTCGAGCGCCTGGACGAAGGCGCATTACCGCTGCCGATCTTCATCAGCAGCATCCGCGTCCAGCCGCCACACCGCGTGCAGGGCACCGCCGTGTTCCTGACTGCGCGCTCCGACGCTGTCCCGCATGCGCTGTTGCACAACCTGCTGCACAACCAGGTCTTGCACGAGCAAGTGGTGCTGCTGACCGTGGTCTACGAAGACATCCCGCGCGTCCCGCCATCCCGACGCTTCGAAGTCGAAGCCCACGGCGAAGGCTTCTTCCGGGTGATCCTGCACTTCGGCTTCACCGACGAGCCGGACGTGCCGCAGGCGCTGAAGCTGTGCCATCTGGACGACCTCGACTTCAGCCCGATGCGCACCACCTACTTCCTCAGCCGCGAAACGGTGATCGCCTCGAAACTCGAAGGCATGGCCCGCTGGCGTGAAGCGCTGTTTGCGTTCATGTTGAAGAACGCCAACGGGAATCTGCGGTTCTTCAATCTGCCGTTGAACCGGGTGATTGAGTTGGGGACGCAGGTGGAGATGTAGGTTCCGTCTGAACTGAAAAGCCCCCGTCGGTCTTGTGGCTGGCGGGGGCTTTTTTGTGTTTGTGCACTTATCAGAATCCAGTGGAGATCCCTGTGGGAGCGGGCTTGCCCGCGAATGCGGTGTATCAGTTTACAAATCAGTTGCCTGACCCACCGCCATCGCGGGCAAGCCCGACTCCCACAAGGATCTCGGGCGTTTGCCAAAACGAAAAAGCCCCCGCAACCCTAAGGTGCGGGGGCTTTTCGTTGGGGCGCTTCAGATCACTCTGCCGGCTGATCCTTGGCCTGACGCTTCTCGATCAGATCCACCAGGCGCTTGGCCAGCGCCGGGTAGTTCTCGTCGAAGTGGTGACCGCCAGGCAGTTTCACTGCTTCGCCCACTGCGGTCTTGTCGGTGCAACCGCTCTCGTCGGTTTCTTCCTCACCGTAGATGCAAACGACCTTGGCCGGTGGCAGCTTGGCCATCTCAGGTCCGGTGGCGGCTTCTTTGCCGGCGTTGCCGAGCCAGCCTTCGACTTCGATTTCGAAGCTGCCGGTGCGGGCGAAGGCCAGCAGGATGATTGCGTCGATGCGCTGCTGCTCGGTGTCCGGCAGGCGGTTGTAGATCGCGGGCAGGACGTCGGCACCGAACGAGTAACCGGTCAGGATGAAGCGTTTGGTGCCCCATTTCTGGCGGTAGTGCTGCATCAGTTCGGTCAGGTCGAGCGCACTCTGTTCCGGGCTCTTGTGCTGCCAGTAGTAGCGCAGGGTGTCGATGCCGACGACCGGGTAGCCGATCTTGGCCATTTCACCGGCCACGTCGCGGTCGAGGTCACGCCAGCCGCCGTCACCGGACAGGAACAGGGTCACGGTGTCCTTGGCCTGGCCGGCCGGGACTTCCACAACCGGGATTTGCAGACCGCCAGCGGCTTTGTCGCCACCGACGAGGATCTTGCGCAGTTCGTTGTTCAGCACTTGCGGCAGGTTGATGTCGTAGTCGCTGATGCTGGTTTCGGCGTTCGGTTGATCGCGCACGAAACCGGCACTGGTGTCGTCCGGGTTGTCGTTCCAGGCCACCAGCCAGTGGCCGTGGGCGGCGGATTTCGGCAGCAGGTGGGTGCAGCCGCCTTTTTCCAGCGCCAGGTCGACCGACACGGCCTGGGCCTTGTCGTCTTTCTGTTCGGACAGCCAGCGCCAAGCCAGCACCGCGCCAGGGCCTATGCCGCTGACCAGGGTCGCCGGGCCGTTCAGTTCACGCAGACCGCTTTGCAGTGCGCGGCTTTGCAGCAGGCAGTCCTTGGGCAGAATCACCTGGACGATCTGCGCCGAGGCGCTGCGGCTCAGGGTGGTCAGCTGATTGTCGGAGAGTTTCTTGTCGTCCTCGACCGCCACCAGCACCTGGGCCTTGGGCTTGGTGCCGGGGATGACTCGGGTCATGACGGTGCCGTCAGCCGGCGTGAGCTGTTCGAGGGTCGGTTCCGGTGCCGGGCGTTTGAGGTACCAGTAACCGCCGCCGGCAATCACGGCCAGCACGATCAGTGCGGCCAGGATGTACTTCAGGGAGCGTTGAATCATCAGCGTTTCACCAATCCAGTCAAGCCGCCCGCGATCAGGGCAGCAGTATCGGCCAGTGCCACCAGCGGATCGAGTCCGGCGGGCACCGCCATATAACGGGGTTCCCAGTCAGGCTGGAACTTGTCTTTGAAGCGGCGCAAGCCTTGGAAGTTGTACAGCTGCTCACCACGGCGGAAAACCATCGAGCCCAGACGCTGGGTCAGCGGTGCACCACGCCGGGGTTGCAACCCCGACAATGGCACCATGCCCAGGCTGAAGCGCGCGTATCCGTGACTCTTATAGTGTTGAATCAGGCCGACCATCAGAAACTCCATGGTCAGCTTGGGGGCGTCCGGGTGCGAGCGCATCAGGTCGAGACTGGCCAGGTCATGGCTGTAAGTCTCGAGCAGGTTGGCGAACGCCACCGGGCGGCCTTCGAAGCGAATCACCGCGATGCGGAAATGCTTCAGGTAATCGTCGCTGAAACGGCCGAGGGAGAAGCCTTTCTCGCGCACGTTCTTGCCGGTCAGCCAGGCATCGGAAATCACCTTGAGCTCATCCATCGGCGCCTGGCCCGGCTCAAAGATCTCCAACGACAGACCGTCGCGGGTGCCGCGGTTCCAGGTGTAACGCAGATCCTTCATCTCTTTGCCCTTGGCTTCCAGGTCAAAGCGATGCAGGTCGACCCGAGCTTCTTCGCCGAGCTTGATCGCGGTCAGGCCGATGTCCATGTAGTACGGCAGGTTCTCGGCACGCACTTGATAGAACACGGGACGGGCGTGGTGGATGTCGCACAGGTCGCGGAACTGCCAGATCATTTCCGCCCGCTGCTGGCCGGGACCGATCGGGTCGTACAGCGCCACCAGGCTGCGGCCGCGACGCGCGTACATCAGGAAGGCTTCGTCGTTGGGGTGGAACAGCATCGCCTTGTCACCGGTCAGGGCCAGGCCGCCATCCGGTTGCGAGGAGGCCATCAGGATCTTCGTGGCGCGCTCCAGTTCATCGGGCGTCGGCAGATGAATCACCGGACGTGCGGTGCGCAGCAACCAGGTCAGGGCGATCACCAGCAACAGCACCGCGGCGCCGAGCAACGAACGCAGACCGCGCGGGGCGTCGGCGTCGAGGGTGAACTGCCACCACAATTGATGGCTGTACGGTACGTCCTGATAAGCGAACAACAACAGCCAGGTCGAGGCACCGAGTACACACAGGCTCGCTACCAGATACAGCGGCGAAAACGGCACTTCGGTCAGACGGCTCGGGCGATAGAACGAGCGACGGAACACCCCCAGCAGCGCGGCGGTGAGGGTCATCAACGTGGCTTCTTCCCAGTCGAACCCCTTGAGCAGCGAGAGCAGGGCGCCTACGAGCAGCAGAATGGTGGTCAGCATCCACGCTGCCGACAGTCGGCGACGCAAGCCTTGGGCGAGCATCAGGCACAACACGCCAATCAGGCTGGCGCCGAAGTGCGAGGCATCGACCAGGCGATGAGGGATCAGGTAAGCGATGTGTTCCAGGCGCGTGTCGATTTCAGGCGTCGCGCCGGAAAACAGCAGCACCACGCCGGAAAGAAACACCAGTACCGCAAGGATCGGTGCAGCGAGACCGGAGGCAGCGCGCATGGTTTGAGTCTGGAACAGGCGCTGCCCTTCGTTGATCAGCAGCAGTACGCAGGCCACCAGCAATGGCAGCACCACGTAGATCATGCGATACAGCAGCAGGGCGGCAGCCAGTGGTGCAGCACCGAGCTTGTCGGCGAACGCCGCCAGCAGAATCGCTTCGAAGACACCGACCCCGCCCGGTACGTGGCTGAGGACGCCGGCAGCCAGGGCCAGCAGGTACACCAGCAGGAATGCGCCGAATGGCGGAGCTTCCGGCAGCAGCAGATAAAGCACGGTGGCGGCAGCGGCCACGTCGAGAGCGGTGATGACCAGTTGCAGGAACGTCAGGCGTCGACCCGGCAGGCGCAGGGTGCGGCGCCCGACCTTGACCAGCAGGTTGTCACGGTAAGGCTGCTCCGGCAGGCGCCGACGGTAGATGCCGATGGCCAGAATAGCGCCGAGCAACAGCACGGCAGAGGCAATCGTGGCCAGCAGACCCTCGGACAGGCCCAGGGCCTGGGAGGCGGCCGGCAGGTCACTCAGGGTCGCCAGCGCTGCCAGCGGCGGCAGAGCGCAGCCCAGCGACAGGCTGGCGAACAGGGTCATGTGCGCTACTTCCGAAGCGCCCAGGCCAAGTCGTGCATATAAACGGTAGCGCACCGAGCCGCCGGACAGCATCGACAGGCCGATGGCGTTGCCGATCGCGAAAGCAGTGAAGCCTCCGAGCGCGAGCGTGCGTGGCGGGATGGTTACGCCGGCATAGCGGCTGGCCGACCATTCGTAGCCCAGCAGAATGATGAAGCCGACAACGGTCGCGCCGAAAGCGCCAAGCAGGGCGGGCTTCGGTACATCGAGAATCGAGTCGTGCAAGGCATAGAGGTCGAGTTCGCTGAGCAGATGGCGACAGGCAATCAGCGCGATAGCGAACAACAGCAAAGTGACCGCCAGACCAATCGGTTGCCGGTATTTGCTGATTCGATCCAGCAAGCGCATGCGCTCAGGCTTGATCGGTGGATTCACGGTGAGGGTGTCTTGTGGATCAGACGAGTTGGCGCGCATCAATCACCTCTTGGATTGTGCGCGACAGGATGGGGGTATCCAGCCAAGTTACCAATCCCTGTAGAAAAAAATAATCACAAAATACTACGCCTCTCGTCGGGTATCGGCGAGGGCAGGTCTCGGATTGCAGACGTCTTGCCCGCGACTCAAGCATAGTCGCAACTCGGCGGGTCTGAAGATCCTGAGCGGTTCACTGCACAGTGACAGATCATTGTTGCGAAAGGACTTTTTCCACAGATACAAAAAAGGCCACTCTTTCGAGCAGCCTTTTTTGATGTTTGGTTGCGTTGCGGGAGCCGGATTTGAACCGACGACCTTCGGGTTATGAGCCCGACGAGCTACCAGACTGCTCCATCCCGCGTCTGTGTGGCGGCATTCTACAGGCGAACGGCGGGGTGTCAACCGTTAATCCCGCGAAGGGTCAAATAAGCGTGAAATCGCGTCAATCCGTCGCAGGAGGGCGGTAAGTTTCGGAATTGCAAAGGATTCCTGTTTGGCCCGGAAGGTTGCCCGAATGAAAAACAGACGCGCACAAAAAAGGCCACTCTTTCGAGTAGCCTTTTTTGATGTTTGGTTGCGGGAGCCGGATTTGAACCGACGACCTTCGGGTTATGAGCCCGACGAGCTACCAGACTGCTCCATCCCGCGTCTGTGTGTCGGCATTCTACAGAGGAACGCCGGGGTGTCAACCTTCAATCCGGATAAAATCTGTTCTGGTTCAATTGGTTAGCGACTTTTTGGTAGGGCTGATGGGGCCGCGAGTCAGGCTGGGCAAGGGTTTCAGCTCTATTGGTAGGTTGATTTCGATTGAGAAAATAAATTCAGAGGAAGTTTCCTACCGCTGGAAAAGAACCTTCATACCACTGGTGCTATATACAGGTGTCAGTGAGATACTGCCGATCCGGCTTGCCACGTTTCCTTTTCTGCCATGACTCAGCGAAAAATCATCCACGTCGACTGTGACTGTTTCTACGCCGCCATCGAGATGCGGGACGATCCGCGTCTGGCCGGCAAGCCGTTGGCGGTCGGTGGTTCGGCGGACCGACGCGGGGTGATCGCCACCTGCAACTATGAGGCGAGGGCTTACGGCGTTCGTTCGGCGATGTCTTCCGGGCATGCCTTGAAACTGTGCCCGGACCTGACCATCGTCAAGCCGCGGATGGATGCTTACCGTGAGGCGTCGAAGGAAATTCACACGATCTTTCGCGATTACACCGACCTGATCGAGCCGCTGTCGCTGGACGAGGCCTACCTGGATGTCTCGGACAGCGCGCATTTCGGTGGCAGCGCCACGCGAATCGCCCAGGACATTCGGCGCCGGGTTTCCAATCAATTGCACATCACGGTCTCGGCCGGCGTCGCGCCGAACAAGTTTCTGGCCAAGATCGCCAGTGACTGGAAAAAACCCAACGGCCTGTTTGTCATCACCCCGGACCAGGTCGAAGACTTCGTCAGCGGTCTGCCGGTGAGCAAGTTGCACGGTGTCGGCAAAGTCACCGCTGACAAGCTGGGCAAGCTCGGTATCAACGACTGTCTGCAATTGCGCGAGTGGGACAAGCTGGCGCTGGTGCGTGAATTCGGCAGTTTTGGCGAGCGGATGTGGAGCCTGGCGCGTGGGATAGATGACCGTCAGGTGCATAACGACAGTCGTCGTCAGTCGATCAGCGTCGAAAACACCTACGACGTGGACCTGCCGGATCTGCGCAGTTGCCTGGACAAGCTCCCTGAACTGCTGGAAACCCTGAAAACCCGTATGGCGCGGATCGACAGCAGTTACCGGCCGGGTAAGCCGTTCGTCAAAGTGAAGTTTCACGATTTCACCCAGACCACACTGGAACAGGCCGGGGCAGGGCGGGATCTGGGCAGTTACCAATTGATGCTGACGCAGGCGTTCAATCGCGGTGGCAAACCGGTGCGGCTGCTTGGGGTGGGCGTGCGGCTGGAGGATTTGCGCGGCGGTTTTGAACAAATGGAGTTGTTTGAGCGGTAGCGCGCATAAAAAAGCCCGAAACAGGTTCGGGCTCCTTTAAAGCGGCTTTCAGTTCGGACCTGGATCCGCCACCAGTCGCCCGGCATCCTTGGTCAGAGACTTGAGAAACTCAGCCTGCAACTCGGGATCGTTACGCGTCAGTTCGATCAGGCTTTGCTCCAGCTCACTGGCTTCTTCTTCAAGACCCAATTCCGACAGACGCTTGACCCGGTGAACCCACTGGCTCACTTCGTCGTCTTCCAGATCGTCGTAAATCAGCCCGTGTGCTTCCAGCAATTTGCCGCGCAGATGACTGCTGATCGTCAGGGACGAGTCGGAATGCACGTCATCCTTGGCGTCTTCGACGCTGATCTGCAGTTTGCCCACATGATTCAGATCGTTCTCGGCGAACGGACTGTCCAGCAGGTTCAGGCGCAACACACCGTTACGGTCGGTGGTCATGTCGAAGGTCTGCTTGCCGGCCTTGACCTGTACCGGGCGCTCGCTCCACGGCAGGCTCGAATACTCCATGCGCTTGTCGCGCTGGACTTCATCGATACCGGCCAGGTTCTGCTGTGCACGACCATGGGACTGCACGTTCATGAACGGATTGAGCCCGGCGAATCCGTAGCTCAGCCAGTCCTTGGTCACGCTGTCCGGCAGGGTGCCGAGGGCGAACACGTTGACCACATTCGCGCCGACACCGGCCACCACCGCCACTGCACCCAGCGGAATCTCGTAGATTTCGCGCCAGGGTTGGTAAGGCGTGTAGCGGTCATAACGACGGGTGACTTCGAACTCGGTGACTTCGAAGGTTTTCTGCTCGTTGATCTTCACGCGTCGTTGCGGCAGCTCAAGCACCTTAGGCTCACCGACATCGATCTGCAGGCTGTGATCGAGCAGCTTTCGCTCGACCCGCTCTTCGTGCTCGCTGCGCTGTGACATGTGATTGGCACAGCCGCTGACCAGCAGGGCGCCACACAAGGTGGCGCCTCCGAGGCCTAAGGTGTTTCGCTTGAACATGAGGTCTCTATCTGGTTTCAGCGGCGGATACGGGCCTGAAGGAAGGACAGTACGTCGGCAACCGGCAGCGCTTGCGCCTGGCCTTCGGTACGGCTCTTGTATTCCAGGTTGCCTTCGGCGAGACCGCGGTCGCTGACCACGATCCGGTGTGGAATGCCGATCAGCTCCATGTCCGCGAACTTGATGCCCGGGCTGGTCTTCTTGTCGCGATCGTCCAGCAGCACTTCGAAGCCGGCCGCGGTCAGTTCCGCGTACAGCTTGTCGGTGGCTTCGCGCACCTGCTCGGTTTCATAGCGCAGCGGTACCAGGGCGATCTGGAACGGCGCCAGGGTGTCGCTCCAGATGATGCCGTTTTCGTCGTTGTTCTGCTCGATGGCCGCCGCCACCACGCGGGACACGCCAATGCCGTAGCAGCCCATTTCCAGGGTCACAGGCTTGCCGTTCTCGCCCAGCACTTCGCACTTCATCGCCTTGCTGTACTTGTTGCCCAGCTGGAAGATGTGCCCGACTTCGATGCCGCGCGCGATGTCCAGAGTGCCCTTGCCGTCCGGGCTCGGGTCGCCGGCCACGACGTTACGCAGGTCGGCCACGGTCGGAACCGGCAGATCACGCTCCCAGTTCACGCCGAAGTAGTGCTTGTCGTCGATGTTGGCACCGATGCCGAAGTCGCTCATCAGCTCGACCGAACGGTCGATGATGATTGGCAGCGGCAGGTTCAGCGGGCCGAGAGAACCGGCGCCGGCACCGATGGCGTCACGCAGTTCAGCGTCGGACGCCATGACCAGCGGGCTGGCGACGCCAGGTTGCTGGGCAGCCTTGATTTCGTTGAGTTCGTGGTCGCCACGGATCACCAGAGCGATCAGCTTGCCTTCTTCTTCGGCGTGCACGATCAGGGTCTTGATGGTCTTTTCAATCGGCAGATTGAATTTCTCCACCAGGGCCGCGATGGTCTTGGTGTCCGGGGTATCGACCAGGCGCAGTTCTTCGGCCGGCGCCGCGCGGGAAGTTTCACGCGGTACGGCTTCGGCTTTCTCGATGTTCGCGGCGTAGTCGGAGCCGTTGCTGAAGGCGATATCGTCTTCACCGGACTCGGCCAGTACGTGGAATTCGTGGGAGCCGGCACCACCGATGGAGCCGTTGTCGGCTTCAACCGGGCGGAATTTCAGGCCAAGGCGTGTGAACACGTTGCAGTACGCTTCGTGCATGCGGTCATAAGTGACCTGCAGCGACGCCTGGTCGGCGTGGAACGAGTACGCGTCCTTCATGATGAATTCACGGCCGCGCATCAAGCCGAAGCGTGGGCGGATTTCGTCACGGAACTTGGTCTGGATCTGGTACAGGTTGATTGGCAACTGCTTGTAGCTGCTCAACTCGTTGCGCATCAGATCGGTGATCACTTCTTCGTGGGTCGGGCCCGCGCAGAAATCGCGACCGTGACGGTCTTTGAAACGCAGCAACTCAGGGCCGTATTCTTCCCAGCGACCCGATTCCTGCCACAGCTCGGCCGGTTGGGTGCTCGGCATCAACACTTCCAGAGAGCCGGCGGCGTTCATCTCTTCGCGAACGATGGCTTCTACCTTGCGCATAACCCGCAAGCCCATCGGCAGCCAGGTGTACAGGCCCGAGGCGAGTTTGCGGATCATGCCGGCGCGCAGCATCAGCTGATGGCTGATCACGACCGCGTCGGAAGGCGTTTCTTTCTGTGTGGCGAGCAAAAATTGACTGGTGCGCATGGTTGGCCGTTGTCGGTTGCTATGACTGGAAATGACGGAGCAGTGTACCGGCGAGAGCTGCCGACGTACAGAAGTGCAGGCCCGGCGGGAACCCTCCCGCCGGGTGCGAGATGTCTTACGATTCTTCGGCGACCGGCGTCGGCACGGGTTCCGGTGTCGGCGTCGGGCCTTCGCGACGGCTCTCCTGGAACCAGTGCAAGGCGATCAGCACGAGCGTCGGGACACCCAGTAGTGCGGTGATCATGAAGAAGTTGTGATAGCCGAACTTCTCCACCATCACCCCGGAGTAGCCGCCGATGAGGCGAGGCAGCAACAGCATGATCGAGCTGAGCAGGGCGTACTGGGTGGCGGAGAATTTCAGGTTGGTCAGGCTGGACAGGTAAGCGACGAACGCCGACGTGGCCATGCCCGAACTGAAGTTGTCGAGGGAGATGGTCACGATCAGCATCTTCAGGTTCGGGCCCATGTCGGCCAGCATCACGAACAACAGGTTGGTGCCTGCCGACGCCGCGCCGCCAATGAACAGGATCGGCAGGATGCCGAAGCGCACGATCAGCAGGCCGCCCATGCCTGCACCGACCAGCGTCATGATCAGGCCGAAGATCTTGCTGACGCTGGCGATCTGGTCCTTGGTGAAACCCTGATCGATATAGAACACGTTGGCCATGACGCCCATGACCGTATCCGACATTCGATAGGTGGCGATCAAGCCCAGCAACAGCAGGGCCTGCCAGCGGTAGCGCAGGATGAAGTCGTTGACCGGGGTCAGCACCGGCGCCAGGCCACGGCGACCCATGGTCGAAAGGCACAGGCCGGTCAGCAGGGTATAGAGGATGGCGCGCAGGAACGCCCGGTCTTCCAGCAGCAGGTCCAGCGGGCTCATGGTGCCGAACAGCACGCTGGCGAAATCGGTGTTGTAGAGCTGGGTGAACATGGCCGGTACGGAGACCAGCAGGACGATCAGCACGAACACCGACATCAGTTGATGCATGAAGGTATAGCGCCCGGCCTGCAACTGGGTGCGCAACGGCACGGGTGGCTCGCGCATCAGCAGTGTGGTGAGCAGGGCAGGGACCATCAATGCGCCGAACAGCACGTAGGTGCCGGTCCAGGCGGAATGCTGATAGTTGAACCCGGTGGAGCCGAAGCCTTCGGCGAAAAACAAGGCGCCGGCGGTCGCGAGCAGGGCAGCGACTCGATAGCCGGACATATAACTGGCAGCCAGCGCGGCCTGGCGGTTGTCTTCGGCGATTTCCAGGCGATAGGCGTCGACAGCGATGTCCTGGGTGGCGGAGGCGAAGGCGACGATCACGGCGATGGCGATCAGCCAGGACAGATGTTTCTGCGGGTCGCAGAAGCCCATGCCGATCAAGCCGAGGATCACCAGCGATTGCGAAAGCACCAGCCACGAACGGCGTCGCCCCAGCTTGCCGAGCAACGGCAGGCGCCATTGATCGAGCAGCGGTGACCAGACCCATTTGAAGGCATAAGCCAGACCGATCAGACTGGCATAGCCGATCGTCTCACGGGCTACACCGGCTTCACGCAGCCAGACCGAAAGTGTCGAGAACACCAGCATGTACGGCAGGCCGGCGGCGAAACCCAGCAACAACAGCACGAGCGTCGAAGGACTGGCATAGGCGGCGAGCGCGGCGCGCCAGGTTTTACGGGGCATGGGCTGAAGTCTGCCTCAAGATTGCGAAAACAAAGCGCGCACTCTAACCGCTGTGCTCTACCGGACGCCAGCCATGACGCCGAATATCCACACGATTGTTCAGGATGGTAACGCCTTCCATACGCAATCGTGCCCGCTGCTCATCTCCGGAAGGGCTGCCCACCGGCAGGCTGATCCGACCGCCGGCACCGAGTACCCGGTGCCAGGGCAGCTTCGTGTCGCCGGGTAATTGGCTCAGGGTGCGGCCGACCCAGCGGGCGGCGCGCCCCAACCCGGCGAGTTCAGCCAACTGACCATAGCTGACGACCTTGCCCTCAGGTACCTGGGCAAGGGTCGAGTAGAGTGCCGTGCGTCGGATTTGCGGATCGTTTTCGCAGGCTTGTATCGGGTCTGTCACGTGCGCCGTTCCTGAACAGGGTCGATTCATGGGTTAAAGGTTAATCCGTCATCGGGCAATTGAGAAATGAACTCAACAGAAATAGCCGAGTCATTCCTTGTCAGGGGATTATTCCTACGGATAATGCCGACCCTTTTTTCGCAAACTTGAGCTCCCGATTCGCTTATGTTGTCCAGAACCCTGCTGTGCCTTGCTGTCTTCAGTGCGTCCACGCCCTTGCTTGCCGATACCGTCTGGTTGAAGAACGGTGACAAGCTGAGCGGCAAAATCACCCTGTTCGACGGCGGCAAGTTGCTGGTCCAGACCCAGTACGCCGGTGCGGTCACCATCGACTGGAAGCAGGTGAAGACGCTGGAAAGTGATCAGGAACTGCTGGTCAAGCAGGACGCCTACAACGGCGAGAAAGCCAAGTCGCTGACCGCCGCCGAAGACGGCAAGGTCACCCTGGCCAACGGTGAAGCGCCGAAAACCGTCGAGCTGGCGAGCATCCAGCAGATTCTCAAGCCCAAGCCCGTGGTCGAGGATCTCGTGTGGAAGGGCAATGTCGACCTGGCCCTGGATTATCAGCGTGCTGAAAAAGACACCAATGACTACGACATCGGCTTCAAGACCTCGGCGCGCCATGGCCGTTGGCGTCATACCGCTGAGGGCGAGTACAACCGCGAAGTCCAGGATGAGGTGGTGACCACCAACAACTGGCGTGCTGAATACGCACTGGACCGCTTCCTCACCGACAAATGGTTCTGGCAGGGGCGTCTTAACTACAAGCGTGATTACGTCGAAGAGCTGTCGCGTCAGCGGGTGGTCGGTACCGGTCCAGGCTACCAGTTCTGGGATGACGAGTTGGGGGCGTTCTCGCTCGGCTCACTGCTCAACCGCACCGACTACGAGTACAGCGATGGCGGCAAGGACAACTTCTATTCCGTCGCGATGAAGTGGGACTACAACCGCTACCTGATCGGCAAGAAGGTGCAGTTCTTCACCACCGGCGAGATTGGCAAGCCACTGTCGGACGTCGCCAACTATGCCCTGGATTCGGAAGTGGGCCTGCGCTACAAGGTGACGGACTGGGCCTCGCTCAATCTCAAGGCCGAGCGTGACATCATCAGTGGTACCAAGGATGCTGATCTGAACAAGACCCGCTACACCGCCGGGTTTGGCGTGGCCTGGTAAGGCTGTACTCCGAGGTGGAAGCAAGCCCAGCAGCTTCAGAGTTGCAGGGCTTCTTTGTTTTTATTTCTTCGATTTATCTTCCTTGGCGGAAATGTAGGTACATTTTTCCAGCTTTTTGCCCATCAGGTATTGGCATTCGTAGCTCAGACTGCCGTTGTCTCTCCAGAAGTGGATCGGGCCATGTTCTTTTCCATCTACGTAGCCGGCAGACGACGCCATCTCACCGTTTTCGTGCCACGTAGCGGACGAGCCTTGAAGTTTGTCATCCTGATATTTTTGATGTTCTTTTAGCTGGCCAGATTCATACCACCGCTTGAAGTCCCCTTGCTTGCGGTTTTGTGCGTCCCACTGCCATTGCAGCGTTTGCACGCCTTGCTGAGTCCATTGCTCGTAGCTCAGTCGATTTCCATCTTTGTAGAACTCTTTTTCCTTTACTTTGCCGTCGATGAAATATGTGACCATCCAGCCAACTGGTTTGCCATTCACATCGTTTCGGGTGAACTGTTTTGTTCCATCTTCAAAATAGTAGGTGGTGGGGCCCTCTGATTTGCCGTTCACGAAAAGGGTGCTGTAGCGCAGCTTTCCGTTCGGGAAGTAACCGAGGCTAGGGCCGTCCCACACGTTGTTCCGGTAGCTCGTTCGGCCTATCAGGGCTCCATTTTCATCATATTTGGGGTACTCGCCATCTACTCGTTTGCCTAAATGCCATTTGTAGGACTCGGCAAGCTTGCCATTGTCATGGTAGATGGATTGAGTTCCTTCTAGCTCGTTGTTGAGGTAGTTCTCCCGCTTGATGACGGTGCCATTTTCGGCATACATCATCGCTTCTCCCTGAAGCTGGCCGCTGGCGTCGTTCCGGTAGCTTTTGCGCAGCTTGCCGTTTTGATAGTAGGACTTGTAGGTGTGGACTGGTTTTCCTGAAACGAAATCTTCGTTATCGACAAAGTAGTCGCTGCGCAGGGCCTGGCTGTCCTGATAGAAGATTTGCGCATTCCATGCTTGGAGTTTGCCGTCATAGGTCATCGGCATTTTGAGGTAGTACGACGCCCTGACTCTACCAACGGGAGCGAAGTGTTCGTCGAGATAAAGTTTGCCATCCACTAGGGGAGTCATGAGGTCGACGCATTCTTCAGAAGTACAGGGGCGTACCTTTTTGAAAAAGGCTCGCTTTCGCTCACACGCCGAAAGCGTCAGCAGGAGTGGGACTTTTTGGTCGATCAAGTCCTGAACTTCTCCGAGTGCGCGGCGAAACGATTCGTTGGGAATTCCTAATGACTCCGGCGTGAGGTAGACCTCATTGCTCCCGCATGAGTGAGGCGTTTCAAGGGTCAGTAGTGCGGCAGCTCTAAGCTGCATGGACGCGTGGCCATTTACCTCTGGACCTTTGGCCAGATAGGTTGCTCTAGGGTTCATCCCGACAATTACTGTGGGATGTTCAGGGGCCGGCTCTGCATCGGCGTTGAGTGGTGGCGCCAGTACCAGCAGTAGCGCGTTGAGCGCTTTCCAAGAAATGAACTGCATCCTGCTTCTTCCATGTGAATTCCAGGGCGCGGATCATATAGAGCTGAGGTGCAGGCAGGGGCGAACAAAACTTGCGGACACAAAAAAGCCCCGCTTTTGAGGGCGGGGCTTTTTACTAAAGAAGCTACAAGTTAGATAACTTGTACTTCTTCAGCTTGCATGCCTTTCTGACCGCGGGTAGCGATGAAAGAAACCTGTTGGCCTTCTTTCAGGCTTTTGAAGCCGTCGGATTGGATAGCTTTGAAGTGAACGAACAGGTCGTCACCGGATTGTGGAGTGATGAAGCCGAAGCCTTTTTCATCGTTGAACCACTTAACGGTACCGGTTTGGCGATTAGACATGGTGTAACTCCTTGAACAAAGATAACTGCGACTCAGGAAGAACCCTGGCCGAGACTGAGTGCAAAGAGCAGGAAAAATTCTTGTAGATGGTTGGATCGAAATTCAACATATCGTGTAGAGATTCTCAGTGACACAAGCAGCACAGTGGCGCCACCTTAACCCTTTTTCCGGAACGTGCCAATGCTTCTTGCGAAGGTTTCTCTGTTTTAAGGATCGGCGGTGTGACGGTTCGTCGCCAGGCCGCGTATTTCCTGCACGTTCGGCGAGAATTGCAGCCCGGACTTTGAACCCGGCGGCGCGCCCGGTAAGATGCCGGACAGATTTTTTCCACCTCGCTATTCAGGACACCCCGCCATGAGCATCAAATCGGACAAGTGGATTCGCCGCATGGCGCAGGAACACGGCATGATCGAGCCGTTCGTCGAGCGCCAGGTGCGCGGCAGCGACGACAGCCGTGTGATCTCCTACGGTGTGTCGAGCTACGGATACGATGTGCGTTGCACCAGTCATTTCAAGGTGTTCACCAACATCAATTCGGCCATCGTCGATCCGAAAAACTTCGACGCCGGCAGCTTCGTCGACGTTCACAGTGACGTCTGCATCATTCCGCCGAACTCCTTCGCCCTGGCCACGACCGTTGAATACTTCCGTATTCCGCGCAATGTCCTGACCATCTGCCTGGGCAAAAGCACCTACGCCCGTTGCGGCATCATCGTCAACGTCACCCCGCTCGAGCCTGAGTGGGAAGGCCAGGTGACCCTGGAGTTCTCGAACACCACCAACCTGCCGGCGAAGATCTACGCCAATGAAGGTGTGGCACAGATGTTGTTCCTCGAATCCGACGAGGAATGCGAAGTCTCCTACAAGGACCGTGCCGGCAAGTACCAGGGCCAGCGTGGCGTGACCCTGCCGCGCACCTGAGCCGTCCATCCGGCAGTTACCGGGAATTCTTCGGCGGGTAGACACTCTATGGGGTGTACTGCCCGTTTCGCGAACAGCGCAACGGGCCTTCGCCGAGGAGTGCTCCATGAAGATCGATCCGCAAATCACTGCCGAACTGGCAAGGCTCGAGCCCAATCAGGTTGGCGTATTGGCCTGGTCGTTGCTGGCACACCCGCCCATCACCACGGCCGGCGGAATCCCTCACCAGCCTGATCCCGACACCCCCAACGAAGAGCCGACCGAACCCGGCGAGCCTACGTTGCCGGATAAACCGCCACCGGCGCCCGTTGCCTGATCCGTGAGTGAATGCATGGCCCGTCGGCTGATGTCCTGAAAGACTTCAGCCGACGGGCCATATTTCGTTGTGGGGACCCTGCCGGCAGGGCTGCGGGCTTACTTGAGGTTGCCGCTGAGAAACTGCTTCAGGCGTTCGCTCTTCGGATTACCCAGCACTTCCTCCGGCGCGCCTTCTTCTTCCACCAGCCCTTGGTGCAGGAACAGCACCTGGCTCGACACCTTGCGCGCAAAACTCATCTCGTGGGTCACCATGATCATGGTCCGGCCTTCTTCGGCCAGGCCCTGAATCACCTTCAGCACTTCGCCGACCAGTTCCGGGTCGAGTGCCGAGGTCGGCTCGTCGAACAGCATGACTTCCGGCTCCATCGCCAACGCGCGGGCAATGGCCACCCGTTGCTGCTGGCCGCCGGACAGGAAGGCCGGGTACTGATCGGCCACCCGTGCCGGCAAGCCAACCTTGTCCAGATAACGACGGGCGCGGTCGTCGGCCTCCTGTTTGCTGCAGCCCAGCACCCGGCGCGGGGCCATGGTGATGTTCTCCAGCACGGTCATGTGGCTCCACAGGTTGAAGTGCTGGAACACCATCGCCAGCCGCGTGCGCAGGCGTTGCAGTTCATTGGCGTCGGCGACGTGCATGCCGTGGCGGTCGGTGACCATGCGGATCGCCTGGCCGTCGAGGCTCATCGCGCCGTCGTTGGGTTGTTCGAGAAAGTTGATGCAGCGCAAAAAGGTGCTTTTGCCCGAGCCGCTGGCGCCGATCAGACTGATCACGTCACCGGTCTTGGCCTTGAGCGAAACGCCTTTGAGCACCTGATGGTCGCCATAGCTTTTGTGCAGGCCTTCTACGGTCAGTTTGTACATGGGACAGGCATCCTCAAGGCGAAAGTAAGTAGCCGCTGCGATAGGCTTCGGCGCCCGCGACGTGGGCGATCACCATGCCGGCCGTCGCCATGCGCCGCAGCGAGCGGGCATAGAGCAGACCGGAAGCGGTGCAATGGACTGGCGTGACCCGGTCGGTGATCGGGTCAATGATTTCGGCGATTTTCTGCCCGGCTTCCAGGTACTGGCCAGGCGTGGCTGTGTACACCAATAGCCCGCCGAACGGTGTCACGACCGGCTCTACACCCGCCAGCGGCGTGGCGGGGAGCGGCAGATCCGGCAGGGGTTTCGGCTCGCCGGCGATGGCGCCGAAGTGAATCAGGTAATCGAGCAGGGCTTCACAGTCACGGCTGGCCAGCGGATGGGTGACGTCCCCCTGGCCGCGAAGTTCGACGGTGACCGAGAAACTGCCCAGCGGAATCTCGAAGTGTTCGCCGAAGCGTTCCTTCAATTGCCACCACAGCAGGGTGAAGCACTCATCGAACGACTGGCCGCCTGAATCGGTCGCCAGCAGGCTCGCCCGGGATTCGATGTAGCGCGCGAGCGGCTCGACCTGCGGCCAGGCCTCGGGCGTGGTGTAAAGGTGGACGACGGATTCGAAATCGCAGTGCAGGTCCAGCACCATGTCCGCGTCACAGGCCAGCCGTTGCAGGGTCAGGCGCTGGGATTGCAGTTGAGTCGTGGCGGTGTGCCGGGCGAGGGCGTTGCGCAGGCTGGTGCGGATCAGTTCCAGGTTGCGCTGCGGGTCGTCGCAGAGCTGCAATTCGATTTCGTTGCCGATCTCTTCGCTGAGGTCGACGAACCAGCGATTGAAGTTCTGCCCGCTCTCCAGTTCGTAGCGGCCCAGTGGCACGTCCATCAGCACCTGCTCGAGGCCGACCGGGTTGGCCACCGGCACCAGCACGATTTCGCTGCGCAGGCGGCCAGCGGCTTCCAGCTCCGCCAGGCGCTGCTTGAGGTGCCAGGCCACGAGCATGCCGGGCAGTTCGTCGGCGTGCAGCGAGGACTGGATGTAGATCTTGCCTTGGGCCTTGTCCGGGCCGAAGTGAAAGCTGTGGATCTGTCGTGCGGTCCCCGGCAGCGGGGCCAGCAGGTCATGTATCTGGTGGCGCATTGCAGAGAGGTCCTAGTGAGTCGGCCCGAGGAAGGCCAGCCATCGGCGTTCGGCGAGGCGGAACAGGCCGACCAGCGCAAAGGTGATGGTCAGGTAGATCAGCGCGGCGATGCCGAACGACTGGAACGTCAGGAAGGTCGCCGAGTTGGCGTCCCGCGCGACTTTCAGGATGTCCGGGATGGTCGCGGTGAAGGCCACGGTGGTCGAGTGCAGCATCAGGATCACTTCGTTGCTGTAGTACGGCAACGAGCGACGCAGCGCCGACGGCATGATCACGTAGGCATACAGCTTCCAGCCGGTCAGGCCGTAGGCCTTGGCCGCTTCGACTTCGCCGTGGTTCATGCTGCGGATCGCCCCGGCGAAGATCTCCGTGGTGTAGGCGCAGGTGTTGAGGGCAAAGGCCAGGATCGTGCAGTTCATCGCATCGCGAAAGAAACTGTCGAGCAGCGGTTGTGCGCGCACGGCGGCCAGGCTGTAGATGCCGGTGTAGCAGATCAGCAGCTGGATATAGAGCGGCGTGCCACGGAACAGGTAGGTGTAGAACTGCACCGGCCAGCGGATGTAGAAGTGCGACGAGACACGGGCGATCGACAGCGGAATCGACACGATGAAACCGAAGAAGATCGAAGCGCTGAGCAGCCACATCGTCATCGCCAGCCCGGTGATGTTCTGGCCGTCGGTATAAAGGAAGGCTTTCCAGTAGTCCTGCAGGAGTTCGATCATCGTACGGCCTCCCGGGCACCGGCGGCGTAGCGGCGTTCGAGCCAGCGCAGGATGACGTTGGAAACACTGGTGATCAGCAGGTAGATCAAGGCGGCGAGTACCAGAAAGAAGAACAGTTGATAGCTGCTTTTACCGGCGTCCTGGGCAGCCTTGACCAGATCGGCCAGGCCGATGATCGAGACCAGCGCGGTGGCCTTGAGCATCACCATCCAGTTGTTGCCGATGCCGGGCAGGGCGAAACGCATCATTTGCGGGAACACCACGTAGCGAAAACGCTGTCCGCGCTTGAGCCCGTACGCCGTGGCGGCTTCAACCTGGCCACGCGGTACGGCGAGGATCGCGCCACGGAAGGTTTCGGTGAAATACGCACCGTAGATAAAGCCCAGGGTCAGGACCCCGGCGCTGAACGGATTGATTTCGATGTATTCCCATTCCATGTAGTCGGTGAGCGTCGTCAGCCAGGTTTGCAGGCTGTAGAAGATCAACAACATCAGCACCAGATCCGGCACCCCGCGAATCAGCGTGGTGTAGAGCTGGGCGGGCAGGCGCAGCAGTTTGACTTTTGACAGCTTGGCACTGGCGCCGAGCAGGCCGAGCAACACGGCCACCAACAGCGACAATGCCGATAATTTGATAGTCATCCAGGTGCCTTCCAACAGCAAAGGACCGAAGCCCTTGAGGCTGAAGGCGGAGAGCCCCAGATTTTGTAAGAGGTTTTCGAACATAAATCAGCAACCTGACTGAATGAAAAAGGCGCCCATCGAGGATGGGCGCCGGGGCATTATTTGCCGCTGTACAGATTCAGATCGCCAAAGTGTTTCTTTTGAATCTCGGCGTATTTGCCGTCGTCGTGTAACGCTTTGATACCTTTATCCAAAAGCGCTTTCAGCTCGGTGTTACCTTTCTTAATACCGACAGCGGTTTTGGCTGGCAGCAACGGTGCGTCAACCGGCTCGCTGACTGCGTATTCGGCGCCCTGTGGCGACTTCAGAAAGCCCAGTTCGGCCTGCAGCATGTCCTGAATGCCCGCATCGAGACGGCCGGAAGTCAGGTCGGAATACACCTGATCCTGGTTGGCGTAGGCCTGGGTTTTCACGCCGGCCTTGTCCAGCACGGCTTTGGCATAGGCTTCCTGAATGGTGCCTTGCTCGTAGCCGACGGTTTTGCCTTTCAGGGAGGCCACGTCGTTGGTGATGCCCGAACCTTTCTTCGACACATACGCAGTCGGGCCGGAGAACAGCTCGCTGGAGAAGTCGATGACTTTTTCGCGGGCTTCGGTGACGGTCATCGACGAGATCACACCGTCGAATTTATTGGCCTTGAGGCCCGGAATCATGCCGTCGAAGTCGCTTTCGACCCATTTGCACTTGACCTTCAGCTCGGCGCAGATCGCGTTGCCCAGGTCGATGTCAAAGCCCACCAGACTGCCATCGGCCGCTTTCGACTCGAACGGTGCGTAGGAAGGGTCAACGCCAAAACGCAGCTCTTTGTATTCCTTGGCCAGTGCGGAACCGGCGGCCATGCACAACGCCAGTGCAGAAAGGGTCAGCAATGCTTTTTTCATTATTCAATCCCTAAGAACCAATATGAGCGCTTGTGGCGCAGAATTATTGTTACTGGAACGCTTACGACTTATAGAAAGTAGCAATTTCCGAACCAGAGTCCCGAACAAGTGTTTTAAAAGGTGTAGGAAGTGAGGGCGCAGCCGCAACAGTGCCCGAAAACGGGCACCGAAAAAGCGTTGCACCTTTTAAGCGCAGGAAGGGCTTTTACGGGACAGGAATCAGACCAGCAGATCCTGCAAGGTCGCCAGACTGTCCGCTTCGTCGACGGTCTTGTCCTGGCGCCAGCGCAGCATGCGCGGAAAGCGCACGGCGATGCCGCTCTTGTGCCGGCGCGACAGGGCGATGCCTTCGAAACCCAGCTCGAAGACCAGGCTGGGCGTCACGCTGCTGACCGGGCCGAATTTTTCCACGGTGGTCTTGCGCACGATGCTGTCGACTTCGCGCATTTCCGCGTCCGAGAGCCCGGAATAGGCCTTGGCGAAGGGCACCAGCGCGCGCGGGCTGGCGCCGGGCGGGCCGTCCCATACCGCGAAGGTGTAATCGCTGTACAGGCTGGCGCGCCGGCCATGCCCGCGCTGGGCGTAGATCAGCACCGCGTCGACACTGAACGGGTCGACTTTCCATTTCCACCAAACGCCCATGTCCTTGGTGCGACCGACGCCGTACATCGCGTCCCGGGCCTTGAGCATCATGCCCTCGACGCCCAGTCGCCGGGAGGCTTCGCGTTGACGGGCGAGGTCGAACCAGTCGCTGCCGGTCAGCACCGGGGAGGGCAGCAGCACCGGGTTGTTGCACTGCGCGATGACGTGCTCCAGTTGCTCGCGGCGTCGGGATTGCGGTTGGTTGCGCCAGTCTTCGCCCTGCCATTCCAGCAAGTCGTAGGCGAGGACGACCACAGGCACGTCTTCGAGGATTTTCCTGTCCAGGGTCTTGCGGCCGATCCGTTGCTGGAGCAGGGCAAAGGGTTGCACCGCGGGTGGCGCTGTCGATTGCGGGTCGAACACATCTTCGGTGGTGGGATGCGAGTTTTTCCAGACCACGATTTCGCCGTCGATCACCGTGCCGTCGGGCAAACCGTGGACAAGGCTGTCGAGTTCGGGGAAGCGCTCGGTTACCAGTTCTTCGCCACGGGACCAGATCCACAGGCGTCCATCACGCTTGACCACTTGCGCGCGGATGCCGTCCCACTTCCATTCAACTTGCCAGTTGCTGGCCGGGCCGAGCAGGGCTTCGAACTGTTCGACCGGTTGTGACAGACCGTGGGCGAGAAAGAACGGATAAGGCTGACCGCCGCGCTGGGCGTGCTCGGTGGTGGATTCGGGGGCGATCAGTTTCAGATAACTGGCGGCGTTCGGCCGGTTGGACAGATCGGTGTAACCCACCAATCGTTGCGCCACGCGTTTGCTGTCCAGCCCGGCCATCGACGCGAGGGCGCGGGTTACCAACAGTTTGGACACGCCGACCCGAAAACTGCCGGTGATCAGTTTGATGCACAGCATCAGGCTCGGCCGGTCGAGTTGCGCCCACAGTGCCGGCAACTGTCGGGCCAGGTACTCCGGGGTTTCACCCCGTAGCGGCAGCAGTTTCTGTTCGATCCATTCGGCGAGACCGGCCTCGGAGGTGTGCGGATTTTCCGGCAGTACCAGCGAGATGGTTTCCGCCAGATCGCCGACGGCTTGATAGCTCTCTTCGAACAGCCACGGCTCGAGCCCGGACAACTCGACCGCCAGATCACGCAGAATTCGCACCGGGATCAGTTGCCGTGGTCGTCCGCCCGACAGAAAGTACACCGCCCAGGCCGCATCCTGCGGCGCAGCCGTGGCGAAGTAGCGTTGCATGGCCGCCAGTTTCGCCTTGCTGGAGGTGGTGGCATCGAGTTCGGCGTACAACCCGGCGAAGTCTTTCATGGTTGCACCTCGGCAACGGCGGGTTCGACGGCGATGTTGTCTTGTTCATCGTCACCGTATTCGGTGTTGAAGCCTTGGGCGTCCAGCCCTTGTTCGCGCAGGTGGCGGACCAGCACACCGATCGATCCGTGGGTGACCATCACCCGTTCGGCGCCGGTCTGTTCGATGGCCCACAACAGGCCGGGCCAGTCGGCGTGATCCGAGAGCACGAAACCGCGATCCACGCCGCGCCGCCGACGGGTGCCGCGCAGGCGCATCCAGCCGCTGGCGAAACTGTCGCTGTAGTCGCCGAAACGTCGCATCCAGCTGCTGCCACCGGCCGAGGGCGGGGCGATGACCAGCGCCTGACGCAGCAACGGATCGTTTTTCTTCACGTCGCCGGCGTAGATCGTCGGTGGCAGATACACACCCGCCTCGCGATAGACCCGGTTCAGCGGTTCCACCGCGCCGTGGCTGAGGATCGGGCCGAGGGTTTCGTCGATGCCGTGCAGGATTCGCTGGGCCTTGCCGAAGGAATAGCAGAACAGCACGCTGGCCTTGCCGGCCTCGATATTCGCCTGCCACCACTGGTTTATCTCGCCGAACACTTGCGCTTGCGGCTGCCAGCGGTAGATCGGCAGGCCGAAGGTCGATTCGGTGATGAAGGTGTGGCAACGCACTGGCTCGAAGGGCGCACAGGTGCCGTCGGGCTCGATCTTGTAGTCGCCGGACGCGACCCAGACTTCACCGCCGTATTCCAGACGTACCTGAGCCGAACCCAGAACGTGCCCGGCGGGGTGAAAACTCAAGGTGACACCGTGGTGAGTCAGGCGCTGGCCGTACTCGAGCGTTTGCAGGTTGATGTCCTGACCCAGTCGCGCGCGCAGAACCCCTTCGCTGGCGCTGGCGGCCAGATAGTGGGCGTTGCCGGTGCGGGCATGATCGCCGTGGGCATGAGTGATCACCGCGCGTTCGACCGGGCGCCACGGATCAATGTAGAAATCCCCGGCGGGGCAGTACAGGCCTTCGGGGCGGGCGATAACAAGGTCCATGGCGTTACCGGAATGGAGGGACTTGTTAGCTATGAGGTTTGCGTGAAGTCAGAAGTTCGATTGTTTTTTCGGGTCATCACAAAACCCTTGTGGGAGCCAGAAGACTGGTTCCCACAAGGGGATCGCGCTTACTTGCCGGGAGTGAGGGTCAACCGCGTCTTGCCATACACCCGATCAAAGTTCTGCGGCTGCATCGGCAGACCGATGTACTGGCCCTTGAGCCACGGATCGATGCCGTTCAGGTAGTTCGGGCTCACCGGGTTACCCGATTGCCCCGTACCGTTCTGGCCCATCAGCGGTTCGCTCTGACCGAAGTCGACGATAAAGCGCATCGATGGCGCACGGGTGGTGTTGAAGTCCTGACCCCAGGCAAACGCCGCCGTATTCAGCGTCGTGTGATCGCCACCCGCCGCGAGCGGGCCACGAACGGTCTGGCTGTTGGCATTCTTCCACTCGTAGCGGTGCAGTTTGCCCCACTGCCAGGCTTTGTGATCGCCACCCAACTGACTGTCGCCGGCGCTGATCGCCGCTGCCAGACTGCGGGCGAGGATGGCCGGTTTGTCTTCTTTTTGCGGCGTGCGGGCGTCGTCCCAGAACGGACTGTCTTCGCGGCCCAGCAGGTGGTCGGCCTGGGCGGCGTAGGACAGATCGCCATTGGCGATAAACGCTTTCCACGCCGGGCTGCTTTGCGGGCCAAGCTCGTCGAGGAAGATCTGCTTCATGCTTTCCTGCAGGAACAGCTCGTAGATCGCCGCGTCAGCGGAAGTCGGGCTGAGCTTGCCGTCGAACGCCATCAGACGGGTGAAGGCCTCGCGGGCCTTGCTGCGGTCCGCTTCCGGCAGAGCGTCGATCGCCTGTTTCAGCGGCTGCGCCATGCCCGGGGCTTCGAACATCTTCTTCAGCTTGGTGGCGAAGGTGGTGGTCTGGTCGTACTGCATGGCGATCATGCTGCGACCGTCATGCTTGGCGCCGCCGGCCAGTTCGGCGAGGCGCTCGCCACGTTCCGGCGCTGCCCAGGAGTTGGACAGTTGCATGCCGTAGCCGTGAGGAATGACGCGCTGGTTGGCGGTGCCGAGCCAGCCCTGGCTCGGGTCCTGATCGTACGGGTGCAGCATCGGGTCGGCGTAACCGTCCCAGTCGTAGCGACCTTCCCAGCCCGGCGATGGCAGCAGGCCTTCGCCTTCGCGGCGGTTCGGGAAACGTCCGGTGACTTGCCAGCCAATGTTGCTGGCATCGGCAAACACCAGGTTCAGCGCGATGGCGCGGATTTCCCGGCTCGCGTCGGAGGCGCGTTCAACGGTCTGCGCGCGGCTCAGATCGAAAAACGCATCGAGGGATTTGTCATCGGTGAAGCTCGGGGTCTGTAAGGCCAGGCCGAAACCTGCGCCTTGAGCCGCGGCCTGGGCACTGTTGAGCAGCGCGCCGTGGCGGGTTTCGTATACCGCTTCGCGAATCGGCCGCTGGCCTTTGACGAAATAGGTTTCGTTGCGCACGCCCAGTGGCTGCCATTTGCCGTTGACCTCGTAGGTCAGGCTGCTGCCCTGGCGACGGATTTTTTCCAAGAACAGGTCCTGGTTGTCACCGAACACGCTGGTCAGGCTCCACGCCACTTTGCCGTTGAATCCGCCCAGCACCATCGGCAGACCGGCGACGGTCACGCCGGCGGCCTGATATTTCGGTGCGTGAATCTGCACGAAACTCCACAGCGACGGCGCGGCCAGCGGCCCATGACTGTCGCTGGCCAGCAGGCTCTTGCCGCTGCGGCTGCGTTGCGGGGCAATCGCCCAGTTGTTCGAAGTGCTGGCGCCGAGCAGATTCATCGCCGCCAGTTGTTCGCTGGCGTTGCTCAGTTCGCTCAGGCCGGGAATCTGCCCGTTGAGCTTGATGCCTTGCAACTTGTCGGCTTCGGCCACCGGCAGGTTTTCGTCAGGGGCGGACGGATTCAGCCAGGCGAGTTTGTCGGTGGTGACGGTCTGCGCCAGCACCAGCGAAGCAATTTCTTCCGGCAGGTTGGCCGACTGGCTGAAGTTCAACAGGCAGAAAATCAGCGCCGAATCTTCCGGTTTCCAGTACTCCGGCTTGTAGCCACTGGAGGCCAGATCACCCGGCAACTTGTCGGCGTAGCGGAACAGGTAGGCGTTGACGCCCCGCGCATAGACCTCGAAGAAGCGCTTGAGCCGTGGCGACGAGGCCTTGTACAGCTCGCCGGCGCTTTTCTTCAGGTTGACGGCGCGCATGTAGCGGTCGGCGTCGAGCATCGACGCGCCGGACATTTCCGCCAGACGACCCTGGGCCAGCAGGCGCAGGGTGACCATCTGATTGATGCGGTCGCTGGCGTGCACATAGCCGAGGGCGAACAACGCGTCATGGAAGCTATTGCTTTCGATCAGCGGCATGCCCATGGCATTGCGGCGTACCGAAACGTTCTGCGCCAGGCCCTTGAGCGGCTGCACGCCGGAGGTGGGCGGGAGGGTGTCCTGAGCGTTCCAGGTCTGGCAACCGGAGAGGCTCAAGACACCGGTCACTGCTGCGGCAACGCCGAACCGGGGAAGAAAATGTGAAAGGGCTGGCGAGGCCATGGCAAAGCTCCTGCGGGGGTGTAGAGGCTGGGGGCGCAATAAAGCCGCTACGTTAGTGAGCAGGAGGGGGCCGCGCAAGCGGGGCGAGCGGTTATTTCTTCCCGTTGATCGTTCCCGCGTACGGGAACGATCAGGCCGGGTGACTCAGGCCTTCGGCGGATTGATCTTCTGCACCAACGCGTAGGCCTTCACGGTCGCCGGGCGATCCTTGATGTGGTTGAACCAGCGCTGCACATTCGGGAAGTCTTCCAGGTTCTGGCTCTGCCATTTGTGGGAGACGATCCACGGGTAGATCGCCATGTCGGCGATGCTGTATTCGCTGCCAGCGACGAACTCATTGTGGGCCAGTTGCTTGTCCAGCACCCCGTACAGACGGGCGGTTTCATCGATGTAGCGTTTGATCGCGTAGGGGATTTTTTCCGGGGCGAACTGGCTGAAGTGATGGTTCTGCCCGGCCATCGGCCCCAGCCCGCCCATCTGCCAGAACAGCCATTGCAGCGCCACCTGGCGACCACGCAGGTCCTTGGGCAGGAACTTGCCGGTCTTTTCCGCGAGGTACAGCAGAATCGCCCCGGACTCGAACAGCGACAACGGCTCGCCGCCATCGGCCGGTTCATGGTCGACGATGGCCGGGATGCGATTGTTCGGAGCGATCTTCAGGAAGTGTGGCTGAAACTGCTCGCCCTGGCTGATGTTGATCGGGTGCACGTTGTAGCGCAGGCCGGCCTCTTCGAGGAACAGGGAAATCTTGTGGCCGTTGGGCGTGGTCCAGTAATACAGGTCGATCATGGAAAGCTCCAAATCAGGAAAATGGCTTACGTGCGGACAGCAAACGCCGGCTTCAGGTTGTCCTGTGTGCGTTCGATAGCTTGCTTAGTGGCAGGAAGTGATGCTCAAGTGCGGGAAATTCAATGACCCCGCGTGAGAAAAATCGCCATGGAGCTTAAGGCCAACGCTGCACTGATCATCATCGACCAGCAAAAAGGCATTCTGGAGCCGCGTCTGGGGCGGCGGAATAATCCGTTGGCCGAAGAGCGAATCCTCGACTTGCTGAACTTTTGGCGGCGCAGCGGCCGGCCGGTGATCCACGTGCAGCACTTGTCACACTCGCCGGAATCGGTGTTCTGGCCCGAGCAGTCAGGTGTGGAATTTCAGGAAAGGTTTTTGCCGCAGGACGGCGAATGGCTGATCCAGAAACAGGTGCCGGACGCGTTTTGTGCAACAAAGCTTGAAGCGAAGTTGCGTGAGGCGGGAATCGAGCAACTGGTGATCGTCGGCGTGGCCACCAACAACTCAGTGGAGTCCACGGCGCGCACTGCGGGCAATCTGGGGTTTGATGCGTGGGTGGCGGAGGATGCGTGCTTTACCTTCGACAAGGCCGATTATTTCGGCACGCCGCGTTCGGCAGAAGAGGTGCACGGGATGTCGCTGGGGAATCTGCACGGGGAGTATGCGACGGTGGTCAGCAGCGGGCGAATTCTGGCGGCAGGCTGAAAGCCGCAGGTGACAGTGCTATCGCGAGCAGGCCCGCGATAGCGATCTAACGGGCGAAACGAATGTTCGCCCGAAACATCAAGCGCCGTGGCACTTCTTGAATTTCTTGCCGTTGCCGCATGGGCAAGGGTCGTTGCGGCCGACGTCTTTCAAGGCGTTGCGCACCGGTTCCTGGTGGGCATGGCCGCAGTTCGGGCCGTGAACATGGCCATGGTCGTGATCATGGTGATGGTCATGATCGTGGTTGCAGTCTGGGCCATGGACATGAGGTTGCTGGGTCATCGGGGTCACTCCGTAATCAAATCGGCGGGGATTATCACGCCATTGCGCTCCAGGTGCACGTAGTGGGCGATGAATAAACCGGTTTCCATCTCGCCCTGCAGGCGATAGGGAACCTGCTGGTGCGGATTCTTCAGCATTTTCACCACCTCTTTGACCTTCGGCCACAGGTTGGTGCGGATCGGTACTTTATAGAAAGCACTGCTTTTGGGGCCGACGGTGATCCAGTGCTCATGCTCGCCCTCGGCCAACAACATGTCGGACAGATGCACGCGGTATTCCAGGCCGCGCACGGTCAGGTCACTGTCGTTGGGGTTGTCGATGCGAAAGTGCAGGATGAATTTCTGCTCCAGCAGCTTGGCGCGCACCACTTCGACTTTCACCAGATGCACGGCAGGGTCGAGGGTGTCGTCGGCGAACCATGAAGTGCAGCCGCCAAGCCCCGAGAAGCTGATCCCCAGGAACATGAGCAGTGTGAAAGCCTTGAACGTGCGCCATTGACCGAGCATGGTTTAACTCCCTTTGATGCCCAGTCTAGCCTCAGCTGCCGAAATACCCCGCACAGCACTTCTTGAACTTCTGGCCGCTGGTGCACGGGCAGGCATCGTTGCGCCCCAGTTTGAGCTGCACGGTCGGGTCGATGAAGTACCAGTGACCGGCGTTCTGCACGAACGAGGAGCGCTCGCGGTGGCTGTGCTCACCCTGGCTGTCGTGCCAGCGCGCAGTGAAGGTGACGAAGGCGTGTTCCGGCTGACCGCCGAAGACTTCCGAGCTTTCAACGTCCAGCCCGAGCCATGTGCTCGAAGCACTCCAGGCGCTGATCGACTGACGATCGAGCCCTGTCTGCTGGGCGGGCAGGGTGGTCGCCACCAGATAATCGATCAGGCCCAGCACGTAGGCGCTGTAGCGCGAACGCATCAGGGCTTCGGCGCACGGTGCCGGATGGCCCGCATGATAATGGCCGCAGCAGGCATCCAGCAGGTTGCCGCTGCCGCAAGGGCAAATGGCTGTACTCATTGCATTACCACCAGTATTTCCCGAAGTTTTCCGGATTGGCCCAGAATCGCGAGTTGAGCCAGTCGGGGACTTGTTTGTAGTCAAGCAGATCATAGGTGAACAGGGTCAGAACCTGCTCGTCACGGGCAAAACGCTCGCTGGCTTGCAGGGCCAGTGAATAGAAGTCCGTTTCCTGCCAGCCGCTGGCCGACAGGTCCGCCAGCACCGCGATGCGGCTGGCGTTGAGGTTGCGGATTCCGCCGAGCAGATTCAGGCCGTCGCGCTTGGGCAAATGTTCGAGGCAGTCGACCACCAGCGCCAGGTCGAAACGCTGTGCGGCCAGTTCTGCCGGCAAGGCACCGGGCGCGGCGTGGGCGACGCGGGTGTCCGGGTGCGCGTCCTTGAACGCCGCCAGTGCGGGGAATTCGCTGGCGCCGATCAGCAGCAGACGGGCCGGGGCGTAGCGGTCCAGCAGGGCGGCCAGTGCCTGCTGTGGCGTGCGGGAAGACAGGGCGACGTTCATCGAAGTTCCTCAATCAGATCGCCAAGACTAGCCTGCCCGGGCGTCGAGGCCTAGATCTCTGTCCTGCGGGTTTGCGCCAAATGCGCCGAAGTCCTGTGAACACGCTCGCAAACAGCAGTGGCCTATTGCTGGCGGAGATTAAAACTCCGGTCTTTACTCCCTGAATCGGTTCTAAGCCGATCCCTCAGGAGAAAACTAGATGAGCATAGTTCGGACAGCATTACCCTTGGTTCTGCTAACCAGTGTGTTGACTGGTTGCGCAGGTTTGCAGAAAACCGACTGGCCGACCTGTGCGGCAGTCGGCGGTGTCGTCGGAGCGGGTCTCGGTGCGACGGAAAGCTCTGCATGGGCAGGCTATGGCGCATTACTCGTCGGCGGTACGGCAGCAGCCTATTGCTGGGTGCACGGTGATGGCGATGAAGACGGCGATGGTGTGCCGGACAGTCGCGACAAGTGCCCGCATACGCCTAAAGGCGTGCAGGTCGATGCTGACGGCTGCCCTCCACCAGCCCCTGCACCAGTGGTTGAAGAAGCTGTAGTGGTCAAGGAAGAAACCATCGTCATCCGCGATGTTCACTTCCAGTTCGACAAGGCCACCCTGACGCCTTCCGATAAACAGGTACTCGACAAGGTCGCCACGCGCCTGAAACAGGAATCGAGCACCGCGCGACTGACCGTGACCGGTCATACCGACAGCGTGGGCAGCGATGCCTACAACAAGAAACTGTCGGATCGTCGGGCGCACTCGGTGGTGGAATACCTGATCCATGATGGTGTGCCACGTTCCAGCTTCGTCTCGGTGACCGGTGCCGGTGAAAGCCAGCCAGTGGCGGATAACAAAACCGCCGATGGCCGTGCGCTGAACCGTCGCACGGAAATCAAAATCGAACGCTAGCCCCCCTCGCATCCGCGGCTTGTGCAGTCGCGGATGCGGGTCTTTACTCCTGTGTAACCGGTATGGGCCGGTGACACAGGAGCTTTCACAATGAGTGTATTCTCAAGGTCCGTCTTGCCGGTGCTGCTGCTTGGCAGCCTCTTGACCGGTTGCGCTACTCACAGCGATGGCACTGCCCCCCTCAATCAACGTACCTGGCCGATCTGCAGCCTCATTGGCGGACTGGTCGGCGGCGGTCTGGGCGCGATTGAAAGCGGTGGCTGGGCTGGTGGCGGCGCAGCGCTGGGGATCCTCACCGGCGGATTGATCTGTTACGCCCAGGATGGCGATGAGGACGGCGATGGCGTGTTCGACCGTCGCGACCGTTGCCCTGACACTCCGGCCAATACCCCGGTCGATCACCGTGGTTGTCCGCTGCCGCAATACCCGGTCGCCGAGAAACCGGCCGAGCCGGCCCCGCAATCCGAAGTCATCACCCTGAGCGATGCCGGCAACGTGCTGTTCGACTTCGACAAATCCGACCTCAAACCTGCGGCGAAAAGTCAGCTGGATTCGCTGATGGACAAGTTGCGCAACGCCGATGTGGTGAGCATCAAGGTCATCGGTCACACCGACGGCAAGGGTTCGGACGCTTATAACCAGGCGTTGTCGGAACGTCGCGCGAGCAGCGTGGCGGCCTATCTGCTGAGCCAGGGGCTGGCGCCGGACAAACTCACCAGCGAAGGGCGTGGCAAACGGGAACCGGTCGCCGACAACGAGACTGAAGAGGGACGTGCGCAGAATCGTCGCGTGGAACTGCACATCAATCGTTAGGACGTGTCTGTAGTCCGCAGGCTAGAGCTGTCGGGCGATGTTCATCGTCGCCCCGGCAGACATCCGACGAGTGCCCGGAACTTTTTTATTTCCCCCTCTGGCTTATCCCGTACGGAAGCCGTTACTGTGCGCCCAAAGAATAATTCGCAACACGGGGGAGCGTATGAAGGTGTTCTGTGGGCTGGGGCGGTTGTTGACCCTGGTGTTCTGCTGCGTGGTACTGGCCAATCAACTGGTGCCGTTTGTTCATCCGTTGCATCTGCTGGTCAATCTGGCCGCTGTTCTGCTGCTGGCGATCCATCTGCTGGAAGTGCTGCTGTGCAATCGCAGCCTCAAAGGTCGCCCGCACCCGTGGCGTGATCGTGGCCGTGTCCTGCTGTTCGGTGTTTTCCACCTGCAAACCATCCCGGCCCCGGCCGCTCCGGAGGCTTCCCATGCGTAAACTTTGCCTGCTCGCTGCATTCATCAGTCCTCTGGCCTGTGCCCAGGTGGTGAATGTCGAACCCAATTCCCTGATGCGTTTGCCCAACACCGCCAGCACCTTGCAACTGGAAAAACTGGTGGTCGCCGATTACGGCACCTTGCTGGTGCCCTCCAACGTGACCGAGTTGAGCGTCGGCGAATTGCAGTTGGGCCGCGAAGCGCGCATCGCCATCGTGCCGGGTGAACAGGCGCTGGATCTGAAAGTCACCCGCGCCGCGCTTGCCGAAGGCAGCCGCATCACCGCTCGTGGTGCGCCGGGGACCTATGAAAAAGCGGCCCGTGCCGGACGTAACCTGAATCTGCAATTCAAGGCGCTGAATGCACCGCAGCTGATCGTCGATGCACGCGGCGGTACCGGTGCGCCTGGCTTTGTCGGGCTCGACGGCGCCAACGGTCAGGAACCGGGTTGCACCTGGGGCCAGGCCGGACACGGTTTCGATGGCAGTGACGGCAGCAATGGCCAGCCGGGCGCACCGGGCGCGCTGGTGCGCCTGGAAGTACCCCGTGAGTTTCCGGCCGAGCTGATCAAGGTTGAAGTCGCCGGTGGTGCCGGTGGCCCGGCGGGGCCTGGCGGCAAACCGGGGGCGGGCGGCAAGTCCAAGGGGTGCCTGGTGTATCGCGCCGATGGCGGCAAGAGCGGCAAACCTGGGGCTGACGGGCAGCCGGGGCCTGCGGGGGCGGCGGGGTCTGTCACCGTACAGCGCCTGTAAGCCATCCCCTGTCTGATCGTTCCCACTGAGTGGGAACGATCAGCCTCACTTCAGAACGACGGCCGCGCCGCGGCAATCGCCACCAGCGCCAAACCGACCAACAGATTGAACCCCACCACCTTGCGAATCCGCCCCAGCACTGCCGCACCCGCTGGCCAATCCTTCGCCTGCACCGCCGTGCGCAATTCGGGCAGCATCAATGCTTGAATCCGGATGAACAGCGCTGTCATCACGATGTACAAGCCCATCATCACCTGCACGTACTTCGGTGCCGTCTCGAAGCCGATGTGCTGCAGATGCAACATGCCCACCCCGGTCACCGGCAGCAGAATCACCGCGCCCCACACCCAGCGGAAAAAACCTTGAAACACTTCCACCCACAGGGTCAGGCGGCCGGGGCCGTCCAGAGCCTTCACGGCCGCCGGGCGCAGCACCATCCAGGCGAAAAACATGCCGCCGACCCACACCAGGGCGGCGAGGACATGCAGGGGGTAAACGAGGCTAAAAGGTGTCATTGGGGTACTCCGTTCTGCGCGGGACTGATTAGCGGGGTATGATAGCGGCCGATCCGAACCACTGAAAATTTATCCAGCGTTTTTTGCGCCCGACACTCAATGATCAGCACTGAACTCAAAACCACGATCCAGGGCGCCTATTCGCGTTTTCTAGAGGCCAAGAGCCTCAAGCCGCGTTACGGCCAGCGCCTGATGATCGCTGAAATTGCCAAGGTCCTCGGGGATATCGACACCGACGACGAAGGCCGGCGCAGTGGCGACCCCGCGATTGTCGCGGTGGAAGCCGGCACCGGTACCGGCAAGACTGTGGCTTACAGTCTGGCCGCAATTCCTACGGCGAAACTGGCCGGCAAGCGCCTGGTGATCGCCACCGCGACAGTCGCCCTGCAAGAGCAGATCGTCTACAAGGATTTGCCCGACCTGATGCGCAACAGCGGGTTGAACTTCAGCTTCGCCCTGGCCAAGGGCCGTGGCCGCTACATGTGCCTGTCCAAGCTCGATATGCTGTTGCAGGAAGGCCACGCACAGACCGCCACGGCGCAGTTGTTCGAAGAAGAAGGCTTCAAGATCGAGGTCGATGAGGCCAGCCAGAAGCTGTTCACCAGCATGATCGAGAAACTTGCCGGCAATAAATGGGACGGCGACCGCGACAGCTGGCCCAACGCGCTGGAAGACGCCGACTGGGCGCGCCTGACCACCGATCACAGCCAGTGCACCAACCGTCATTGCCCGAACTTCGGCCAGTGCGCCTTCTACAAGGCCCGCGAAGGCATGGGCAAGGTCGACGTGATTGTCACCAACCACGACATGGTGCTGGCCGACCTGGCACTGGGCGGCGGGGCGGTGCTGCCCGATCCGCGCGACACCATTTATGTGTTCGACGAAGGTCATCACCTGCCGGACAAGGCCATCGGCCACTTCGCCCATTACACGCGTCTGCGTTCCACCGCCGACTGGCTGGAAACTACCGCCAAGAACCTCACCAAACTGTTGGCCCAGCATCCGCTGCCGGGCGACCTCGGCAAGCTGATCGAGCAGGTGCCGGAGCTGGCGCGGGAGATCAAGACCCAGCAGCAATTCATGTTCACCGCTTGCGAGCAGATCGCCGATTTCAAGCCCGGCGAAGACGTCGAGGGCCGTGAGCGCCCGCGTCATCGCTTCATCGGCGGGGTGATTCCCGAGCACATGCGCGAGATGGGTATCGAGCTGAAAAAAGGCTACGCCCGTCTCAACGACCTGTTCACCCGCCTGACCGACCTGCTCAAGGAAGGCATGGACGGCGAGGTCAACATCGGCATCGCCAGCAATCAGGCCGAGGAATGGTACCCACTGTTCGGCAGCCTGTTGTCCCGTGCGTCCGGCAACTGGGAGCTGTGGACCGCGTTCACCGCCGAAGACCCGGAAGACAACCCGCCGATGGCCCGCTGGCTGACGCTGGCGGAAAGCGGTTCGCTGTTCGACATCGAGGTCAACGCCAGCCCGATCCTCGCCGCCGAAACCCTGCGCCGCAGCCTGTGGAACGTGGCTTACGGCTGCCTGGTGACCTCGGCGACGTTGACCGCGCTCGGCACGTTCGATCGTTTCCGCATGCGCTCCGGCCTGCCGAAGAAAGCCGTCACCGCCGTGGTGCCGAGCCCGTTCCATCACGCCGATGCCGGTGTGTTGCGGGTGCCGGACCTGAAGGCCGATCCGCGTGATGCTGCCGCTCACACCGCCGCGATCATCCGCGAGTTGCCGGATCTGGTCGAAGGCTCGCGCGGCACGCTGGTGTTGTTCTCGTCGCGCAAACAGATGCAGGACGTGTTCGACGGCCTCGACCGCGACTGGCGCAAGCAAGTGTTCATTCAAGGCAACCTGTCGAAACAGGAAACCCTGAACAAGCACAAGGCGCGGGTCGATGGCGGTGATTCCAGCGTGCTGTTCGGCCTCGCCAGTTTCGCCGAAGGGGTGGACTTGCCGGGGGCCTATTGCGAGCACGTGGTCATCGCCAAGATTCCGTTCTCGGTGCCGGACGATCCGGTCGAAGCCGCACTGTCTGAGTGGATCGAAGCCCGGGGCGGCAATCCGTTCATGGAAATCTCGGTGCCCGACGCCTCGTTGAAGCTGGTTCAGGCCTGCGGCCGTCTGCTGCGTACCGAAGAAGACCGCGGCACCATCACCTTGCTGGATCGGCGGCTGGTCACCCAGCGCTACGGCAAGGCGATCCTCAATGCGTTGCCTCCTTTCCGTCGTGAAATATCCTGAGACATCGGTGGGCAGTTTTGCCCGCCGCGTTGTCTATCTCTGCGCCATCGCTTTTCCATTGGCCATTGTTGGTCGTTAGGGAGAAATCCGTTCTCATGATTCGTCGTTCGTTGCCTGCCGTTTTTGCCCTGGTTTTCGCTGCGCCTTTGCTGGCGGCACCTGCCGGGCAGCAGACCTTGTTCAACTTTGTCCGCCCCGCCGACGTGGTGAAAGTCGCGACCGAAAACGCCGACCTGCCGCAAACCAACGCCGAGCAGACCCCCGAAGGCGAAGTGCTGCGCCGGGTGACCTTCAATCCGGTGGCGCGCCCGACCTTGCGCCTGAGCCCGCAGACCGGTGCCTGGGACTGGTCGCAGTCCGGCATGATGAGCCTGCGCATCCAGAGTGCGATGAACTGGGCCGTGACCGTTTACGTACAAATCCAGAGCAACGACGGCAAGACCCTGGTCAGCCGCGTTGATCTGCCGGCCGGCCCGGCGCAGACCTTGCTCGTGCCGTTGACCGCGACCTCGCCGCTGAGCCAGGGCATGAAGGCCGGGCCGCTGATGCCGATGACCATCGACGGGCAGCGCGTGTTGCTGGCCAGCAGCAACGGTGAACTGGACCGCAGCCAGGTGGTGTCCGTCAGCCTGTCGATGGACCAGCCGAAAGTCGCGCAAAGCCTGTTGCTGGAGCGCTTTGGCGTGCAGGACGAGGGCGAGGTGATCAAAGCCGCCTACGGCAATCTGGTGGATGCCTACGGTCAGTCGACCCGCAGCAAATGGCCAGAGAAAGTCGCCAATGACGAACAACTGAAATCCGCCGCCGCCAAGGAACAGCAACAGCTGAAAACCTGGCTGGCCGAGCGCGAAAAATCGTCGCTGGACAAGTTCGGTGGCTGGAGCAAAGGCCCGGTATTCAAGGCCAGCGGCTTCTTCCGCACTGAAAAACGTGATGGCCGCTGGTATCTGGTGACGCCGGAAGGCCATCCGTTCTATTCCCTGGGCGTGAACACCGTCAGCCCGGAGGTCAACCAGACCTACGTGGCCGGTCGCGAGTACATGTTCGAATCCCTGCCAAAACCTGACGAGCCACTGGCCAGTCACTTCGGCGAGGGCGACAACCGTGGTGGTAATGGTTCCGATCAGGGCCGTGGCTACGGCAACGGACGCTGGTATGACTTCTATGGCGCCAACCTGCAACGCCTTTACGGCGAACCTTGCGTGACTCCGGCGGCGACTGAGCAAGCGCCTGCCACCCCGTGCAAAGCCACCATCGACGAGCAGAAGTGGGCCAGCCACACCCTCGACCGTCTGCAGGCGTGGGGCTTCAACACCGTCGGCAACTGGAGCGCACCGCAACTGAGCGACGCCGAGCGTGTGCCGTACACCTTGCCGCTGTCGATCGTCGGCGACTACACCAGTATCAGCACCGGCAACGACTGGTGGGGCGGCATGCCTGACCCGTTCGACCCGCGTTTCGCCATGGCCACCGAACGTGCCGTGGCGATTGCCGCCCGCGATCACCGTGACGATCCATGGCTGATCGGCTACTTCGCCGATAACGAACTGGCCTGGGCCGGTCCCGGTGATGATCCGAAATCGCGTTACGCGCTGGCCTACGGCACGTTGAAAATGACCACGGACGTTCCGGCCAAACGCGCGTTCCTCAAGCAATTGCGCGACAAGTACCGCAATCAGGCGGGGCTGTCGAAGGCCTGGGGCATCGATCTGCCGGCCTGGGAATTGATGGAGGATCCGGGTTTCGAAGCGCCGCTGCCGAATCCGGAGCATCCGGAAATCGAGGCCGACTTCAAATACTTCCAGAAGGTCTTCGCCGACACCTACTTCAAGACCATTTCCGATTCGCTGAAATGGCACGCGCCGAACCAGTTGCTGCTGGGCGGCCGGTTCGCCATCAGCACGCCGGAAGCCGTGGCCTCCTGCGCGCAGTATTGCGACGTGCTGAGCTTCAACATGTACACCCTGCAACCGCAGGACGGCTATGACTTCGCCGCGCTGCGCAGCCTCGACAAACCGGTGCTGATCACCGAGTTCAACTTCGGTTCGACCGATCGCGGCCCGTTCTGGGGCGGTGTGACGCCGTTGAACAAGGAAGAAGACCGTGGCCCGGCCTACGCCAACTTCCTCAAGCAGGCGCTGAGCGAACCGTCGATCGTCGGTGTGCACTGGTTCCAGTACCTCGACCAACCGGTGACCGGACGTCTGCTCGATGGTGAGAACGGCCACTTCGGTCTGGTCGGTGTGACCGACTTGCCGTACCAGGGATTTGTCGAAACCGTGCGCAAGAGCAATCTGGCGACGATCGATCAGCTTGGCAAAGAAGCCGCGAAGGCCGCGGCGGCGGACAAGGCCGGTCACGAAACCGAAGGCGGACGCAAAGGCGAGGCCGGAAAAGGCCCGGGGCAGGGCGCCGGCCATACCGGCGGGCATTCCGGCAACGGCCACTAAGACAGAACCGCCCGGCCCGCCGCTGTTCCCAAAACCCTCAAGGGCTGGAACAATGCGGGCCACTTTGTAGAGCGTTTTCGCGGGGGAGTTGCGGGTGCAGATTCAGGGACATTACGAGCTTCAATTCGAAGCGGTGCGCGAAGCCTTCGCGGCACTGTTCGACGATCCCCAGGAACGTGGCGCCGCGTTGTGCATCCGGGTCGGCGGCGAAACCGTCCTCGACCTCTGGTCAGGTACCGCCGACAAGGACGGCGCCGAAGCCTGGCACAGCGACACCATCGCCAACCTGTTTTCCTGCACCAAGACTTTTACTGCCGTCACCGCGCTGCAACTGGTGGCCGAAGGCAAGTTACAACTCGATGTTCCGGTCGCCCGCTACTGGCCGGAATTCGCCGCCGCCGGCAAGGAATCCGTGACCCTGCGTCAACTGCTCTGCCATCAGGCCGGTCTGCCGGCCCTGCGCGAACTGTTGGCCCCCGAAGCCCTGTATGACTGGCAAACCATGGTCGACGCCCTCGCGGCCGAAGCGCCGTGGTGGACGCCGGGCACCGGTCATGGTTATGCCGCGATCACTTACGGCTGGCTGATCGGCGAGTTGCTGCGGCGTGCCGACGGTCGCGGGCCGGGGGAGTCCATCGTGGCGCGGGTCGCCAAACCGCTGGGGCTGGATTTCCATGTCGGCCTGGCCGACGAAGAATTCCATCGCGTGGCGCACATCGCACGGGGCAAGGGTAACGTCGGCGATGCCGCCGCCCAGCGCCTGTTGCAAGTGACCATGCGCGAGCCAACAGCCATGACCACTCGCGCCTTCACCAATCCGCCGTCGGTGCTTACCAGCACCAACAAACCGGAATGGCGCCGCATGCAGCAACCGGCGGCCAACGGCCACGGCAATGCACGCAGCCTGGCCGGGTTCTACGCCGGTCTGCTCGACGGCAGCCTGCTGGAAAGCGAAATGCTTGATGAGCTGACCCGCGAACACAGCCTCGGCGAGGACAAGACCTTGCTGACCCGCACCCGTTTCGGTCTCGGTTGCATGCTCGATCAACCTGACGTGCCAAACGCCACCTACGGCCTCGGCCCGCGGGCGTTCGGGCATCCGGGGGCGGGCGGTTCCATCGGTTTTGCTGATCCGGAGCACGATGTGGCCTTCGGATTTGTGACAAATACCCTGGGGCCGTACGTCTTGATGGATCCGCGCGCGCAGAAGCTGGCGCGGGTACTTGCCACTTGTCTGTAAAGCGTTACCAGAGGTTCCAGGGCCGGAACCTCGACCGGTTTTTCGATTCAAAGCGTCTGTTTATCCGGGCGAAAGTCCTCTGATTGTCCATTACTTATTTTGTGGGTTTCCAATGTCGTCCAAACAAACTCTCGCCCTGGCCCTGTGTTTCGCGATTACCGGTTGTGCACAGACTCCGAAGAATGACGCCGATGGCGGCAGCTGGTGGCCGTTCGGTTCTTCCGACAAAGTCGCGGCCAAGGAGCCGGCTCCGACCCCTGCACCGTTGAAACCGGCCGCCACCGCGCCGGTCGCCAAGACCGAGAGCAGCAGCCATTGGTACTGGCCGTTCGGTTCCGATGACTCGGCGGACAAGGCCAAGGCCGACGTGAAGCCCGAAGTAAAACCTCAAGCCAAACCGGCTGTTGTCGCCAAGGCTGATGCCGACACGGGCAGCAAGTGGTGGTGGCCGTTCGGCGGCAAGTCTCAGGACACCGCCAAAGTCGTGCCGATGCCGGATCCAAAGGTCACTCAGGCCTGGCTGGATGACTACGAGCCGCGCCTGCGCACCGCGATCAAGGACAGCAATCTGCAACTTGAACGCCGTGAAAACGTGCTGGTCGTGATCGCACCGGTTGAAGGCTCGTTCAACCCGGATCGTCCGGCGATGCTGCTGCCGGTCACCCTTGGCCCGTTTACCCGCGTGGCAAAAATTCTCGAAGCCGACCCGAAAACCGCCGTGCTGGTGCTCGGTCACAGCGACACCACTGGCGCAGCCCCGGCGAACACCAAACTGAGCCAGGAACGCGCTCAGGCCGTGGCAGCGATCTTCCGTCTCAGCGGCTTGCAGCGTGATCGCCTGATGCTGCGCGGCATGGGCTCCGAAGCACCGCGTGCGGCCAACGACAGCGTTGAAGGCCGTGCCCTGAACCGTCGTGTCGAACTGCTGGTGACCCCGCAAAACACCATGGTTGCACTGCTGAGCAAGTACAACATGCCGGCTCCGGCACCAGTGACCATGGTCGCTGCCCAGGACGTCAAGCCTGTCGCCAAACCGGTCACCCCGGCGCCGGCGGCGAAGAAAGCCGCAGTACCGGCGACCAAAAAGGCTCCGGCCAAGAAAGCGGCTGCCAAGGCGCCAGCGAAGAAGGCACCAGCGAAGACTCCGGCCAAGAAAACCGCTCCAGCCAAAGCCGCCGCAAGCGACAAGAAAGTCGTTGCGACCGACGCGGCAAAACAGTAATCCGCTAACGAAAAGGAATGCGCCATGACCCAGGCTCTGGCAGATATGCGTCGTGATTACACCCGGGATGGCCTGACCGAGGCGCAAGCCCCGGCCGAGCCTTTCGCGCTGTTCCACCAGTGGTTTGCCGATGCGGTGAAAACCGAGCAGGCCCCGGTGGAAGCCAACGCCATGACCCTGGCCACGGTCGATGCGGACGGTCGTCCGCACTGCCGCATTCTGCTGCTCAAGGGCTTGGACGAGCAGGGCTTCACCTTCTTCACCAACTACGAAAGCGCCAAGGGCCAGCACCTGGCCGCGAATCCGTTCGCGGCCATGACGTTCTTCTGGCCGACCCTGGAGCGCCAGGTGCGTATCGAAGGGCGGGTGGTGAAGGTCACGCCCGAGGAGTCCGACGCGTACTATCAAGTGCGCCCGCTGGGCAGCCGACTGGGTGCCTGGGCGTCACCGCAGAGCCGGGTGATCAACGGCCGCGGTGAACTGGAAGATTTGCTCAAGGCTACCGAGCAACGCTTCACCGACACCCAGCCCGACTGCCCGGAACACTGGGGCGGCTATCGCTTGCTCCCCGAGCGCATCGAATTCTGGCAGGGCCGCGCGAGCCGTCTGCACGATCGCCTCAACTACCGTTTGCAGGGCGCCGACTGGATTCTTGAACGTCTGGCACCTTAAGCAGTCTACCGAGCGGGATAGCCTGCCGCAGCGGCCTCAAGCCACTTCGGCAGGTCCCGACGCCTGATCTTCTGCGATCGGGCTTGCGCCAGCCGTTCGAGCATGAAGGCGCGTTTGCCTTCATCCTTGCCGGCCAGTGACAATGCCAGATCGCGGTCCATCCAGCGTTTGATCCGCACGTACAACCACCAGTGGAAGTACAAACCGGCGACGGTTGTGACGACAATGATGAAGTAATCCATGAAAATCCTTGGGGTCGGCGGCGCAAGCTATGTATTTTGGCGCTACTGTTGGGTGAGTTCGTGGAGGCCCTGTACCGGGCCTGAATGAAACCAAATTTATCCGGGCGGCGCCGTGACAGGCGTCAAGCTGCGGAGTTTAATGAATACCTGTCCTTTGGAGTTGATCCTATGCGTAAGTCTGTTCTGCTGGTTGCTTCCTTTTCCACGATGGCGATGTTGCTTACCGGCTGCCAATCGAGCCTGACCGGTGACTCCTACTCCCGTGACGAAGCGCGTCGCGTGCAGACGATTCGCATGGGCACCATCGAATCCCTGCGTCCGGTGAAAATCGAAGGCACCAAGACCCCGATCGGCGGCCTCGCCGGTGCAGCGGTGGGTGGTGTCGGCGGCAGCGCCATCGGCGGCGGTAAAGGCAGCATCGTTGCAGCCGTTATCGGTGCTGTGGCCGGCGGCCTGATCGGTTCGGCCACCGAAGAAGGCCTGACCCGTACTCAAGGCGTTGAAATCACCGTGCGCGAAGACGACGGCAGCATGCGCGCCTACGTGCAGCAAGTGCAGGAGAATGAAGTGTTCCGCGTCGGTGAGCGGGTACGGATTTCGACTGTCGGCGGGACCAGCCGCGTTTCGCACTAAGCGCGAACGAGCGGTAAAAGAAAACCCCGATCAGGTGACTGGTTGGGGTTTTTTGTTTGGTGTTTACCAGTGATCGCAGTAGTCGAACGAGACCTGGTAGTCATACAAAGCTAAATTGATGGCATGAGTGAAATGGGTTTGAAGAATATTTGCCCAGTCGTTGATAACGTTAAAACTGCCGTTGTTTATGTTGTTTTCTATTGGTATGCCCAGCGCCTCGATCACGGAGCCATCGTCACCGAAGTCTTTCGATAACTCTTCTCCGAGGCCGAGACTAGTTTCTTTGTCATACCAATCGAGTCTGACTTTCAAACCCACAAGGTTCTCCTGGAACTCTCACAGCGTAGAGTGTTTTATATATTGCAAGTTAATTGGAAGTAGAAATCCTGATTCACAATTGATCTACCTATAAGTTTTTCGATCGCTTGTATCTGTTGGGGGTTTAAATCGTAACCTTCCCAGCCGTGTTGCTCTTTTGTCCAACCCATGATGGCTTTTATTTGCTCATCACATCCCGCTGGCAACTCAATCACGAAAGCCTGGAAGTCTGTTTTTTTGTCAAAAGCTTCTACTAAAAATCTCAAGGTTCAGCCTTTACTGCAAAGTCCAATGCAGTACATCAAGTCGTTCCTGAAGGGGGAGCCAATGATTTCCATCGCCGCTCTGGCTTGTGTGTCGGTTAATTCATGCTCGCCCATCGGGACGTCTTTTAAGGATGACCACCCCATAACGTTAAGAACATCCAGTTCTAAAGCTTGTGGGACAGATTTCTGATACTGCAATGAATTATCCGGGTTCGGTTCAGGGAAAAAGCCAGTGAGGGCGATAAAAATCATAGTTGAACTCTCATTCGTTATTTGGTTGAGGTGCGTCGTTTAGATCTTGCTTTGCCAGTTTTTTCGCCTGTGTGTATATCGAACTCACCGAGATGGTCTCCTTCCCAGTTGTAAACCTCGACGGCTCCGTGTTGATAGTCCCACTCGTAAATGCGTTTCTTGCTTTCCCAGCGCTTGCGATGGCTTTTTTTACGAACAAGTACAGCATCGGGAAAGGCCGGTAGAACGTCCGGTGGAACATGATAGACATGATCCCCAGAAACCGGACGTGCAACCACTATGTACAGCGGCCGAACTCCAGAGTCCGCCGGAAACACCAATATGAAATCCCGATACTCCGGCGGATAAACCGGATTCACCAGAATCCCGTCCGCCGCTTTCGTCGGCGGGTACACCCAGATATGCGGTGCCTGCGGAGCAGCCTCCAGTGCCGGAATACCGAGGATGTCGGAACCGTCCACGGCGGGCGTCCAGATCAGTTCGATGCCTTCGCCGAGGTCAGCGACAAACCGGTTACCACGTGCGGTGAACTGCGCGACATCAACCATCTCCCAGTCGCGATTCTTGCCGGTGTAGAAGCCGTAACCCTTGAGGCTGCCGTCGGCCTGTTGTTCGACACGCAGGCGCACGCGGGTTCGGGCCTGTTTGAGGGCGAGCAACTGGTCTTCGGTGTAGAGGGCGCTGTCGCCCAGGTTCGATGGCATGAGCAACGCCACCAGCCCGACCAAAGGGGTCATGACGGCGGCGGAGGCCATGGCCGGGAATGCCTTGAAAGCTTCGCCGGCAAGGGCAAAGCTGCCCAGGCCCAATGGAATGGCAGTGCCGCTGATTTTCTTGAGCGCAACACCCCCGCTGTCATCGGCTTCACGGCCACCGAGCAGGATCAGGTCGCCGTAATCTTTCAGGCTGTCAGTCGGCACCATCCCCGAAGGATTCGAGTAATCGATGATCGCGTCCGGCAACTTGCAGGACTTGGCGAACACGCAGCCGGCACGCACCGGCTCAGGCCTGTTCGACGCGACCTCACGGCTGCGTTCGAAAGCATCCTGCCGCGCCAGCATGGCGTCGTACTTGTCTTGTCGCGTTTGCTGATCGGCCAGTTCGGTGGCCGTCATGTAGCGGTAGGTGACGCGATGCCCGTCGCCTGCCGGTGGGTTGGGAACCCGGGGAATGTCCTTTTGACCAGCCACTGATTGTCCTTTCGTTCATGCATCGGCAGCCCCTCGTAAGGGGCTGCACGACGTTAACGAAGCAGGAAAATCGTGGCTGTAGGACGCGTCTCTAAAGACGTGGGGATTGTTCGCTACGGCGATCCATGGCCTATCAGGAAGGCAGTGCGGTGTTCTTTCTGCTTGCCGCCAATGTCACCGCATAACCGATCAATGCAGCGAACACTGAGCCGGTGAGAATGCCCATCCGATCCATTCCGGCGTATTCACTGGCACCCGGCACGAACGCCAGCGAGCCGACAAACAGACTCATGGTAAAGCCGATCCCGCAGAGGATCGCCACGCCCAGCACCTGGCCCCAGTTGGCGCCTTGAGGCAGTGCGGCGATGCCGGTCTTGACCGAAAGCCAGGTCAGGCCAAACACGCCAACGGTCTTGCCCAGCAGCAGGCCGACGGCGATGCCCATCGGTACATGGTGCGTGAAGCTTTCGGCGGTCACACCGGTCAGCGACAGACCGGCGTTGGCGAAGGCGAACAGCGGCAGAATGCCGTAGGCCACCCACGGGTGCAGCGCGTGTTCCAGGGTCAGCAGCGGCGAAGGCTCGGCGTTTTTGGTGCGCAGCGGGATGCAGAACGCGAGGGTCACGCCGGCCAGCGTCGCATGGACACCGCTCTTGAGGACGCAGACCCACAGGATCAGACCAATGATCATGTACGGCCCGAGCTTGACCACCCCGAGCCGGTTCATCGCTACCAGAGCCGCGATGCACGCCGCCGCCAGGCCCAGCGACAGGGTCGAGAGTTCGCCGGAATAGAAGATCGCGATGATCACGATGGCGCCCAGGTCATCGATGATCGCCAGGGTCATCAGGAACAGCTTCAGCGACACCGGCACTCGCTTGCCGAGCAAGGCCAGCACGCCGAGGGCGAAGGCGATGTCGGTGGCGGTCGGAATCGCCCAGCCGTCGAGGGCGGCCGGGTTGTCGCGGTTGAGGAACCAGTAGATCAGCGCCGGCACCAGCATGCCGCCAATCGCGGCCGCACCGGGCAGGACGATCTGCGACGGTTTCGACAGCTGACCGTCGAGGACTTCGCGCTTCACTTCCAGGCCGATCAGCAGGAAGAACAGCGCCATCAGGCCGTCGTTGATCCACAGCAGCAAGGGCTTGGCGATTTTCAACGCGCCGATCTGCGCCACCACGGGGGTATCGAGCAGGCCGCTGTACAACCATGACAGCGGCGAGTTGTTGATGATTAAAGCCAGGATGGCCGCGGCGATCAGTAACAGACCGCTGGCAGCTTCCAACTGAAAGAAACGCGTGAAAGTGCTACGCAGAGGCAAGGTCGCTCTCCATCGATAAAGTCAAAAGGTGGGACACCCTAACCCGTACCGTTAGTTGTTAAAACAAAAGTTATATTCTTTTTTGTTATATGTGGTTACAGAGCGCCCAGTCGACGTGCAGCAGAGCCTAGCAGTTGCCCAAGGGATTGAAGCTCAGCTGTATCTGTCGGTGCCGTAGGTTTTTTCCTAAGCTTGGGGGCTGAGCCTGTGAAGGCACTTCTGCCCGATTCAACGAGATCAACAGCCATGAGCGACAACCGACAGTGGGCCCGCGAAGCCATCCGGATCATCGAAGCTGACTTCCAGCGCAGCGCCGACACGCACCTGATCCCCTTGCCGCTGCCGGGGTTCCCGGGCATCGAGTTGTACTTCAAGGACGAGTCCAGCCATCCCACCGGCAGCCTCAAGCACCGTCTGGCCCGTTCGCTGTTTCTCTACGCCTTGTGTAACGGCTGGCTCAAGCCAGGCGCGCCGGTGATCGAGGCGTCCAGTGGTTCGACGGCGATTTCCGAAGCGTACTTCGCGCGGATGCTGGGGCTGCCGTTCATTGCGGTGATGCCGGCGACCACGTCCAAGGAGAAGATCGCCCAGATCGCGTTCTATGGCGGCAAGAGTCATCTGGTGGACGATCCGACCCAGATCTACGCCGAATCCGAACGTCTGGCCCGCGAACACGATGGGCACTTCATCGACCAGTTCACCTACGCCGAACGCGCCACCGACTGGCGGGCGAACAACAACATCGCCGAGTCGATCTTCCAGCAGATGCGCTACGAGCAGCACCCGTGCCCGGCCTGGCTGATTTCCAGCCCCGGCACCGGCGGCACCACCGCAACCCTCGGCCGTTATGTGCGCTATCGCCAACATTGCACCCGCGTGCTGTGTGCCGATGCCGAGCGTTCGGTGTTCTTCGACTTTTACCAGACCGGCGATGCCAGCTTGCGTCTGGATCACGGTTCGCGGATCGAAGGCATCGGCCGGCCACGGGTGGAGGCGTCGTTCCTGCCCAAGGTGATCGATGCGATGGTCAAGGTGCCGGATGCCTTATCGCTGGCGGCCATGCATTACCTGGCGCAGCGTCTGGGGCGGCATGTGGGTGGGTCGAGCGGGACGAACCTGATCGGCGCGCTGATGGCGGCGCAGCAGATGAAAGCGGCGGGGGAGTCGGGGTCGATCGTGGCGATTTTGTGCGACGGCGGCGAGCGCTACGCGGACACGTATTACGATCAGGCGTGGCTCAAGGCGCAGGGCTATGAGCTGGATGGGTTGATGGCGGCGGTGGCAGCGAGTGCCGAGAAGGGTGAAGCGCTGCCAGCCTCGGTTCTGCGTGCCAATATCTGACGCCGAATACGACTGTGGGAGCGAATTCGCTCCCACAGGTTTTTGCATTGTTTCAGGTATTGCAGATCAGTCTTTCAGACCGAGGATGTCGCGTGCGACAGCTTCCGCGATGCGAATCCCGTCAACACCCGCCGACAGAATCCCGCCCGCATAACCCGCGCCTTCACCGGCCGGGAACAGACCTTTGACGTTCATGCTCTGCAGCGTCTCATCACGAGTGATGCGCAGCGGCGACGAGGTGCGCGTCTCGATCCCGGTCAGCACCGCATCGTGCAACGAATAACCGCGAATCTGCTTCTCGAACGCCGGTAACGCTTCGCGAATCGCTTCGATGGCGAAATCCGGCAACGCCAGAGCCAGATCGCCCAGCGCTACACCCGGTTTGTACGACGGTTCGACTTCGCCCAGTTCGGTCGAAGGAATGTCGTTGATGAAGTCGCCGACCAGTTGCGCTGGCGCCTTGTAGTCGCTGCCGCCGAGGATGAAGGCGTGGGACTCCAGACGCTCCTGCAACTCGATCCCGGCCAGCGGTCCGCCCGGATAATCGACTTCCGGGGTGATGCCGACGACGATGCCGGAGTTGGCGTTGCGTTCGTTACGCGAGTACTGGCTCATGCCGTTGGTGACCACGCGATTCGGCTCGGAAGTCGCCGCGACCACGGTGCCGCCCGGGCACATGCAGAAGCTGTAGACCGAACGGCCGTTCTTGGCGTGGTGCACCAGTTTGTAGTCGGCGGCTCCCAACTTGGGGTGACCGGCGTACTTGCCCAGTCGCGCACGGTCGATCAGCGATTGCGGGTGCTCGATACGGAAACCCACCGAGAACGGCTTGGCTTCCATGAACACGCCACGGCTGTGGAGCATGCGGAAGGTGTCGCGGGCACTGTGGCCGAGGGCCAGGACCACGTGTTTCGAATGCAGGGTTTCGCCGCTGGCCAGCTCGACGCCGACCAGTTGGCCGTCTTCGATCAGCACGTCGGTGACGCGCTCCTGGAAGCGCACTTCGCCGCCCAGGGCGCGGATCTCTTCACGCATGGTCTCGACCATGCCGGTCAGACGGAACGTACCGATGTGCGGCTTGCTGACGTAAAGAATCTCTTCCGGGGCGCCGGCCTTGACGAACTCGTGCAAGACTTTGCGGCCGAGGAATTTCGGATCCTTGATCTGGCTGTACAGCTTGCCGTCGGAGAACGTGCCCGCGCCGCCTTCGCCGAACTGCACGTTGGACTCGGGGTTGAGCACACTTTTGCGCCACAGGCCCCAGGTGTCCTTGGTGCGCTGACGTACTTCGGTGCCGCGTTCGAGGATGATCGGCTTGAAGCCCATCTGCGCCAGCAGCAGGCCGGCGAAGATTCCGCACGGGCCGAAACCGACCACGATCGGACGCTGGCTCAGGTCGCTCGGCGCCTGGCCGACGAATTTGTAGCTGACATCCGGCGCCACGTTGACGTTGCGGTCATCGGCGAACTTGCCCAGCACTTTCGCCTCGTCGCGCACTTCGAGGTCGATGGTGTAGATGAAGCACAGTTCGGAGGACTTTTTGCGCGCATCGTAGCTGCGCTTGAACAAGGTGAAATCGAGCAGGTCATCGCTGGCGATGCCCAGGCGTTGCACGATGGCAACGCGCAGGTCTTCGTCGGGATGGTCGATCGGCAGCTTGAGTTCAGTGATTCGTAACATGACAGGATCCGGTTCGCGGGGCGCACAACTGCGCCAGGGCGTTTGAAGGCGGCGATTATAAGCCGCAACGGCCGGATCCCGTGAGGGTAAAACGATCAGTCGTTGCGCGAACCGCCGAAATACCCGCAACCACGCTGCACCTTGCCGTCGATCCGCAGCTCGGCACTCATGTGCTGCACGCTGCCGGTGTTGCTGTCGACGCAACGCTGCGGCGCCACCCACAGCTCGAGGCGCTGGTTGTTGGCTTCGCTGCTGAGATTGAAACGGCCGTCGCCCAGTTGTTCTTCGACGTAGGGCACGGCGAGCGGTGGCTGGCCTTCGCGGTCGATGACCATGCCTTTGCCGCTGACCTTGACGTTCCATTCCGGGCCATGGCCGGCAGCGCGCAGGATCAGTTGCTTGAAGTTCGGATCATCGCAGGCAGTGCCGGAACGTTCGACGCGATACAACTGGGTCAGGTCGAGGCGGTCACCGGCGATCTTTCCGCGCACGTCGGCGAACAGCTTGTCCTGTTGATCGGCCAGCGTGGCGGCCTCTTGCAGGACGCTGGTACCGCCGATGTCGTTGACCACGTATTGGCGCTGCTCGCCGCAAGCCTGGAACACCAGTTTGCCGTCGGCAGCGGTCAGTTGCCCCTGCATCCGCGTCTGGCCGACGTGGGAGGCGCTTTCCCGCGCGCCATCGAACAACTGGCACGCGGCAAACAGAGGGAGCAGGGCAACAACGATCAAGGAACGGGCAACACGCATCTTTGGCTCTCCAGACAAGTGCCGCCACGTTACGCAGGCTGACCGCTTATCACAACCATGAGTTGGACTTGCCACATACTGGAAACATTTGGCTTAACTTTGGGAGTCGGGACGAAGGGTATTTGGCCGTACCTTGTCCGCCTTTTAGAGAGGAGAGGCGTTATGAAAGGATCAGGCAGGTTGCTGTTGGCGGCACTGGGAATGATGGCGTCGCTGCAGTCGATAGCGGCAGACATTGCTTTTTCATCCGGTGCGGATTTCTCCGAAATGAGCCTTGAGCTCAGACGAAAAGATGATCCGAATCCGCAATCCATCGTGCTTGATGTCACGTTGAGCCCGGATGCACAGCGTCGTTTGGAACGGGTGACGACTGAGGCAATGAACCAGCGCCTGCAGTTGTCCATCAACGGCGTCAAAGTATCGAACTCGACGGTTATGTCAGTGGTCAAGGGCCCGGGTCTGAGGATAAGCGTGCCGCGCGAGGTCGCAAGGGACCTGTTGCCCACGCTGCTGGAGCCTTTGACACCTTGATGCGACGCTGGCCCAGCGCCGCATGCCGAGGTTTTCAACCCACGTGAAATGTCTGACCTGTCTGCAAGCCTTCGACACTTTTGGCGTAGGCCAATGCCACATCCGCCGCAGGAACCGGTTTGTAGCCGCGGAAGTACGGGGCGTAGCTGCCCATGGCTTCCACCAGCACGGTCGGGCTGATCGAGTTTACGCGCAGGCCGCGTGGCAGCTCGATGGCGGCGGCGCGGACGAAGCTGTCGAGCGCGCCGTTGACCAGTGCAGCCGAAGCACCGCTGCGGATCGGGTCGTGGCTCAGTACGCCGGTGGTGAAGGTGAACGAAGCGCCGTCATTGGCGAATTCGCGGCCGATCAGTAGCAGATTGACCTGGCCCATCAGTTTGTCCTTGAGGCCGAGGGCGAAGCTGTCTTCGTTCATTTCACCCAGTGGGGCGAAGGTGACGTTGCCGGCGGCGCACACCAGCGCGTCGAACTTGCCGGTCTTTTCGAACAGCTTGCGGATCGATGCGCTGTCGCTGATATCCACCTGGAAATCGCCGCTGCTGCGGCCGATGCGAATGACGTCGTGACGCTGCGACAGTTCTTTGTCCACGGCCGAACCGATGGTGCCGCCTGCGCCGATCAACAGAATTTTCATCGTGCTTGCCTCAAGTGATTGAACGAGGTTTCAGTCTAGAGTGGTTTTTTCCGCTGATAAGCGCGCTAATGGGCAACCTTTGGTTTTCAAATGGAAACAATCCATGAGCGAGATGGATGATCTGGCGGCGTTCGCGGTGTTGATCGAGGCGGGCAGTTTTACCTTGGCGGCGCAGCAACTGGGGTGCAGCAAGGGGCAGTTGTCCAAGCGCATCAGTCAGCTGGAAACGCGGTTTTCCGTGGTGTTGCTGCAGCGCACGACGCGTCGGCTGAGCCTGACAGCGGCGGGGGCGGCGCTGTTACCGCAGGCCCAGGCGCTTGTAGTCCAGGTCGAAAGGGCGCGTCAGGCATTGGCGCGATTGAAGGACGACATGGCCGGTCCCGTGCGTATGACAGTGCCGGTGTCGCTGGGGGAAACGTTCTTTGATGGACTGTTGCTGGAGTTTTCCCAGAAATACCCGGAAGTGCAGATCGAGCTGGAGTTGAACAACAGCTACCGCGATCTCTCCCGCGATGGCTTCGATCTGGCTATTCGCACGGAAGTCGCCAACGACGAGCGACTGGTAGCCAGGCCCTTGCTTGCCTGGCAGGAAATGACCTGTGCCAGTCCGGCGTATCTTGAGCGTTTCGGCGAGCCGCTGACACCGCAGGCACTGGTCGAACACCGTTGCCTGCTCAACAGTCATTACAGCGGTCGCGAAGAATGGCTGTATCACCAGCAGCACGAATTGTTGCGGGTGCGGGTATCGGGGCCGTTCGCCAGCAATCACTACAACCTGTTGAAGAAAGCCGCACTGGCCGGCGCCGGCATCGCACGCTTGCCGTCCTATCTGTTGCAGGCGGAATTGGCTGACGGCCGATTGCGCTGGCTCCTTCGTGATTTTCAGACCCGGCGCATGCCGATGTACCTGGTGCATCCGTATCAGGGCGGGCTGCCGAAACGTACCCAAGTGCTGGCGGACTACCTGATTGGCTGGTTCAAGCGCAGCGGCGAGGCGCTGGACCGGCTTCAGCGGTAACGTCGGGCGATCAGATGATCGATCGACAGTTTGCCCGGCCCGGTGGTCATCAGGTACAGCAGAACGGCGGCCCAGGTGCCGTGAGTCGGGTAGGCGTCGGGGTACACGAACAACTCGATGACCAACGTCATGCCCAGCAATGCGAGTGCTGAAAACCGCGTGGCGAAGCCGACGAGGATCAGGATCGGGAAAAAGTGTTCGGCGAACGCTGCCATGTGAGCGGCAATTTCCGGTGACACCAGCGGCACGTGGTATTCGCTCTGGAACAACGGAATCGTCGAGTCGGCCAGGTGCGGCCGGCCGATCTGGAAGGTGCCGTCGATCAGGTCGATGGCCAGACCCTCGACCTTGGTCTGCCCGGATTTCCAGAACACCGCCGCGATGGAAAAACGTGCGATGAAGGCGATCAGGCTGTGTGGGATTTTTTCCAGCAGTGCAATGGCACGGGCAACGAGGCTGTTCATGGCGAAACCTTGTGATGTAAATGGGTGATGGCATGACGGCTGATCAACAGGGCCAGGGTCTGGCTGAGATCGAAGGCTTCTGTGGATTCCAGTGCCTGGGTGAGTGAGAGGCCGGCCTTGAGTTGGCGAATGAACTGGCTGGCGCCGTGATCCACGGCGAACACCTCGACCTCCAGCCCGTTGCGCAGGACCAGCGCCTGTTGGGCGTGATTCAGATCGATACCGGCCAGCGTGTTGTCGTGCTGGTGCGCGGCCCAGATATCCACCACGGCAAAGGCTGAATCGAGCACATGCAGCGACGGGTGCAGACCGATTTGCAGATTGCTCAGAGCCTCTTGATCAGCGAATGCAGCAGCAATCTGTTCCTGGCTCAACGGCGATGCATCGGCGGCGTGATAGGCCAGCGTGCGCAAGCGCTCCAGCCGCGCGACATCGGCGAGGTAAGGAACGCTCGACGCCGGTTCGAATCCGCTGATGAAGTCCGCCAGATCACTGCCGTAGTCGCTCATCAACGGACTGTGTGGTGGATGGTTTTGAATGAAAACTCCGGCCATGGCGCGGAAGAATTCCTCTCCTACCAACTGCATTACCACGGGATAACTGTCGGCCAGTGCATTGCTCAACGAACCCTGCACGTTGTTGCGGTACACCGCGAATCGATTGGCCGGATCGGCCCCATTGGGGCTGCACAAGCCGTCGGGGCAAGGCTGGCTAATGTCGAGGAGTGCTGCGCTGAAAGTGGCTTGGATACTCATCGCCGACCTCCTGCGCAACGCAGAAGCTCATCGGCCTGTTGCGCCTCGGCAAACAGCACGTTGAAGGCCGGCAGCTGATTGTCCCGCTCGATCAACGTCGCAACCGGGCCGACGCGTTCCAGTGCTTGCCGGTACAACGACCAGACGGCCTGATCGATCGGTGCGCCGTGATCGTCGATCAGCAGGCGATCACCGAGGCTGTCGGAATCTTCCGCAAACCCGGCCAGATGTATTTCGCCCACCGCGTGCAGCGGCAGTGCGTCGAGATAAGCCAGCGGATCGCGTTGATGGTTGATGCACGAGACATAGACGTTGTTGACGTCCAGCAACAAACCGCAGCCGGTGCGCCGGATGACTTCACGGATGAAATCCGCTTCGTCGATCGTCGAGCGCTGGAATGCCAGATACGTCGCCGGGTTTTCCAGCAGCATTGGGCGCTTGAGGGTGTTCTGCACCTGGTCGATGTGATCGCAGACGCGGTTCAGCGTCGGCGTGTCGTAAGCCAGGGGCAACAGATCATTGAGAAACACCGGGCCGTGGCTCGACCAGGCCAGGTGTTCGGAAAAGGAGTGGGGTTGATAGCGCTCGATCAGCGTGATCAGGCGTTTGAGGTGTTGAACATCCAGCGGGCCTTCTGCACCGATGGACAGGCCGACGCCATGCAGCGACAGCGGATACGCCTCGCGGATCAAACCCAGAAAGTGATGGAACGGGCCGCCGGCCACCATGTAGTTTTCGGCGTGGACTTCGAAGAAACCGATGTCCGGTAAAGAACCGAGCACTTCACGAAAGTGCCCGGTCTTGAGCCCCAGCCCGGCACGGGGCGGGAGCCCGGGGAGGGCTGCCCGAGTGCGGGTGGAGGCATGGTCGCAGGAAGTGATCATGATCGACACTCGGGCAGCCGCCGGATCAGGACTTGGCCTTGAAGGCTTCCATCTGACCGAAACCGGTCGGCGAGGTTTTGCTTTCGGTGGTGGCGCAAGTGCCTTTCGGAACGAACTTCCAAGAGTTGGCCTGGTAATCCATTTTCGCCGTGCCTGCGCAGGTGGTGCCGGCGCCGGCGGCGCAGTCGTTATGACCTTTCATGGCCACGCCGAAGCATTTTTCCATGTTGGTGTTGTCGGCAGCCTGGACGGTCGAAACGGCGGCCATGCTCAGGGCGGAACCGAGGGCCAGAACCAGGGCGGTGGCGGACAGGGTGCGGGTGGTAGCAGTCATGATGTTTCTCCGGTTTCAACTTGGGTTGGAACAAGCGATGTGCGCTTGCTTACCCCACTAGAGAAACGACCTGGCGATGCGTTACAGCGATCGACAAATTTTTTTTGCCGGGCAAAAAAAACGGCCCGAAGGCCGTTTGTTATTGGGCGCAATCTCTCTGCTCTCAAACTGCGGCTTTTGCACAGTTGGGAAATGAGCAGGAGAACGCTTATCTGATTTTTATACACAGAAGATTATCTAGGTTCACCAGTCGGAGTTGATTCTGAATTCCGCGCCTTTAAACGGTGGCTGGTCAACGCCTGATAAATTGCTGGCAGAACCTCTAAGCACTAATGCTCCTGAACTATATTGATCGAGTTGTAGAATGCCCCCGGTTATAGCTCCACCTTTGTCTACCTTGCCCGTCTCGTTCTCGATCACGATGAAATACGCAAAAATGTCATCCTTCCCAAACTCATAAGTCCCTGGACCATTGGTACGGGGGCCGAGCACCATGCTAAATAGAAACGTATGCGTCTGGTTTCGGACAATGGCGGCATGTACATAATCAGACTTGTCAGAACCACGACTTATTCCATGAACGGTTGATTCGATTACCTCATTTGCGTAGTGGAGTTTGCAGTAGTCGTTTGCATTACTCATGTTTGTATCTCCAGGCAGATATCAGGTTTGTTACGCCATGGAATGTTACGAGCCGGCTGGTTTCTGGTGGTACTGTCAGATTTGACAGGTTTTTATAATCGTTGGCGATACTGTCAATAGCAAAAAAAATGCCCGCAACTTTCGATGCGGGCATTTCATTTTTTGCAGCAGATTCCGTGATCAACCGCCGAGATACGCCTCGCGCACTTTCGGATCGGTGAGCAGCGCTTCACCGGTGCCTTGCATCACCACCCGGCCGTTCTCCAGAACGTACGCACGGTCAGCGATTTTCAGCGCCTGGTTGGCGTTCTGTTCGACCAGGAACACCGTCACACCGTCCTTGCGCAGCTGTTCGATGATGTCGAAGATCTGCTGGATGATGATCGGTGCCAGGCCCAGCGACGGTTCGTCGAGCAGCAGCAGTTTCGGCTTGCTCATCAGCGCCCGGCCGATGGCGAGCATTTGCTGTTCGCCGCCGGACATGGTGCCGCCGCGCTGGTTGAAGCGCTCTTTCAGGCGTGGGAAAAGTCCGAGAACCTTGTCCATCTGTTCCTGATAGTCGCCCTTGTCGGTGAAAAATCCGCCCATGGACAGGTTCTCTTCGACGGTCAGTCGGGCAAACACCCGACGGCCTTCCGGCACCACGGCAATGCTCTTGCGCATGATCTGCGACGATTCCTGGCCGACCAGTTCCTCACCCATGTAGCGGATGCTGCCGCTGTGCGCCTGCGGCGAACCGCACAGCGTCATCAGCAGGGTGGACTTGCCGGCACCGTTGGCGCCGATCAGGGTCACGATCTCGCCCTGACGGACTTCGACGTTGACGCTGTGCAGGGCCTGGATCTTGCCGTAGAAGGTGGAAACGTTTTCGAACTGCAGCATTTACGCTTCCCCCAGGTAGGCTTTGATCACTTCAGGATTGTCGCGGATCTGTTCCGGCGTGCCGTTGGCCAGAGGCGTGCCCTGGTTGATCACGACGATGTGGTCGGAAATGCTCATGACCAGTTTCATGTCGTGTTCGATCAGCAGCACGGTCACGTTGTGCTCTTCACGCAGCACGCTGATCAGCGCCTTGAGGTCTTCGGTTTCCTTCGGGTTCAGGCCGGCGGCCGGTTCGTCGAGCATGAGGATCCGCGGACGGGTCATCATGCAGCGGGCGATTTCCAGACGACGTTGCTGACCGTAGGCCAGGGTGCCGGCCGGACGGTTGGCGAATTCCTTGAGGTTGACCTTGTCCAGCCAGTATTCGGCGTATTCCATGGCCTCGCGCTCGCTTTTGCGAAACGCCGGGGTCTTGAACAGACCGGCCAGGAAGTTGGTGTTCAAGTGACGGTGCTGGGCGATCAACAGGTTCTCGACCGCCGTCATGTCCTTGAACAACCGTACGTTCTGGAAGGTGCGCACTACGCCTTTGAGGGCGATCTTGTGGCCCGGCAGGCCTTCGATCGATTCGCCGTCGAGCACGATGCTGCCGCCGCTCGGCTTGTAGAAACCGGTCAGGCAGTTGAACACGGTGGTCTTGCCCGCGCCGTTCGGCCCGATCAGTGCAACCACCTCTTTTTCCTTCACGGTCAGGGCCACGCCGTTGACCGCCAGCAGGCCGCCGAAGCGCATGCTCAGATTTTCGACTTTCAGGATCTCGCGGCTCATTTGCGCAGCTCCATGTGAGGACGTTGCATGGGCAGCAGACCTTGAGGTCGCCAGATCATCATCAGCACCATCAGGGCGCCGAACATCAGCATGCGGTACTCACTGAACTCACGCATCATTTCCGGCAACAGGATCATCACGACCGCGGCCAGTACGACGCCCAGCTGCGAGCCCATGCCACCCAGCACCACGATGGCGAGAATGGTCGCCGACTCGATGAAGGTGAAGGACTCCGGCGTCACCAGACCCTGACGGGCGGCGAAGAAACTGCCGGCGAAACCTGCGAAGCAGGCACCCAGGGTAAACGCCGAGAGCTTGATGATCGTCGGATTCAGGCCCAGCGCGCGGCAAGCGATTTCGTCCTCGCGCAACGCTTCCCAGGCACGACCCAGGGGCATGCGCAGCAAGCGGTTGATGACGAACAGCGCGAACAGCGACAACAACACCGCGATCAGGTAAAGGAAGATCACCTTGTTCACCGGGTTGTAGGTCAGGCCGAAATACTCGTGGAAGGTCTGCATCCCTTCTGCGGCCGTCTTGTCGAAGGTCAACCCGAAGAGGGATGGCTTCGGAATGTTGCTGATGCCGTTCGGGCCGCCGGTGATGTCGGTGAGGTTACGCAGGAACAGACGGATGATTTCACCGAAGCCCAGCGTCACGATCGCCAGATAGTCACCGCGCAGACGCAGTACCGGGAAACCGAGCAGGAAGCCGAAGGTGGCCGCCATCAGTCCGGCGATCGGCAGGCAGATCCAGAAGCTCAGACCGTAGTAGTGCGACAGCAGCGCATAACTGTAGGCGCCGACGGCATAAAAGCCGACGTAACCGAGGTCGAGCAGGCCTGCCAGGCCGACCACGATGTTCAGGCCGAGGCCGAGCATCACGTAGATCAGCACCAGCGTGGCGATATCCACCGCGCCGCGAGAGCCGAAGAACGGCCAGACCAGTGCACCGATGATCAACGCAATGATGATCCAGCGCTGGGTGGTCGGCAGGGTCAGGAAGCTACTGGCCTTGGCCGGCATTTTTGGCAGGTTCGGTGAGGATTTCCACGCCGCACCGATCTGCTGGTCGAACAACACTCGCAGGAACATCAGTACCGAGCAGACGGCAATGGTGATCAATGTCGAGGTACTGGTGCCATGCACTTCGAGGTTGATGCCGACGATGGTCAGCTTCAGACCGAGTACCGGGTAGGCCACCGCCCACACCAGCAGGGCGCTGAACAGCGCCTGTTTAAGATTCCTAGTCATACTTTCTCAACCTCCGGACGACCCAACAGGCCGGTTGGCCGGAACAACAGCACCAGAACCAGCAGGCCGAACGCCACGACGTCCTTGTACTGGTCGCCGAAGATATCGGCACCAAAGGCTTCCGCCACACCGAGCACCAGCCCGCCGAGCATGGCGCCGGGGATGCTGCCGATGCCGCCCAGTACCGCGGCGGTGAAGGCCTTGAGGCCGACGAGGAAACCGGCGTTCGGGTTGATCACGCCGTATTGCATGCTCAGCAGCACGGCCGCGATGGCCGCCAGCGCAGCACCGATGACGAAGGTCAGGGCGATGATGTTGTTGGTGTTGATGCCCAGCAGGTTGGCCATCTTGATGTCTTCGGCACAGGCACGGCAGGCGCGACCCAGGCGAGAGCGGGAGATGAACAGCGTCAGGCCGAGCATGGCGACCAGGGTCACCACGAACACCACGATTTGCATGTAGGAAATCAGCACTTCATGTGCGCCACCTGGCCCGATGGAGAAGTTGCCGGGGATCAGGTTGGGGATGGATTTGTCCTTGGAGTCTTGCGCCAGCAGAACCGTGTTCTGCAGGAAGATCGACATGCCGATGGCGGAAATCAGCGGGATCAGACGGTTGCTGCCGCGCAAGGGGCGGTAGGCGACGCGTTCGATGCTGTAACCGTAGGCACTGGTCACGACGATGGTTGCGAGAAAAGCGGCGGTCATCAACAGTGGAACACTGTCGAGTCCCATCATGGACAGCCCGGCGATGGCGATAAAGGCCACGTAGGAGCCGATCATGTACACCTCGCCGTGGGCGAAGTTGATCATTCCAATGATGCCGTAGACCATCGTATAGCCGATGGCGATCAGGGCATACGTGCTGCCAATGGTCATGCCATTAACCAGCTGTTGGAAGAAGTGATAGATGTCAGGCATTACAGCGCTCCTAAAAACCTGATACGCATTTCACTGGTGGAGTCATTTTCCCGCCCGGCCCCGTGGATCTTTATCCACTTCGAATCCGGGTTTTGCCAGCGAACCGCTGATGACGGTTTTGAGATTTTCAGGTGGGGAGACTGGCGGATCACGCCAGCGCGGCCCAATACATTCGTAAAACAAAGCCCACGGCACGCCGTGGGCTTTATTGGCAGTCAGTCAGGCAGCGCCTTACTGAGGCGAAACTTCGGTTTTAGGTTTGCCGAAGTGCCACTCGTAGACCACGAATTTGAAGTCCTTCAGGTCGCCCTTGGCATCGAAGCTCAGGTCGCCGGTAGGGGTCTTGAAGGTGCCGGCGTGAATGGCGGCCGCCACTTTCGCAGGGTCTTCGGATTTGGCAGCGGCGATACCGCCGGCAATCACTTCAACCGCCGAGTAGGAAGGGAACACGAACGGGCCGCTCGGGTCTTCTTTCTTCGCCTTGAATGCATCAGCCAGAGCAACGTTGGCCGGATCCTGGTCGAAGGACTTCGGCAGGGTCACCAGCAGGCCTTCGGACGCGTCCTTGGCGATCTGCGAGATGGAGTCGTTACCCACGCCTTCCGGACCCATGAACTTGGCTTTCAGGCCTTTTTCCTGGGACTGACGCAGGATCAGGCCCAGCTCTGGGTGGTAGCCGCCGTAGTAGACGAAGTCGACGTTGGCTTGCTTGAGCTTGGAGATCATCGAGGAGAAGTCTTTGTCGCCGGCGTTGACGCCTTCGAACACGGCAACCTTGACGCCTTTGCCTTCCAGGGTTTTCTTCACGGCGGTGGCGATGCCTTCACCGTATTGCTGTTTGTCGTGCAGAACAGCAACGATTTTCGGTTTCACGTGATCGGCAATGTAGTTGCCGGCGGCAGGGCCCTGGGCGCTGTCCAGACCGATGGTGCGGAACACCATTTTGTAACCACGGCTGGTGATGTCCGGGCTGGTGGCAGCCGGGGTGATCATGATCACGCCTTCGTCTTCGTAAACGTCCGAAGCAGGCTGAGTGGAGCTGGAGCACAGGTGACCGACCACGAACTTGACGCCGTCGTTGACGACCTTGTTCGCTACGGCTACCGCTTGTTTCGGATCGCAAGCGTCATCGTATTCAACGGCTTCGAGCTTCTTGCCGTCGACGCCGCCCTTGGCGTTGATCTGTTCGATGGCCATTTTGGCGCCACTGAACTGCATGTCGCCGTACTGGGCTACCGGGCCGGTTTTAGGGCCGGCGATACCGATCTTGATGGTGTCAGCTGCGAACGAATGGCTGGCAACCCCGGCCAGTACCATAGCGGCAAACAGTTTGGAAATCTGCTTAGTAGCCTTAGTCATAGTGCTCCACTCTTACTGTTGTATTTTTTTAGAGTCCTGACGCCGTAGCAGCAGAACCGGGCCAGATATCATCGCGATATCGTCCGGAAATGCCCCCGGCAACTGTACCGGTACAGTGTAGAGCGCCGGTTGTTGGCCTGGGAAGCTGGCGCCCAGGGGCAAATTCTGGAGATGTCGCTTTAATGAAAGAAAAAGACAGAATTGCGGCGGGACGTTCAGAGGGCTTATACCCCAATCATCAGCATTCCCTGGCCTTCCTGCTCTTTTCGTTCGGTACAGCCTTTTGCTACCGGGTTTTTCTGCCGGACCACCGACGTTATCATTCGCGCCGATTTCTTTTCCGGACAGTCCCATGAATCAAGAACCTAGCACCCTCTATGCCAAGCTGCTTGGTGAAACCGCATCTATTACCTGGAAGGAGCTGGAGCGCTTCTACGCCCAGGGTGCCCTATTGTGGGTCGACGCTGACCTGGATTTGATCGCCGTGGCCGAGGCCGTGGCATCGGATCAAGGCGAGAAAGTCGCTGCCTGGCTGGCCGAAGACAAAGTCGCCAAGCTGTCTGAAACGCGGGCGCTGGATATTTTTGAACGTGATCCGCAGATGTGGGCGGTCGTGGTTCGGCCATGGATTCTGGTCCAGGAAAGGGCGTCCGCCTGAGGTGGTGCGCCTTGTTGGTGCGCGCGATCACCGAGGAAAAGTGTGTAGCCGAGTAGCGTGATGGCACGTTGCCGTAGAGAAATGCCACAAGCGGGGGTGGCATAACGGTGACGTAAACGTAACGGGCACAGTTTAGTAAGCAGCCTAACGGCTGCTTAATTGTTTCTGGATGTTGGAAAGGCTGAATAAATCGGGGAATTCGAGGACTCCATCGCGAGCCAGCTCGCGATGGAGTCGCCTCGGTCTTCGATCAGACCGAGTAAGTCTTGCCAGTATGGTTATTCAGCGAGATGACCTTGGTCTTGCCGATCCGGTGACGGTAGATCTCGCGCAGGTACTTGATCGACTTCTTCACGCAATCGCGCGACAGGCGGATGTCGTTGATCGAGACAAACTTCTCTTTGTCGTTGATCAGCTCGCGGTACTTCTTCTCGTACATCGGCTTGATCGCGTACCAGTTGGTATCGAGGATCTTCGCCGGGTTCTCGAATTCGTTGAGCAATTCGTCGATACGGTCTTCGTCGAATTCTTCATTGATGATGAAGTCGAGGATCGAGTTGTCCAGGGTCTCGTCGAAACGGTACGGGTTCTTCGCGAAGCAACGCTTGATGAACGCCACGATCAGGGTCAGGAAGTCGTCCGACAGGCACGGGCTCTTGGCGATCAGGGTGGTCAGCGACAGGTTCGCCGAGGCGCCGATCACCAGTGCGTAACGCTTGAGCGTGGTGTTGGGGAACAGGCTGTTGAGGTGGGTCTTCAACCGGTTCAGGTCCATGTACGACAGTTTGTAGTCTTTCGGCAGCGAAACGATCGAGACCACCGACGAGCAGTTCTTGAAGAAGTGCAGGTCATGCAGCGCAGCGGCGTCGTAGCCGGAGTTCTTGTACTGCTCGAGCGAGGCGCGATAACGCTTGGATTCGATCGGCAGCAGGCTGATGCCTTCGATGGCCTGGGTGACCTTGTTGAAGTGCGGCAGGTCGATCGAACGGAAGAACAGGTCGTCGATGTTCAGGCGCTGTGGCTCTTTGTCGAACACCTTGAACTTGTCGCTGCTCGGCGGCGGCGTTTCCGGCACTACCGATTCTGCGTAGGCAATCGCCACCGGGCCGGCCAGACTCATGAACAGGTCGTTGGCGTCCAGGCGAATGGTCTCGCCGATGTCGATGCCGGCACGACGGAAATAGTTCTGGTCGTAGTCGGTCGTGACTGCCTGGGCCGTCAGAATGTTGAAGATCTGCTGCGAGATGTACTGGTTGGCGTGCTTCTCCATCGCATTGACATCAATGTTCTGGATGTTGCCGTCATCGCTTTCTTCGGCGTAACGCATGATGTCGTTGGAGATCAGCATCATCGCGTTCCATGGGCGGATACGGCCCATGACGCTGGCTTCGCTGCTGTCTTCGTTGGCGAAGTTGTACGAGAAATCCCATTCTTCCGAGAGGTATTTGCACAGCAGGCGACCGGCGTTGATGTGCAGCGCCTCGGACATTTCGCTGCGGTGGTCGGAAATGTTCGGCAGCACGCAGATGCCGCTGGTGAAGATCGGCTCGAACACGAACGAATGACCGCTCTTGCCGTCATGTTCGTCCATCGGCTTGGTGTCGAACGTCTTGTTCATGTACGAGTGCTGCTGGGCCAGGCCGAATTCCGAGGCCATGCCCGAACCGGTACCGCCGCCGGCACTGAAGATCGAGAAATACAGGCGCGACTGGTTGGCCTTGATGCCGCAGCTGTCGATCAGGTACGAGTGGATCATTTTCCAGTCAGGGCTGGAGAAGCGCTGGGTGTCCTTGTTCAGGATGATCTTCGCCAGGTACTGGCCGAGGATTGGCGCGTTACCGGCGCCGCCGGCGTGGACTTCGGACAAGTCCATGATCTTCATTTTGCTGTAGTCGCGCAGGAAGCCGCTCTTTTCGCCCTTGCGCGAGAAGCGGATGCGTCCGGCGATGTCTTTGTCCAGGTCGCCGAGCATCACCAGCGGCTCGACCAGGAACACCGGTTTGGTCGACTTGTTCGGGCCGATCCGCAGGTTCTGCTTGATCCACTGGGCCGGGCTGTAGCCTTTGTCGGTCGCTAGACGCCGGTCAACCGCGCGATCTTCGTTGTTGAATTCGTTGAGGTAGAACTTGCGTGCGTTGTACACCAGCTCCGCCACGTCGAGGGCGATGTTGGAGCCGCAGCGACCGAGGCCGATCAGGCACACCGACGGGAATTCCTGATCGTTGTGCTGCTCGTTGTCGCCTTCCAGGTGCGGCGGGCGCGGGAACACCAGGTCACGCAGGCCATCGAGGTTGTCGAGGATGCGGTCGGTGTTGGTTTCGGTGAAATACAGGTATTGCTGGGTGCCCAACGGGCGCGAAGGAGGCAATGGCTTCATCGGGGCAGGGCTGTTCGCTGCTGGGCTCAGGGTCAGATCGGATACCGCAGTGGCCGGATTGTTTTTAGAAGTCATTGTGCGCCATATACCTGGACTGGTTGGTTCGGCGACCGGTGTCGTCGAGCCTCACGGAATGGGAATCTCGCGTCTTTTTACTGCGCGTATTTGGCCCGTGCGTCAGGGTTCTGGCCTGAGTGCCGCGCGGGGGAATCCTTTCCTGATTGATGATGGATCGGCCATTATTCGGCGATCTTTAATCAAAAGGAGGCTAAATGATGTCAACGCTACCTTCGTTGGGGTTTGCCGGAATCGGTCTGATGGGCCTGCCGATGTGCCGGCGTCTGCTGGCAGCGGGTTATCCGCTGACCGTGTGGAACCGCAATCCGGACAAATGCGCGCCGCTGGTCGAGGCCGGTGCCCGGCAGGTGGCGACACCCGCCGAGCTGTGCCGGCACGCCGATGTGGTGATGCTGTGCCTCGCCGACACGGCGGTGGTGCGTGAGGTGGTGTATGGCCCGGCCGGTGTCGCAGAAGGGGCGAAGCGTGGTCAGTTGCTGGTGGATTTTTCCAGTCTGGAACCGACGGCGACTCGCGAGATGGCGGCTGAGTTGGCCGACAGGACTGGCATGACGTGGCTCGATTCACCGGTGTCCGGCGGCGTGGTCGGGGCCGAGGCTGGCAGTCTGGCGATCATGGTGGGTGGTGATGCAACGGATCTTGATCGCGTACGCCCGGTGTTGCTCGCCCTCGGTCAGCGCGTCACGCACATGGGCGGCGTCGGCGCCGGCCAGGTGACCAAGGCCTGCAACCAGATGATCGTCGCGTGCAATGCGCTGGTGATTGCCGAAGTGGTCGCGCTGGCCGAGCAGTCCGGGGTCGACGCCAGTCTGATCGCCGAGGCACTGGCCGGTGGTTTCGCCGATTCGAAGCCGTTGCAGATCCTCGCCCCGCAAATGGCCGAAAGCCGTTTCGAACCGGTGAAATGGCACGTGCGCACGCTGCTCAAGGATCTCGACACGGCGGTGAAGTTTTCTCGCGAAGTGGGCTCGGCCACGCCGATCAGCGGATTGGCCGCACAACTGATGCGCCTGCATGGGGCGCAGGGCTTTTTGGCGAAAGATCCATCAACACTGGTGAAAATGTACCGCGAGCCAGCGTCAGCGGATTGACCGCGTGGGCGTGTTTGCGCTGATTGATCTCTTCCAGGACCGGGCGCAGTTCGTCCAGCGGCACCGGACGGCTGAGCAGGTAGCCCTGAATGAAGTCGCAGCCCGAACGTTCGAGGAATTCGTATTGCTCCAGGCTTTCCACGCCTTCGGTGACCACCTGCAAGTGCAGGGTGTGGGCCATGACAATGATCGCCTGGACGATTTCCATGTCGGCGGTGGCTTTGGGAATATCGAGGATAAATGAGCGGTCGACTTTCAGTGTGTTGAGCGGCAGTCGCTTGAGGTAGGCCAGCGACGAATAGCCGGTACCGAAATCATCGATCGACAACGACACGCCCAGGGCGCGGATCTGCCGCAACAGCACCAGCGTGTTGGCGATGTTGCCCATCAGGGCATTCTCGGTCACCTCCAGCTCCAGCCGTTCGGGGGAAACGCCGGCACTGCGCAAGGCGTGTTCGATTTCATTGGCCAGTTCTTCCCGGGCCAGATTCAGCGGTGAGCAGTTCCAGGCGATCTTCAGGTCATCACAGCCATGGCGCGACAATTCGCCAAGGTCTTCACAGGCCTTGCGCAACACCCAGTTGTCCAGTTCGGCGATCAGGCCGTTGTTTTCGGCGATGGCGATAAAGCGATCCGGGGTCAGCAGGCCGTGCACCGGGTGCTGCCAGCGAATCAGCGCTTCAAGCTTGGTGACCTTGCCGGTCTTCAGTTCGAAGATCGGCTGGTAATACAGCATCAGCCCGTTCTCTTCGCGCAGGGCAAGACGCAGTTCTTCTTCCAGTTGCAGCTCCAGGCTTGCGCGGTTTTTCAGGTTGGAATCGAAAAAGTGCACGCCGTTGCGTCCAGCACCTTTGGATTGATACAGCGCCAGGTCCGCGTGCTTGAGCAGTTCATCACAGGTGGTGCCGTCTTCGGGAAACAGGCTGATGCCGATGCTGGTGGTCATCACCATGCGCCGCCCGGCCAGTTCGATCGGCTCCTTCATCTTGAGCATGATGCGCTGGGCCAGGTTGCGGGCTTCTTCTCGGTCGCGCAGGCCGATCAGGATGCAGAATTCGTCGCCGCCGAAACGGGCGACCACGTCTTCATGGCCGCGCACCGAACCTTTGATGTGTTGGGCGATGACTTTGAGCAGTTCGTCGCCGGCATCATGGCCGAGGCTGTCGTTGATGCGTTTGAAGTGATCGATGTCGAGAAACATCACCGCGAGCATGCCGCCCTCGGTGGATTTCTGGCTGAGCTTTTCAGCGAAGAGCTGGTTGAAACCGCGACGGTTGATCAGGTTGGTCAGGGCGTCGTAATTGGCCGCCTGCTGCAGCGACATCCGCGCCTGATCGAGCTGGCTGAGCAACATGTTGACCCGGCGCAGGTCTTGTTCCTTGTTCTGCAGTTTCTTGTCGGCCAGTGCGGCGCTGATGGCGCTGCCGAGGATCAGCAGGGTGATAAAGGCGACGGTGAGCCCCAGTTGCAGATGGCTGGAGTCGACCTTCAGTGTGGGAATGCTCCCCTCCGGGAGGACCAGATGCAAGGCCGCCATGCCGGTAAAGTGCATGCTGATGATGCCGGCCCCGAGAATCAGTGTGGCCACGTATTTGAGCATCTGGTTGTGCAGGCCGCTGCCTTCACGCAAATTCCCGGCCACCCACAGGGCGGCGAAACTGGCACCGATTGCAATCAGGATCGACAGTCCGAACAGGGTCGGGTCGTAGTAGGCCGTGGCCGCCGATTGCATGGCGGCCATGCCGACGTAGTGCATGCCGGCGATGCCCAAGCCGATGACGATGGCGGTCTTGAGGTATTGCAGCAGACTGGGCTGTGGCTCGCTCAGCGTGTGCATGGCCAGCCAGGAGGCCAGCACGGCGATCAGCAGGGAAAACAGGGTGATGGACTGATCGTACTGGATGTCGATCGGCGTCTGGAACGCCAGCATGCTGATGAAATGCATGGCCCAGATGCCACCGGCCAGGCAGGTGGCCCCGATCCAGCGCCAGATCCTGCGTGATCCGGGATCTTCGGCATGGCCGACGCGTTCCGCCATGTCGAGGGTAGCGAAGCTTGCGGCGCAGGCCACCAGATAGGCGATCAGCACCAGCAAGGGATTGTGTGTGCAATTGAGAATGACCTGCCCGCTCTCCGGCAGCTCGGCAACAAACTGCAAACCAAGCCACTCCATAGCATGCCCCGTCTCTGAGTGCTTCCTTACTGCGTCATCAACGCAGGCGAATGAATGCAGTATAGAGGCCGATTTCGGGGCGCAAGCGGTGGTGGCACATTGGCTCTAATGATTTTGGCATGAGCGTCATAGCGATTGGCGCTAAGCCTCGTACGCTCGGTAGCTCAGGCGACTTCGTTCCAGTGCGGTTGCAATGGCGGCAGGCCAAAACGGGCACGCGCCTTGTCGCAGTCGGTGTTCTGCTCGCCGTTTTCCCACGACGCCTCGAACTCGCGGCAGGGGCTGGAACGCTTGTCGTAGATCGTGCAGGCCACCGATTTTCCGACTTCGCCTTCCAGCGCGGTGCAGCGCGGCGCTTTGCGGTCGGTACCGATCATCGCGACCCGGCTGGGCGTGATTTGGGTGACCAGTTCGTCGGGTACGGTCCCGCCGGAGGATGCGCATTCCCCCCAGAAAAATGAAACACGAAAATGGGAACAGCAGGCACCGCAACTCAGACACGGACTGACTTCGGACATTAGGGGGGCATCAAAGGGATTGATCGGCAGGATCCGGACGGATCCGGCGGCCATTCTAGGCTTTGCCACGGCGTTGGGAAGGGGGGCGTGAAAGTATTTTTTCATTGCCGGATTTTTCCGCAAAACCCCCGGTTTTCGGGGGATTCGAAGCATTTCAAGGGCTTACGTTTCGTTACACGGCCATGGCCCGTCATCAGGCTGACGAATGATCACAGACAGTCCCGACGAGCGTGACTAGATTGCAGGTTCCGGGCTCGGATGCGTCGGCAGTGAAGCCCTATAACAATAAAAGAGACGGACCCATGCAGAACTCGACCCAAGCGGCGAATGCCTGGCGCATTCTGTTCCTGCTGTTCCTCGCCAACCTGTTCAATTTCTTCGATCGCACCATCCCCGCGATCATCATCGAGCCGATCCGCATGGAATGGCACCTCAGCGACTTTCAGCTGGGGATCGTCGGCACCGCGTTCACTATCGTCTATGCCATTGCCGGCCTGCCGCTGGGGCGCATGGCCGACACCGGCTCGCGCAGCAAGCTGATGGGCTGGGGGCTGGCGACCTGGAGCGCGTTGACGGCGGTCAACGGCCTGGTCGGCAGTTTCTGGAGTTTCCTGCTGGTGCGCATGGGCATCGGCATCGGTGAGGCCAGTTACGCGCCCGCCGCCAACTCGCTGATCGGCGACCTGTTCCCGGCGCACCGTCGCGCGCGGGCCATGGGCATCTTCATGCTGGGCTTGCCGTTGGGGCTGCTGCTGGCGTTTTTCACCATCGGCGCGATGGTCAAGGCGTTCGACAGCTGGCGTGCGCCGTTCTTTATTGCTGCCGTGCCGGGGTTGCTGCTGGCGGTGTTCATGTTTTTCATCAAGGAACCCAAGCGCGGCGCGGCGGAGACCGTGCAAGTGTCGCAGGAGAAAGTCGACAAGCCGGTCCGCCGGATTCTCGCGGTGCCGACTTTTCTGTGGCTGGTGATGGCCGGGTTGTGCTTCAACTTCGCCACCTATGCTTGTAACTCGTTTTTGGTGCCGATGCTCCAGCGCTATTTTCTGATGCCGTTGCAGGAAGCGGCAGTGGCCACGGGGCTGATCGTCGGCGTGACCGGACTGATCGGTCTGACGCTCGGCGGCTGGATCGCCGACAAGATCCATCAGCGCGTGGCTAACGGGCGGCTGCTGTTTGCGGCGTTCAGCCTGAACATTTCCACCGTGTGCACCGCTTGGGCACTGCACGCCGGGCGGATCGAGATCGGTGTGTTTGTCGCGTTGTTCAGTGTCGGCTGGCTGTTTGCCTATAACTTCTACACCTGCGTGTACACGGCGATTCAGGACGTGGTCGAACCGCGCCTGCGGGCCACGGCGATGGCGCTGTTCTTTGCCGGGTTGTATTTGCTGGGCGGTGGTCTGGGGCCGGTGGTGGTCGGTGGTTTGTCCGATCACTTTGCCAAGTCGGCCATGATTTCGGCGGGCGCCGAGCAGATGACCGAGGCGTTCAAGGCGGTCGGCCTGCATGACGCGATGTACCTGATCCCGGTGGCACTGTTCCTGACCATGGTATTTCTGTTTCTGGCGGCGCGGTGTTTTGTGCGGGATGCGAAGCGGATGAAGGAGGACTTGGTGGCGGTGGTTGAGACTGAGGTGGCAGCGGTCACGGCCTGAGGATGGTCGTTCCCACGCTCTGCGTGGGAACGATCTACGGTGTACAAAAAAGGCCCGCATCGCTGCGGGCCTTTTCATGTGTGGCGGAGGAGCAGGGCGGTTTAACCCGCTACCAGCACCCGAATCGCTTCCAGTCGCAGCGCCGCCTTGTCGAGCATGGCCAGGCCTTGCTCGCGCTGTTTGCGCAGGGCAACCAGTTCGCTGTCGCGCACGGTCGGGTTGACCGCTTGCAACGCGGTCAGGCGTGCCAGTTCTTCGTCGGTGTCGGCCGCCAGACGACGGCGGGCCTCGGCCACGCGCTCGGCGTGACGCGGGGTGATCTTTTCTTCACCGGCGTTGATCCGTGGCGTCAGCTGATCGCGCTGGGCCTGGATGAACTTGTTGGCGCTGGCGCGTGGCACGCTTTCCAGTTGATCGTTCAGGGTTTCGAACGCCACACGGGCCGACAGGTCGTTGCCATTGGCATCGAGCAGGCAGCGCAGGGCGGCCGGTGGCAGGTAGCGGCCCAGTTGCAGGGCGCGCGGAGCCACCACTTCGCTGACGTACAGCAGTTCCAGCAGGACAGTGCCCGGCTTGAGTGCCTTGTTCTTGATCAGCGCGACGGCGGTGTTGCCCATCGAACCGGACAGCACCAGATCCATGCCGCCCTGCACCATTGGGTGTTCCCAGGTGATGAACTGCATGTCTTCACGCGACAGCGCCTGGTTGCGGTCGTAGGTGATGGTCACGCCTTCGTCGTCGCCCAGCGGGAAGCTGGCATCGAGCATCTTCTCGCTCGGCTTGAGGATCAGGGCGTTTTCCGAATGATCTTCGCTGTCGATGCCGAACGCGTCGAACAGGGTTTCCATGTAGATCGGCAGTGCGAACTGATCGTCTTGCTCGAGGATGTCCTCGACCAGCGCTTCACCTTCGCCGGCACCGCCGGAGTTCAACTCCAGCAGACGGTCGCGACCGGTGTGCAGCTCGGCTTCCAGACGCTCACGCTCGGTGCGCGCTTCGTCGATCAGCGTCTGCCACTCGCCATCGTCAGCCTCTTCCAGCAGCGGCAGCAGGCGCGGGCCGAACTGATGCTGCAAGGCGTTGCCGGTCGGGCAGGTGTTGAGGAACGCGTTCAGTGCTTCGTGATACCACTGGAACAGACGCTCTTGCGGGCTGGTTTCCAGGTACGGCACGTGCAATTCGATGATGTGTTTCTGGCCGATCCGGTCCAGACGACCGATGCGTTGTTCCAGCAGGTCCGGGTGCGACGGCAGATCGAACAGCACCAGGTGGTGGGCGAACTGGAAGTTACGACCTTCACTGCCGATTTCCGAGCAGATCAGCACCTGCGCGCCGAACTCTTCGTCGGCGAAGTAGGCGGCGGCGCGGTCACGCTCAAGGATGTTCATGCCTTCATGGAACACCGTGGCCGGGATGCCGGAACGTACGCGCAGGGCGTCTTCCAGGTCCATCGCGGTTTCGGCGTGGGCGCAGATCACCAGCACCTTGGTGCGCTTGAGCATTTTCAGCTGATCGATCAGCCACTCGACGCGCGGGTCGAATTTCCACCAGCGTTCTTCTTCGCTGGCATCCGGCTGGGCCTGGAAGCTGACTTCCGGGTACAGCTCGGCGTGATCGCCCAGTGGCAGTTCGAGGTATTCGTCCGGGCACGGCAGCGGGTACGGGTGCAGTTTGCGCTCCGGGAAACCCTGCACGGCGGCGCGGGTGTTACGGAACAGCACGCGGCCGGTGCCGTGACGGTCGAGCAGCTCACGCACGAGGCGGGCGCTGGCTTCGGTGTCGCCATCGTTGACGGCGGTCAACAGGGCTTCACCTTCGTTGCCGAGGAAACCGTGGATGGTCTTGTGTGCGGCAGGCGACAGGCGCCCCTTGTCCAGAAGCTCCTGAACGGCTTCGGCCACCGGGCGATAGTTCTCGCTTTCGGCGCGGAAGGCTGCCAGGTCATGGAAACGGTTCGGGTCGAGCAGGCGCAGACGGGCGAAGTGGCTGTCCTGGCCGAGTTGTTCCGGGGTGGCGGTGAGCAGCAGCACGCCGGGAATGACTTCAGCCAGTTGTTCGACCAGCGAGTATTCCGGGCTGACTTTTTCTTCGTGCCAGACCAGGTGGTGTGCTTCGTCGACGACCAGCAGATCCCAGCCGGCAGCGAACAGGGCGTCCTGGGCCTTTTCGTCGTCGACCAGCCACTCCAGCGCCACGAGGGCAAGCTGGGTGTCTTCGAACGGGTTGACGGCATCGCTTTCGATGAAGCGTTCTTCGTCGAACAGCGCGACCTCAAGGTTGAAGCGGCGGCGCATTTCCACCAGCCACTGGTGCTGGAGGTTTTCCGGCACCAGGATCAGCACGCGACTGGCGCGACCCGACAGCAGTTGGCGATGGATCACCAGACCGGCTTCGATGGTCTTGCCCAGACCCACTTCGTCCGCCAGCAGTACCCGTGGCGCGATGCGGTCGGCGACTTCACGGGCAATGTGCAACTGGTGAGCGATTGGCTGTGCACGCACGCCACCCAGGCCCCACAGCGCAGACTGCAACTGGCGGCTGGTGTGTTCCAGGGTGTGGTAGCGCAGGGAGAACCACGACAGCGGGTCGATCTGGCCGGCGAACAGACGGTCGCTGGCCAGACGGAACTGAATGAAGTTCGACAGCTGGGTTTCCGGCAGGGTGACGGCTTCGTTCTCGGCGTTCAGACCGTGATAGACGAGCAGGCCATCGGCATCCTCGACTTCGCGCACGGTCATCTTCCAGCCTTCGAAGTGGGTAATGGAGTCGCCCGGCGAGAATCGCACGCGGGTCAGGGGCGCATTCCTTAGCGCGTACTGGCGGGTTTCGCCAGTGGCCGGGTAAAGCACGGTCAACAAGCGGCCGTCCTGTGCCAGAACGGTGCCTAAACCAAGCTCTGCTTCGCTGTCACTGATCCAGCGTTGCCCCGGTTGATACTGCTGCGCCATGCTGCCTGACTCCCACCTTGAAAAAGCGGGCTATCTTAACGGAATGAGGCCCTGAGGCCAAAGGATTAGGCGTCGCGTGCGGCTATTAAATGCCGACGGCCAACTGAAGGAAGATTAGGTCATGCGTCGGTTTTACGAGCGATTGCGGCACAACCGAGTGCCGATCCGGTCACAAGTTTGCGACCGATGGCTCAAGGCGCCGATGCCGCAGCCGATAGCCTGCTGACAGGAGACCCTTCATATGCTGCCACCGATGCTCCCCTTGAGCGCCGTGCCGATCACTTCCCAGCAGGACCCGATCCGCCAGCGGCCGGACATTCCTCCGGTGGTGCCGGTGCAGGAAAGCTCCAACGAAAGCACGATCGACCTGCAAAAGCGCGATCCGGAAGAAGACGGTTATCTGCTGCGCGAAGAGCAGCGCCGCCAGCAGGAGCGTGATCGTCGTCGCCGTGAAGCCGACGACGACCCCGAAGCGCACCTCGCCGTACCGGGCACCGAACTCAATGCCGACAACACCGTGCCGGTAGTGCCGCTGATGGAAGACCAGCCGCGTCAGGGCTTGTGGGTCGACATCGAGATCTGAGGCTGCGCGGCCAGTTCAGCCAGATTCGTCAGCAATATTTCGATTTCTTCTGCGGTATTCAGATAACTTACCGACACCCTCGCAATCGAGTTCAGCCCGCGCGCCTGCATGTCCAGCGGCGTGTAGGCCACGCCATTGGCGCCGATATTGATTCGCCGTTCGGCCAGCGCCTGCTTCAGCGCCACGCAATCCCAGCCTTCCAGCGTGAAGGCGATCAGTCCGGATTGTTCGTTGGCGGACCCCAGATCTAGCGGTGTCAGCCCGGGAATCTCCTTCATACGCCGGCGCAGTGGTTGGCTCAGCTCAACGATCCGCTTTCGGATTGCCGTTGCTCCGATGCGCTCATGTTCCTCCAGCGCATTGGCCAATCCGGCGAGTAGCGCCAATGACACTTCACTGGTTTCAAAGCGGCGGGCGTCGTCGCGCAAGGTAAAGCGCTGGCCATCCCACGGTGCCGAGAGTACGTCGCGCTGCACGGGCAACAGTCGTTGCAGGAATTCTGGCCGGATGTACATCAACGCCGTACCGCGCGGCCCGCGCAGGAACTTGCGCCCCGCACCCTTGAGCATGTCGCACTGCAAGGCCTGGACGTCACAGGGCAATTGCCCCAGCGCCTGGCCGGCGTCGATGAAATAGGGGATGCCGTGACGTCGGGCTATCGCTCCGATCTGCGTCGCCGGGTTGATCAGGCCACCATTGGCCGGTAGCCAGGTCAGGGCGATCAGGCGCACATGGCGGTCAATCATTTGCGCCAGAGCTTGTGGATCGACGGCGCCACGGGCATCGCAAGGGATCACTTCCAGTCGCGCACCGGCCTTCACCGCTTCGGCCATGCAGGCCAGGTTGCCGGCCCACTCATGGCGTCCGACCAGAATCCGTTCGCCGGGATGCCACGGCCCCAATGCGTTGAATGCCTGGCTCCACGCCGCCGAACCGCTGCTGGCAAAGGCGATGTCTTCGGGTTGGGCGTTGAGCAGGGTGGCTGCGGCACTGCGCGCGCGATGCTGCACTTGTATGTCCGCCGTCTCCATCGGCCCGCCGAGCGCTTCGCGTTGCAGTTGCCCGATCACCGCGTCGAGGGTGGCCTGACTCGGGAGTGAGGCCCCGGCGTGATTGAAATGGATCACCTGCGCGCAGCCGGGCGTGGCGTCGCGCAGGCGCAGGACTTCGTCGACGTTCACGGCTTGAGCTCGAAGATCGCGTCGACTTCCACCGCCACGCCGGCCGGCAGGCTCGACACCCCGACGGCGGTGCGCACATGGCGGCCCTTGTCGCCGAGGACGTTGACCAGCAGGTTCGAGGCGCCGTTGGCGATCACGCCCTGGCGCGGGAAGTCCGGGGTGCTGGCGATAAACGCGCCGAGCCGGATGATCCGCACCAGTTTTGACAGGTCATCGCCCAAGGCATCGCTCAGCTGAGCCAGCAGGCCTAATGCGGCAAGTTCGGCGGCGTTGACCCCTTCTTCGTCGGAGATCGCTTCGCCGAGGCGCCCGAGAAACGCAGGTTTGCCATCGAGCATGGGAATCTGCCCGGCGATGTACAACTGATTCTGACTGATCACGTGGCTGACGTAGTTGGCCACCGGCTGGCTTGGTGCAGGCAGTTGCAGGCCGAGTTGCTGGACGCGTTGTTTGATTGAGTCGGTCATGTGGAGTCCTCGTGAATGAGGACTCCAGCATGTTGGTGCAGGAGGGTGGGCGACAAACGGATAGATTTGATTCGACGTATCCAAAAAACTCATGCGTCGACGATTTGCTCCAGCCATTGGCTGAACGCCTGTGCCGCCGGGCTTGGCGGGCGCTCCGGAGTGACCAGCCAATAGCCGATTTCGCCGGACATTGGCGGAGTGTCGAAGGCTGGCACCAGTGCGCCTTCCTTGAGTCGACGATCAATCAGGCATTGGCGACCCATGGCGATGCCCTGGCCGGCCACCGCCGCTTCTACCACGATGTTGTAGTCGTGGAGCATGACGCTGGGCACTTGCGCCAGGACGATACCGCTGTGTTGCTGCCAGTCGATCCATTCGAACGGCTGGTGCGACTTGGCCATCAGCAGCGGGCCGTTTTGCACGCCGCGGGTCTTGAAGGCCGGGCTGCACACCGGCGTCAGGGTTTCCGTCATGAACCGGCGTGCCTGGACTTTCGGCCAGCCGCCCTTGCCGTAGCGGATTGCCAGGTCCACCTCGCCGCCGTCGACATCGGCCAGTTGCACGGCGGGCAGCAGTTCGACGTGGATGTTCGGGTATTTGGCGTTGAAGTCCGCCAGGCGCGGCGCCAGCCACAAGGTGGCGAAGGAAGCCAGTAGGCCGATGCGCAGGGTGGCGGGGCGCTCGCCGCGCAAGTCGTGGGTGGCGGAGGCAATCGCGGCGAGGGCGGGCTCGATCTGTCGATAGTATTGTTCGCCGGCCGGCGTCAGGTCGATCGCGCGGGTGCGGCGCACGAACAGCGGCTGATCGAGGAACTCCTCGAGTTTGTGCACCTGATGGCTGATCGCACTTTGCGTCACCGACAGTTCGTCGGCAGCCTTGATGAAGCTCAAGTGACGGGCCACGGCCTCGAAGGCGCGCAGGGCCATCAGCGGCGGCAGATCCTGATGCAAGGGCACGGCAGACATCCTCGGAACAGTGCAAAGCGCAGAGTGTGCGGGCAAAAGCGCTGGCCGGTACACGATTTGTTGTATAGCGCCTGCGCCGATGGCTGGTCAGCGCCGGCGCGAGGCCGCATTATTGGCGCAGTCCTGTCGGTGATCCGGCAGTTGTGATTCAGTCCAAGCGATGCACCGAACGCCATGAGCCAAGACGACAAACTGATCGACCTCAGCACCGAACGCGCCAAGCGGGTTCATGACCTCAACGAGAAGCGCCTGAATGAAGTGCGACAGGCGTTCGAGCAGGCCATGCCGTTGGGCAAACCGAAGAAAAAGTCGAAAAACAAACCGAAAAAGCGTTGATCTCCCCTGCATCCGTTGATGCAGGTCAGTTATTCCCCCTCCTTTCTCCCGCGTGTTGACCGGCATTGATCCCGGTCAATTCCTGCGCCTGCCTGATTGGTTAACTTAGTTCCATCGCAGCAGAGCAGGGGCCAGGAGGCCAGTCATGTTTTTCGATAACGTGGTGTTTGCCGGGGTCCTGACCGTGGGCCTGATGGTTCTGTTTTTTGCAGGGTTTGGATTTTTTATCTGGAAAGATGCGAATAAGCGCAAGAAGTAAGATTGGGTCTTTCTGGATTTGATGAGCACGCAAGGCATTTTGGGGCGACTTCGGTTGCCCCTTTTTTTTGTCTTCTTGGCGGCCTCTGGGCCGACCATGTTGTGGGTGTTTTTTGTGAATATCCGTTGCTTCGGGTGTTGCTGCTGGCGGTTTCGCCCTTACGGCGAGTCACTTTGGCAAACGCCCCAAAGTAACCAAAACGCTGGGCCCCGGCGTTCGGCGCCTCGCTGAGGCTCGACGTTCCTTCGTTCCGGGATTCATCCGGGGGCATCGCCTCCGGTTTGCTTCGCTGCACCTCCTCTCGATGTGTTCGACTTCGTCGAACGGCGCTACGCGCCCACCCCCGGATGAATCCCTCCACTCAGCCTGCCGAAGGGGCCGGCACGTCAAAAGCGGTACTCGAGCTAACGCTCATCGTGTTGAGTGGTGGGAAGCGGAAGCTAACAGCTTGATCGTTCCCACGCTCTGCGTGGGAACGCAGCCCGGGACGCTCCGCGTCCCATTTCTGAAGCCAACAAAAAAGGCGTGATCCTCTCGAATCACGCCTTCTTCACTACATCAATCTATCAGCTACCCAGCGCCTTCGACGCCAGCCAGAACAAACCAGCCGACAGGGCCACGGTGGCTGGCAGGGTCAGGACCCAGGCCAGCAGGATGGTTTTCACCGTGCCGCCTTGCAGGCCGCTTTTGTTGGCGACCATGGTGCCGGCCACGCCCGAGGAGAGGACGTGGGTGGTGGACACCGGCAGGCTGAAGATGTTGGCCAGGCCGATCAGGCTGGCGGTGGTGATCTGGGCCGACATGCCTTGCGAGTAGGTCATGCCTTGCTTGCCGATCTTCTCGCCGATGGTCAGTACCACACGTTTCCAGCCAACCATGGTGCCCAGGCCCAGGGCCAGGGCGACCGCCAGAATCACCCAGAACGGGGCGTATTCGGTGGTGGTGGTCAGGTCTTTGCGCAGTTTATCCAGGTCGGCTTTTTCACGAGCGGCGAGGCCTGGCAGTTTGCTGACTTTCTTCGCGGTGTCGTCCAGGCAGAGCAGGTAGCGACGCACTTCGATGCGGCTTTCCGACGACAGCGAGTGGTAGTCCGCTACACCCTTGAGGGTGTCGAGCAGGGCGTTGATGGTCGGTTCGGTCTGTTGCGGGTTGCAACGGAATTTCTCCGGCAGGTCGCCTTCCACGCTTTTGCCCAGCGCCAGGAACTCGCCCAGGGTATCGGCGTTGCGCTTGTAGAACTGGCTCAGGTGCAGGGTCGCATCGCGAGTACGTTCGATCTGGTAAGTGGTGCTGTTCAGGTCGAGTACGAACTGCGCAGGCACGATACCGATCAGTACCAGCATGATCAGGCCGATGCCTTTCTGGCCGTCGTTGGAACCGTGCACGAAGCTCACGGCCATGGCCGAGATCACCAGGACCAGACGGTTCCAGAACGGTGGGTGCTTCTTGTCGTCGATCTTGCGGCGCTGTTCAGGCGTCTTGTGCATTTTCGACAGCGGGCGCCACCATTTCAGGCCGATCAGGATCAGCGCGGCGATCAGGAAACCGGCCATCGGCGAGAACACCAGCGAGGCGCCGATGTCGATCGCTTTCTGCCAGTTGACGCCGTCGGCCAGTGGAATCTCGTTGATCAGGGCGTTGGCCAGACCGACACCGAGGATCGAACCGATCAGGGTGTGGGAGCTGGAGGCCGGGATACCGAAGTACCAGGTGCCCAGGTTCCAGGCGATGGCGGCGGCGAGCAGCGAGAACACCATTGCCAGACCATGGCCGGTGTTCACATTGATCAGCAGTTCTACCGGCAGCAAGTGGACGATGGCATACGCCACGCCGACACCGCCCAGCAATACGCCGAGGAAGTTGAACACGCCCGAGAAGAACACCGCCAGGTGAGGCGGCATCGCTTTGGTGTAGATAACAGTGGCTACCGCGTTAGCGGTGTCATGAAATCCATTGATGAACTCGAAGGCGAGGACAAATGTCAGGGCGAGCAGGAGGCTCACAAGCACCCAGGCATCCAGTCCGCTGAATAAATCGATCATGAAGGTTTTCTGACCCGGTCATAAGGGGGCGCGATTATGCCAGAAAAGACTGGAAATCGATCCCCTACCTGCTCATCGGTAACCTTCTTCGCCAAATTAATTTGTATCAAGGTGCATTACCCAAGCTTTTTACAGGGTTTTGCAAGGTGTTGATTCAATTGGAAAAAATGCGAAGCGTCGGCGGATTGGCCGGTGTGCGGGAGGGGGCAGAAGCGTGTATGAAATATCTGAGAAACGTGTCTGACATGCTCCAAACCTGTGCAATACAGGGGAGTTGGCCGCTGCCCGCGGGTAGCGGGCGCGCAAGGCATCGTCAGTCCACCGTGCTTGTAACCCGGTGAGTACGCTTACCCTCGAAAGTCTCAAAGGAAGGCATCAAGGCTCTTCGGCTTTGAGTTCCTCTTCCATTTTTTTCAGTTCTTGCTGGAAGACCTGATCCTGGACGGTGGGGCGTTTACGCCAGGCTTTGCGTTCCGGTTCGGGCTGGGCGGCGTAGGTGGTGACTTCCCCGCCGTAAACTTCCTTGTAACGTTGTTCCTGGCGCTCAAGTTCCGCGCGCAGTTCGTCTTTCGTCACAGTGCTACCTGTATGAGTTGAGATAAATGTCTGGTGAAACGCACTGCAACGAATCGATTGAACCGGTTCGCCAACAAGCCACGGCCTGAACAGGCAGTGGTGTTATCGGCAGGGCGGTCAAGACTTCCATGTTGCAGGCGGCTACGGCACCAGATTAAAACTGACGCAGCATCAGTTTCCTGTTTCAGCGAGCGCGCTGGCGGTGCATGGGTGATGATCATCAGGCGCTGGCCGGGGCTGAAGGCAATGGACATCGCCTCAGCGAATGGCGTCGACGGCAAATAAAAGTGCGGCGCCACTGAGGTGCATTATAGCGGCCGATTCGGGATTGACTATCTTTGCCAAGTTAAAAACGGTTCCGGATGTGTGATTGTTTTGTGACTCGCAACTTTTACCCATAGTTGCATCGTTGTTGTCGGGTGTTGTGTTTCTGGCGCCATTTAGCCGAACAACTAAGGCGCCGGGTGCATGAGGTGATACCGAGTTTAAAACGGTCGTGAGCGATTCCCGCCGGGACGCAGGGATCGTTGCGATTATCGGTCGACGGTTCGATAATCGCCCGGTGTTGGCGATCTGGCGCTTGTGCATCTGTCTGCGAGCCGCTTGTATAGCCGTCGATCCGTACAGGAAAAAGGACCTGACATGAACGATCAAATGCGCAATTCCTTTACGTCGGTGGCGCCGCCGATCGTTGCTTCACCGGCCAAACGCATCCAGGCCCTGACAGGCGATCCGGACTTCATGACCTCCCTGGCCCGTGGCCTGGCGGTGGTCCAGGCGTTTCAGGAGCGCAAGCGTCACTTGACCATCGCCCAGATCAGCCACCGTACGGAAATTCCCCGCGCCGCCGTGCGCCGTTGCCTGCACACGCTGATCAAGCTCGGCTACGCCACCACCGACGGCCGTACTTATTCGTTGCTGCCCAAAGTGCTGACCCTCGGCCACGCCTATTTGTCTTCGACGCCGCTGGCGGTTTCCGCCCAGCCTTACCTCGACCGCATGAGTGAGCAACTTCACGAGGCCTGCAACATGGCCACGCTGGAAGGTGACGACATTCTCTACATTGCCCGTTCGGCCACGACTCAACGCCTGATCTCGGTGGACCTGTCGGTGGGCGGGCGTCTGCCGGCGTATTGCACGTCCATGGGGCGGATTCTGCTGGCGGCGCTGGACGACACGTCGTTGCGCGAATACCTCGACCACGCCGAACTGGTGGCCAAGACCAGCCGCACGCTCCACACCCCCGACACCTTGCTCGAGTGTTTGCAGGAAGTGCGGCAGCAGGGCTGGTGCATCGTCGATCAGGAGCTGGAGCAAGGCCTGCGTTCGATTGCGGTGCCGGTGTATGACGCCTCCGGCCAGGTGGTGGCCGCGCTCAACGTCAGCACCCACGCCGGTCGCGTCAGCCGTACCGAACTGGAACAGCGCTTTCTGCCGGGCCTGTTGAGTGCCAGCCGCGACCTCAGCGCGCAGTTGTTCGCCTGATGAAGCTGTTCGATAAACGCACAGAGTTGCGTTTATCGAATTGACGCTAAAACCCCCGGATCATTAATGTCGCGGCAGCGTCATCCGGCGCTGTTGTGAATGAGCCCGCCGGATCGTCGACTCCCATAATAATGACAAGAGGCAACATCCCATGCGCACGTTCCCCGACTGTCGCCGCTCCCGTTCCTGTTGCCGGTTTTAGCGCAACGCCTGATTCCCCCCTTATATGCTTGTGTCCGTGCCAGTCTTTGGCCGGTCGCCGTTCGACTGCGTTTTTTGCGTGGAATAAAAATAATGAACCAGCCTCAGTCCGCTGTGGGTAACTGCCTCGACGTGCAGTCCTTCATCAACGCCCAACCGATCTCGCGCTATCAGTGGCGCGTGGTGATTCTGTGTTTTCTGATTGTGTTCCTCGATGGCCTCGACACCGCGGCCATGGGGTTTATCGCACCGGCCCTGTCCCAGGACTGGGGCATCGACCGCGCCAGCCTCGGCCCGGTGATGAGCGCCGCGTTGATCGGCATGGTCTTCGGCGCACTGGGCTCCGGGCCGTTGGCTGACCGCTTCGGGCGAAAGGTCGTACTGGTCGGTGCGGTCTTTCTGTTCGGTGCTTTCAGCCTGGCGTCGGCCTACGCCACCAACGTCGAGCAATTGCTGGTGCTGCGTTTCCTCACCGGTCTGGGATTGGGCGCGGGCATGCCGAACGCCACCACGCTGCTGTCGGAATACACCCCGGAGCGCAAAAAGTCGCTGCTGGTGACCAGCATGTTCTGCGGTTTCAACCTCGGAATGGCCGGCGGCGGGTTCATCTCGGCCAAGCTGATTCCGGCGTTCGGCTGGCACAGTTTGTTGCTGATCGGCGGGATTCTGCCGCTGATCCTCGCCGTGGTGTTGCTGGTCTGGCTGCCGGAGTCGGCGCGTTACCTGGTGGTGCGTAATCGCGGTACCGACAAAGTCCGCAAGACCCTCGCGCCGATCGACCCGGCCACCGTCGCCCAGGCGGCGAGTTTCAGCGTGCCGGAACAGAAAACCGTCAAGGCACGCAACGTATTCGCGGTGATTTTCTCCGGCACCTACAGCACCGGCACGCTGTTGCTGTGGCTGACCTACTTCATGGGGTTGGTGATCGTGTACCTGCTGACCAGTTGGCTGCCGACCCTGATGCGCGACAGCGGCGCGAGCATGGAGCAGGCGGCGTTCATCGGCGCGTTGTTCCAGTTCGGCGGGGTGTTGAGCGCGGTCGGCGTAGGCTGGGCGATGGACCGCTTCAATCCGCACAAGGTCATCGGCATTTTCTACCTGCTGGCCGGGGTGTTTGCCTACGCGGTCGGGCAGAGCCTGGGCAACATCACGCTGCTGGCGACGCTGGTGCTGGTGGCGGGCATGTGCGTCAACGGCGCGCAATCGGCGATGCCGTCGCTGGCAGCGCGGTTTTACCCGACTCAAGGCCGGGCGACCGGTGTCTCGTGGATGCTCGGGATTGGCCGGTTCGGTGCGATTCTCGGGGCGTGGATGGGCGCGACCCTGCTGGGCCTGGGCTGGAATTTCGAACAGGTGCTGACGGCGCTGGTGATCCCGGCGGGGCTGGCCACGGCTGCGGTGGTGATCAAGGGCCTGGTTAGTCACGCGGACGCGACCTGATATCCACTCCACTCACTCCCGTACCGGGTGCGGGAGTGATCATTAGGTTGATAACAATCTGTTCGATAAACGAACGCTCAGTCGATTATCGGATTGTTTGGCGAAAATCAGCGGCTTAATCTTCAGTGACTCCGGCGCACAACCTCGCGCCTTTTTATCACTGGCGATCCACTACAAAAACGGGAGCCCGCTCCATGGCTGAGATCCTTTCGCTGCACGACGCGGTGAAGCAATTCGTCAACGACGGCGACACCGTCGCGCTCGAAGGCTTCACTCACCTGATCCCTACGGCGGCGGGTCATGAAATCATTCGTCAGGGCAAGAAAGATCTGACCCTGGTGCGGATGACGCCTGACCTGATCTACGACCAACTGATCGGCGCCGGCTGTGCACGCAAGCTGATTTTCTCCTGGGGCGGCAACCCTGGCGTGGGTTCGCTGCACCGTCTGCGCGACGCGGTCGAGAAACAATGGCCGCACGCGCTGGAAATCGAAGAACACAGCCACGCCGACCTGGCCAATGCCTACGTCGCCGGTGCCTCCGGCCTACCGTTTGCGGTGCTGCGGGCCTACGCCGGTTCTGACCTGCCGAAGGTCAACCCGTTGATCAAATCCGTAACGTGCCCGTTCACCGGCGAAGTGCTGGCGGCGGTGCCGTCGGTGCGCCCGGACGTGACGGTGATCCACGCCCAGAAAGCCGACCGTCAGGGCAACGTGTTGCTGTGGGGCATCCTCGGTGTGCAAAAAGAAGCCGCGCTGGCCGCCAAGCGTTGCATCGTCACCGTCGAAGAAATCGTCGACAACCTCAACGCGCCGATGAACGCCTGTGTGCTGCCGACCTGGGCCCTGAGCGCGGTCTGCCATGTGCCCGGTGGCGCGCATCCGTCCTACGCCCACGGTTACACCGAGCGTGACAACCGCTTCTATCAGGCGTGGGACCCGATCGCCCGCGACCGTGAGACGTTTACCGCGTGGATCAACGAATACATCCATGGCTGCGCTGACTTCAGTGAGTTCCAGGCCAAATTGGCCGCTGCTTCGGAGGCCAAGTAATGACTTACACCACCAATGAAATGATGACCGTCGCCGCGGCCCGTCGCCTGAAGAACGGCTCGGTGTGCTTCGTCGGCATCGGCCTGCCGTCGAAAGCCGCCAACCTGGCGCGCCTGACCTCTTCGCCGGACGTGGTGCTGATCTACGAGTCCGGCCCGATTGGCGCCAAACCCAGCGTATTACCGCTGTCGATCGGTGACGGCGAACTGGCGGAAACCGCCGACACCGTCGTACCGACCGGTGAGATTTTTCGCTATTGGTTGCAGGGCGGACGCATCGACGTCGGTTTTCTCGGCGCAGCGCAGGTCGACCGTTTCGGCAACATCAACACCACCGTGGTTGGCGACTATCACCAGCCGAAAGTGCGCTTGCCGGGTGCCGGTGGCGCGCCGGAGATCGCCGGCTCCGCGAAAAGCGTGCTGATCATCCTCAAACAGTCGGCGCGTTCGTTTGTCGACAAGCTCGATTTCATTACCTCGGTCGGCCATGGCGAGGGCGGCGATTCGCGCAAACGTCTGGGCCTGCCGGGCGCCGGCCCGGTCGGGATCATCACTGACCTGTGCATCATGGAGCCGGAAGAGGGCACCCACGAATTCGTGGTCACCGCACTGCACCCGGGCGTGACCCGCGAGCAAGTGGTCGCCGCCACCGGTTGGGCGATCCGTTTTGCCGACAGCGTTGCCACCAGCGCCGAACCCACCGAGGTCGAGCTGACCGCCCTGCGTGATCTCGAAGCGCGTACCGCGGCGGCCCACGGCCAGGCACCGGGAGAAGCATGATGCGCGACGTTTATATCTGCGATGCGATTCGTACCCCCATCGGTCGTTTCGGTGGCGGTCTGGCGGCTGTTCGCGCCGACGACCTGGCCGCCGTGCCGATCAAGGCCCTGATGGAGCGCAACCCGTCGGTGGACTGGAGCGCCATCGACGAAGTATTCCTCGGCTGCGCCAACCAGGCCGGCGAAGACAACCGCAACGTGGCGCGCATGGCGCTACTGCTGGCCGGTCTGCCGGACAGCGTTCCGGGTGTCACCCTCAATCGCCTCTGCGCGTCGGGCATGGACGCGATCGGCACGGCGTTCCGCGCCATCGCCAGTGGCGAAATGGAGCTGGCGATTGCCGGCGGTGTCGAGTCGATGTCCCGCGCGCCGTTCGTGATGGGCAAGGCTGACGCGGCGTTTTCGCGCAACATGAAACTGGAAGACACCACCATCGGCTGGCGTTTCATCAACCCGTTGATGAAGGCGCAGTACGGCGTCGACGCAATGCCGCAGACCGCCGACAACGTCGCCGACGACTATGAAGTGTCGCGCGAGGATCAGGACGCTTTCGCCTTGCGCAGTCAGCAACGGACGGCCGCCGCCCAGGCTGCCGGCTACTTCGCCGAGGAAATCGTCGAAGTGCGGATCGCCCACAAGAAGGGTGAAACCGTGGTCAGCCAGGACGAACACCCTCGCGCCGACACCACTCTTGAAGCCCTGACCAAGTTGAAACCGGTCAACGGCCCGGACAAGACCGTCACCGCCGGCAACGCTTCGGGCGTGAATGACGGTGCCGCCGCGCTGATTCTGGCTTCGGCTGAAGCAGTGAAAAAACACGGTTTGACCGCCCGCGCCAAAGTGCTCGGGATGGCCAGTGCCGGCGTTGCACCACGGGTGATGGGCATCGGCCCGGTGCCGGCGGTGCGCAAACTCACCGAACGCCTTGGCGTGGCGGTCAGCGATTTCGATGTGATCGAACTCAACGAAGCGTTTGCCAGCCAGGGCCTGGCGGTATTGCGCGAGCTGGGGCTGGCGGACGACGCAGCCCAGGTCAACCCGAACGGCGGCGCGATTGCCCTCGGTCATCCGTTGGGCATGAGCGGCGCGCGCCTGGTGCTGACCGCCCTGCATCAGCTGGAAAAGACCGGTGGCAAGAAAGGTCTGGCGACCATGTGCGTCGGTGTCGGCCAGGGTCTGGCCCTGGCCATCGAACGCGTCTGACGCAAGCCGTGACGAACAAGAACAGAGGAAAGCGAAATGACTGACAAGCCTGGTTACCGCCGCCCGCAGGAAGGCACCCAGCCGCCGTACCTGCACCCGAATTATCAATCCACCAATTTGCGCTCGCCGTCCAAGCCGTTGGTGTTCCTGCCGCATTCGCTGTCGGAAATCACCGGCCCGACCATCGGCGCCGAGCGTGTGGCCGACACCGACAACGATCTGACTGCCCAGCATCAGGGCGAGCCCCTTGGTGAGCGGATTATCATTCACGGCCGTGTACTCGATGAAGACGGTCTGCCGGTGCCGGGGATTCTGGTGGAGATCTGGCAGGCCAACGCCGCCGGTCGCTACAACCACGCCCGTGATCTGCACGACGCACCGCTGGACCCGAATTTCACCGGCACCGGCCGCACCGTGACCGACGCCGACGGCTGGTATCAGTTCCAGACCATCAAGCCCGGCGCCTATCCGTGGGGCAACCACCACAACGCCTGGCGCCCGGCGCACGTGCATTTCTCGCTGTTCGGGCCGAGCATCCTGACGCGTCTGGTCACGCAAATGTATTTCCCCGGCGACCCATTGCTGCCGTATGACCCGATCTACAACTGCGTGCCGGACACCTCGGCCAAGGAACGCCTGATCGCCGCTTTCGATCTGGAAAAAACCATTCCGTCCTACGCCCTCGCTTATCGCTGGGACATCGTGCTGCGCGGCCGCGAAGCCACGCCGATGGAGAAATGAGATGACCCTGACTGCGACCACGTCCCACACCGTCGGGCCGTATTACCACATCGGCCTGACCTGGCTGAACCGCGAAAACCTCGCCAATGAACTGACCCTCGGCCAGCGCGTGGCGATCAGCGGGCAAGTGGTGGATGGCAACGGCGATGTCGTCAACGACGCCATGCTCGAAGTCTGGCAGGCCAACGCCGCCGGCAAATACGATCACCCGGAAGACGAACAGGCCAAACCGCTGGACCCGAATTTCGAAGGTTTCGGCCGGGTGCCGGTGGATGCCGAAGGGCGCTTCCGTTTCACCACGATCAAACCGGGCACGGTCGAAGGCCTGAAAGGCTCGACCCAGGCGCCGCATCTGGTGGTGCTGGTGTTTGCGCGCGGGTTGGTGAAGCACTTGCTGACGCGGATTTATTTCGAGGGCGATCCGGCGAACGTCAATGATCCGCTGCTCGAATGCGTACCGGCCGAGCGCCGCACCACGTTGCTGGCCAAGCCGGATGCGGCGGGCGTTTATCAGTGGAATGTGATCCTGCAGGGCACTGACGCGGAAACCGTGTTCTTCGATTATTGAAAGAACACTGCACCTTCCCTGCCACAGGGAAGGTGGGTCGCTGATCCAATGTGGAACGGGACTGTTGCGAAGTGTGTCTAGACTCTCACTGTCCCTATCGAGTGAAAAACAATGACAACCACCACAGCTCATTACACCGGTGAGGAGCGCAGCAAGCGTATCTTCGCCATTGTCGGCGCCTCGTCCGGCAACCTGGTCGAATGGTTCGACTTCTATGTCTACGCCTTCTGCGCGATCTACTTCGCCCCGGCGTTTTTCCCCTCCGACAACCCCACGGTGCAGTTGGTCAACACCGCAGGCGTGTTCGCCGCTGGGTTCCTGATGCGACCGATCGGCGGCTGGATCTTCGGCCGGGTGGCGGACAAGCACGGGCGCAAGAACTCGATGCTGATCTCGATTCTGATGATGTGCTTCGGCTCGTTGCTCATCGCCTGTCTGCCGACCTACAACAGCATCGGGGTCTGGGCGCCGGTGCTGTTGCTGTTCGCGCGCCTGTTGCAGGGCTTGTCGGTGGGCGGTGAGTACGGCACCACCGCGACCTACATGAGCGAAGTGGCACTCAAGGGCCAGCGCGGTTTCTTCGCTTCCTTCCAGTACGTGACGCTGATCGGCGGGCAACTGCTGGCGGTGCTGGTGGTGGTGATCCTGCAGCAATTCCTCTCTGAAGATGAACTGCGGGCCTACGGCTGGCGGATTCCGTTTGTGGTCGGGGCGGTGGCGGCGCTGATTTCGCTGTTCCTGCGTCGCGCCTTGAAAGAAACCACCAACAAGGAAATACGCGAACACAAAGACGCCGGCAGCATCCGAGCGCTGTTCCGCGATCACAAGGCTGCGTTCATCACCGTCCTCGGCTATACCGCCGGTGGCTCGCTGATTTTCTACACCTTCACCACGTACATGCAGAAGTACCTGGTGAACACCGCCGGCATGCACGCCAAGACCGCGAGCTTCATCATGACCGGCGCGCTCTTCTTATATATGTGCATGCAGCCACTGTTCGGCATGCTCGCCGACAAGATCGGCCGGCGTAACTCGATGCTCTGGTTCGGCGCTCTCGGCACGCTGTTCACTGTGCCGATCCTGTTGAGCCTGAAAAGCGTCAGCAGCCCGTTCCTGGCCTTCGTGCTGATCACCGTGGCGCTGGCGATCGTCAGTTTCTACACCTCGATCAGCGGCCTGGTGAAAGCCGAAATGTTTCCGCCGGAAGTCCGCGCCCTCGGCGTCGGCCTGGCCTACGCGGTGGCTAACGCGATCTTCGGCGGTTCGGCCGAATACGTGGCCCTGAGCCTGAAAGCCGGGGGCATGGAAAACGCCTTCTACTGGTACGTCACGGTGATGATGGCGGTGGCGTTCCTGTTCAGCCTGCGCCTGCCGAAGCAGGCCGCCTACTTGCACCACGATCTCTAAACCGAAGTGCGCGGGTCACAACGGCCCGCGCCTGCAAGGACTGTTTATGACTCAGCGACCGGGCAATCAATTGTTCGATGCCTATTTCACTGCCCGCGATATGCGCGACGTGTTCTGCGATCAGGGCCGGGTGCAGGCGATGCTCGACTTCGAAGCGGCGCTGGCCCGGGCCGAAGCGCGGGTCGGGGTGATTCCGGCGAGTGCTGTGGCATCCATCGAAAACGCCTGTCGCGCCGAGCTGTTTGATTTCGCCGCGTTGGGCGAAGCCATCGCCACGGCGGGCAATTCGGCGATTCCGCTGGTCAAGGCGTTGGGCAAACGGATTGCCGCAACCGATGTCGAGGCCGAGCGCTATGTGCATCTGGGCGCCACCAGCCAGGACGTGATGGATTCCGGGCTGGTGCTGCAATTGCGTCAGGCGCTGGAACTGATCGAAGGGGAGCTGGCGCAACTGGCCGAGGCCCTCGCGGCCCAGGCGCAACGTTACTCGGCGACGCCACTGGCCGGGCGCACCTGGCTGCAACACGCGACGCCGGTGACCCTCGGCATGAAGATCGCCGGCTGGCTCGGCGCGGTCACCCGCAGCCGTCAGCGTCTGTGCGAACTAAAGCCGCGCCTGCTGGTGCTGCAATTCGGCGGCGCCTCGGGCACCCTCGCAGCGCTGGGCGAACAGGCATTGCCGATTGCCCATGCGCTGGCCGAAGAACTGCAACTGACCCTGCCGGAACAACCGTGGCACACCCAGCGTGATCGCATCGTCGAGTTCGGCGCGGTGCTCGGTCTGATCGCCGGCAGCCTCGGCAAATTCGGCCGCGACATCAGCCTATTGATGCAGACCGAAGCGGCAGAAGTATTTGAACCTTCAGCACCGGGCAAGGGCGGTTCCTCGACCATGCCGCACAAGCGCAACCCGGTAGGCGCGGCGGTGTTGATCGGCGCGGCCACCCGTGTTCCGGGCCTGGTCTCGACTTTGTTCAGCGCCATGCCTCAGGAGCACGAGCGCAGCCTCGGCTTGTGGCACGCCGAATGGGAAACCTTGCCGGACATCTGCTGCCTGGTGTCGGGCGCGCTGCAACAGGCGCGGCTGCTGGCCGACGGTCTGGAAGTCGATGCCGCGCACATGGCCCGCAACCTGGAATTGACCCAAGGCCTGGTGCTGGCCGAAGCGGTGAGCATCGTCCTTGCGCAACGGGTTGGCCGCGACACCGCGCATCATCTGCTCGAACAATGCTGTAAACGGGCGGTGGCCGAACAACGCCATCTGCGTGCGGTACTCGGCGACGAACCGCAAGTGACCGCCGAACTCAGCGCTACCGAACTGGATCATCTGCTCGATCCCGCCCATTACCTTGGCCAGGCGCGGGTCTGGGTCGAGCGTGCGGTGGCCGAACATCACGCGTTATCTGTCTGAAGGAGAGGGCTGTGGCTTTCGTTCAACTCGCCGATGGCGAACTGCATTACTCATTGGAAGGCCCGGTCGATGCGCCGGTGCTGGTGCTGTCCAACTCGCTGGGCACCGATCTGCACATGTGGGACGCCCAGATGCCGGCGTTCACCGAGCACTTTCGCGTGCTGCGTTTCGACACCCGTGGCCACGGCCAGTCGCTGGTGACGCCGGGCCCTTACAGCATCGAGCAACTGGGCCGCGACGTGCTGGCACTGCTGGATGCGCTGCACATCGAACGTGCGCATTTCTGCGGTCTGTCGATGGGCGGCTTGATCGGCCAGTGGCTGGGGATCAATGCCGGTCAACGTCTGAACAAGCTGATCGTGTGCAATACCGCCGCGAAAATCGGCGATCCGTCGGTGTGGAACCCGCGCATCGAAACCGTGCTGCGCGACGGCCCGGCGGCGATGGTCGCGTTGCGCGATGCATCGATTGCCCGCTGGTTTACGCCCGATTTTTCGGCGGCCAATCCGGCAGCGGCCAAGCAGATCACCGACATGCTGGCCGCGACCAGTCCTGAAGGTTACGCCGCCAACTGTGCGGCGGTGCGCGATGCAGATTTCCGTGAGCAGTTATCGTCGATCAAGGCGCCGCTACTGGTGATCGCCGGTACTGAAGACGCAGTGACGCCGCCGTCCGGCGGACATTTCATTCAGGAGCATGTGCGCGGCGCCGAGTACGCCGAGTTTTATGCCGCACACCTTTCCAACGTTCAGGCCGGCGACGCGTTCAGCGACCGCGTTCTGACATTTCTGCTGGCCGCTTGAGGGGATTTCCGTGGACGAGAAACAACGTTACGACGACGGCATGCAAGTACGCCGTGCGGTCCTCGGCGACGCCCATGTCGATCGCAGCCTGACCACGCTGACCGAGTTCAACTCGGAGTTCCAGGAAATGATCACCCGTCATGCCTGGGGCGACATCTGGACCCGTCCGGGCCTGCCGCGCCACACCCGTAGCCTGATCACCATTGCCATGCTGATCGGCATGAACCGCGAAGGCGAACTCAAGTTGCACCTGCGGGCGGCCGCCAACAATGGCGTGAGCCGTGGCGAGATCAAGGAAGTGATCATGCAGAGCGCGATCTACTGCGGAATTCCGGCGGCGAATGCGACCTTCCATCTGGCCGAGTCGGTGTGGGATGAGTTGGGTGTCGAATCCCGAGAGTGAAAGCGTTCAAGCGGACGCCATCGCTAGCCGGTTCGCGATGGCGGCCGTGGCTCTGATCAATCAAACCCTGGGAAGCGAAGAGGGTGGGTCACCTGAGTCCTTCAGGTGCTCCCTCTCTACCTCGGCGGCTGGCGGCGTGCCATTAATCCTGACGGATGGCACAGCGACCTAGAGCAGGCTGATCGGGTAACTGATGATCAACCGGTTCTCGTCGAACTCGTTGTTGCTGAAGTCGCGACGCATGGTCGAGTTGCGCCATCTGACGTTCAGATTCTTCAGCGTGCCGCTCTGCACGGTATAGCCCAGTTCCGATTCGCGGCCCCATTCCTTGCCGTCGGTGATGGTGCCGGTGTGCACATTGTCGCCGCTGATGTAGCGGTTCATCAGGGTCAGGCCGGGCACGCCGAGGGCGGCGAAGTTGTAGTCGTGGCGCAGTTGCCAGGAACGTTCCCGGGCGTTGTCGTAGCTTGAGTTGTAGCTGTCGTTGGCGAGGGTGCCGCCGCTGGTGCCGTTGACCCGCATCCAGGCGCTGTCGCCCGTGAGTTTTTGCAGGCCGACGTAGAAGGTGTTGCCGCCGTATCGCGCGGAGAACATCCCCGACCAGGTCTTGTTGTCGAGCTCGCCGGCCCGGGCGCTGCCGTCGTCCTTGCCGTAGAAGAAACCGAGGTTGGCGCCCAAGGTCCAGTCGCCCAGCGGCTGGCTGTGGATCAGATTGACGTACTGCTGGCTGTAGATGTCCTTGAGTTCGGCGTTCCACAGGCCGATCTGTGTGCGCTTGTCGTTGAATACATATTCGCCGCCCTGGAAGTTGAAGCGATCCGAGGTGAACGCCGCTTTGCCGAACATCGACATGTCGCTCATGCTGCTGTCGTCACGGGGGCTGTTGGCGCGGAACTGGCCGCCATACAGGGTCAGGCCGGCGATTTCCTTCGAGGTGATCTGCCCGCCGCGAAAGGTCTGCGGCAGCGAGCGGCCGTCGTCCGAACGCAGGATCGGCAGCACCGGCATCCATTCTCCGACCTTGATTTCGGTCTGCGACAGCTTGGCCTTGAACGCCACGTTGGTGCGACCAAAGTTGTCCGCCGGGCGACCGTCATGATCCAGCGGCAACAGTTGCGTGCCGCCGGTGCCTTTGCCGCCATCGAGTTTCACCGAGTACAGCCCCAAGACGTCCATGCCGAAACCGACGGTGCCTTGAGTGAAACCGGACTTGGCATCGAGGATAAAGCTTTGCGTCCACTCTTCGGCCTTGCCCTGAGCCTTGGTCGGGTTGGTGAAATTGCGATTGATGTAGAAGTTGCGCAGGTTCAGGTCGGCCTTGGCCCCTTCGACGAAACCGGCTTCTTCGGCCACGACGGGCAAAGCGGCGCCGGCCAGTGCCAGGGCGATCAGGCTGAGTGCGTAAGGTGTTGTGGAACGTGTCATGGGCTCGGGTCTCTCTAATTGTTTGGGATGAAGCAGTTCGCAGCCGCAACCGGAGGTTGCAGACAAGAAACGGACTCGATGAAACGAAGGGCGGGATCAGCCCGAGCGGGGAGGACGCGTGGTCATGGGGATGAACCTGTTTTTATTGGTTTTGTTGGTGTGGGCAATGGTGAGGGGGATCGGCACGGGGATTCAATCGGGGTAAACAGGGTTTTGTGCGATTATCGAACGCTAATCGGCGAGGGTTTTATTTTCCGTTCTCAGCGCATTCTTAATGAAATCCCGTGTTTATGTTTCGTATTAACGAGTTGTTCCGGCGGCGTTCTATTAATGGCGATTGTGGATGTGCTTATTTCTTTAGTTGTAGGAAATTACCTACAGTAATTGTTGTAATAAAGGCTCTCTCAATTATCGCGGGTTCAACTTAATAATTGGCGTTATCGCTTATCGTGAAAAGGTTTAACGGGAAGCTGCGTTGTAACTGGCAAAGGAAACAGGCATTGCTATATTCAAAATTCTCGAAAGGGGCAGGGAGATTTGTTGTCGCTCTCGAGAGAATTAATTATTGATAACAAGGAGAGATAACATGCCTGCAAAAGTGAATCAGGAACGTCTCGCGACGGTGGTCGGTCGTGCCCTTATTGATAAGGACTTTGCGGAACAGTTGCACAAGGATGCTGAAGGCGCGGCCAAGGGCATTGGTGTGCACTTGAGCGCAACCGAACTGAGCGCCGTCAAGAATATTGATGTGGCAAAACTGGGCACCGCGGGGGCGGGTATTCGCGACAAACTGGGAACGGCTGCGATCTTTGACCAGCAACAACAGATTCAGGCACGGATGGACTGATGCCCGGGGGGCTGTTTGGCGTGTCGTGGAGCGGCGATCCGGCTCTGTGCGCGCCAAATGGCCCGATTGCAAAGTGCATGCAGAGGGAGTGAGCGACGTATGTCAGTCACCTTGATTCCCATGGACGACGCGGACTTTGTGACGTTCACCGAAAGGGCGGTCGACGAGTATGCCCAAGGCATGGTCGCCTCGGGAGAATGGAGCCAGGCAGAAGCCTCGCACCGATCCGCCACGGCTTTCGCGCAGTTGCTGGACAAGGGACGGCTGACCGAAAACCATCAGCTCTGGGTGATCCGGGACAGCCAGCGACGCATCGGCGAGTTGTGGATCGCCCGTCGACATGTCGGCACGAAGCCGATTGCTTTCATCCTGGATATCTACATCGAGCCTGGCGAGCGCCGTCAGGGGCATGCCCGGCAATCGATGCTGGCCGCCGAAAACTGGGCGCGCCAGAACGGCTGCGAGGAAATGCGTCTGCATGTGTTTGGCCGCAACCTGCCGGCGCGTGGTCTTTATGAACAATTGGGCTATGACATCGCCAGTCTGACCATGGCGAAACCATTGCCGCCTGCCTGAAAGGATGGTTGAAAAATGGATATTGGAAACCAAGGCGAATTTGATTCGACGGTTGATGACTTGTTTAAAGGGAACACATTTCTTGCTGATGCCAGATATTCAAGATTTGAAATATTACTTGAACATGTCAGTCGCAATCGTTTCACCATCTTCATGGTTTTATATGCCGAATTATTCAAGTTGTTTTCCGGGGAGTCGCGGTGTTCGGTGTTTTTCGATCAGGCGGTGGAACTTGTATTGCTACCACCCCGTGAGCAGGCTTCGATTATCAATGACCCGGTCTTTCAGATATGGACCGGGCAGGCGTTTCGTTTAACCAATCACTTTCTGGTCGGAAAGTCAGAGAGTACTGCCGAACTGGAAAAGACATTATTCGAGTTTCCCGAGATGCTCGACAGGGTCAAGGCCCGGAGCAAGTCGGTCGTGGTTCAGAACGACCCGCCGGTCTACCGGTTCGACGCCGATCCGCTGATCATGCAGGCCACGCCGCCCAGTTATGAATTCCCGGAAGACGAAGCGACCCGCAAGCGTCTGGAGCGCGGCGGTGTTTCCAGTCGGTTCTTCGCTGACGTGGTAAAGATTGCCTTGTTGCGGATCGAGCACACCTGGCCGGCCTGCCGCGAACAGATGAAGTCTCTGATCAAATCCATTTGTTACCTGCCGGACGGTACCTTTCGCAGTTGTTCGGCTTCGCGCTACACCGGCGTCATCCTTCTGGCGAGCCGGGATGACTCGATTCTCGATCTTGAGGAATCCCTGGTGCATGAGGCGACTCATCAGTTGCTTTATCACGTCGTCGAGGTGTCGGCGGTCGTCGACCCCGATGCTTCGCAGGAGGCGTCATTCAGCTTGCCGTGGTCGGGCCAGAAACGTGACCTGTATGGCTACTTTCATGCGTTTTACGTGTACATCGCGCTGGTCAAGTACATGGAACGGGTGCGGTCGCGTTCCGACGAGGAATTGCAGCGGGCGCAGAACCGTCTGCTGTTCATTCTGCGGGGGTTGATCCGGGCCTTGCCGGACCTTCAAGGCAGTGAGGATTTCACGCCCCACGGGCGCCAGTTGCTGGAAAACCTTGCCGCCGAGGTGCGGGCCATGGAGAGCAAATACGCCGGGCGGCTGGCCGCTGCGGCGCCATTGACCACGACGCCGCCGGTATTGGGTGCAACGGCCTGAGCCCGGGAGGCAATCATGACGATGTTCGATGCTTCGCGGTTTCCCGAGGCCGGGGTAGGGCTGGAGTATCACTTGCCCCGGCACCGGGTTGCGGATCATGCAGTCGATCCGACTCTGGAGCGGATCCTCGCCGAAGGCCTGCCATATTTCGATTACCTGGAGTTTCAGCCGACCCACAGCATCCTCGAGCCGCGACTGCTCGAAGTCGGGGAGCAGACGCCCAGTCTGTTGCATTCCTCCAGCCTGTCTCTCGGCAGTGTGGGCATCGCGATGGATCGCGAGTTTCTGCAGATGACCCGACGGCTGTGCGACAGAACCCGATCACCCTGGCTGGCCGAGCACATTTCCTGGTCGCGGTTTCACGGCGGCGACACCCAGCACTTCATCTTGCCGACCCTGGCAGCGGAAGTGGCCGACACGGTGGTTGCCAACGCCCTTGAACTGCAAGCGCTGACCGCGACACCGCTGGTGCTGGAAAACGCGCCACGTCTGTTTTCATTGGCCGACGCCCCCGAGCAGTCGGAAGGCGAATTCATTTCAAGCGTGGTGCAGCGCAGCGGTGCGGGGTTTCTGCTGGATCTGGATAGCGCCATCACCACCGCCAAAGCGCTGGGTTACGACTTCAAGGATTATTTGCGTTCGTTGCCGCTGGATCGGCTGATTGAAATCCACACCGGGCATCCGCGCCGGGACTGGGACCTGTTGGCGCAGCTGTTTGCGGTGTCCCCGGTCAGGGCGGTGACGCTGGAATGGGACATCGCCGACAGAGCCGACGATGCGCAACTGGAAGTCCTGATTCGCGACATCAAGCGTCTCAAGCCCAGGGATATGTTCTGGCAGGGCCGCGAGCCGCCGCCAGCGCCGGACACTCAGGCCCTCGAGCCCGGCTCGTTGCTCAAACTCAGGGAAAGCGTGTGGTTCAGTGTCGGGTCTTCATCATTCGTGCTGCGGGATCGGCAGTCAGGCCTGAGTCTGGATTTCTGCCTGACGTTGCTGCCGTTGTTGAACCACTTCATGACCCCGCATTCGCTTGAGAGTGCGCTGATGCTGCCGGGCGTTTTGAATAGCCCGGAGCAGGGCAGTCATCTGGCTTTTTTGCAGGCGCTGGTGAGTCACGGGATTGTGCAGCCTGTCGCAGGTCCGCGGGACAGGGTGCACAGGCAACCGCTCAAGCTCTGGTCGCGCTGGGAGGCGGCGCTGGAGTTTTACCTCAGCACCCGCACCGGTTTGCAGACGCCCTACGTCAGCGTCGTCGAGCTTGAGGCCGAGCTTGAACAGAAGGCCTCGCAGCAGCGTCAGCCGTCATCCTTCAAGGACTATCACTCTCATCCTTTCATTGCCCTGGAAAACCCGCTGCTGGTGCCCGGCGAGACCCTCGCCGAAACGACACTGCTTGATTCGCTGTGCGCCCGGCGTACGTCTCGGGCGTTCAGCGGCAAGCCGTTGACCCCGACGCAATTGTCCCTGCTGCTCTATTACACCTGGGGCGTGACCGCGATGGAGCCGAACGGTATGGGCGATTATTTCCTGAAGAAAACCTCGCCCTCCGGCGGCTCGCTGCAAGCCACCGAGGTGTATGCGGTGCTGATGAATGTGCAGGGTTTCGAACGGGGGCTTTATCACTACTCCGTACGTCGTCACGGATTGGAGTTGCTGTCGCGGGAAGATCCTAGAACCTGGATCAGCGAGGCCAGTGGCGGGCAACCCTGGGTGAAGGACGCGGCCGCGGTGTTCGTGTCCACCGCGCGGGTCGAGCGGTTGTCCTGGAAGTACGAGTTCAGCCGGGCGCTGCGGGTAGCGCTGATGGATGCCGGACACCTGAGCCAGACGTTTTCACTGGTGGCCACCGCGCTGAACCTCGGGTGTTTCACCACGGCGGCCCTGCGCGATGAAATGTTCGAAAACCGCCTGGGGCTCGATTATCTGGAAGAACCGGTGTTTCTGCTCAACGGTGTCGGCGGCTGAAGGCGTTGCGCAGACAACAAAAAGCCCACCGAATGGTGGGCTTTTTGTTTATCGCGAGACGATCAGAACAACTTCATCTTCGGCGCTTCTTCTTTCAGCGGCTCGTTCTGCGCGGTTTGCGCATTCCAGCCACCACCCAGTGCCTTGTACAGGTTGACCGCACTGGTCAGTTGCGCAAGGCGGTCGGTGATCAGGGCCTGTTGGGCGCTGAACAGCTGACGCTGGGCATCGAGGAAGGTCAGGTTGCTGTCGACGCCAATGCGGTAGCGACGCTCGGCCAGACGGTAGTAATCCTGGTTGGCCTGAACGAAGTCACGCTGCGCCTGCAACTGCTCGGTGTAGGTCTGGCGCGCGGCCAGGCCATCGGCGACTTCCTGGAAGGCCGTTTGAATGGACTTCTCGTAGTTCGCCACGCCAATGTCCTTCTGGATCTTGGCGTAGTCGAGGCTGGCGCGCAGGCTGCCGGCGTTGAAGATCGGCAGGTTGATCTGCGGCTGGAACAGCCACGTGCCCGAACCGCCCTTGAACAGGCCGGACAGGTCCGGGCTCAGGCTGCCCGCGTTGGCGGTCAGGCTGATGCTCGGGAAGAACGCTGCGCGGGCCGCGCCGATGTTGGCGTTGGCCGCCTTCAGGTTGTACTCGGCCTGAAGGATGTCCGGACGACGTTGCAGCAGATCCGACGGCAGACCGGCCGGCACATCGCTGAGCAGGTCATCCGACAGCGGTTTGGCCGCTTGCAGGTTGGCCGGCACGCCGGTGCCGAGCAGCAGAGTCAGGCTGTTTTCGTCCTGAGCCACCTGGCGGGTGTAGCGCGCCAGTTGTGCACGGGCGTTTTCAACCGAGGTGCGCGACTGCGCCAGGTCCAGCGCCGAAGCCACACCGACTTCGTTGCTGCGGCTGGTCAGCTTGTAGCTTTCCTCGAAGGCACCGAGGGTGTCCTGAGTCAGCTTCAGCAGTTCCTTGTCGGCCTGCCAGGTCAGGTAGGCGTTGGCCACGCTGGCCACCAGGCTGATCTGGGTGCTGCGGCGCGCTTCTTCGGTGGCGAAGTATTGTTGCAGCGCTTGTTCGCTCAGGCTGCGAACCCGACCGAACAGGTCGAGTTCGTAGGCGCTGATGCCGACGGTGGCGGTGTACGAACTGGTGATGTTCGCTTCACCGGTCTGCGACGCACGGGCCGGAACCCGCTGACGGCTGCCGCTGGCATTGGCCGACACTGCCGGGAACAGATCAGCACGCTGGATGCGGTACTGAGCGGCATAGGCGTCGATGTTCAGCGCCGCGACACGCAGGTCGCGGTTGTTTTCCAGGGCGACCTGGATCAGCTGTTGCAGGGCAGGGTCATGGAAAAACTGCTTCCAGCCTTGCTCGGCAGCGGCCTGCGCCGGTGCCTGGGCCGGCGAGTACGCCGGGCCCTGCGGGAATTGCGCGGCCACCGGTGCTTGCGGCTGCTGATAATCCGGTATCAGCGAGCAACCGCTCAGCACGAAGGCGGCGACTGCGATGGAGAGTAGCGACTTGCTCATTGGCCAGCCTCTTTAGGAGTTTCTATGGCGTCATCCTTGCCGGCGTTTTTGCGCTGGCCCATGGACGACACAGTGACGAAGAACAGTGGGACCCAGAAGATCGCCAGGATCGTGGCCGTGAGCATACCGCCAATCACGCCGGTACCGATCGCGTGTTGACTGCCCGAGCCTGCGCCGGTGGAGATCGCCAACGGTACAACACCGAGGACGAAGGCCAGCGACGTCATGATGATCGGTCGCAGACGCATGCGGCAGGCTTCGATCGCTGCATCGCGCAGACTGCGCCCTTGCTCGTGCAGCTCCTTGGCGAATTCGACGATCAGAATGGCGTTTTTAGCCGCCAGACCGATGGTCGTCAACAGACCTACCTGGAAGTACACGTCGTTCGACAGGCCGCGCAGGCTGGTGGCCATCAGCGCACCGATGATCCCCAGCGGCACCACGAGCATGACCGCGATCGGAATCGACCAGCTTTCATACAGCGCCGCCAGACACAGGAACACCATCAGCAGCGACAGAGCGTACAGCGCTGGCGCTTGCGAGCCGGACAGACGTTCCTCGTAGGACAGACCGGTCCAGGAGATACCGACACCTGGCGGCAGCTTGGCGGCAATCGCTTCGACTTCGGCCATCGCTTCACCGGTCGAGTAGCCCGGCGCCGGAGAACCGAGGATCTCCATCGCTTCTACACCGTTGTAGCGCGCCAGTTTCGGCGAACCGTAGATCCACTCGCCCTTGGCGAACGCGGAGAACGGAACCATGGTGCCGGCGCTGTTGCGCACGTACCACTTCTTCAGGTCTTCAGGGCTCATGCGAGCACCGGCCTGACCTTGCACGTAAACCTTCTTCACACGACCGCGGTCGATGAAGTCGTTGACGTAGCTACTACCGAAGGAGATCGACAGGGTGCTGTTGATGTCGGAAAGGCTCAAGCCCAGGGCACGGGCCTTCTCGTCGTCGATTTCCAGATGGTATTGCGGCTCGTCGTTCAGGCCGTTCGGACGGACCTGGTAGAGCACCTTGCTCTGCGCGGCCATGCCGAGGAACTGGTTACGGGCTTCCATCAACTTGTCGTGACCGATACCGGCGCGGTCCTGCAGGAACACGTCGAAACCGGTGGCGTTACCCAACTCCAGTACGGCCGGCGGGGCGAAGGCAAACACCATCGCATCGCGGAAAGTGAAGAAGTGCTGCTGGGCGCGTTGAGCCAGGGCAAACACGCTGTTGTTCGCGTCACGCTCGTGCCATGGCTTGAGCATGATGAACGCAAGACCCGAGCTCTGGCCGCGACCGGCGAAGTTGAAGCCGTTCACGGTGAACACCGAGGCTACCGAACTGGATTCTTTATCCAGCAGGTAGGTACGCATTTCATCGATCACCACCTGCGTGCGTTCGGCACTGGAACCGGCAGGCGTCTGTACCTGGGCGAACAGTACGCCCTGGTCTTCTTCCGGCAGGAACGCGGTCGGAATGCGGGTGAACAGCCAGATCATGCCGACCACGATCAGGATGTAGGCCAGCAGGTACGGCGCCTTGCGCTGCAGGATGTTGCCGACGCCGCGCTCGTAGCTGCGAACGCTACGGTCGAAGTTGCGGTTGAACCAGCCGAAGAAACCGCGTTTCGGCGTGCCGTGCTCGCCTTTCGGAATCGCCTTGAGCATGGTGGCGCAGAGTGCCGGGGTGAAGATCAGCGCGACCATTACCGACAGGGCCATGGCCGAGACGATGGTGATCGAGAACTGACGGTAGATCACACCGGTGGAACCGCTGAAGAACGCCATCGGCAGCAGTACCGCCGACAGTACGAGGGCGATACCGACCAGTGCGCCCTGGATCTGGCCCATGGACTTCTTGGTCGCTTCCTTCGGTGACAGGCCTTCTTCGGCCATCACCCGCTCGACGTTTTCCACCACGACGATGGCGTCGTCCACCAGCAAGCCGATGGCCAGCACCATACCGAACATGGTCAGGGTGTTGATGCTGAAACCGGCGGCCGCGAGGATGCCGAACGTACCGAGCAATACCACCGGCACGGTCATCGTGGTGATGACAGTGGCGCGGAAGTTCTGCAGGAACAGGAACATCACCAGGAACACCAGCGCGATCGCTTCGACCAGGGTTTCAACCACACCCTTGATCGATTCGGTCACCACCGGGGTGGTGTCGTACGGGAACACCACTTCCATGCCTTGCGGGAAGAACGGCTTGAGGTCGTCAATCGTCTTGCGCAGGGCCTTGGCGGTGTCGAGGGCGTTGGCACCGTTGGCCAGTTTCACCGCCAGACCGGAAGCCGGTTTGCCGTTGAACTGCGCCGCGATACTGGAGTTCTCACCACCCAAGCCGACGTCGGCAACATCGCCGACACGCACTTGCGAGCCATCCTGGTTGACCTTCAGCAGAATCGCCTTGAACTGCTCGGCAGTCTGCAGGCGGGTCTTGCCGATGATCGTGGCGTTCAGTTGCTGGCCTGGCAGCGCCGGCAGACCGCCGAGCTGACCGGAGGAAATCTGCACGTTCTGCGCCGAGATCGCGGCGCTGACATCGGCCGGGGTCAGGTTGTACTTGTTCAGCTTGGCCGGGTCGAGCCAGATGCGCATCGCGTACTGGGCACCGAAGACCTGGAAGTCACCGACACCGGCAGTCCGCGAGATCGGGTCCTGCATGTTCGACACGATGTAGTTGGACAGGTCGTCCTTGGACATGCTGCCGTCACGCGATACCACGCCGATTACCAGCAGGAAGTTCTTCACTGCCTTGGTCACGCGGATACCCTGTTGCTGCACTTCCTGCGGCAACAGCGGGGTGGCCAGGTTCAGCTTGTTCTGGACCTGGACCTGCGCGGTGTCGGAGTTGGTGCCTTGCTCGAAGGTCGCGGTGATGGTCATGCTGCCGTCGGAGTTACTTTCCGACGACACATAACGCAGGTTGTCGATACCGTTGAGCTGTTGCTCGATCACCTGTACCACGGTGTCCTGAACCGTTTGTGCCGAAGCACCCGGGTAGGTCACGGAAATCGCAATGGCCGGTGGCGCAATGCTCGGGTACTGGTTGATCGGCAACTTGAGGATCGATAGAGCCCCGACCAGCATGATCACCAGGGCAATTACCCAGGCGAAAATCGGACGGTCGATAAAAAATTTCGACATGAGTTACTCCCCTTTGCCGCCGTAGGCTTTGTCAGCTGCCTTGGCGGGTGCCGGGTTCTTGGCTACGTTGGTCGCTTCGGTCGGGTTGACCTGAACACCAGGGCGGACGAATTGCAGCCCTTCGGTGATCAGGCGATCGCCGGCTTTCAGGCCGTCTTCGATCAGCCACTGGCTGCCGACGGTACGGCTGGCCTTGAGCTGACGCAGTTCGACCTTGTTGTCCGCACCGACGACCAGCGCGGTCGGCGTGCCCTTGAGGTCACGGGTCACGCCTTGTTGTGGCGCCAGGATGGCGGCGGCGTTGACACCGGCCTGCAGCTGGGCGCGGACGAACATGCCTGGCAACAGGGTGTGATCCGGGTTCGGGAACACGGCGCGCAGGGTCACGGAACCCGTGGTCGGGTCGACCGACACTTCGGAGAATTCCAGCTTACCGTCGAGCTTGTACTGGCTGCCGTCTTCCAGGGTCAGTTTGACGGCGGCGGCGTTGTCGCCGGCCTTCTGCAGGCGGCCGCTTTCCAGTTCGCGACGCAATTCCAGCAATTCGACCGAAGACTGCGTGACGTCGACGTAGATCGGGTCCAGTTGCTGGATGGTCGCCATCGCATCGGCCTGGCCACTGCTGACCAGTGCGCCTTCGGTGACCGAAGAACGACCGATGCGCCCGGAGATCGGCGCGTAGACCTTGGTGTAACGCACGTTGATCTGCGCGCTCTGCAGCGAAGCTTCCGATTGCAGGCGATTGGACACGGCCGTGTCGTATTCCTGACGGCTCACGGCCTGTTCGTCGACCAGTTGCTTGTAGCGGTCGGAGATCGACTTGGTCGAACGCAGGTTGGCTTCGGCGCTTTTCAGGGTCGCTTCATAGACCGACGGATCGATCTGATACAGCTGCTGGCCGGCTTTGACATCGCCGCCTTCCTTGAACAGACGCTTGAGAATGATGCCGTTGACCTGCGGACGGACTTCAGCAATGCGGAACGCACTGGTGCGCCCCGGCAGTTCCGACGTGAGGGTAAAGGCCTGTGGTTGCAGGGTGACGACGCCGACCTGAGGAGGTGGTGCGGCGGGAGCCGCCTCTTCCTTTTTACATCCGCTGAGCAGCGATGCCAGGGCGACGGCAGTGACCAGAGCGGTAACAGCTGGCTTGAATTGCATGAAGATCCTCGGGTCAGGCGCGCGAAAAGCGCACAAGAAGTGTGGAAGGGTAAAAATAGGGTACCGGGTGGATAAGTAGCTTGCTAAGGAATATACTTACGTTCATGGTTGTTTGTAAATACCTTTGCCGCGTACCCACCTGGTTACAAAAGTCGTCGCAAGGTCTGAAATTGTAGGCCGGGGGAGTCGATCCGCGAGAGATCCACCCCTTTTTATTCAGCGGATATTCAGCCATCCCTGAAACATCCTGTTTGAGGTTTTACTGCCATGGTCCGTCGTACCAAAGAGGAAGCTCAAGAGACACGAAGCCAGATACTCGAAGCGGCCGAGAAAGCTTTTTATGAGCGGGGCGTTGCGCGCACGACGCTGGCGGACATCGCGACGATGGCCGGCGTGACGCGCGGCGCCATCTACTGGCACTTCAGCAACAAGGCCGACCTGTTGCAGGCGATGCTCGATACGCTGCATGAGCCGCTGGACGAGTTGGCCAAGGCCAGCGAAAGCGAGGACGAGCCAGACCCGTTGGGCTGCATGCGCAAATTGCTGATTCATTTGTTTCATCAAGTTGCGCTGGACCCGAAAACCCGGCGTATCAACGAAATTCTGTTTCATAAGTGCGAGTTCACCGATGAAATGTGCGACCTGCGCCAACAGCGTCGGACGGCCAGCCTCGATTGCAATGTGCGGATCGCGCTGACGTTGAGTAATGCAGTCAATCGTGGGCAGTTGCCGCAAGACCTCGACACCGCCCGCGCGGCCATCAGCATTCACGCCTTTATCGATGGCATCCTGTATCAATGGCTGCTGGCCCCGGACAGTTTCGAGCTGTATGCCGAAGCCGAGCGCTGGGTCGATACCGGGCTGGACATGCTGCGCCTGAGCCCCAGCCTGCGCAAATGAAACAAAATTCGTCATTAACACGGTCGCGCCGATCAACCTGCATTTATACAGGTTTGCGGCGCGAAGTTTATACGTAGCGGGCTATGTATTTTGTAGGGAAATTGTGTTGGTTCTGTGAAGGGACGCCAGCAGCAATAACTTGTCCATGGCGTCAAATATCAACACAGACCTTTGAATCTATCGATGCCGACAGTCAAGTGGATGTATAAGTAGCCGAAATATACCCTGCGAAAATCAGCCCTGCTTCTTTCAGAGTCGAGCTGATTTCGGATTGGCTATTTATCAGAGAGTAAGGCGGTTTTTCAGCGTTGAGTTTATTTTTTTAAGTCTCCCATGGAGATGTTTACATTGTAGCTATAAGGTTGGTTTTTGGGCTGTTCAATATTCCCAGTGGAGCAGATGGCCGGTGTCTTGCCTGTTGTTCGAGCTTCACCTTGAATGATCGGAGAGATAACCCCATTCAATTTTGTAAGGGTGATACTGCTCGAGAAGTAACAGGACTTGTCCCCCGATGTGAGTAGGAAGGCGTGGCCGAAGCCTGCACTGTCTCCTTCTCGTAAGCTGCTGATTTTCAAGTCTTTAGAGAACTTAAGGATGTCGAATTCGTACGGTTCGATTTTACTCCCGTCGCCCGGTTTTATTTCGATCGCACTGCTGCTGACATTATTGACGGTGAAGGCGATAACGGTTTCCTGAGGTTGAGCAGCAAAAGCACTCCCAGATAAAACGCCGATCAGGGAGAAAAGGGCGAGCAGTTTTGGAGAGTTCATGATTTATCTTCCTTGAATGTTTGGTTTGTTCGTTGGATCCAAGATGTCAGGAGTAGCTATAGTGATCCGTACATCTTTTTTTATTGTGGCGGGTTGAAAGTTAGTTGCTGAAGATTTTCAAGGGAAGTTGAAAAGGGTTTCGCTGTATTGCAATGAAAACGCTTCAATAAATAAAAAGCCCCCGACTCGTGAGAGTCAGGGGCTTTTGTGTTTCTGCAGTGTGGCTTACAGCGTCGGGTAGTCGAGGTAGCCGACCGCGCCTTTGCCGTAGAAGGTTTCCGGGTGCGGTTGGTTCAGCGGTGCATCGGCCTTCAAGCGTGCCGGCAGGTCCGGGTTGGCGATGAACGGCACACCGAATGCCACAGCGTCAGCCTTGCCCTCGGCCAGCCACGCGTTGGCGCTGTCCTTGGTGAAGCGTTCGTTGGCGATGTAAGCGCCGCCGAAGGCTTCTTTCAGTTGCGGGCCGAGGCTGTCGGCGCCTTCTTTCTCGCGGGAGCAGATGAAGGCGATGCCACGCTTGCCCAGTTCGCGGGCGACGTAGGTGAAGGTTTCGGCCAGATTGTCGTCGCCCATGTCGTGGGAGTCGGCACGCGGAGCCAGGTGTACGCCGACACGACCGGCGCCCCAGACTTCGATCGCCGCGTCGGTCACTTCCAGCAGCAGGCGGGCACGGTTTTCCAGGGAGCCGCCGTAATTGTCGGTGCGCTGGTTGGTGCTGCTTTGCAGGAACTGGTCGAGCAGGTAGCCGTTGGCGCCGTGGATTTCCACGCCGTCGAAACCGGCAGCCTTGGCGTTTTCTGCGCCGACGCGGTAGGCGTCGACGATGTCGGCGATCTCAGCGGTTTCCAGCGCGCGAGGCGTCGGGAAGTCGGCCAGTGGACGCACCAGGCTGACGTGGCCTTTAGGCTGGATGGCGCTCGGTGCAACCGGCGCTTCGCCGTTCAAGTACGACGGGTGGGAAATTCGCCCGACGTGCCACAGTTGCAGGACGATCTTGCCGCCTGCCGCGTGAACGGCCTTGGTCACGTTGGTCCAGCCGCGCACTTGATCATTGGACCAGATGCCCGGGGTGTCCGGATAGCCGACGCCCATAGGGGTCACCGAAGTGGCTTCGCTGAGGATCAGGCCGGCCGAGGCGCGTTGTACGTAGTACTCGGCCATCAGCGCGTTCGGTACGCGGCCTTCGTCGGCGCGGCAGCGGGTCAGCGGCGCCATGATGATGCGGTTGGACAGTTCGAGATCGCCCAGTTTGATCGGATCGAAAATTGTTGCCATGAGATACAACCCTCGTGAAGTAAGTGAGTGAATCAGTTAGCGGTGGCCAGCTCGGGATTGCCGTTCCGGCGGAATGTGATCAGGGTGACCAGCAGTGCCAGGATCGCGAGCGCCGCAGCAGCAAGAGGTACGCTGGTCAGGCCGTAGCCGTGGGCGATGACGCTGCCGCCGACCCAGGCGCCGAGGGCGTTGCCGACGTTGAAGGCGCCGATGTTCAGGGTCGAGACCAGGTTCGGTGCGGCCTGGCCGTAGGTCACGACGTTCACTTGCAGGGCTGGCACGGCGGCGAAACACGCGGTGGCCCAGAGGAACAGGGTGATCTCGGTCGGGATCAGCGCGATGCTGGTCCAGGTCAGTACGGTGGAGGTCACGGCCATGGCGATGAACACGCCGATCAGCGTCGCGGCCAGGCCTTTGTCGGCCATCTTGCCGCCGATGATGTTGCCGACGGTCAGGCCCAGGCCGATCAACATCAAGGTCCAGGTCACGCCACGGGGCGAGACGCCGGTGACATCGCCCAGCAGCGGTGCGACATAAGTGAACAGGGTGAACACCGAGGCGGCGAACAGTGCGGTCATGCTCAAGGACAGCCAGATCCCGGCGCCTTTGAGCGCAGCCAGTTCGGCGCGCATGTCGAGTTTTTCTTCGTCACGCTTGGCCGGCAGGAAGCGGATCAGGCCGATCAGCGCGATCACACCGATCACGGTCACTGCCCAGAAGGTCGAGCGCCAGCCGGCTTCCTGACCGAGTGCGGTGCCCAGCGGTACGCCGAGTACGTTGGCCAGGGTCAGACCGGTGAACATCAGGGCTACGGCCGAAGCGCGTTTGTTCGGTGCCACCAGGTTGGCCGCGACCACCGAACCGATGCCGAAGAACGCACCGTGGCACAGGGCGGTGACGACTCGGGCGAACATCAGCACCTCATAGTCAGTGGCGATGGCGCAGAGCAGGTTGCCGATAATGAAGATGCCCATCAACGCGACCAGTGCAGCCTTGCGCGGCAGTCTTGCGGTGGCCATCGCCATGAACGGTGCACCAATCGCCACGCCCAGGGCGTAACCGGTCACCAGCCAGCCGGCGCCGGGAATCGACACACCGAGGTCGGCCGCCACATCGGGCAGCAGGCCCATGATGACGAACTCGGTGGTGCCGATGGCGAAGGCGCTCAAGGCGAGTATGAGGAGCGAGAGGGGCATCGTTGGGTCCTTTTGGCTGGCTGACGTTAAGGGTCAGAGCTCTTTGCTGAGGGTGCTGAGGAACGCCTGGATCACGTCCTCGTTGCGTTTGAAAAAGTGCCACTGGCCGGCTTTCTGGCTGCTGATCAGCCCGGCGCGTTGCAGGGTGGCCAGGTGCGCGGAGACGGTCGATTGCGACAGGCCGCAGCGTTGATCGATCTGCCCGGCGCAGATGCCGTACTCGTGGTTGTGGATCTGTTCCGGAAACTGGGCTTTCGGGTCTTTCAGCCAGTTGAGGATGTCTCGCCGTACTGGGTGTGCCAGGGCTTTTATTATTTCGTCGAGGTCGATGTTCATGGCTGGTTGCTCGTGATGTGTGTAGCGCTATATCGCGATGAGGCGAACTTTAAATCGGTATTTCGCGATATACCAATATGAATTCGATCTGACGACCGCATAAATCGGTATATCGGGTTATAACGATATGTGAGGTGTAAACATACGCGGCCGCGGTGCTAAGCTGCGCCCATGAACTATCTCGCACATTTGCACCTCGGTGGCCAGCGTCCCGGTCAATGGCTCGGCAGTCTGTATGGCGATTTCGTCAAAGGACGGCTGCAAGGGCAGTTCGATCCGGAGATCGAAGCGGCGATTGCCTTGCATCGTCAGATCGATGTCTTCACCGATCGCCACCCGTTGGTGGACGCTTCATTGGCGCGTTTTTCCACGACCCGTCGCCGTTACGCCGGCATCGTCCTCGACGTGTTCTTCGACCATTGCCTGGCCCGCGATTGGGCGCTCTACGCCGACCGACCGCTGGCGCAATTCACCACTGACGTATACCGAGTGCTGTCCAGCGAGCGGCAATTGCCCGAGCGCCTGGCGAAGATCGCCCCGCACATGGTGGCCAATGACTGGTTGGGTTCGTATCAGGAATTTGAAGTGCTGGAGCAGGTGCTGCGCGGGATTTCCCGGCGCCTGAGCAAACCTGAAGAACTGGCGGGGGCGATGCAGGAATTGCGGCGTTTGTACGAACCGCTCAGTGACGACTTTCGCTTGTTCTACCCACAGCTGCAGGACTTCGCAGGCCGGCAGCTGTAGGGCAGATGTTGACGATCAGGCAGCGATCAGCTCGCCTGCACGACGCGGTTCGGCTGGTTTGGCCACCTCGCCGAACAACGCTTTCTGCACCGCTTGCTGGGCTTCGTACGCCAGCGCCGCGCGTTCCCGACCCTGGCAGGCAATCGGCTTGAGCAGATGAACTTCCACATCGCCGCAGTCGTTGCTGAACAGACGCATCAGGTGTGACAGCAGATCGTCGTCGCCAATGAACGGTGCCAGCGAATCGATCTCGCCATTGCGCAGATAACGGATCGCCACCGGTTGCAGCTTCACTTCCGAATCAATCGCCGCCGACAGCAGACGACCATGGAAGGTACGCAGCGAACGGCCATCCGTGGTGGTGCCTTCCGGGAACATCAGCAGCGGATGATCGGTTTGCAGGTGACGGGTCATCTGCTTGCGGATCAACTGGCTGTCGCCCGAACCGCGACGGATGAACAGACTGCCGGCCTTCGCCGCCAGCCAACCGGCCACCGGCCAGGTGCGCACTTCGGCCTTGGACAGAAACGACAGCGGCGTGAGCATTCCGAGCAGCGGAATGTCAGTCCACGACACATGGTTGCTGACCCATAGCATCGGCTGCTTCGGCAGCTCACCGTGGACGGTCACGCGAAAGGGCAGGGCATTGCTCAGGCGCGCCATGAAAAACCGCGACCAGCGCTGCCGGCGTTGCATCGAATGGGCCAAGCCCAGACGCTCGAAAACTCCGAAGACACTGGCCATGCTCAAACCCAGCGTCACCACCAGCAGCACCCGCGCGATCCGCGCGTACACCCGCAGCCGGCTCATCACACGGCCGCCTTGAAGTGCTTGGCGTAGCGCGGGCAGAGTTCGTCGCGCTTGAGCAGGATGAACACGTCGGCGACCTGGAAGTCTTCGTCCCAGCACGGCTCGCCGCAGATCTTCGCGCCCAGGCGCATGTAGGCCTTGAGCAGCGGTGGCATTTCGGCGATCACGTTCGATGGAATGTCGAGTGTCGGCAGCGGATTCTTCGGTTCGGCGCGCAGGTGTTCGGTGCACAGATAACGTTCGCGCAGGCGCTGCATGATCGCGTGGGCCTGCACGCCGCCGTCCTGCATCGGGATGCTCGCGCAACCCATCAGATAGCTGTAGCCGCCCTGATTGAGGACTTCGGCCAGTTCGCCCCAGAGCACGGCGATAGTGCCGCCGTTGCGGTAAGCCGGGTCGACGCAGGTGCGGCCGATTTCGAGAATCGGGCCTTGCAGACCGGCGAGGCCGTGCAGGCTGAATTCTTCTTCGCTGTAGAACTTGCCCAGGCTGCTGGCGGCGGTGTGATCGAGCAAACGGGTGGTCGCCACCAGGCGGCCGGTGTTCAGGTCACGCACGCCGATGTGGCTGCAGTGAACATCATAGTCATCCATGTCCAGACCCAGTTCCGCGCCTTTCAGCTTGGCGTTGAACTCGCCGCTGAACACGTTGAAACGCAAGGCCTGGGCTTGCTGCAAGGCCTCGGCGCCGATCAGGCGTTCGGCTTGCAGACGGCGTTCATTGCCGGTGTCGCTGATGCGGGCGATCTGAGTCATTTGAATCTCCGTACGGGCCTTTAACCCGTCGTGGGTTACAGCCGATCGACTTTCTTTATGCAGCCGTGTTGTGCAAAGTCAGGCTATGTAGCCCCGGTGTCATCGCCATGAATGTTTGGTGATGCTTATATGACAGCCCACGAGGAGCCTCTGATGACCTGGTCGACCCTGCTTGAATGTCGCGAACGCCTGCCCGCCGTTGCCGATCTGGCGGAGGGTTTCGCCACGCTGCTGCATCAACTGGGCAGCGTCACGCCGTTCGAACTGGCGGTGGTGGGAGGGCGGCGGATGGCGACGCCGGGGCTGGCGTTTCTGGTGGGCTATCAGGCGGCGTTGCGGATGCTCTGGCCGAGCGCGCCGCCGAGCCTGGGGGCTTTGTGTGCGACCGAACAGCGCAGCCTGCGACCGGCGGACATGCAGACCCGGCTCACGGATCTGCGCCTTAGCGGGCAAAAGGATTTCGTCACCGCCGGCGATGCAGCGGACTGGCTGTTGATCGCCGCCCGCAGTGAGCAACCCGGCGAATCGCCGCGCCTGAGCCTGGCGGTGGTGTACCCCGGCGAATCCGGCGTGCGCGTGGAAAAGCTCCCACCGTTGCCGTTGATGCCGGACATCAGCCATGGCCGCCTGTATCTCGACGACGCTCTGTGCGAACTGCTCGCCGGGGACGGTTGGGATGCCTACGTCAAACCGTTCCGCAGCCTTGAAGATGTCTATGTGCTCAGCGCAATGACCGCGTGGCTGTACGGCGTCGGTCAGGGCAGCGGCTGGCCGCAGCCGCTGCAATTGCGCTTGCTGGCGCTGTTGGCCGGTTGCGCGGAGGTCAGTCGGCAGCCACCGAACAATCCGGCGGGGCATGTGTTGCTCGGAGGCTTGTTTGCGCAGTTCGACGGGCTTAAAGCGGAAGTCGATCAGGCGCTGCTCGACGGCAATCCGGAGTGGGCAGCGATGTGGCAGCGCGATCAGTCGGTCATGCAACTGGCCGCAGGTGCGCGGGCCAAGCGTCTGGCCAAGGCGTTGGCGGCAAGTCAAAACACATCTGTCATGAACGCCGGCTAGTCTTGTCAGGTTCATCCCCAGAGCCCTCACCATGTTCAAAGGCCTGTCCCTGTTTCTGCTGCTGATCAGCTTCACGGTTCAGGCCGAACAATGGCCGGGCGAGCAGTGGCCGAGCGGCCCGAAACTCACCGGCCCGGCCGTCGATGCAATGGAGGCCTACGCCTTCCCGACCCGCGATGACAACACCCGCCAGGGCATCCGCACCGACGCCTTGCTGGTGATCCGCGACGGCCAGCTCATCTATGAACGCTACGCCGCTGCGACCACCGCCGACACGCCGCACCTGACCTGGTCGATCAGCAAAAGCCTGATGGCCACGGTGTTCGGCGTGGCGTACGGCGAGGGCTTGTTCAAGCTCGATGATCCCGTCGCGAAGTTTTACCCGGTGCTGGAAAAACACCCGGCCATCACGATCCAGGATCTGCTGCACTGGGCCTCGGGTATCGACTGGCAGGAAGACTACGAATACGCCCCGCTGAAATCCTCGGTGGTGGCCATGCTCTACACCCGTGGTCATCGCGACATGGCCGCCTTCACCGCCGACCACGACAGCTACGCACCAGCGGGTCAGGCGTTCCGCTATTCCAGCGGCGACAGCAATCTGTTGGCAGCGGCGCTGAAAACCATCGTCGGCCCGCAGCGGTATCCCGACTATCCATGGACGGCACTTTTCGATCCTTTGGGCATCCGCCATGCCACCTGGGAAACCGATGCCACGGGCACCTTCGTTGCGTCTTCATACGCTTACCTGACGGCCCGGGATCTGGCGCGAGTGGGCCTGTTGATGGCGCGAGATGGACGCTGGAATGACCGGCAGCTGTTGCCCAAGGATTGGGTCGCCTTCAATCGCCAACCCTTCGCCGGCTACAAGGCTAATCAGGACGAAGCCGTGCCCGGCGGCCACTGGTGGCTCAATCGACCGGCGGACGGTGCCCCCTCGCCATGGCCCGACGCACCCCCCGACACCTTCGCCGCCCTCGGCCACTGGGGCCAGGCGCTGTACGTGATCCCGAGCGAAAAACTGGTGATCGTGCGCTACGGCGATGACCGCGACGGCAGCTATCGCCACAACGAATTGCTCAAGCGTGTGCTCGGGGCGGTGCGGCCATGAAGTTGTTCAGACGAATCCTGCTGGTGCTGCTGGTCGTGCTGCTGGGCTGGGGCTGGCACGAGCGCGAGAATCTGTGGGCCTTCCCGGACATTATCAGCGCCTACACCGCCAAGGAATATTGCTCGTGCCGCTACGTCATGAACAACGACGCCGAGTATTGCCGTGGCTACGTGAAGCAATGGTTGCCCAGCGAACTGACCGATGACCGCACGCAAAAACTGGTTACCGCCAGCGGCATGGGGCGTAGCAACAGCGCCCGGTGGCAAGGCGAACGCCAAGGCTGTCGCCTGCAACCCTGATCCGGTTCCACCCTGTGGAACCACATTCGATTGTCCTCTCGCGTGTCTCGCGGTTATCTGGCGGTGAGCACGACCTGCCGTTCATGTGTCGTGAAACAACACCGAACAACAAGACCGGGAAACACCCGCGCGAGGAGAACCGTCATGCCCCGACATCAGCATATTCTGGCCTGGCTCAACGACGTGGCCGGCGACCTGCACGCCACCCGCCAGGACATTCACGCTCACCCTGAACTCGGTTTCGAAGAAAGCCGCACCTCGGCGCTGGTCGCCCGCTCGCTCCAAGAGTGGGGCTATGAAGTCCACACTGGCGTCGGCAAGACTGGCGTGGTCGGCGTGCTGCGCAACGGCAGCAGCACACGCAAACTCGGGCTGCGGGCCGACATGGATGCGCTGCCGATCATCGAGAACACCGGCGTCGCCTACAGCAGTCGTCATCAGGGCTGCATGCACGCCTGCGGGCATGACGGGCACACCGCGATGCTGCTCGGCGCCGCGCGTTATCTGGCGGCGACCCGTCAGTTCGACGGCACCCTGACGCTGATTTTCCAGCCCGCCGAAGAGGGGCAGGGCGGGGCCGAAGCGATGCTCGCCGATGGCCTGCTCGAACGCTTCCCGTGCGATGCGCTGTTCGGCATGCACAACATGCCGGGCCTGCCGGCAGGGCACCTGGGCTTTCGCGAAGGGCCGATGATGGCTTCGCAGGATCTGCTCACGGTGACCATCGAAGGCGTCGGCGGCCACGGATCGATGCCGCATCTGGCGGTGGATCCGCTGGTGGCGGCAGCGAGTGTGGTGATGGCTTTGCAAACCGTGGTCGCGCGCAACATCGATGCACAGCAGGCGGCGGTGGTGACCGTTGGCGCGTTGCAGGCCGGCGAAGCGGCAAACGTGATTCCGCAACAGGCGATCCTGCGCCTGAGTCTGCGTGCGCTGAACGCCGAAGTCCGCGTTCAGACACTGGACCGCGTGCGCTCGATCATCGAAGCCCAGGCCGAAAGCTTCGGCTGCACCTCGACCCTCGAACACCGTCCTGCCTACCCGGTGCTGGTCAACCACGCCGCCGAAACCGAGTTCGCCCGTCAGGTCGGCGTCGAACTGGTCGGCGCCGATGCCGTGGATGGCAACACACCAAAACTGATGGGTAGCGAGGACTTCGCCTGGATGCTCCAGCGCTGCCCCGGCGCCTACCTGTTCATCGGCAACGGCGTGGCGCGGCCGATGGTGCATAACCCGGCCTACGACTTCAACGACGACATTCTGCTGACCGGCGCGGCGTATTGGGGCGCGCTCACCGAGAGCTGGCTCAAGCCGGCCTGATTTCTTCACTTTTTGCTGCCGCTGAAGCGCAGGTGCGCACGTGCCTGCGTGGTCAACCCACAGCTTCTGGAGAATCCCCATGCAGATTTCGAACGCAGGCGTTTCGCGCACCCGGCAAGTGGTCGCCGCCGTCATCGGCAACGCCCTGGAATGGTACGACTTCATCGTTTACGGCTTTCTGGCGAGCATCATCGCCCGGCAGTTTTTCCCGTCCGACGACGACTACGCCTCGCTGCTGATGGCGCTGGCGACTTTCGGCGTCGGCTTTTTCATGCGCCCGGTGGGCGGCATCCTGCTGGGCATCTATTCCGACCGCAAAGGGCGCAAGGCTGCGATGCAGATGATCATCCGCCTGATGACCGTGTCCATCGCCCTGATCGCGTTCGCGCCGAATTACGCCGCCATCGGCATGGGTGCGCCGTTGCTGATTGTGGTGGCGCGGATGCTTCAGGGCTTTGCCACGGGCGGTGAATACGCCAGCGCCACGGCGTTTCTGGTGGAGAGCGCGCCGGCCCATCGCAAGGGTTTGTATGGCTCGTGGCAACTGGTCGGGCAATGCCTGGCGGTGTTCAGTGGTGCGGCGATGGTGGCGCTGGTCACGCACCTGTTTTCCCCCGAAGCGCTGGACAGTTGGGGCTGGCGGATTCCGTTCGTGCTCGGTCTGCTGATCGGCCCGGTGGGCTTGTGGATTCGCAAGCACATGGAAGAGCCGGAAGAGTTTCTTGAAGCGCGCAAGAAGGCCAAAGGCGCAGCCCCCGGCCTGTGGCAGGTGTTGCGCGAACATCGCCGCAGCCTGCTGGTGTCGATGGGCCTGGCGTGCGGGGCGACGGTGTCGTTTTACGTGGTGCTGGTGAACATGCCGACCTTCGCCCACAAGAACCTCGGCCTGCCGCTGGATCAGGTGTTGCTGGTGCAGATGCTTGCGGTGGGGCTGATGACCGTGGTGATTCCGCTGTCCGGTGCCCTGTCCGATCGCCTCGGTCGGCGGCCGGTGCTGATGGCGTTCACCCTGGCGTTTTTCGTCATGGTCTATCCGCTCTATGTGTGGGTCGCGGCGGCGCCTTCGATCGAACGCTTGCTGGTGATGCAACTGTTGCTGTGCACGGCGATTGGCGGGTTCTTCGGCCCGGCCCCGACAGCGCTGGCCGAGCAGTTCCCGATTGAAGTGCGCTCCACTGGCGTGTCGGTGGCCTACAACGTGGCGGTGATGGTGTTCGGTGGTTTCGCGCCGCTGATCGTCACCTGGCTAAGCAAAGTTCTGAACACCCCGGTGGCGCCGTCGTTCTATGTCTTGTTCGCTTGCCTGCTGACCCTGCTCGGTACTTACTGTTTGCAGGAGGCCCCGCGTGCAAAGAAACCCGTTGCGCTCAACCTGGGAGTGAAACCGTGAGTCCGTTAGCCATTGATCCGATTGTCGCCCTTGATGCCGATGCGCTGTCCCGGGCGATCCATGCCCGCAAGGTGTCGTGCCGCGAAGTGATGCAGGCCTACCTGACGCACATCGAACGCTTCAATCCGGCGGTCAACGCGCTGGTCTCGCTGCGTCCGCAGGACGTGCTGTTGCGCGAAGCCGATGAATGTGACCGGCAACTGGATCACGGCGAGTCCCGGGGCTGGATGCACGGCATGCCCCAGGCGATCAAGGACCTGGCGGCCACCGCCGGGTTGCGCACCACCCTGGGGTCGCCGTTGTTTGCCGAGCAAGTGCCGCAGCACGACGCGATCAGCGTGGCGCGGGTGCGCGATTGCGGGGCGATCATCATCGGCAAGAGCAACGTCCCGGAGTTCGGCCTCGGTTCGCAGACCTACAACAGCGTGTTCGGCACCACCACCAACGCCTACGATCCGGGCCTGATTGCCGGCGGCAGCAGCGGCGGGGCGGCGGTGGCGCTGGCCCTGCGTCTGCTGCCGGTGGCCGACGGCAGCGACATGATGGGCTCGCTGCGCAACCCGGCGGCGTTCAACAACGTGTTCGGCTTCCGCCCGTCCCAGGGCCGCGTGCCCCATGGGCCAGCGCCGGAAGTGTTCGTCCAGCAACTGGCCACCGAAGGGCCGATGGGGCGCACGGTCACCGACGTCGCGCGATTGCTCTCGACCCAGGCCGGTTACGATCCGCGCGTGCCGCTGTCGCTGGCCGATGAACCTCGGGATTTCGGACTGGATCTGCAACAGGACTGCAGCGGCCTGCGCCTCGGCTGGCTCGGCGATTACAACGGCTATCTGCCGATGGACGATGGCGTGTTGAGCCTGTGCGAATCGGCGCTGGCGGATTTCAGTGCATTGGGTTGCCACGTCGAAGCCTGTCAGCCGGAGTTTTCCATGGAGCGCTTGTGGCAGACCTGGCTCACGCACCGGCATTTCCTGGTGCAGGGCAGCCTCGGCGCGGCCTATGCCGACCCGCAAAAACGGGCGCTGCTCAAACCCGAAGCACAATGGGAAATCGAGGGTGGTTTGCGTCTGACCGCTGCCGAGGTCTATCAGGCATCGGTCGCGCGCAGCGAGTGGTATCGCGCGGTGAGCGAGCTATTCGAGCGTTACGATTTCCTGCTGCTGCCCACCGCCCAGGTGTTCCCTTTTGATGCACAGCAACCGTGGCCGCGAGTCGTCGGCGGGCAGACCATGGACACCTATCATCGCTGGATGGAAGTGGTGATCGGCCCGACACTGGCGGGGTTGCCGAGCATCAGCGTGCCGGTGGGTTTCAACCCGGCCGGGTTGCCGATGGGCCTGCAAATCATCGGCCCGGCCCAGGCGGATCGGGCGGTGCTGCAACTGGCCTATGCTCATGAGCAACTGACGCGCTGGGTCGAGCGGCGACCGCCGGCATGCCTGCAATCGGCCTGAGCGGCCCGCATCTTGCTGCACGAAGTGATCTTTCACCCGCATCCACGGAGGTCGAACACATGGGCAGCAAGGCAGACACCGGCAGCGTGCGCTCGGTCGAACGGGCGCTGGCCATCGTCGAGTTGCTCGGCGAGCATCAGGCGTTGGGACTCGAAGAGTTGCACTACCTGACCACCCTGCCCAAAGCCACGGTGTCGCGGATGCTCGCCACCTTGCAGGAGCAGGGCTGGATCTATCGCGGCCTCAGCGACCGTCGCTACCGGTTGTGCGCCAAGCGGCTGTTCGGTGATCGTCAGCAACGCTTCAAGCGCCATCTGGTGGAAAGCGCCGCGCCGATGCTGCTCGAACTCAGCGAGCGCACCGGGTTGGTGGCGGATCTGTCGTGCTTCGACGGAGAACGGGTTGAAGTGATGGAAAGCGCGATCCCGCAAGTGCTGCGCAAACGCTATCCGAACAACTGTCAGATCGTCGGTCATCACGCGAGCCTGTTTCATTCGGCGATGGGCCGGGCCTGTCTGGGAGAGCTCGACAGCCAGGACGTGCAGCGACTGGCCGAGCGCGAACAACTGGCGGATGACGGTGTGTTCCAGGCCACCGAGCAAGCCCTGCATCAGGGTTTCGGCCAGCGCACCGAAGGCTATTGGGAATACCCGGTGCGCCTGCCGTTCCTGATTCGCGCGGTGGCGTTGCCGATTCGTGCGCAGGGGCAACTGGTCGGCAGCATGGCGCTGCATTGGCCGATGGATCAGGCGCCGGTGGAGCGGGTGCTGAGCCTGCACCTCAACAGCCTCGCGGCGACTATTGGCCAGGTGCAGCAGGCGTTGGTCTGAGCCTTTGCACAGACTGACAGTTTGCAATAGCGCCACGGCCAGTTAAGGTTCGTGCAGGTTTATCGGCCCCACGAGTCTTCAATGTTCAACCGTTCTCTGTGCAACGCCTTCGCCGGCCTGCTGCTGGGCGCCGTCGCGCTGCCGGCCCAGGCCAACTGGTATCTGGACGGCGAGTCGTCGCGGCTGTCGTTCGTCAGCACGAAAAACGCCAACGTGTCCGAAGTGCAGCGCTTCCTGGTGCTGCACGGCAAGGTCGATCCCGATGGCCGCGCCGAAGTCGAGGTCGAGCTGGACTCGATCAACAGCGGCATCCCGCTGCGCGACGAGCGCATGCGCAAGGAACTGTTCCAGATCGAGCAATTTCCCGAGGCGACCATCACCACGCAAATCGACCTGCGCCCGATCAACGATCTGGCCCCCGGCGCGCAACTTGAGTTGCGCCTGCCACTGACCGTCAACCTGCACGGCAAACAGCACGAATACCCCGCTGAACTGCTCGCCACTCGGCTTGATGACCGACGCTTTCAAGTGGTGACGCTAGAGCCGCTGGTGATCAGCGCCGAGGATTTCGATCTGCTGCCAGGGCTGGAAAGCTTGCGCAAAATGGCCGGCCTGTCGGCCATCAGTCTGTCGGTGCCGGTGGGTGCGGTGCTGATCTTCACGGCGCGCTGACATGCGCGGCGCAGTGTTCCCGTGGCGTGACGGCAATCGCTTCGAACTGTTGATCGACGGCCCGCAATTCTTCCCGCGCATGCTTGAGGAAATCGCCCGCGCCCGGGAGCAGATCGAACTGGAGCTGTATCTGGTAGAGGCCGGCGCCTGTGCCGAAACCGTGGTTCAGGCGCTGGTGCTGGCAGCCGAGCGGGGCGTGCGGGTGCGCTGCCTGTTCGATGATTACGGCAGCCTCGCCTTCACCCTGACCTTGCGTCAGCGCCTGACCCTCGCCGGTGTCGAGCTGCGTTTCTACAATCGCCTGAATTGGCGGCGCTGGGTCGGCAACTTCTATCGCGATCACCGCAAGCTGTTGCTGGTCGATCAACGTTTGGCGGTGGTTGGCGGCACCGGGGTGACCGACGAATTCTGGACGCCGGGCCACGACACCAGCGAATGGCACGAAGTGATGGTGCAGATCACAGGCCCCTTGGTGCTCGACTGGCAATTGCTGTTCGACCGCCAATGGATCGCCAACCGCCATCGCCGGGCCTGGAAACCTCACGCGAATTTCGGCCTGCCGCGATTGCCGCGCGTACCCGACACCGGCGAGGGCATGGGCCGTGTGGCCTACGCCGACGCCCGCCAGCATCGCGACATTCTGCAATCGCTGTTCCGCGCACTGAACAGCGGCCAGAAGCGCATCTGGCTGGCCACGCCGTACTTCCTGCCGACCTGGAAAATCCGCCGCTCCCTGCGCAAGGCCGCCGCCCGTGGCCTCGACGTGCGCCTGCTGCTGACCGGGCCGCGTACCGATCACCCGTCGGTGCGTTACGCCGGGCATCGCTATTACCCGCGCCTGCTCAAGGCCGGGGTGAAGATCTTCGAATATCAGCCGTGTTTCCTGCACCTGAAAATGGTGCTGGTGGACGATTGGGTGAGCATCGGCTCATGCAATTTCGACCATTGGAATTTGCGCTTCAACCTTGAGGCGAATCTGGAGGCGCTGGATCCGTCACTGACAGCAGCGGTGGTGGCGAGTTTCGAGAAGGACTTCGGCCTGAGTCAGCAGGTGAGTCTGGAGGAATGGCAGCGCCGGCCGTTGTGGCGGCGGGTGAAGCAGCGGATCTGGGGCTGGGTGGATCGGGTGGTGGTCAATCTGCTCGATCGTCGGGGCTGATTCAACACCGCAAAAACAATGAGGGAGCTGGCAAGCCAGCTCCCTCAGTTTTATGTGTAGCTTTAACAGTTACAGCAATTCAAAGCTCTGCTGCGTCACGTCCTGGGAATCCAGGCCGATCTGCACGTTGAACTTGCCAGGCTCTGCCGCGTATTTGAGCTGGGCGTTGTAGAACTTCAGGTCATCTTCGGTGATGGTGAAGTGCACGACTTTCTGTTCGCCGGCCTTGAGCATGATCTTCTGGAAGTTCTTCAGCTCCTTGACCGGACGGATCATCGAACCGGTGACGTCCTGGATGTACAGCTGCACCACGGTTTCGCCGTCACGCTTGCCGGTGTTTTTCACCGTGACACTGGCGTCGAGCTTGCCGGTGGTGTTCAGGGTGGTCGACGACAGCGCCATGTCGCTCAGGCTGAAATCGGTGTAGCTCAGGCCGTAACCGAACGGGAACAGGGGCCCGGTGGTGTCATCGAAATACTGCGAGGTGTAGTTGCCCGGTTTGCCCGGCGTGAACGGCCGGCCAATGCTCAGGTGGTTGTAGTAGGTCGGGATCTGACCCACGGAGCGCGGGAAGGTCACCGGCAGTTTGCCCGACGGGTTGTAGTCGCCGAACAGCACGTCGGCGATGGCGTTGCCGCCCTCGGTGCCGCTGAACCAAGTTTCCAGAATCGCGTCAGCCTGTTCCTTTTCCTGAAGGATCGTCAGCGGACGGCCGTTCATCAGCACCAGCACCAACGGCTTGCCGGTGGCTTTCAGGGCGCGGATCAACTCACGCTGGTTTTCCGGGATGTTCAGGTCGGTACGGCTCGACGACTCGTGGGACATGCCACGGGACTCGCCCACGGCTGCAACGATTACGTCAGCGTCCTTGGCGGCTTTCACCGCTTCGTCGATCAGCACGTTGGCCGGGCGCGGGTCATCGACCACTTCCGGCGCATCGAAGTTGAGGAAGTTCAGGTAGTCGAGGACCTTCTTGTCGCTGGTGATGTTGGCGCCACGGGCGTAGATCAGGTTCGACTTGTCGCCGATCACGCTGCTCATGCCGTCGAACAGGGTGACCGATTGCGCCGGACGGCCAGCAGCGGCCCAGCTACCCATCATGTCGATCGGGGCCTTGGCCAGCGGACCGACCAGCGCGACTTTCGCGGATTTCTTCAGCGGCAGGGTTTCGTTCTGGTTCTTCAGCAGCACCAGGCTGCGACGGGCGACGTCACGAGCGTCGGCGCGGTGCAGGCGGCTGTCGGCGTAGGTGTCGGCCGGATCGTCTTCGGCCTTGCCAATGCGCAGGTACGGGTCCTTGAACAGGCCCATATCGTACTTGGCCCCGAGCACTTCGCGCACGGCGTTGTCGATGTCTTTCTGTTCGATCTCGCCGGACTTGAGCAGCCCCGGCAGTTCTTTGCCGTACAGGGTGTCGTTCATGCTCATGTCGATGCCGGCCTTGATCGCCAGCTTCGCCGCTTCACGACCGTCGGCTGCCACGCCGTGCTTGATCAGTTCGAAGATCGCGCCGTGGTCGCTGACCGCCAGGCCCTTGAAGCCCCATTCCTTGCGCAACAGGTCGTTCATCAGCCAGGTGTTGGCGGTGGCCGGGATACCGTTGATCGAGTTCAGCGCGACCATCACGCCACCGGCGCCGGCATCAATCGCAGCGCGGTACGGTGGCAGATAGTCCTGGTACATCTTCACCGGGCTCATGTCGACGGTGTTGTAGTCGCGACCACCCTCGACCGCGCCGTACAGGGCGAAGTGCTTGACGCTGGCCATGATGCTGTCGGCCGCGCTCGGGGTTTCGCCCTGATAGGCCTTGACCATGACTTTGGCGATGCGCGAGGTCAGGTAGGTGTCTTCACCGAAACCTTCGGAGCTGCGGCCCCAGCGCGGGTCGCGGGAAATATCGACCATCGGCGCGAAGGTGATGTCGAGGCTGTCGGCTGCGGCCTCTTTGGCGGCAACGCGCCCGGACTGGCCGATGGCGTCCATGTCCCAGCTCGATGCGAGGGCCAATGGAATCGGGAAAATCGTACGGTGGCCGTGGATCACGTCGTACGCGAAAAACATCGGGATCTTCAGGCGGCTGCGCATGGCAGCGTCCTGCATCGGACGGTTTTCCGGGCGGGTGATCGAGTTGAAGGTGCCACCGATGTTGCCGGCGGCGATCTCTTTGCGGATCAGTTCGCGCGGCATCTCCGGGCCGATGCTGATCAGGCGCAACTGGCCGATCTTCTCGTCGAGGGTCATTTGTTTCATCAGGTTACTGATGAACGCATCCTTGTTTTCCAGGGGTACCGGGGTCGTGGCGGCCAGTACTTGATGACTGGCCAGGCTGACGAACAGGCCCAGCAAACACAGCTTCTTCATGAATAGTTTTCTCAAGGGCCTAAACGGCGTTGCAATGCCGGCCAGCCAAAATTTAGGGAGCGACTATTGTTGTTCGGGTGCTGATTCAGAAAACGACAGCCGAATGTACATCGTCAGTTTCGACGACGTGATCGCGCAGGGCCTCTTTTTAGCCCATCGGCCCGCCGCAATCCAGTGGCGCGGGCGATTATGCCCCAACCGCCGGCTGAGAATGTTTCGCGAGTCATTATTCATGAAATGTGCAAGGGAGCACCCGTCCGATGAATGTCAGTCCTGTCTACCGCTCGCGTTTGCAGGTCGCCACCTTGCTGGTGCTGGCCACGCTGTTGACCGCCTGCGGCATCAACAACATTCCCACCCTCGACGAACAGGCCAAGGCGGCCTGGGGCCAGGTGCAGAACCAGTATCAGCGCCGCGCCGACCTGATCCCCAACCTGGTGGAAACCGTGAAGGGTTATGCCAAGCACGAGGAGGAAACCCTGACGGCGGTGGTCGAGGCCCGGGCCAAGGCGACGTCGATCCAGGTCGATGCCAGCACCCTCGACAACCCGGAAAAGCTCAAGCAGTTCCAGCAGGCCCAGGATCAACTGACCGGTGCCTTGAGCCGATTGATGGTGGTGTCCGAACGTTATCCGGACCTGAAGGCCAACCAGAACTTCCTCGCCCTGCAATCGCAACTTGAGGGCACGGAAAACCGCATCGCCGTGGCCCGCCGCGACTTCATTCTGGCGGTGCAGAAATACAACACCGAGATCCGCACCTTTCCCGGTCGCCTGTGGCACAGCGTGATGTACAGCGACCTGCCGATCCGCGAGACCTTCGAAGCCACCAGCCCCGGCGCGGACAAGGCCCCGGAAGTGAAGTTCTGAGCCGGGGATGCCCATGCGTGTGTTGAAGATGGGCCTGGTGCTGATGCTGTGGCTGTTCGCCGTCAGCGCCCGGGCCGAGTTGACCTTTCCGGCGCTGACCGGGCGGGTGGTGGACGACGCGCAGATGATCGAGCCGTCGGTGCGCGCGCAGCTGAACCAGCAGTTGCAGGCCCACGAACAGGCGACCGGCGAGCAGTTGGTGGTCGTGACCTTGCCGAATCTGCAAGGCTCCACTATCGAGGACTACGGCGTCGAGCTCGGCCGGCACTGGGGCATCGGCCAGAAGGACAAGAACAACGGCGCACTGTTGATCGTCGCCCGGGACGAGCGCAAATTGCGCATCGAAGTCGGCTACGGGCTGGAGGATCGCCTGACCGATGCCCAGAGTTCGGTGATCATTCATCAGGTGATCACGCCGTCGTTCAAGGCCGGCAATTTCAGCAAGGGCATCAGCGACGGTGTGGCGGCGATGCTGGTGGTGCTGGGCGGCAATCCACTGGACGAACCTTCCACGGTGTATGAATCGGCCGGCGATCCGTCGGACGATTTCGTCTCGCGGCACCCGGCGTTGTTCGTATTTCTGGTGATGTTGTTCATCCTGACTGTTTTTATCTGCCAGATGCTCGGTATCCTTCCCGCCGGCCGGGGCGGCTCCGGAGGAGGGGGCGGCTTTGGTGGCGGTGGTTTTGGCGGCGGCGGTGGAGGCGGGGGCTTCAGCGGCGGCGGTGGCAGTTTCGGCGGGGGCGGGTCTTCCGGCGGCTGGTGATAACAATAATGAGCAGGCACTTCACGACATGGCATTACTGACTGAACACGAACAACGCAAGGTCGCCGAGGCCATCGCCCGGGTCGAACGCGACACCGACGCCGAACTGGTGACGGTGCTCGCGGCACGCGCCGACGACTACGCGTACATCCCGCTGCTGTGGGCCAGCCTGCTGGCGCTGGTGGTGCCGGGCATCGTGCATTACCTGACCGGCTGGCTGACGATGCACAGTCTGCTGCTGGTGCAGTGGGTCAGTTTTGTCGTGCTGTGCCTGGTGTTTCGTCTGCCCAAGGTCACCACCCATCTGATTCCGCGCCACGTCCGCCACTGGCGCGCCTCGAACCTGGCGCGTCGGCAGTTTCTCGAACAGAACCTGCATCACACGGTAGGCAGCACCGGCATGCTGATTTTTGTCTGCGAGGCCGAGCGGTACGTGGAGATTCTGGTGGATGAAGGGATTTCCAGAAAACTGGATAACAAGAGCTGGGATTCGATTGTCGCGGCGTTTACCGAGCAGGTGCGGCAGGGCCAGACGTTGCAGGGATTTGTCACCTGCATTGACGCGTGCGGCGAGTTGCTCAAGGTGCATGTGCCGGTGACGCAGGTGCGCAATGAGTTGCCCAATCGTCTGGTGGTGCTGGGATAAGCCGTTCGGGAAATTAGCCGTGCCCTCGAACGCCATCCCCCCTAAACTAGCGGCCATTCCCGATTTGCCCGTCCGAGGCCGCTTTTTCTCATGTCCGTTACCGTCCCATCTGCCAAACCGGCGCCCGATCACCACGCCCAGTTCATCGAGCTGCTGCAAGCCAGCCTCGAACAGAACGGCTTCATCAAACTGGTGCTGGCCAAGTACGTCGGCGAAGAAGCGGACCTGCAGCGGATCATCATCAAACCGGTGACGGTCAAGGCGCAGCCATGCCTGTCGTTCGTTTATCGCTACAAGACCCGCGACATCACCAAGAACCTGCCGTTGGACGAAGCTGTAACGACGATCGCCGAGCTGCTGCCGGCGGCGTTCAAAAATGCGCATTTGCTCACGCTGACCGACGAAGCCCAGCTCGAATACAGCAAAAAGGGCAAGAGTTCGCTGTTCATGAGCAAACCCCAGCAATTGCGTGAAGTGCCGTCCGCCGAGCATAACCGCGAGAAAAACCGCTTCCTCGATCTGAACCGACCGTTCCTCAAGGATCTGGGCGTGACCAACGCGCAACACGAGTTGATCCCGGCGATGTCGCGCAAGTGGAAGCAGATCAACAAGTTCATCGAAGTTTTCAGCCACGCCCTGACATCCTCGCCGCTGGCTCTGGACAAACCGGTGCGGGTGGCGGATTTCGGTTCGGGCAAGGGCTATCTGACGTTCGCCATCCATGACTATCTGCGCAACACCCTGAAGGCCGAAGGCGAAGTCACCGGCGTCGAGCTGCGTGAAGAGATGGTCAATCTGTGCAACACCGCCGCCGCGAAGCTGGAACACCCAGGGCTGGTGTTCAAGTGCGGCGATGTGCGCAGCGTGGCGCCGAGCGAGCTGGAAGTGATGATCGCTTTGCATGCCTGCGACATCGCCACCGACTATGCGATCCACACCGGCATCCGCTCGGGCGCATCGATCATCATGTGCTCGCCGTGCTGCCACAAACAGATCCGCTTGCAGATCCAGAGTCCGACGCTGCTCAAGCCGATGCTGCAATACGGCCTGCACCTGGGCCAGCAGGCGGAAATGGTCACCGACAGTCTGCGTGCGCTGTTCCTCGAAGCCTGCGGTTACGAGACCAAGGTGTTCGAGTTCATCTCGCTGGACCACACCAACAAGAACAAGATGATCCTCGCCGTGAAGCGCGCCGAGCCGGTGGACCCGGCCCAGTTGCTGGTGAAGATTCAGGAGCTCAAAGCGTTCTACCACATCAGCGAGCACTGCCTGGAAACCCTGCTGCTCGCCGATGGCCTGCTGCCGCTCAAGGCTTGAGCTGAACTCCGGCCGGTAACGTGCCCGGTTGAGCCGGGCGCACTGCGGTCTTGCGCCCGAGCATCACTGTCGCGATCACCCCGCAGGCGAACAGCCAGGTGATCGGCTCCACGTGTTCGCCGAAGAACAGCGCGGAAAACGCGATGGTGAAGAAGATCTGCAACAACTGGATCTGACTGACCCGGGCAATGCCGCCCATGGCCAGCCCGGCGTACCAGGCGAAGAAACCCAGGAACTGCGAAAACAGCGCGACGTAACCGAAGGCCCACCAGGTTTTCGTCGAGACCGCGCCCTGATGCTGGATCGCCAGATACAGCACCGGGCCGATCAGCAACGGCGTCGACAGCACCAGCGCCCAGCAGATCACCTGCCAGCCGCCCATTTCCCGGGCCAGGCGTCCGCCCTCGGCATAACCCAGACCGCCCACCGCAATCGCGCCGAGCATCAGCAAATCCCCGGCCTGAATGCTGCCGGCACCGGTGTACAACGCATAACCCAGCACCAGCGCGCTGCCCAACGCAGCGCAGGCCCAGAAGGCTTTCGACGGACGCTCATGGGACAGCCACGCCGCGTACAGCGCCACGCACAGTGGCTGCAAACCGTTGACCAGCGCGCCGTGGGACGCCGGCAAGGTCTGCATGGCCCACGCGGAGAGCACCGGGAATCCGAGAATCACCCCGGCGATCACCAGGCTCAGGCCTTTGACTTGCTTCCAGGTCGGCCACTTTTCCCGTCGCCACAACAACAGTAACGCCGCCGGAATCGCCGCGAACAACGCACGGCCGAGGCCGTTGAGCAGTGGGTGAAGTTCCTGCACCACGATACGGGTGAAGGGCAGGGTGAGGCTGAAAATCACCACGCCGAGCAGGCCGAGGGCCATGCCGGTGTTTTCGCGCGAAGACATGAGGGCAACCCGATTAGAAGGTGGCAGGGAGGTGGCTTCATCTAGCCACAAACCTTGCGCATCGTGCTGTTACAGTCAGGCGCAGAGTTATCCATACAGTTTGCGGACGTCATCGCGAACCTTGGACTACTTTGAATACTCCTGTGCATTCACCAGAGGAGTCCTGTCCATGGCCGCGAAAAAGATTCTGATGCTGGTCGGCGATTACGTCGAAGACTACGAAGTGATGGTGCCGTTCCAGGCCCTGCAAATGGTCGGTCACACCGTGCACGCCGTGTGCCCGGACAAGGCCGCCGGTAAGACTGTGCGCACCGCGATCCATGACTTTGAAGGGGACCAGACCTACAGCGAGAAACCCGGTCACCAGTTTGCCCTGAACTTCGATTTCGCCAAGGTCGATGCCAAAGACTACGACGCGTTGCTGGTGCCCGGTGGTCGTGCGCCGGAATACCTGCGGCTGAACGAAAAAGTCCTGGAACTGGTGCGAGCCTTCGACAAGGCCGGCAAGCCGATTGCTGCTGTCTGCCATGGCGCGCAACTGCTGGCGGCGGCGGGGATTCTCGAAGGCCGCGAGTGCAGCGCCTATCCGGCCTGTGCCCCGGAAGTGCGGCTGGCCGGTGGCACCTACATCGATATTCCGGTGACCGAGGGCCACGTCCAGGGCAATCTGGCTACCGCCCCGGCCTGGCCGGCGCATCCGAACTGGCTGGCCGGTTTCCTCGGGTTGCTCGGAACCAAAATCACCCTGTGAACGAGAGGCCCATCGCGAGCGTGTTCGCGATGGGCAAGCCCGGACGGATCAGAAGAACCGCGTCACGCTGACCTTGGCATTGCGTCCCTGACTGTAAGCCCGATCACCGCTCAGCGCCGGGCGGTAATCCTCGTTGAACAGGTTGTCGACGGTGAGGTTGACCTCGGTGCCCTTGAGGTACGGCTGCTGCGGTTTCCACTTGGCGAACAGACCCTGCACGTTGTAGCGGTCGTTGGCGTACTGGTCGTAGAACACGTCACCCAGGGTGTTTTTGCTCGAACCGTACTTGTCGCTCGGCAGGCGATCGGTCTGGCGCACGAACTCTCCTTGCCAGCCAACCTGGGCATCCCAGCTAGGAATCTTCACGCCGAGCACGGCAATCCATTTGCTCGGTGGAACGTCCCGCACCCAGACGTCCGGTCCCCATGGATTGGTGTAGGCACCTTCGTGCTTGCCGGTCATCCACGAGTAGGACAGCGAACCGAACAGGTACGTCGAGTCATAGAAGCTTTCGACTTCAAAGCCCTTGATGGTCAGCCCGCCGATGTTGCGGTAGTTGCCCATGGGGCCGGAACCCTTGCAGTCCGAGGCGATGCTGCCGCCCTTGATGGCCTGGTTCTCGCAGCCGATGCCGGTGGCCTTGAAGATCTCGTCGTCGATCTTGTTGCGGAACAGCGTGGTGCGGACCTGCACGTTGTCGTGGTCGGTGAACACGTTGGCGAAGTGGCTGATATTACCGGCACGCCAACCGGTGATGCGTTCCGGGTCGAGGTCGACGCTGGTGGCGGTGCGGCTGCCCAGGCCCTGCACTTCGTACTGCTCGTCGATGACCGGCGCGCGCCAGGTCTTGCTGTAGTCGACGAAGAAGCCGACGTCCGGGGTCATCCGCCAGAACGCCGACAGGCGCGGCGACCAGCCGGTGTAAGTGCGGTCGCTGTAGTCGTGGCCGAAGCTCGGGTCCGGGTTGTCGTAGTAAGGCGCGTCGTTGGCTTCGCCGCGATTGCGCACATGGTCGTAGCGCACGGACGGGGTCAGGGTGAAATCGCCCAGTGTGATCGCGTCTTGCAGATAAACGCTGTTGGTGTCGACCTTGCCCTGGGGCATGAAACTCGGCTGGAAGTAGCCGTAGTTGTACTTCGGCACTTCGTAGGTCTTGCCCGGCATCCACATTTCGGTGTCGCGGCTGTGCTTGCGGATTTGCACACCGCCGGTGACCGCGTGAGACAGCACGCCGGTTTCGAACAGGCTGATGTTGCTCGCCTCGACGATGCGGTCCTTGTAGGCGGTGTCCATCTTGCGTCCGCCGGTGGACGTCTGGAAGAACGCCGTGGCATCACGCTCGTCGGTCTGATCGGTGTTGGATTCGGAATAGCTCAGCTTGAAATCGATCAGGCGATTGTCCAGCGGCTGGTACTGATACTTGGCTGACCATGTGGTGTCGGTGGTCTCGCGGTTGGCGAGGAAACGCTTGAGGGCGTTTTCGTAGCCGTATTGCTTGATGTTGGCGCGGGTCGGCGGGGTCGGATAACTGGCCGACGAAAACGGCGCCCAGCGCTCGCTTTGCGAACGCGAGTACGACAGGCCGACGCTGTGTTCGTCGTTCAGGTGCAGGTTGAACTTGAGCAGTTGGCCGTCCAGATCCAGCGCGCTGTTGGGCAGGCGCCGAGGGTTGATCGGGTACTGATTGTCCGGATCGGGCGGGGTGCCGGCCAGCTTCATGTCGCCGCCATCGCGCTTGGTCAGGTACACCAGCGCATCGGCGCGACCGTCGTCGGTGCGACCGAACACGGCACCGGTGTAGGTTTGCTGATGGTCGTTGCTGGCGTAACCGTACTTGACCATCGCACCGCTGTTGCGACCTTCCTGCAACAGGTCCGGGGCGTCTTTGGTTTCCATGTGCACGGTGCCACCGAAACCGCCGTTGCCGGTGAGCATCGAGTGCGGGCCTTTTTCCACTTCAATGCGTTTGATCAGCTCCGGTTCGATGAAAATCGTGCCTTGCTGGTAGCGCTCGAAACCGCTTTTGGTGGCGCCGTCGACGGTCAACGGCACGTCCTCGGCATCGCCCAGGCCCCAGATGTTGATGGTCTGGCCGCCCGGTTTCATCGAACCGCCCATGCTCACGCCAGGCAGGGTCGCCAGCAGGCTGGGAATGTTGTTTGGCTGGTGGCGGTCGATGTCGGCCTGGGTCAGGGTCGAGCGGCCGACGGTGCTGGAGTCGACTTCGGTACCGCTGCCGATCACGCTCAGGGCGTCGAGCTGGATGCCGTCACCGCTGCTGGTGACCGGCTCTTCCGGGCGCACGACGTAGGTCTGGTTGACCTTGATCAGACCGAACTGGCTGTTGTCGAGCAACGTGCGAATCGCCGCTTCCGCGCTGTATTCACCGTCGAGGGCCGGGGCCTTGAGGTTGCGCAGTTGCGCCTCATCGAACAGCAACTGGATCTTCGCCTGTTGGGCGACCTGACTCAGCGACGTTGCCAAGGGTTGCGCCGGCAAATGCAGGCTCAGGTCAGCGGCATGGGCTTGTACGCTGAACGCCAGGCAAGTGGCGAGCAGGGTCGGTCGAAGGCAAGTGAGCGGGTACGGCGAAAACACGCGAAACATGGAATCCCCCAGGGCGGCGAAAAGGCCAGAAAGGCCTGCGTACGAAGCGCAGACCGGAGGAAGACGCGGCAGGTAAAAAAAACCTCACATGCGAATGCAAAATATTCTCATGTAAGGTTTTGTCAGCGGTTTTCGAGGCGGATACTGCCATCGGCCAGCGCGACGGTTTTCACCGGTACCAGGGCTGGCAGGGCGTTGATCAGGGCGTCCGGGTCCTCGACGTCGAGGTTGCCGGAGACCTTGATCTGCCCCAGTTTTGTGTTGGCCAGCAGCACCGGACGCGGGCGATAGAGGTTCAGCTCATCCACCAGACTGGCCAGCTCACGGTTGCGAAAGGACAGATGCCCGGTGCGCCAGTCGGCCACCTGACTGGCTGCAAGACTGTGTTGCTGCAAGGCGCCGCTGGCCAGGTCGACCGCGACTTGCTGCTGTGCGCCGAGCAGCAGCGGTGCGCGGCTGTCCGGTGTGAACGCGACCTGGCCGTGGGCGACGCTGACCACCAGTTGTCGCTCGCTGCGCCGCACGTCAAAGCCGGTGCCGACCACGCGGATCGTGGCGTCGCCGGTCTGCACCCACAGCGGCCGTTCCTTGTCCGGCGCAACGTCGATGTAGAACTGTCCGCGATCGAGAATGAGCCGGCGCTGGTGGCTGTCGAAGTCGACACGCAGTTGCGTGTTGGCGTTCACCGACAAGGTGCTGCCGTCGGGTAATTCGAAAGTGCGCAGGCCTTTGGCGTGGGTAGCAATCTGCTGCTGATAGACCTCATGTGACGTGCCCAGAGGCGTAGCCAGTACCGCAACGATCAGCGCGGCGGCCATCGCCAGCGCGGGTCGCCAGCGGTTTTTTGAGCGATTTACCGGCAGCGACGTTGGCCGGTTCAGTTGCTGCAATTCACCAAGCTCGGCCCACAACACTTCAAATGAACGATAGGCGCTGGCATGCGCCGGCTCGCGCAGCCATTGTTCGAATGCCTGGCGCTCTGCGGGCTGCTGATCCTGACGATTGCGGGTAAACCAGGCCGCGGCTTGAGCGTCGATGCTGTCGTCGGGCAGTTCCTCGGTGAAGTCGTGAGAACGGTTCATTCTGGCTGCTCCATGCCGTTGTCGTGATCCAGGCGTTGCTTGCAATGCAGCAGTGCGAAGGCAATGTGTTTTTCCACCATGCTCAGCGAAATCCCCATGCGCTCGGCAATCTGCGCCTGACTCAGGCCTTCGAAGCGGTGCAGCACAAGCGCCTCGCGCCGACGTGGCGAGAGTTCGCCCAGCACGGCTTTGAGTTGCTCCAGCCGTTGCTGGCGCTGCGCGGCCGCCATCGGATCGTGATGCTCATCGGCCAGTGGTTCGGCATCGTTGTCTTGAGTGGGCTGCACGATGTGCCGCACCTTTTGGCGGCGCCAGTGGTCACGCAGCAGGTTGCGCGCCATTTGAAACAGAAAGGCCCGCGGTTGCTCGACCTTGGCCCGGTCGCGATAGTCGAGCCATTGGGTGAACACGTCCTGGGTCATGTCCGCCGCGTCACTGGGATTGTCCGTGCGTTTGCGCAGGTAATGCAGGATGTCCCCGTAAAACCGGCGAAACGAATCGGCCGACAGAGGATCGGGCGTGAGGCGGGGCATGACTATCCTTCTCGACGAAGCGGGGGGTGCAGAAAGTCGCGGATGATATGAGAATGATTGTCATTTGTCATGTTCACATTCGCGCCTGTCAGTGCGGAGTGGCTAAACCGTCGAAACGGTCTTTACTTGCGGGGATTCAATCGACAGGAGCAGCGACATGTCCGGATGGTACGAGTTGAGTAAAAGCAGCAACGGCCAGTTCAGGTTCGTGCTGAAAGCGGCAAACGCCGAAACGATTCTGACCAGCGAGCTGTACACCACCCGCAGCGCCGCCGACAACGGCATCGCCTCGGTGCAGGTCAACAGCCCGCTGGACGAGCGTTACGAGAAGAAATCGACGAAGGACGGGCATCCGTATTTCAACCTCAAGGCGGCCAATCACCAGATCATCGGCAGCAGTGAATCCTATTCGTCCGAGGCAGCGTGCGCCAAAGGCATCGCCGCCGTGAAGGCCAACGGGCCGACGACGGTGATCAAGGACAAAACCCTGCCGGTGCTCTGAGTTCACCTCCAGCACAAAAAACTGTGGGACCGGCAGCGTGCCGATCCCACAGGTTTTTTGTCGTGCTTGAAGGTCAGCGCAGGGTTTTGAGAATGGCCTGCAACTGGTTGCGCCCGGCCTCGCTCAACGGGAACACCGGCAAGCGTGGATCGCCGACTTCCAGCCCGGTATCACGCAGACCGGCCTTGATCGTCGCCGGCAAACCGCCCTTGAGGATGAAATCCAGCAGCGGCAACTGGCGGTAGAACAGTTCCCGCGCCTTGCCCAGATCCCCCGCCAGTGTGGCCTCGTACAAATCCAGATTGAGTTGCGGAATCAGGTTCGGTGCTGCCGTGCACCAGCCCTTGGCCCCGGCCGCAAAGGCTTCCAGCGCCAGTGGATTGCAGCCGTTGTAGAACGGCACCTGGCCTTCGCCGAGCAGTTGCAGCTTGTGCATGCGCTGGATGTCGCCGGTGCTCTCCTTGACCATGGTCACGTTTTCCACGCCGTTGACGATGCGCAGGATCAGCTCTACCGACATGTCGGTGCCGCTGGTGGCCGGGTTGTTGTAGAGCATGATCGGCACGCCGATGCTGTCGCCGATGGCGCGGTAATGGGCGAGGATTTCCGCCTCGGTCAGCTTCCAGTAGGACGCCGGCAGCACCATCACCACGTCGGCGCCGTGGGCTTCGGCAAAACGTGCGCGACGCACGGCTTTGGCGGTGGTCAGGTCGGACACGCTGACCACGGTCGGCACGCGTTTGGCCACGTGCTTGATGCTGAATTCGGCGACCTGGTCCCACTCCGCATCGCTCAGGTAGGCGCCTTCGCCGGTGCTGCCCAGCGGCGCGATGGCGTGGACGCCGCCGTCGATCAGCCGATCGATCGAACGACCGAGGGCCGGCAGATCAAGACCTTCGCCATTGGCGCCGAACGGGGTGATGGTGTAGCCGATGATGCCGTGAATGTTGGACATGAGAGTGCTCCGCAAGGATGAGTTGTTCAGTTCAGGCAATCGGCGTGCTGACGCAGGTTCTGCCGGGCGTAGTAGTTGAATGCAGCGGCGTGGCGTTTGGGTTTCGACACCCAGTCATGGGCCTCGCGACCCAGCTCGGGAATGATCGGTTTGATCGTCCCGGCGGCCATCGCCAGCAATTGCAGTTTGGCGGCGCGCTCGATCAGTTGCGCGATGACACAGGCTTCCTCGATGGTCGTGCCGGTGGACAGCTGACCGTGGTGGGAAAGCAGGATCGCCCGTTTATCGCCCAACGCCCCGGCAATCAATTCGCCTTCTTCGTTACCGACCGGCACGCCCGGCCAGCCCTCAAGGAACGCGCAATCGTCGTACAACGGACACAGGTCCATGTGGGAAATCTGCAACGGTACTTCCAGCATCGACAGCGCGGCAATGTGCGTCGGGTGGGTGTGGATGATGCAGTTCACGTCCGGCCGTGCGCGGTACACCCAGCTGTGGAAACGGTTGGCCGGGTTGGCCATGCCGTGGCCTTCGAGCACTTCCAGGTCTTCGTTGACCAGCAGCAGATTGCTCGCGGTGATTTCGTCGAAGCCCAGCCCCAGTTGCTGAGTGTAGTAAGTGCCCGGCTGCGGACCACGGGCAGTAATCTGCCCGGCGAGGCCCGAGTCGTGGCCGTTCTCGAAGAGGATCCGGCAGGTCAGGGCCAGCTTTTGCCGGTCCGTCCACGTATTATCCGCCAGGCTTTTTTGCATCTGGGTCAGCGCTTGCTTGACCAGTTCGTCTTTGGGTAGTGCTAATGTCTTCGCCATATCCGTGTCCTGTGGTGGTTGCCATGGATGACACTTAAGAGGCTATATGACACTTTGTGTCATTGGCAAGGACAAATCGTCTTTCCTTTGCTGGATTAATCGCTTCGCATGTCTATCCGTTTGAAATTATTGAGAAAAAAACTTGGCGTAACCCTTGAGGCACTGGCCGAGAAATCCGGCATGACCAAGAGTTACCTGTCGAAAGTCGAACGCGGGTTGAACACGCCGTCGATTGCCGCCGCGTTGAAACTGGCGAAAGCGCTGAACGTGAAAGTCGAGGAATTGTTCTCCGAAGACAACGTCAGCCTCGACAGCTACAGCCTGGTGCGCAGCCACGAGCGCCAGTCGCTGGCGGCCAACGATCACAGCCCGGGTTATGCGGTGCTGGCCCATCAGGTCAGCGAGCGCAGTCTGCTGCCGTTCATCATTTACCCGCCGAGCGAGTTCACCGACAAGACCTTCAAGGAACACTTGGGCGAGGAGTTCCTGTTCGTCCACGAAGGCCGGGTCGAAGTGGACTTCGTGAACGAACGGGTGCTGCTGGAGCGGGGCGACGCGCTGCACTTCAATGCGCAGAAACCCCATCGCATCCGCTCAGTGGGCGAGGTGCAGGCGCAGTTGCTGGTGGTGGTGCACAGCAGCGAGGAGTGATCAGTCCTCGACTGGCACCGACAGCTTTGGATTCCCCAGCGCATGGCTCTTCGAATCAAAGAACCGCAACTCGGCGCCTGTGCTTTCGAACACTTTTGCGTAGTGGCGCTTCTGGTGTTGGATGAACGCCGCGCTGCGCGGATAGATCGAAATCGCCACGGTCTTCGGTCTGGCCAGACGCAGGGCGCGGACGATGTGATCGTCCTGCTCGCCCAGGGCATGGCCGAAGATGCACAGACTGTTGCCGTGCGCGAGTAGCTGGTCGTAGCAGAACGACAGGTAATCGGAACTGCGGATGGTTTTGAGCTTGTCCGCGCTCGGCCCTTCGTTGACGAACAGCGGCACATCATCAAGCGTCTTGATCGTGTTGTTGATCGCAAAGCTGCCGAGCAGCGTGCCCTCGGTGGCAGTCATTTTGCGGGCGCTGCCGTTCAGGTTGCGCACCAGATGCAGACCGCCGTGCAGGTACAGCAGGCGCGGTTTTTCAGTGTGGCTTTCGCACAGGTCAAAGCTCGCGTCGGGACCGTTGAACAGGTCGTCGATGGCCTCGCCCTGATGTTGCAGGGCCCAGTAGTTGAGCAGGTCGTAATTGGTGGTGAACACCGTGCGGTAACTCGCCAGTTCGCGGTTCAGAATGCTCAGGGTCGAGGCGTCGACCAGTCGCCACGGAATGTGCAAATCGTGGACGGCGTTGATCAGCGCTTCCTTGATCGCGTAGTAGCGGTTGCGCGGCGCGGCCGAGCTGACGGCCAGTGCCTTGTTGACCCGGCTGGTGGTTTTCAGGGCGCCAAGTACCTGTTCGAAACTGCGCGTCTGCATCGCGTCGAACACGCTCAGTTCCGACGGGCTCAGGGGTTTTTCTTCCACCGTGCGGGCGCTTTCGAACAGCGAGTCGTAGCCGAAATCGTCCCACACCGCGCGGCTGGCGCCGTTGCCCACCAGCAAACCGCTGAAGTCGGTGGTGGCGCGCAACGCGTTCCAGTCTTCGAGTGTGGCGTCGACATCCAGAAAATCGGTCATTGCAGGGCACGTCTCAAAACTAAGGGGCAGATGGGCGGCGACTTTATCACGAGCGGGCATTGAGCCAGATCAACATCCGCCGTGACCGATCGGTCGATCCTGTATGCATCCGCCGAATCGCAGGAGTCGATTCGGCCCCTGTCAGGAGACGCACCATGAGCAGCACCTTTTTCATTCCCGCGGTCAACATCATGGGCAGCGGCTGCCTCGACGAAGCCATGAATGCCATCCGCAACTACGGTTTTCGCAAGGCGCTGATTGTCACCGACGCCGGGTTGGCCAAGGCTGGCGTGGCAACAATGATCGCCGAGAAACTGGCGATGCAGGACATCGATTCGGTGATCTTCGACGGCGCCAAGCCGAATCCGAGCATCGCCAATGTCGAGGCCGGGCTGGCGCTGCTCAAGGACAGCCGCTGCGATTTTGTCGTGTCACTCGGCGGCGGCTCGCCCCACGACTGCGCCAAGGGCATCGCCCTGTGCGCGACCAACGGCGGGCAGATCCGTGACTACGAAGGCGTCGATCAATCGACCAAGCCGCAATTGCCGCTGATCGCCATCAACACCACCGCCGGCACGGCCAGCGAGATGACCCGTTTCTGCATCATCACCGATGAAACCCGCCATGTGAAAATGGCCATTGTCGACCGTAACGTCACGCCGCTGCTGTCGGTCAACGACCCGGCGCTGATGGTCGCCATGCCGAAAAGCCTGACCGCCGCCACCGGCATGGACGCGTTGACCCATGCGATCGAAGCCTATGTGTCCACCGCCGCCAACCCGATCACCGACGCCTGCGCGTTGAAGGCGATGACCCTGATCAGCAACAACCTGCGCCTGGCGGTTCGCGACGGCAGCGACCTCGCCGCACGGGAAAACATGGCGTATGCGCAGTTCCTCGCCGGCATGGCGTTCAACAATGCATCGCTTGGCTTCGTGCATGCGATGGCGCACCAGTTGGGCGGTTTCTACGATTTGCCTCACGGGGTGTGCAACGCGGTGCTGTTGCCGCATGTGCAGACATTCAACGCGCTGGTCTGCGCCGACCGCCTCACTGACGTGGCCCACGCTATGGGTGCCGATATTCGCGGCTTCAGCCCGGAGGAGGGCGCGCAAGCCGCGATTGCCGCAATCCGTTGCCTGGCCAAGGACGTCGACATCCCCGGTGGCCTGCGTGATCTCGGCGCCAAATGCACCGACATTCCGGTACTTGCCGCCAATGCCCTGAAAGACGCCTGCGGTTTGACCAACCCTCGGGCGGCGGATCAACGGCAGATCGAAGAGATTTTCCGCAGCGCGTTTTAAGCGGGCTGGCGACCGGGCGCGAACCTCGTGCAGAGCACCGCGCCCAACGCCAGAGCACAACACAACAGCGACAGCGGCCACGCTTGTGGACTGGCGAACAGGCTGGCCACAGCGCCGATCAGTGCGGCCATCAACTGGTGGATGAAACCGCTCAGGGCCATCGCGTAGGCGCCGGCAATCGGTGCTCCATCGTTGGCCCGTGACAGGCTGATCGGGTAGTTCAGCGACTGGCCGAACACGGCGACGCAGTAAGGCAGCCAAAGCAACCAGGCCATCGAACTGGCCAACAGGCTGCCAGCCAGCATCACCCCACTGCCGGCCAGCACCAACCCCACCCCCAATGCCATCAACCAGTGCTGACCGGTGCGCAGGACGAATCGGTTGACCGCCAGCGCACCCAGAAAATACGCCGCGCTGATCGGCCAGCCCAACAGTCCGTATTCGGTCGTCGACCAATTGAACGGGCCTTGCAGAATCAACGGCGCGGCGCTGTTGAACGCGATGATCACGCCATAACCCAGACCTCCCGCGAGCGCCGGCAGAAGAAACGCTCGATGGACCAGAATCATTCGATAGACCGCCCAGGGCGAAGCGGTTGTAGGCGCTTCGACAAGTTCTGGAAAATTCAGGCGCGAGACAATCGCCGCCATCAACAGACTGACCGCACCCAGCAGATAAAAGATCGCCTGCCAGCCCAGCGTCACCTGAATGAGCGAGCCGGCGTATTGCCCGATCCCGAGCGCGACAACGAACGAAATCGAAATCCACGACAGCGCTTTCGCCAGCAGATCACCCCGGAAACTGTCTCGAATCAACACCCGCGCCATCACCGAAATGCCGCTGGCGCCAATCCCCTGAAGCAGTCGCATCAGCAGGAACGACTCCAGTGTCGAGCCCAGCGGCAGCGCCAGATTCGCCAGCCCATAAATCCCCAGCGCCGCCAACAGCACCGGTTTACGGCCGATGCGCTGCGCCAGACTGCCCCAGAGCAGCATCGGCAGCGCCATGCCGATCAGGTACAGCGACAAGCCCCAGGCCACCTGCGGTGCATCGACCTGCAAGTGCCCGGCGATCTGTGGCAACGCCGGCAGGTAAATGCTCATGCCCAGTTGGGCGAGAAACACGGTGGAGCAGGTGATGAGCAGGATGAGGCTGGGGTTCATGAGTCGTCCGTGAAGGTTCAGCGGTCGCGATGGCCGCCGTGAGTCAGTAACAGTTCGATGATCAGATCACAGAAATGGTGGATCAATGGGGTTTCCATGTCGGCACGCAGAGTAACGCGGATCGCGGCTTTACCTTGAGCCACCACCGGGAAAAATACCGCGCTGGTGAAAAAACCGTGTTCGGCCAGTTCAATGGCGATTCGAGTGGCCAGGCCGGCCTCGCCGCAGTTGATCAGGCGGATGGCCATGGGGCTGCCGTGTTGTTCGGTGCTCAGCAGGCTGTCGAACAGGCGAATATTGGCCTGGAGCCGAATCTGCAATGCACGCAGCTCTGCACTGCGATGCAGTTGGATCGACGCCAGACCCGCACCAATGGCAGCGCAATTGAGGCTTTGCGACCAGTTGCTCGGACCGCCGTAACGCTGGATCAATTTTTTCTGGCGCTGATTGCCGAGCATCACCAGACCGCCGCTGGCGCCGAACGATTTGGCCAGCGAGGCGACGATCAGGCAATCCTCTTCCAGCGCCGGCATTCTTGGCCGCACAAGACCGGCACCGTTGCTGCCGACCGCCGACAGCGCGTGGGAATCGTCCAGGTACAGGAGCAGGCCATAGCGTTCCTTCAGATACAACAGACCGTCCAGATTGGCGACACCACCCATGCTGTAGGCACCGTCGGCGATGTAGGCGACGGTGGTGTGGCGCTGGCACACCGATTCGAGAAAATCCATGTCGTTGTGGGGCGATGTCAGCACTTGAGTTTCATCGGCGCAGCTGGCTTTCAGGTGATGCATCGAATAGTGGGCCAGGCGATCGAACACCATCACCGGCGGGCGGTTTTGCGTGAACACGCCACTGGCCAGCAGCGGCAGGATGCCGGCGCTCGCAGCGCTGCAGGACAGACTGCTCAGACACACCGCGCCAAACAATTGCGACAGCTCGCTTTCGTATTGATCGAGCAGCGCCAGCTTGCAGCGGTTTTTCGAGTTGGCAACGCGCAGTGTGCCGGTTTCCCGCAGGGCCGATATGGCACCTTCAAGCAGGGCCGGGTGATGGTCGAGGCCCAGATAGGACGTGGTGCAGAAGTGATGGAATTGACGTCCGTGTTGATCGAGCAAGTGGTTGCAGCCTTTGACCTCGACATTGAGAGCCGCGATTTTTCCGGCTTCGGCAGCCTCCCAGTCGTGGTCTGCCAGCGCGATGACTTTGCGATAGTTGGAGAAGGTGTTGAGGGAATCCGTCAGATGATTCAAAGGCAGCTCTCCTTGAGCATGGCAATCCATGGGGTGTTTCAATTTGTGTGTGTTGCCAGACTTTACAGAGAGCTTTGCAGGGTCAGAATCGGCTGTATCCGATAGTGCTGAGGGCTGTTGGAGTTTTGCTTGTAGGGCGAAGGCTTGCCGGGTTGTGAGGTGAGGAAACGCCCGACAACCCTTGTAGTGAAGGGCTTACCTTTGCCCTGTTATCCAACGGCTGCGGCGCTCTTTTCCAGCGCCGGGGAATACTGGATCAGCACCACGCCCGCCATCAACAGCACCGCGCCGAATACCCGAGACAATGTGAGTTGCTTCTCCAGCAGCCCGAACAACCCGAAGTGGTCCAGCACCATCGACGCCAGCACTTGTCCGGCCAACGCGAGCGCGACAAACCCCGATGCCCCGAGTTTCGGCACCAACACCACCGCCAATGCCACAAAACACACCCCGAACGCGCCACCGGCCCACATCCACAGCGGCGCCTTACCGATGAACGCCAGAGATGGCAATGGCAATCGCAGCGCGACGATCACCGGCAACAACACCAGAACGCTGACCAGCAATGACGCCAATGTCGCCCACAACGGATGGCCCAGGCCCCGGGCCAGATTAGTGTTGATTGCACTTTGAAAGGGCACTACTGCCCCGGCCAGTGCCGCCAGCAGCAACAGACCGGCCCACTGCAACGTACTCATGATCGTTCTCCAGCAAGGTTTTTCTGGACTCTAGGGTATTCGTCGCGCAGATTTAAATTCTGTTTTGTCATCAGGAACATGCATCAGATGAATGATCTGCGGCGCATCGATCTCAACCTGCTGGTGATCCTCGACGCCTTGCTCAGTGAGCAACATGTGACCCGCGCTGCCGAGCGTCTGCACTTGAGCCAACCGGCGGTCAGCCATGCGTTGGCCCGACTGCGTGACTTGCTCGGTGATCCATTGCTGGTGCGGGCCGGTTCGGGGCTGGTGCCCACCGCTCGGGCACTTGAATTGGAAGCGCCGCTGGCCGAGGCCCTGGCCCAGGTGCAATCGCTGCTGGCGCCGAACACCTTCGACCCGGCCAGCGCGCGCCGGACCTTTCGGCTTGCGATGTCGGATTACGGCGCGGCGATCATCTTGCCTGGCTTGATTCGTACATTGCGCACAGAAGCGCCGGGCATCGATCTGCAAATCAGCCACGCCAGCCGTGAAGGCATGGTTGAAGGTTTGCTCAACGGCGACATTGACCTCGCTGCCGGTGTGCTCCCGGAACTCCCCGGTGAATTGCGCAGTACGCCGCTGTTCGAGGAGCGCTACGTCTGCCTGCTGGACCGCCAGAGCCTTCCCGCCGGAGGTGTTCTCGACCTGCCAACCTACCTCTCCCGTCCGCATGTCCTGTTGGAAATGCGCGGCAGCGGCACCCCGGAAATCGAACGCACCCTGACCGCCCTGCGCGAACGCCGCCGCGTCGCTATCAGCCTGCCGCACTGGAGCGTTGCGCCGCAGTTCATCAGCGGCACGGATCTGATCCTGACCGTGGCCTCTCGGGCGTTGAACGATATTGATGAAGAGGCGCTGATCGTTGTGCCACCACCGTTCGAGATCGCACCGTTCACCTTTGTCTCGGCGTGGCACAAGCGGCGGGGTGGGGATCAGGCGTTGAACTGGTTGAATCGGCGGATCGGGGAGGGGATAGTGCGCGGCTGAAAAACATCAAGGAGCGGGGCGTGACAGTGAAGTCTGGGGTTATTGGGTGTATGGCGCTTTGCGGCTCGTTGATGGCGGGGCAGGTGTTGGCTGATTGTGTGCCTGCGCCGGTGGCCGGTGATTTGGATTTCTCCGTGTGCAAAGAGTGGCCGGCGTATCCGGGGTTGACTATTGGCGCCAAGGCTCTGTTCAAGCGCAAACCTACGCCGGGTGATGTCGACTCGAACGGCATCTATGACTTCGACTTGTCAGTTTTTCAGGACGGCAAAACAGATCCACTTGCTACATATCACCAAGCCGCTGCGTTTGAGCAAAATGGTGTGGCGGTGTATGAGCTGACTCTTGATACTGCCCGTTACAAGCTCACTTCCGACCTTCGAGCGTTTGGTGTCCGAGTACGGCTTTCAAACGGATCTCGTCTTTCTCCGGTGGATGAAACTCAACTCTCGCTCTATGTGAGAGAGGGCGAAAAATTACGCCCGGTCCTGCGTCAGTTGGTTGTTTATGAGTATGGCGGCGAATGGGATGGCAATTGCGATAGCCAGCGCTTTGAGATTTCGAGGACAGTCGAAATTGCTAAAACCAGCTCTCATGGTTATGTGGATTTGATCGTCAAAACCCAGCAAACAAATACGACTAGTGTGGGGGAGGGGGATGCCTGCGAAGATAAAATCAGTGTCGGCAGTCCGGTTTTGACAACCCTTCACTACGACGGAAAATCATACGTCTTGCCTAAAGGTTTCCAGGCGATCGAGTGATACAGATCCAACGCGACTCTTATCAAGGAAGAACAATGCTCACCCCAACCCGACTTTTCATCGCCCTCGGTTTTCTGGCCATCACCACTCAGGCCCACGCCGCCTGTGAGGTAAAGAAATTCGACGGTCACTCCCTGTCACGCTGCAAAGTGTGGCCGGCCTTCCCGGACAAGGCGATCTCGGCGAAGTCCACGTTCGTGTCCGACTCCGAAGGTGACCACGACGGTGTGTTCGACCTGGAGCTGTCGCTCCTCAACGCTTCCGACGCCAAACCGCTGGCGACTTACGTAAAGCCTGGCGCCTACAATTCCGACGCGATCAGCTTCAATGACTTGAAGATCGATACCGCTCGATACCGTCTGGCGTCGGACGTTCGCGCCTTTGGCCTGCGTTCGGATTTCGCCGACCATCTCTCAAGAGCCAATCCCTACGCGAAAACCGATCTGGCGCTGTATGTACGTGAAGGCAGCAAGTTGCGGCCGGTGCTGGAAGGTCTGGTCATTCGCAAGGAGTTTGGCGAGGGTAGCGGTGAGTGCGACACCAAGGACACGAAAATCCTCAGAAGCGTGGAAATCGGCTCGTCCAGCCATAACGGTTTTGCTGATCTGATCGTTTCCTCAAGTGGTGTGGTGTACACATCGACCCAGTCAGGCAAAGAGTGCGTTTCCAAAACCACTAACCTGAAGAACACCCAAATCACCCTGACCTACGATGGCAAGCAATACCTCGTCCCCGAAGACCTCCGAGGTTACTGACCGATGCTCACCGGCCTCAACCACCTGACCCTCGCCGTCAGCGACCTGGATCGCAGCCTCGCGTTCTACCGCGACGTGCTGCATCTGCGGGTTGAGGCCACGTGGGACGCCGGTGCCTACCTGTTGCTCCCGGGCCTGTGGTTGTGCCTGTCGCTCGACGCGCAACGCAAATCCGAACCCGCCGCCGACTACACCCATTACGCCTTCAGCCTCGACGCCGCGGACTTTCCACGGTTCGTGCAAAAGCTTCGCGCCGCGAACGTGCAGGAATGGCGCGACAACCGCAGCGAAGGTGCGTCGTTCTACTTCCTCGATCCGGACGGCCACAAGCTCGAAGCGCATGTTGGCGATCTGGCCTCGCGACTGGCCGCGTGTCGGCAAAAGCCCTACGCAGGCATGCGTTTTTTCAACGAATCGTGAATATTCACAAACCGCTGGGATAGACTGGCGGCCACGTTTTCCGGCACTTGCAGGTTTTCCATGACTCCATCGTTGCTTATGGCCGTGCTGGCCTCGGGTTTCATCTACGGCATCACGCCGGGGCCGGGTGTGCTGGCGGTGTTTGGCATTGGTGCTGCGCGGGGCCGGCGGGCCGGGGCGGGGTTCCTGTGCGGGCATTTGCTGGGCGATGTGATCTGGTGCAGCACGGCGTTGATCGCGATTGTCGGCGCCCGGGAAATCGGCAGTACCGCGTTCGATGTGCTCGGCGTACTCAGCGGCCTGTACCTGTTCTGGCTCGGCTGGCGCGCGGTGCGGGCCAAACGCAGCAACGGTGAGCAACCCCAGGGCGCGGCGCGTCAGCCGTTCTGGCACGGCATCCTGTTCGGGCTGACCAACCCCAAGGCCTACCCGGTGGCGGTGGCGACGTTCACCGCGCTGCTGTCGAGCCGCGCCGAACTGCTCAACTGGTCGATGCTGCCGATGCTGATCGCTTTGAGCTTCCTCGGTGGATTGCTCGCCTACGCTATTCTCATTGGCATTGTCGGCGCCCGACAGGTGCGTACGCTGTATCAGCGCCATGAACTGGCCATCACCCGGTTGTGCGGGGTAATGTTTATCGGTTTCGCCATCAACGCCCTGGTGCATGCGCTACCGGGGCTGATGCCGAACAAGACTTGAATGTGATCGCTGGGATGCGAGGTCGAGGTCAGGGACGGTTGATCAGTGCTGCATTGCCCGGACACCCACGCTGAACCATGGAAAGTCGAAATTCTGCACCGTTGGCGAGTTATATCGATCTGTTGCTGGACGCCGTGTGCGCAGTCGACAAGCAGGGTCGTTTCGTTTTTGTCAGCGCAGCCTGCGAGCGGATTCTCGGCTACACGCCTGACGAACTGATCGGTCAGTCGATGATCGACTACGTCTATCCCGCCGACCGTGAACGCACCCTGTCCGCCGCCAGCGACATCATGGGCGGCGAGCCCAAGCACAATTTTGAAAACCGCTATGTGCGCAAGGACGGCAGCGTCGTGCACATTCTGTGGTCGGCGCGCTGGTCTGAAGTCGATCAACTGCGCATTGCCGTGGCTCGGGACATCACCGAGCGCAAACTCGCCGAATCCCGTCAGGCGGCGTTGTATGCGATCTCCGAAGCGGCGCATGCGGCGGAGGATCTGCTGGCGCTGTTCAAGCGCATCCACATGATTATTGGCGAGTGGCTGCCGGCGCTGAATTTCTCCGTGGCGCTGTACGACGAACACTGCGCACAGCTGAATTTCCCCTATCACGTCGACGATGACGAGTTGCAACCGGAGCAGCCCGGCACCGTGACCGGTCGGCTGTGCGCCGAAGTGATCCGCAGCGGCCAGCCGATCCTGCTGACCCCGGATTGCCCGCACGCACCGCCAGGTTTCGAAGCGTTGGTGGCGGGGCAGCAATCGCCATGCTGGCTCGGCGTGCCGCTGAACTCGAAGAACGGCACCATCGGCGCGTTGATCGTCAAAAGCCTGGCCGGCGGCGAGCGCTACACCGAGCGCGACAAGGAACTGCTGCAATACGTCTGCGCCCAGGTCGCCACGGCCATCGAACGCCAGCAATTGCACGCCCGTCTGCGGCGCATGGCGCAATACGATCAGTTGACCCAGTTGCCCAACCGCGAATTGCTGCGTGATCGGCTCAAGGCTGCGCTTGCGGGGGCGCGGGAGCAGTCGGGGTTCATGGCGCTGCTGTATGTCGATCTGGATCGCTTCAAACAGGTCAACGACACCTTCGGCCACGCCGTTGGCGACATGCTGCTGCAAACCGTGGCCAACCGCCTCAAGGGCTGCGTACGCGACACCGACACCGTGGCGCGCATTGGTGGCGATGAATTCGTGGTGCTGCTGCACAGCGTTCACGCCGCCGAAGATGCCGACAGCGTGGCGGAAAAAATCCGACAGATTCTGGTGCAACCGATGCGTCTGGACGGGCACAACCTGGACATCGAACCGAGCATCGGCGTCGCCCGTTATCCCGAGCACGGCAGCGAAGAACAGCAACTGTTCCGCCACGCCGACCAGGCCATGTATGCCGCCAAACGGCAGAATCACCGGGCACGGGATATCTGACTGATATCACCCGTTCGTCGCGGCAACGGCAACTTTTCTAAACCTTTGGCGGCTGGCGAATTCTCAATCCAGGCGGGCACCTGCTCGCCACGATCAACACCAAGAGGAAGAGAATCATGCCTAACTCAAGAAACTCGAACTCGGGAAACTTCGCCAACGATCGAACCAAGGCGTCTGAAGCCGGTCGCAAAGGTGGGAAAACCACCACCACGACGGTCGACAAAGAGCCAAAAACCGACATGGGCCGCAAGCCCGCTCAGAAATCGAAGTAGTCGGCGAAGGTTGTTTTGATTGAGAGGCGGGGGCGCAAGCTCCCGCTTGAATTTCGAGAGAAGGAGGGCGCGACCATGAACCGGATGGCCACCCGAGTACGCAACTTCAGTTTTGTTACCCTGCTGGGGCTGTGCGCCGGCAGTGCTTTCGCCCAGTCGCCCGCCGACTTCATCAACGAAGCTTCGGCCAAAGGCATGGCAGACATCGAGGTCAGTCGTCTGGCGCACCAGAAGTCCGAGTCCAAAGAGGTCAAGGACTACACCATCGTGGTCATCAACGACCGCACCACCGCCAATCAGCATTTGGCAAAAATCGCCAAGAAGCTGGATCTGCCGGTCGCCCCCCGTGAAGAGGTCGCCGACAAGGCCAGGGCATTGATGCCGGAGGTGAAGGACGGCGCAACCTTCGATCAGGCCTACGCCGCCAGTCAGGTCAAAGCCACGGAAGAGGCGATCGAACAGATTCAGCAGGAAGCCCAGACCACCGACGTGCCGGAGATCAAGGCGTTTGCCGACGAGACCCTGCCGAAACTACAAAATCACCTGCAGATGGCCCGGGCTCTACAGGCTAGCCGCTGATATCGGGTTAAACAAAAACGGCGCTCAGGCGCCGTTTTTTCTGCTCAGCATTCATTCAAGTCCTGCTTCGGTTTGCTCTTGTGACCGAGCCCCTCCAATTCAAACACTTCGTTTTCCCCCAGCGACCGATAGTGCCTGCGCAACGCTTCCAGTTGCTTGAGGTCCAGCGACTCCAGCCCGAGCATCGCGTTCTGCGCCTCCTTGTTCACCCGCAGCAACTCATCGAGTTTCAAATGCAGGATGTCGGTGTCGCGGTTCTGGGTGTTCTGGATCAGAAACACCATCAGAAACGTGATGATCGTGGTCGAGGTATTGATGATCAGCTGCCAGGTGTCATTGAAATGAAAAAACGGCCCGCTCAACCCCCACAACCCAATCAGAATCAAAGCCCCCATGAACGTCTTGGGGCTGCCGGCCCAGAGTGCCAGCGTTTGCGAAACCTTTGCGAATTTCATGGCTGTGTTCCTTGTAGGGGAGCGCTTGAAATTCAGACATCGGGGCGGGTGTGAAAATTCTACGGACAACTCTTGGTTGCCTCACGACAGTCGGCTACTACGACTGATAAAAAACCGGCCCAAGTGGCCGGTTTTTTACGACTAGTTCGTCACCTCTATGTTTGCAGCCCACCTGAAATACCCCACGGCCTCACATTGCTGATTGACCAGCATGAAGTTCATTTCGAGTCTGGCCATGCCCGATGCCTTGGTCGTGCACGCCCAGAAATGATCGTGGGCCTTCTGGCTAACGGGTTCGGTTGGAGCGCTGGGGTTGGGAGCGGGAATGGTGAGGTCCGGGTGAACTTCCAGGTGAAGCCCTGAAAGGACGTTGCTGGTATCGATTGTCATGTCGTAGACCACAACGCTGTATTCGGCGATGAGGCTGACGGTTCTCCCGCGCAAATGAACAATACGACCAATGTCGATAGGCAAGGTTATATTGCTGTCATTTCTGGCTTTTTTTTGAGAGCTGTCATCTGTAGCGAAAAAGATGAACCCATCGCTGATGCTCGTCGGTGAACTGGCATCCAGACTGGGGGCCGGATAGCGCGAGCGTATTGATTCGGCATCGACGATCAACAGAATGTTGTGCGCATTCTCGATGAGGGAAGACGGTGAGGGGATCGGTTCGGAGGTCATCATGGATTCCTTTCATGATGTTGGCGCAAGACGCCAACCGCTTCGGCCGGCCGTGCATCCTGGTATGGCCGAGGCGGTAGCGAATCCGTCGGGCCCCTTGTCGCCAAGGAGCCCGAGGCAACGTCAGTTGTGAATGGAAATGAACGGATCCCACGAGCAGCAGCCGATGATCTGGCAGTTGCGGTCAACGATCAGGAAGTGGAAGTGATAGGTCACACGACCGCACGAAAGGGTTTCCGACGACCAGTAGTGGTTATCGACTTTCTGGCAGCTGGGCACCGATGGATTGCTGGTGTTTGGCACCGCAACACAGGCCGTAGCCTTGCGCGGCGAGGGTGGGGAGATCAGGTCGGCGCCCTGGTTGCCGATGAATTTGTAGAAGATCACGGCGGTTTCGAAGCTTTGCGACAGGCTGGTTTCACGCCAGCGAATCAAATCGCCGACCTGTGCCTTCAGGTCCAGTTCACCACCGGCCTGGCCGCTGACCACGTTGTCCTGGTTGGTGACCATGTACACATGATGCCAGTCGATCAGCGTCGGGTTCTTCGGGTCTTTGCTGATGCCGGGATACTTTTTCAGAATAGTTTCGGTGTCGATAGTGACCAGCACATCCGTGACTCGAGACATGGTAAAGCTCCTTGTTCATAGTGATTGCCTGATGTTTTTTTCAGGCACGACAACGTTGCTTGCCATTCGGCCGTTGCGAGCACACTACTGCCGGAACCCATCGGTCACGAGAGATGAGCGGACCTGCTCCCTGCAGGACAACTGATAGATCGGGTTCCTTCCGATTGCCGCAAATTGACTATAGGCAGGTATTTTAGGCTGTCAAAATTGCGCTTAATCAGTTCGACGGACGGTCAACTGAGTGATAAGTCCCAGCGATTTGGCGATAAGCATCGAAACGCCGGACATGGTTTGCAATCTGTCGGTCTGGAGCTGAGTGCTGCCCAGCCTGTATCGTAACGAACCGCTGGAATGCCCCGACAGGAGAACGCAATGACCTGGTCCGCCAAGCAATACGTCGCTTTTGAAGATGAACGCACCCGCCCGGCCCGCGACTTGCTGGCGGCGATTCCCACGCCCGAGGCGCGCTCTGTGGTTGATATCGGTTGTGGCCCCGGCAACTCGACCGAGCTTCTGGTGGAGCGTTTTCCGGGGGCGAAAGTGCAGGGGCTCGACAGTTCGCCGGACATGATCGACGCCGCGCGCAAACGTCTGCCGCAGTTGCGGTTCGAGGTGACGGACATTGATAAATGGGCCGATGAAGGGCCATTCGATGTGATCTTCGCCAACGCGGTGTTGCAGTGGGTGCCGGATCACGGGACGCTGCTGCCAGCGTTGGCGGGCAAGCTGGCGCAGGGTGGCAGTCTGGCGATCCAGATGCCGGACAACCTCAACGAGCCGTCTCATCGGTTGATGCGCGAAGTGGCCGCCAACGGGCCGTGGGCCAGCAAGCTGGCGGGCGCGGCGGGGCAACGGACCGAAATGGCGGATGCCAGTGCCTATTTCTCGATGCTGCGCCCGCATTGCGCGCGGGTCGATGTGTGGCGCACCACGTATCACCATCAATTGGCGGGCGGGGCTTCAGGCGTCGTTGAATGGTTCAAGGGCAGCGGTTTGATTCCCTTCCTCAGTCCGCTGACGGAAACGGAGCGGGCGGAGTATCTGGCGCAATATCTGGTGGAGGTTGCCAAGGCTTATCCGGCGTTGGCGGATGGTTCGGTGTTGTTGCCGTTCCCTCGGTTGTTCATTGTCGCCACACGTTGATACGAAAAAGGGCCGAGTTGATCGGCCCTTTTTTTTCGGTCAGCGCTGTACGGCGACCAGCATCATCATCGGCCGCTCGCGCTCTTCGGCGAGAGCCGGTTGCGCGGCCACTTCAGCATCGCTCGGGCCCCATTCATTGACGTGTTGAATGGTGAACCCGGCGCCGATCAACGCGTTGAGCAGCGTCCCGACCGTACGATGTTGCTTGATCACCCCGTCGGCCAGCCAGTTCGTCACTCGCTCGCCTTCCATCTGATAACTGTCCAGCGGCCAACGCTTGTTGCCCTCGCTGTCGATCAGCCAGCTTGGATTGTGCGGCGCCATGAAGATCGGATGCTCGATGGAAAACACAAAATGTGCACCCGGTTTAAGCGCCGCATGCAGTTTGGCGAACAGCCCCGAAAGATCCTTGATGTAGTGCAGCGCCAGTGAGCTGTAGGCCAGATCGAAAGTGCATGTAGGCAAGTCGAGGTGTTCCAGGTCGGCACGCTCGTAGCGGATGTTCGCGGCTGAGGTGGTTTCCTTCGCCCGTTCGAGCATTTTCTCCGAGACATCCAGCCCCAGCACGTCGGCTGCGCCTTGTTCACTGGCCCAGCGGCAGAACCAACCGTAGCCGCAGCCAAGATCCACCACCTGTAAACCGTGCAGGGAAGGCAGTAAGGCTTTCAGCACCGGCCATTCCGGCGCGGCATCGAGGCCGCCGATGGAGCGGTTCATCTGGCTGTAGCCCTGGAAGAACTCGGGGTTGTCGTAGATGTTCTGGGTCATGGGTTTGGTGCTCTTTCGGATTTTATTTGGGAGGCTTGGGGGCCACGGTTTTGAATCCCTCGAAAGGTGATGGCGCGTATTCGTCGATGGCCGCGCAGGGGGAGGGTGGTGGGCGATGGGGAAATGCTAGCGGGTCGTGGTGAGCGTGAGAACTGAGGGAGTGTTGGGGATCTGTAATCGCGGTTTTTCGTAGAAGCAAGAAACCGGTCATCAAGACCGGCTTTCAGTATTCAGATCAACTCTGCTGCAACACCTTGAGCGCCGCCGAAGCCAAGAACCCGGAGCGGCTTTTTTCCTCCGGATGGTGCAACACGTACTCATCGATACGGTTGAGCAAATATCCCGGCAATGTGATGTTGAGTTTCTGAGCTTTGCCCAGGTATTTGGTCACATCGATATCCACCACCGCCCATGTGCAGCCAGCGTATTTTGGATTGGCGGCATGCAGCGTGACCTTGTTGGCGGGCGGGATCGGTGAACCGTCTTCGGCCAGAATCTCGAAGTGGCCTTCGATGGCTTCTCGGGCCATGGCCATTGCGTCGTCCAGATCATCTCCAGCGGAGAAGCAGCCCGGAATATCCGGCACCTCCACTCCCCAGGCATGTCCTTCATCACCCATTGAAATCGCGATCGGGTAAAGCATATGTGTTGTCCTCCTGGACGCTGCTGACCGAGCGAGTCAAAGCAACGCCTGCTGCAAAATACTGATGGCCGTTTTCTTGAGCAGATCTTTCTTCGGGTGAGGCACCGTAACCAGACCAGGTTTGGTCGGATGCTTGAAGTGATGATGACTACCCTTGATCCGCACCAGATACCAACCGTCTGCGACGAGTTGGCCAATTAGAAAACGGCTATTCACAACACCTCCTTGTGGTGTGCTTGGTGGGTACTATACCCACGATTTTTTCTCGATCAACGCTATAACCACCGAGCGGTCATCATCCTTTGATGAGTGTTTCGGGTAGTGGGAAGTCTAGGAACGGATATTGCGGAAGGTCAGAGAGTGTATTGCTGGCTGTTGCGCTACCAAATCCCAGACACAAAAAAACCGGCCATCAAGGCCGGTTTTTTCTGTTTCCGAATCCCCCGTCAAACCACGACGCAGGACTTAAATTCGATTGGAGCGGGTGAAGGGAATCGAACCCTCGTTATCAGCTTGGGAAGCTGGAGTAATGCCATTATACGACACCCGCTCAGAGCGGCTGACTTTGTACCAGACTCGGCCACGGATTTGAAGTTTTCTTTGCGTGTGGCGAGCGGAAAAGCCTGAATCAGAGCCAGATCGGTCAATCGCGGGCAAGCGCTACGGGCTGGAGGACGGCTGAATCTCAGCCTCGCAGGCTTGCTCGCGACGACACTGTTTCAAATGGCCAATGCATGGTGATCCTGGACTAACGGGTAACGCGTTCGGCTGGCCTGTTGCGCCGGTTTCAGGAAACCGAGCAGGGCGTTCTGGCTGTCACGGCAGGCCGACTTGTGTTCCATGTCGAGGAAGTGACCAGTGGCTTGCAGGGTGGTGAAGGTGCTTTGCGCCACATGGTTGCCGAACAGGCGCGCATCTTCGGCAGCAGTGTATTCGTCCCATTCGCCGTTCATGAACAGCACCGGTACGTTGATTTTCTTCGCCGCGTTCAAATAGCACTGGCGATCACTGTGCAGCACGTTGCTGATGTGAAAGTGCATCTGCCCGTATTCGTGCTCGGCGAGGCTGCTGACGTGGCGATAGTTGAAGCGCTTGAACAGCGACGGCAGGTGTTTGCCGATGGTGTTGTTGACCAGATGGCCAACCCGGTCGCCGTCGCGTTTGCCGAGGCATTCGACGCCGCGCTCAAGGTAATCGAGCATGTGCGCGTTGACCACCGGAGAGAACGAGCTGATCACGGCTTTTTCGATGCGCCGGGGTTGGTGCGCAAGGGCGACCATGGTCGCGGCGCCGCCCCAGGAAAACGACAGCACGTGTTCGGCTGCGAAGTGGTCGATCAGCTCCAGCAGGATCAGACCTTCGACTTCTTTCGTCAGATGTTTCTCGTGGCGGTTGTGGACTTTCGACTTGCCCGCGTAGGGCTGGTCGTAGCAGACCACGTTGAATTGCGGGTGCAGATTTTTCACGGTTTGTGCAAACGACGCAGTCGTGGCCATCGAGCCGTTGACCAGGATGATGGTCTTTTCTGCGGCGTCTGCGCGATAGAACTCCGTGTAAACCCGATACTGACCCTGTATATCCAGCACAGCGATTTCTGGCCTCATGTCATAAGACTCCTGGCAAGCAAGCGGGTATGCGCGCAAATAGAGATTGCACGAGCTTTGTGACAGGTAGGCATACGCCTGGAATTTTGGAGCCCATGTCGATCCGTTACGGCAGGTCGACGGGTATTGTTATTGGCGGGCAGTCTGTCGGCTGAGGCGGAGCCTTGAGGCTCTCTACCGACAAAAAGTTTCTTAGAAGTTATGTGTGACTCGTCGGTCACAATTTGGCCGACGTCCTGATTCAAGCAGGGGGATCCGGATCGCGCAAGTGCCGTTGGTAAATTGTTCGACAACTTCTGCTGAGCGGTCGGCTGCTTAGAACAAATGAATCTCTTCGGTGCGCAAGGCGCGGTACTCGCCCGGTTTTAGCGCGTGATCCAGCGGCAGCGGGCCCATGGATTCGCGGTGCAGGCGCAGCACTTTGTTGTTGAAGTGGCCGAACATGCGCTTCACCTGGTGGTAGCGTCCCTCGACGATGCTCAGTCGCGCCGTTCGCGGGCCGAGCAGCTCCAACTGCGCCGGTTGGGTGGTCAGGTCCTCGAAGGCGAAGTAGATCCCCTCGGCGAACTTGATCGCATATTCCGGGCCGATGTCCTGTTCGGTCTCGACGTAATAGACCTTCGGCAGTTTGGTCTGCGGCTGGGTCAGGCGCCGGGACCAGGTGCCGTCGTTGGTGATCAGCATCAGGCCGGTGGTGTTGAAGTCCAGGCGACCGGCGATGTGCAGGTCGTCCTTGTCCGGCTCGTGGATCAGGTCGAGGACGGTCGGGTGCTCGGGATCGCGTGTGGCGCTGACGCAGCCCTGCGGTTTGTACAACATGAAATAGCGCGCCGGTTTGCCGCTTTGCAGCACTTCGTCGTCGACTTCGACGCGGCTGAATTCCAGGACTTCGCTGTGAGGGTCGCTGACGACTTTTCCGTCGATGCGCACGCGCTTTTCCACCAGCAACAGGCGAACCTGCTTGCGGTTGTAGCGGGGCAGGTTACTGAGGAAACGGTCGACGCGCATGATCAGGAATCGGCAGGTAGCGGGGCGCGCATCTTACGGGATCGACGGCTTGGCCGCTTGCAGTTGCGCCTCGACCTGGGCGCAGCGCGGGCACAGACAGGATTGGTCGCGCAGTTCCGGCGGCAGGGCTTCGAGCAATGCCGGGTCGATGCTCACGCCGTAGCACCAGCAGGCACGGTCGGCGGTGCGCGGGTCGGCCAGAGTGCAGTCGTTGCGGGCGCCGCAGGCCGGGCAGAGGTCAGGTTTGTTCATGTTGTCAGGCATAGGTCGATTGGTGCATTTCCACGCAGGTGCGGTTGCGGCCGGTCTGTTTGGCCCGGTACATCGCATGATCGGCCCGGGACAGCAGGCTGTGCAAGGTGTCATCCCGTTGCAGGGTGGTGGCGCCGATGCTGACCGTCAGATTCAGGGTGTGACCGTTGTAGGCATAGTCCTGCTGTTCGACGTGTTGGCGGATCTTCTCGGCAATCTTCTGACCGGTCTCGCCGTCGGTGTCCTTCAGCAGAACGATAAACTCCTCACCGCCCCAACGGCAGACGATGTCGGAATGGCGCAGGCAGCTTTGCAGGTCCCGGGCAAAACCGATCAGCACCTGATCGCCGGCCATGTGCCCGTAGGTGTCGTTCAACACCTTGAAGTGATCGAGATCCAGCAGCAACGCCGTCAATGGTTTCGGCTCACGGTGAGCTTCGTGCAGAGCTTGCACGGCGAGCAGGTCGAAGCCGCGCCGGTTGGGCAGTTCGGTCAGGCTGTCGAGGGTGGCCTGGGCCTGGATCTTTTCCTGATAGCGCCGGATCAACCGGTTGACCAGGGCCAGCACGATCAGCGTCACCAGCAGGCAGATCAGCAGATTGAGGTACAGCGACTGGCGGATTTCGCTGAGCGCGCCGTCTTCGCGTTTATCGACGAACAGGTACCAGTTCAGCTCCGGAATGAACCGCACGTTGAGGAAATGTCCCTGACCGTGGGCGGAATATTCGTAGCTGCCGCTGTGAGGTTTGGGCAACTGGGCGACCAGGCTTTTCATGCTGTCGAGGTCCGTCAGGCTTTTCCCGACCCGCGCACCTTCCGGCCCGCCCTCGGCGCCGGTCAGTACCAGCCGGCCGAAGGTGTCGACGAAGTAAACGCTGCGTTGATAGCGCTGCTGGTACTTGTCGATCAGCTTGATGACCGCATCCACGGTCAGCCCCACGCCGGCGGCGCCGATGAAGCGATCGTTGTAGTCGTAGACCTTGTAGTTGATGAAGAAGGTCATGTTGTCTTTGTTGGCCAGGTCCGGGTCGACGTTGATCTCGTACGGATCCTTCATGTCGCGCACACGGAAGTACCAGGCGTCGCGCGGCTCGTCGATTTTCACCTGCTTGAGCACACCCTTGGCGTGGTAGTAGGTGTGGCTGCTGTTGGAGACGAAGAACGCCGTGTAGGCGCCGTAATGGGTCATGACCTCGTCGAGATAGCGGGTCATCTGGTCGCTGTCTTTCTCGCCGTTCACCACCCAGTCGCGCATGAAGGTGTCGCGGGACATCATCGAGGAAATCAGGATCGGTCTGACGAGGTCTTTCTGGATTTCCGAATACACCGTGTCGGACGTCAGCGGCAGTTCGGTGTTGACGATGTTGTCGCGGATCGACGCCCGCGAGGCGTAGTAGCTGAGCAGCGAGGTGGCGAGGAAGCCTGCGCCGAGGAGGGCGACCAGCGTCAGTACCAGCGAACGTTGGGAGTAAAACGCAGATCTGAGCGGCATTGGCAATTCCGTCGACGGTGGCCCGATGGCAGCATTCTAGTGGCAGTGACGGGGAAAAGGTTGCGGCATATTGGTCTGAAATGAGCCGCCTGTTGCGCCGCTGATCCGAAGGGCGCTGGAAGTTGGCACTCGGTAGCGGTTTGCCAGTCAAAACTCTTGTCAGCCGGTCTGTGCCGACTGCTGTCGCAGGTCTTTCAGGAGGCCGTCATGCGTATTTCAAAATGGCTGCGTCGGGTGCTGCTGGGAGCAGTGCTCGGTCTTGGGCTGTCCGGTTGTTACTACTACGGTGGCGGCTACGATGTTTACTCCCCGCCTTACTACTACCCCGGTTACTACTCGCCCTATTACTACGGTGGCTATTACGGCCCGCGCTACTACGGTGGCGGCCGCTATTACTACGGCGGCTATGGGTATCGTGGGGGTTACGGGCGGGGTTATCACGGTGGTGGATACCATGGCGGCCACCACTAATCAGCGGCTGAATGACGGCGTTTGCCGATGAACAAGATTTCATGAATCACTTGTATCAAGTTGTTACTGAAACGCACCAGATTCGGAAAACGCTGTCAGATATTTCGTCAGTCGCCGAATGAAAGACTGACGCCTGCCAGCGTCGCTGGTGTGGCTACCCGCGGTCCAGGAGGCCGCCATGTATCGCCGAATTCTTCTGCTTGCCGTGATGCTTTTTTCGATTGGCGGTTGCGTCCCTTATTCCTATGGAGATGGCTACTACACCTCAGAGGTCTACACCTCCCAGTCTCCTTCGTACTACAACAGCGGTGGCACTTATTACAGCGGCGGCAGCACCTACTATTCGGCCCCGCGTTACTACCAGCCAGCGCCACGCTATTACCAACCGGCTCCACGTTATTACTCGGCGCCTCGTTACTACCAACCGGCCCCGCGCTACTACGAGAGCCGCCGCTGGCATGGCGATGATCGCGGACGCTGGGATGGCCACCGTCGCGGTGGTTGGGACGACCACCGGGGTCGTGGCGACTATGACCGCCATAGCGGACGCGGCGACCACTGGCGCGGTAACCGCTGGTAACTACCCGCAAAAAAGCGGCGCATTGAGCGCCGCTTTTTTGTGCCCGGATTTCAGTAACTGGAGAGATCCGCCAACGGATGCCGCCCCTCCCAGACCTTGTGAAAGTGCGCCTCGACCACCGCATCCGGCACCCGTGTGATGTCCGGCCAATGCCAGTGCGGTTTGTGATCCTTGTCGATCAAACGCGACCGAACCCCTTCGCTGAACTCCGGATGCCGGCAGCAATTGAGGCTAAGGGTGTATTCCATCTGAAAGACTTCGGCCAGTGACAAGTGGCGGGCGCGGACAATCTGCTCCCAGACCAGATGTGCGGTCAGCGGCGAGCCTTCGCTCATGGTTTTCGCCGCCCGGGCAATCAAAAGATCGTTGCTGTCCCGTTGCAGGCTGATGGCTTTCCAAGCGCAGGTCACGTCGCTGACATCCAGCAGTTCATCGATCTGCCGACGGCGCGGCAACCACTGCGCTTCCGGCATCTGCGCCACCGCTTCCTGCTGCAACGCCTTGAGCAGGCTGTTGAGTTGCATGGCGGTCTGTTCCTGCCAGTTCAGTTGCAGCAGGCCATCGATCAGTTTCTGCTGCTGTTCGTCGAGCAGGAAGCGGTCGGCCAGATCCAGATCGATCGCATCGCGACCGTTCATGTGTGCGCCGGTCAAGCCGAGGAACAAACCGAGCTTGCCCGGCAGGCGTGACAGAAACCAGCTGGCGCCGACATCCGGGTACAGGCCGATGCTGATCTCCGGCATGGCCAGACGACTGCTCGGCGTGACGATCCGGATGCTCGCGCCTTGCAGCAGACCCATGCCGCCGCCCAGCACATAACCATGGCCCCAGCAGATCAACGGTTTCGGGTAGGTGTGCAGGCTGTAGTCCAGCCGGTATTCAGCGTTGAAAAACTGTGCGGCCAGCGGCGGCACTTCGCCGGGGTGTGCGCGACAGGCCTCCACCAGGCTGCGCACCTCGCCACCGGCACAGAAGGCCTTGGCGCCATTGCCGCGCAGCAGCACGCAGACGATTTGCGGATCCTTGGCCCAGGCGTTCAGTTTGTCGCTCAGGGCATGGATCATCGGCAGGGACAGCGCATTGAGCGACTTTTCGGCATCCAGACTGGCCACGCCGATGCGCGCGCCGTCGGTGCCGGTGAGTTCTTCGAAGTGCAGATTCATCGTGACCTCGATCGGGAATTTGAACGATCAGTATGATCGCTGTGTGGGAAAGTGCCGGATCTGCGTCAGATCAATTGACAAGCGTGGTCGGCTTTCCTAGGGTTCGCCCCATTGTTTTTGCCGGGTATGACCATGACTGCTGACGACCGTATCAAACTCGAACCGAGCTGGAAGGAGGCACTGCGTGCCGAATTCGACCAGCCCTACATGGCAGAGTTGCGCACTTTTCTGCAGCAGGAGCGGGCGGCCGGCAAGGAAATCTATCCGCCGGGCCCGATGATTTTCAACGCGTTGAACTCGACGCCGCTGAACAAGGTGAAAGTGGTCATTCTCGGCCAGGACCCGTACCACGGCCCGGGCCAGGCCCACGGTTTGTGCTTCTCGGTGCAACCGGGCGTGCCGGCGCCACCGTCGCTGGTCAACATTTATAAAGAGTTGAAACGCGACCTGAACATCGACATCCCCAACCACGGCTACTTGCAGAGCTGGGCCGATCAGGGCGTGTTGATGCTCAACACCACCATGACCGTCGAGCGTGCCAACGCCAATGCGCACAAGGACAAGGGCTGGCAGTTCTTTACGGACCGGATCATCGAGGTGGTCAGCCAGCAGCAACCGCATCTGGTGTTCATGCTTTGGGGCGCGCATGCGCAGAGCAAGCAGAAGCTGATCGATGCCACCAAGCATCTGGTGCTGACGTCGGTGCACCCGTCGCCGCTGTCGGCCTATCGCGGTTTCCTTGGCTGCGGGCACTTCAGCCGAACCAACAAATTCCTCGAGCAGAACGGCGAAGCGCCGATCGAGTGGCGTTTGCCGTCGGTGGTCTGATCTTCAGGGCTGGCGGTTCCAGTATTTGAACAACGGTTCTGCCAGAAACAACACAAACAACAGCCGCATCACCTGCATCGCCGTCACCAGCGGCACCGACAGTTGCAGGGTTTCCGCCGTCAGGCTCATCTCTGCGATCCCGCCGGGCATCATGCCCAGTGTCAGTGATCGCAGGTCCAGATGCGTCATTGCACTCAGTCCCAACGCCGCCAGCGTTGCGATCAACATGGTCAGCGCCGTGCCGATCAACGTGCGCCCCATGAACGACGGCGCGCGGCGGAAGAACTGCCGGTTGAAGTGACAACCCAGACCGCTGCCGATCAGCCACTGGCCAATCTGACTGCCACCATTGGGCAGACCGATGTGCAGATCCCAACCGATACTCACCGCCGCGCTGACCAGCAACGGCCCGAACAGCCATGGATTGGGTTGACGCAGGCGTTGCCAGAGCCAGGCGAGCAAGCCGCCCGCTGGAAACAGAATCGCCAGCCAGCGCCAGTCGACGCTGCCGGCGTGAGAAATCGGATTGCCATCGCCCAGCAGATATTTGAACGCCGCCGGCACACACAGCACCACCACCAGCACTCGCAAGCTTTGCCCGGCCGCGACATGGCTGAGCATCGCGCCGTTGCGTGCGCCGAGGTTGACCATCTCGCCGGAGCCGCCGGGCATGCTGGAGAAAAACGCTGTGGCGCGGTCTTCGCCGGTGCGGCGCATCAGCCACACGCCGACCACCGCCGACAGGCTGGTGACCAGCGCCCCGAAGAAGATCAGGCCAAAGTGACTCAGCACCTGCTCCATCACCAGCGGGGTGAAGTGCAGGCCGATGCCGATCCCGACGATCCACTGGCCGCACTTGCGGCCGCCAGGGATTTCCGTCAGTTGCCACGGGGTCAGGCAGCGCACCAGGATGATCGCCAGCAACGAGCCGACCATCCACGGCAGCGGCCAGCCGATCTGGCTGGCGACATAGCCGCCCAGCAGACCGACCAGCGGGGTTCCCCACCAGGTTTTGAAGGACCGATCAAACATCGGCCACAGCACGCCGTGCGACCGAACGTTTACGCCAGATGCGGATGATCGGCACCAGCAGCATCGCCACGATCAGCCCCCAGACGCTGAGAGTGATCCCGCTCGACCAGAGGATGTCCAGCGAACCGTTGGAGATCGACAGCGCGCGACGCAGGTTTTGCTCCATCAGACCGCCGAGGATGAAACCCAGCAGCACCGGCGACAACGGGAAATCGAGCTTGCGCAGGATGTAGCCGAAGATACCGATGCCGATCATCAGGAACAGATCGAACGTGGTCGCATGCACCGCGTACACGCCAATGGCGGTGATGATCGCGATCATCGGCACCAGTGCCCAGTTCGGCACGGCGAGGATGCGGGTGAAGATGCGGATCATCGGGATGTTCAGGATCACCAGCATGATGTTGGCGATGAACAGCGACGCGATCAGGCCCCAGACGATGTCCGGTTGTTGCTGGAACAGCAGCGGGCCGGGGGTGATGTTGTACAGTGACAGCGCGCCGATCATCACCGCCGTGGTGCCCGAACCCGGTACGCCGAGGGTCAGCATTGGCACCAGCGCACCGCAGGCTTCGGCACCGATGGCGGTTTCCGGGGCAGCCAGACCACGCTTGTCACCCTGTCCGAACTTTCCGTTCGGGCCGGCGATTTTCTTCTCGGTCATGTAGGCCACGGCGCTGGCCAGCGTCGCACCGGCACCCGGCAATACGCCCATGATGAAACCGAGCACGCCACAGCGCAGGTTCACCGCGAACACCGACGCGGCTTCCTTGAAGTTGAACATCATGCGTCCGGTGGCTTTGAACGCTTCCTGGCCACGGTGGGTTTTTTCCAGCAGCAGAAGGATTTCGCTGATGGAGAACAGACCCAACACCAGCACGACAAATTGAATGCCGTCGGTGAGGTGAATGTTATCCCCGGTGAAGCGATACACGCCGCTGTTGGCGTCGATCCCGACCGTGGACAGGAACAGGCCGATCAACGCGGCGATGAAGGTTTTCAGCGGTCGGTCACCGGCCATGCCGCCGAGACAGACAATCGCGAACACCATCAGCACGAAGTATTCGGCGGGCCCGAAGGCGATCGCCCACTTCGCCAGGATCGGCGCAAAGATCACCATGCCGCAGGTCGCGATGAACGCACCGATGAACGAACTCCAGGCCGACAGCGACAGAGCCACACCGGCCAGGCCCTGACGAGCCATCGGGTAACCGTCGAGCGTGGTCATCACGGTGGAGGCTTCGCCCGGGATGTTCAGCAGGATCGAACTGATTCGGCCGCCGTATTCGCAACCCAGGTACACCGCCGCCAGCAGGATCAGCGCCGATTCCGGTGGCAGGCCGAGAGCAAAGGCAATCGGGATCAACAGCGCCACGCCGTTGATCGGCCCCAGGCCCGGCAACAGGCCGACGATGGTGCCGATCAAGGTGCCGCTCAGCGCGGTGACGAGGTTGTAGGGCGTCAGCGCGACCCCGAAACCGTGACTCAAATATCCAAGCGTATCCATATCAGTTCTCCAGAACGTCGAGCAGGCCCAGCGGCAGTGGAACGTCCATGACTTTGTCGAACAGCAGGTACAGGCCGATGCTCAGCAAACTGATGATGATCGCGCCGGGCAGCCAGCGGCCGCCGTACAGACGGGCCATCGGGATGCCGACCAGAATGCTGCTGAGGATGAAGCCCAAGGGTTCGAACAGGCCGGCGAACACCACCAGCAGCAACACGCAGACACCGATTTTCTTCAGCGTTTCGCGGTCCAGCGGCGGGTCTTCTTCGGTGTGCTTGATCGGGGAGGGGCGGTAGATCATGTAGACCAGCGCCAGCCCCATCAGCCCGAGCATCAGCAACGGGAAGGCGCGCGGGCCGATCGGTTCGTAGGAAAAGGGTGCCTGGTAAGGCCAGGCCATCAGTATCAGGCTGACACAGGCCAGCAGCAGTACCGACGCAAAGATGCGTTGAACGAGCATGAGGAACTCCTGGGCCATGACCTCGATGCGCGAGGCCATGACCGCTAGACAGAGACGATCACTGGATCAGGCCGAACTCTTTGGCCAGCACTTTGTAGTCCGCGACTTGCTTCTTCACGTAGGTGTCCAGCTCCGGGCCGGTCATGGCGAACGGGAAGAGTTCGCGCTGATCACGCAGCTTGGCGAAGTCTTCGGAGGCCAGCAGTTTGTCGAAGGCGTCCTTCCACCAGGCGTAGTCTTCGTCGCTGACTTTCGGCCCGAGGTAGAAGCCGCGCACCACCGGCCAGACGATGTCGTAGCCTTGTTCCCTGGCGGTCGGGATGCCTTTCATTTCCGGCTCGTCGAGGCGGTTTTCGGCGAAGACTGCCAGCAGGCGCATGTCACCGCTCTGGATGTGCGGCATGGAGTCGGAGATGTCGGTGCTGCCAACCTGGATGTGGCCACCGAGCAGGGCGGTGGCAATCTCGCCGCCACCTTCGAGGGCGACGTAGCGCAAGTCGCGCGGGTTGATCCCGGCGGCTTTTGCGATCAGTGCCGTCTGCATCCAGTCCTGGCTACCAACGGTGCCGCCGGAACCGATCACAACTTTGCTCGGATCTTTCTTCAGCGCCTGTACCAGGTCGTCGAGGTTCTTGTAGGGCGAATCGCTTTTCACCGCGATGGCACCGTAACTGGTGCCGACTGCCGCGAGCCAGCGCACGTTGCTTTCATCGAAGCGGCCGAACTTGCCTTGCGCCAGGTTCAGCAGTGAACCGCTGGACCACGCCACCAGCGTGCCCGCATCCGCCGGACGCTGGGCCACCACCGCGTTGTACGCCACCGCGCCGACACCGCCGGGCATGTAGGTCACGCGCATCGGTTTGGTCAGCAGTTTTTCGTTGACCAGCGCGCTTTGCGCCAGTTTGCAGGTCAGGTCGAAACCGCCGCCGGGGGAGGCCGGGGCGATGCATTCCGGGCGCTTGGGTTCGGCCATCAGTTGGCCGGCGAACAGCATGACGCCAGCGGCTAGAGCAACTTTACGCAGTGATAAGTTCATCTATGTCTCCTTGGGAGTTGTTGTTATGGACGTACTGAATTACCAAAGGGCAACGCTATAGCTCACCAGCAGACGCACTTCATCGGCATCGCGAGCGGAGTAATTTGAACGGTAAGTGGCATTACGCAAACGCACGGCAACGTCCTTCAGGGCGCCGCTTTGTACTACATATTTGATCTCGGTGTTGCGCTCCCACTCTTTGCCTTCGTCACCGTTCTTGAGCTTGATGTTGTCACCGCTCAAGTAGCGGCTCATGAAGCTCAGGCCGGGGATGCCGAGTTTGGCGAAGTCGAAGTCGTAGCGCGCCTGCCAGGAGCGTTCTTCGGCGCCGGCGAAGTCGTTGATCTGGACGAAGTTGACCAGGTACGGGTCGCTGCCATCGACATAGGGGAACGCGCTGTCGCCGGACATGTGCTGATAACCGGCGGTGAACTTGTGGCCGCTCAGGGCATAGCTGACCAGACCGTTGAGCGAGCGGTTGTCGATCTCGCCACCACGGGCAGCACCCTGATCGTCACTGACGGCGAAGCGCAGGTCGGTGGCGAAAGTGCCCGAGCCCATCGGCCGCGAAGCGACCAGTCCGAAGAAGTGCTGGTTGTAGACTTCGTCGAGTTGCGCGAAGTGGTAACTGCCGGTGATCTTGTCGGTGAACTTGTAGTCCACGCCGGCAAAATCGAAGTGCTTGCCGGCAACGGTGCCAGCAAAGCGGCCGTTCTTGTTGTTGAGGGCAATGTCCTCGAAATCGGTGCTGTCGCGGTCCTTGGCCTTGTCCAGGCGCCCGCCGGTGAAGGTCAGGTTCTTGATCTCTTTGGAGGTCAGCAAGCCGCCTTCGAAGGTCTGCGGCAGGATGCGCCCGTCGTTCGGCTTGAGGATCGGCAATTCCGGAATCAGGCTGCCGATCTTCAGTTCGGTGGCGGAGATCTTCACTTTGCCGGTCAGGCCGACCTTGGAGTATTCGTCCGCCGCGCGCCCGTCATCGTGGGTCGGCAGTAGGCCGGTGCCGGTGCGGTCCGGGCTCGAATCGAGCTTGACCCCCAACATCCCCAACGCATCGACACCAAACCCCACGGTGCCGTCGGTGTAGCCCGATTGCAGATTGAGCATGAAACCCTGTGCCCACTCGTCGCGCTTGGACTGTTGGGCACTGGTGCCGTCGCGAAAGTCGCGGTTGAAATACATGTTGCGGGTTTCGAAGGTGGCGGAACTGTCTTCGATGAAATCGGCGTAGCTCATCGGCGCGAAACCGGCGAGGGCGGCGGCACTGGCAAGGGCGGTGTGGCTGAAACGGGAAGGACGAACAGGCGTAAGAGCCTTGGTCTGCAAGGACGGCATGCGAGGTGTACTCCGTTTATTGTTCTTATTGGTCGAAAACGCTTCGAGGCGTTTTTCTTATCGCTGTGTGGCATCAGCGACGGCAGTCGGAACTGTCCGTGGGCCGACTCTAACGGCCTAACCTTTCGCTAACCTTTCAGCTGGTTTTCCCGGATTTCGGGCTTCACAGCGGCGGTTGCGGCTGTAAACTCCGCGGCAAAGAATGGCGTCGGCCATCCCTGAATGAGGTAGAGATCCATGCGTGTTCTGCTCGTCGAAGACCATTTGCCACTGGCCGAAAGTGTCGCCCAGGCGCTCAAGAGCACCGGTCTGACCGTGGACGTGTTGCACGATGGCGTGGCCGCTGACCTGGCCTTGGGCAGCGAGGAGTACGCGATGGCGATCCTCGATGTCGGCCTGCCGCGCATGGACGGATTTGAAGTGCTGGCGCGCCTGCGGGCCCGGGGCAAGAACCTGCCGGTGCTGATGCTGACGGCCCGCAGCGACGTCAAGGATCGGGTCCATGGGCTCAACCTCGGGGCCGACGATTATCTGGCCAAACCGTTCGAACTGACCGAGCTTGAGGCGCGGGTCAAAGCCCTGCTGCGCCGCAGTGTGCTCGGCGGCGAACGGCAGCAGCGTTGTGGGGTGCTGGCTTACGATCTGGATACCCGACGCTTCACTCTCGGCGAAGAACTGCTGACGCTGACCTCCCGCGAGCAAGCGGTGCTTGAAGCGCTGATCGCGCGCCCGGGCCGGGTGATGAGCAAGGAGCAACTGGCGTCGCAAGTGTTCGGTCTCGACGAAGAGGCCAGCCCCGACGCCATCGAAATCTACGTGCATCGCCTGCGCAAGAAACTCGACGGCCATGCGGTGGCCATCGTGACCTTCCGCGGTCTTGGCTACTTGCTGGAAAGCCGTGATGCATAAGCCCAGCAGCCTGCGCTGGCGGTTGTTGTGGAACCTCGCGCTGTTGCTGGTGGTGTTGATGCTGGCCAGCGGCCTGAGCGCTTACTGGAACGGACGCGAAGCCGCCGACACTGCTTATGACCGCACCTTGCTGGCGTCGGCGCGGACCATCGCCGCCGGCCTCTCGCAGCGAGATGGCAGCCTCAGTGCCGACGTCCCTTATGTGGCACTCGACACCTTCGCCTACGACAGCGCGGGGCGCATCTATTACCAGGTCAACGACATCCATCAGAAGCTGATTTCTGGTTACGAAAACCTGCCAGGCCCACCACCGGGGACGCCGAGAACCGACAGCTACCCGGCGCTCGCGCGTTTTTACAACGCCACGTATCAGGGGCAGAACGTGCGCGTCGTCAGTCTGTTGAAAGCCGTGACCGAGCCGAACATGAACGGCATGGCGGAAATCCGTGTCGCCGAAACCGACGAAGCACGCGTCAGCATGGCCCGCAGTCTGGCGGCCGACACCTTGCTGCGATTGGGCATGTTGGCGATTGGCGCATTGTTGCTGGTGTGGTTTGCGGTCAGCGCGGCGTTGCGGCCGATCGAGCGTTTGCGCACCGCGGTCGAAGAGCGTCAGCCCGACGATCTGCGGCCCTTGCCGCTGGTGGAGGTGCAGCACGAATTGTGGCCGTTGGTGCGGGCGCTCAATCACTTCACCGAGCGTTTGCGCGGGCAGTTCGAGCGTCAGGCGCAATTCATCGCCGATGCGGCCCACGAACTGCGCACGCCTCTGGCGGCGCTCAAGGCGCGACTTGAGTTGGGCCTGCGCTCAAACGAGCCGCAGACCTGGCGCGACACGCTGGAATCATCGGCGCAAAGCACGGATCGCCTGACCCATCTGGCCAACCAATTGCTATCACTGGCACGGGTGGAGAACGGCGCCAGGGCGATTGCCGAAGGCGGCGCGCAGTTGCTTGATCTGAGCCAATTGGCCCGGGAGCTGGGCATGGCCATGGCGCCGCTGGCCCATGCTCGCGGCGTGGCGTTGGCGCTGGAAGCGGACGAACCGGTCTGGCTGCGCGGCGAGCCGACATTGCTCAACGAACTGCTGAGCAATCTGGTGGACAACGCGCTGGCGCACACGCCGTCGGGCGGTAACGTGATCTTGCGGGTGCTGTCGCCGGCAGTGCTGGAGGTTGAAGACGACGGTCCGGGCATTCCGCAGGATGAGCGTGACCGGGTGTTCGAGCGTTTCTACCGACGCAACCAGCAGGTCGCCGGTTCCGGGCTGGGGCTGGCGATTGTCGGGGAAATCTGCCGCGCGCATCTGGCGCAGATCACGCTGCACGATGGCGAGCAGGCGGGGTTGAAGGTGCGGGTGAGCTTTATTGCCGGCTAAGGATCAGTAAAACATCGACCGCGATTCTTCCAGGTCGGCACACAGCACTTTGTTGTCCGGATCGATCCCCAGTTTGCGGAAGGCCGGCACACTGAAAGGGTCGATGCGGGCGAGGGGATGGTCAGTGTCCTTGTGGCAATACAGGCTGGCCACTTGCACCAGATCCACGTAATCGATCTGCGACGAATCGCGTTTCAGATCCTGATACAGCCCCGGCAACTCCACCAGCCGCTCGGGGAATTCCCAGACCCGCAGCAATTTGTCGCCCAGCAGCGGATGAATGTGGTCGATCACATGGTTGAGGCTGACCGGGTCGGACAGCAATTCGTAGTGGTCTTCGGCATAGGTCAGGATTGGCAGCACACCGATCTGGTGCACCAGTCCGCCCAGCGCGGCCTGGTCAGGCTTGAGCTGGGTATAGCGGCGGCACAGTGCGTAGCTGACCCCGGCGATTTCCAGGCTCTTGCGCCAGACTTCGCGCATCTTCTGTTCGACCACGTCGGAGCGGGCGTGGAAGATCTGCTCCATCACCAGACCGATCGCCAGATTGCTGCTGTAATTGACGCCCAGCCGGGTGATCGCGGTGTGCAGGTCGGTGACTTCCTGGGTCGCGCGCAACAACGGGCTGTTGACCACTTTGATCAGCCGCGCCGACAGCGCCGTGTCACGGCCGATCACTTTGCTCAGGTCGCTGACGCTGATATCCGGGTCTTCAGCGGCCTTGCGAATCTGCAGGGCCACTTCCGGTAACGTTGGCAGAACCAGGTCATCGTTATCGATGGCCTCAACCAAATCCTGTTGGACCTTATCCGCCAGCTCACTCATGTCGTTTCTCTAGGGTGTTGCACAAATACTGCGATCAACGCTGGATTTCGCGGTCGCGATCCAGTTCGTAAGGCAGGTCGAGCAAGTGCAGCGTCGGACCTTCGGCCGTGCCCAGATGCAAATCGCCCGCTTCGGCAGCTTCGGCCTGCAACACCGCCAGCAGTTCAATATTTTTCTCGGCGCGGGCGGCCAGCACCACTTCGCCGATGGAGCTGCCGTGGCTCGGGGCGAACAGCGGGGTGCCCGGCTCCGGCAATTCGCTGGCGTCCAGTTGCACGCGGTACAGGCGACGCTTGAGCTTGCCCAGGTATTGCATGCGCGCGACGATTTCCTGGCCGGTGTAGCAGCCTTTCTTGAAGCTCACGCCGCCGACGGCTTGCAGGTTGAGCATCTGCGGGATGAACAGCTCGCGGGTGCTCGGCATGACTTGACCGATACCGGCGCGGATCTGGCCCAGCAGCCATTGATTGAGTTCGGCTTCGCTCAGTTGTGCGGACAGCTTGCCTTTGATGCTGTCGGACTGATCGGCCGGCACCCAGAGTTCGGCACGGTTCGGGGAGACGCGAATGGCGATCAGGCCTTCGTGGCGGGCCACGCTGTCGGTTTCTGCCGGCAGTTCCAGACCCAGGCTGCTCAGGGCAGCATCGCCATGATCGAGGCCGAAGCGCACCCAGGAGGCGCTTTCGTCGGTCAGTTTCGATTTGGAGAACACCGCGTACTTTTTCAGATCCGCCAGTTGCGGCTCCAGCAGCTCGCCGGCCATGGCCAGCAGCACGCCGTCGCCTTCAAGCACGATGCGGAAGCTCGACTGCATCCGGCCTTTCTGCGTGCAGCGGGCACCGAGGCTGGCCTGGGTATCACTCAAGTAATTGATGTTGCAGGTCAGCTGGCCTTGCAGGAATTTGCCGGCATCCGCGCCGCGAACCGCGAGAACGCCTTCATGAGACAGGGTGCAGAAAAAAGCAGAATCGGCCATGGGTCATCGCAGGGTAAATAGACTGGGGCACATCATAAGGGGGTGGTGTTGAAATGGGTAGTTCATAAAGGATCGGTGGTGCCCGACCAAAGCCGACTGTTCGCCCCGTGTCGGGCCTGTATACTTGCCGCCTATTTGAGGAGGGCTCCATGGTCGAACAAGTTGAACTGAATCGCCTCTTTTGGCACAGCCGTCGCGGCATGCTTGAGCTTGACGTGCTGCTGGTGCCGTTCGTGAAAGAGGTCTACGCGAATCTGAACGAGGTGGATCGCGCGCTGTATGTCCGCCTGCTCGAGTGCGAGGATCAGGACATGTTCGGCTGGTTCATGGAGCGCAGCGAGTCTGAAGACCCCGAGCTGCAACGCATGGTTCGCATGATTCTGGATCGTGTCCAGCCCAAGTAACACGTTCGAATGCTGCTGGCAGGCCTCACGGCAATTGCTGGCGGCGTATCTCCTGGCCCAGGCGTTCGCCCTGTGCGCTCTGTTTCTGCTTGTCCTGCCTTTCTGGGTCAGTCTGCTCGGTGCGGTAGCCTGTCTGAGCCACGCTGCCTGGGTGTTGCCCCGCCAGATTCTGTTGAGTCATCCCGATGCATTCTGTGGATTGCGTCGTGACGCCGATGGCTGGCAGTTGTGGAATCAGGCCGATGGCTGGCAGCCGGTGCAGTTGCGCCCGGACAGCCTGGCGCTGCCATTGATCGTGGTTTTGCGCTTTCGATTGCGTGGGGAGTGGCGGGGCAGGTCGATCTGCGTGCCCCGGGACTCGCAGGCGGCGGATTTGCACCGACGCCTGCGGGTACGCCTCAAGTTCAGCCGGCGTAGGTGGGCGGCACCAGAATAGTGTCGAGGGCTTCGGGCAGCAGATCCGGGTAGTCGAGGGTGTAATGCAGGCCTCGGCTCTCTTTGCGCTCCATGGCTGAGCGGATCATCAATTCCGCCACTTGCGCCAGGTTGCGCAGCTCGATCAGGTCGCGACTGACTTTATAGTTGCTGTAGAACTCGTCGATTTCGTCCAGCAACAGACGCACGCGATGTTGTGCGCGTTGCAGGCGTTTGTTGGTACGCACGATGCCGACGTAGTCCCACATGAAGCGCCGTAGCTCGTCCCAGTTGTGCGCGATGATCACGTCTTCGTCGGAATCGGTCACCTGGCTTGCATCCCAGGCGGGCAGGGCGCGAGGGATGGCGATGTCGGACAGTTGTTCGAGAATGTCAGCGGCTGCGGAACGGGCATAAACGAAGCATTCCAGCAGCGAGTTGCTGGCCATGCGGTTGGCGCCGTGCAGGCCGGTGAAGCTGGTTTCGCCGATGGCGTACAGCCCGGGCACGTCGGTGCGACCCTGTTGGTCCACCATGACGCCGCCGCAGGTGTAGTGCGCCGCCGGGACGACCGGGATCGGTTGCTTGGTGATGTCGATGCCGAATCCGAGGCAGCGCTCGTAAACCGTCGGGAAGTGCGTCTTGATGAACGCTTCGGGTTTGTGGCTGATGTCGAGATAGACGCAATCGACGCCCAGACGCTTCATCTCATGGTCGATGGCCCGGGCGACGATGTCCCGTGGCGCCAGTTCGGCGCGCGGGTCGAAACGCTGCATGAAGCGCTCGCCGTTCGGCAGTTTCAAATGCGCGCCTTCGCCGCGCAGGGCTTCGGTGATCAGGAAACTCTTGGCCTGCGGGTGATACAGGCAAGTGGGGTGGAACTGATTGAACTCCAGGTTCGCCACCCGGCAGCCCGAACGCCAGGCCATGGCGATGCCATCACCACAGGCGCCGTCGGGGTTGCTGGTATAGAGGTAGACCTTGGCGGCGCCGCCAGAAGCCAGAATCACGAACCGGGCGCCGTAGGTGTCGACTTCGCCGGTCTTGCGGTTGAGCACGTAGGCGCCGAGGCAGCGGTCGCCGTCCAGTCCCAGGCGTCGTTCGGTGATCAGATCGACGGCGACGCGCTGTTCCAGCAGCTCGATGTTCGGGCGTTGTTTGGCTTGGGCCAGCAAGGTTGTGAAGATCGCAGCACCAGTGGCGTCGGCGGCGTGAATGATGCGGCGGTGGCTGTGGCCGCCTTCGCGGGTGAGGTGGAACTCGAAGCCGCCATCTTCTGTGCCGGACTGCTCATCTCGGGTGAACGGCACGCCCTGGTCAATCAGCCACTGGATCGCCTCTTTGCTGTGCTCGACAGTGAAACGTACCGCGTCTTCATGGCACAGGCCGCCACCGGCATTGAGCGTGTCGTCGACGTGGGATTCGACAGTGTCGGTGTCATCCAGCACGGCCGCGACGCCACCCTGGGCCCAATAGGTCGAACCGTTGGCGAGATCGCCCTTGCTCAATACGGCGATGCGCAAGTGACCGGGCAGGGTCAGCGCGAGACTCAAACCGGCAGCGCCGCTGCCAATCACCAGAACATCGTGTTGAAACTGTTGGCTCATTTCAGGATTCCGCTCAAAGCGACCCGGGTCGGGGTTGGCGCAAGACAGGCGGATGGGCGAGTCGAGACAGCCACACAGCCCACTAGTATATAGAGGGGTGGGGCGGCACAATAGCCGGGCCGATATGGCATTGTGAAACTACCGTGACGGAAAAATACGGACGCTTTGTCGGATGTTTTTTTCGCCGGTTTTGGGAAAAAGCGACTGTATCGCAGATGAAACACGCTTTTTCCGCTCACGGTTGCCCAATGTCGGCGTGGCGCGTCTATAAATATTTGGAACTTTTGCCAGAGGCCCAAGATCAATAGACAGTTGCCCGAAACAAGGGACAGTGTCGGCTTCAATGCGGAACCTGCGGTTGGGTTCTAGCCGGCGAGCCGATTAAAAGATTATTCGCGCAGCCGGTTTATCCCGCGCTGCGTTTTTCGTGCGTGCCAAATCAGAGCCCGCAGGAAACTTGCTTGGAGGGGGAGAACTTTTGCGAAAAGCCCGAGTCTATGTTTGCAAGTCCGGTCGTTTAGTCATGCAAGCTTCCTCCGAGTTTATCGAGGAGTGTTCATGCTAACCCAGGAAGAGGATCAGCAGCTGGTCGAGCGCGTTCAGCGCGGTGACAAGCGAGCTTTCGATCTGCTCGTGTTGAAGTATCAACACAAAATTCTCGGGTTGATCGTGCGTTTCGTGCACGACACCCATGAAGCCCAGGATGTTGCTCAAGAAGCCTTTATCAAGGCTTACCGGGCACTAGGAAATTTCCGCGGAGACAGTGCGTTTTATACGTGGCTTTACCGCATCGCCATCAACACGGCGAAAAACTATCTAGTTTCACGCGGCCGCCGGCCGCCGGATAGCGATGTCAGTTCTGAAGATGCAGAGTTCTATGACGGCGATCACGGCCTGAAGGATCTCGAATCTCCTGAACGCGCATTGCTGCGGGATGAGATCGAAGGCACCGTCCATCGAACCATTCAGCAACTGCCAGAGGATTTGCGCACGGCTTTAACTTTGCGCGAATTCGACGGTCTGAGTTACGAGGACATCGCGAGCGTCATGCAATGTCCGGTTGGTACCGTGCGCTCCCGGATTTTCCGCGCCCGGGAGGCCATCGATAAAGCCCTGCAGCCGTTGTTGCAGGAAAACTAAAGACAGCGGCGACAGCCAAGAGAGGAACGCCATGAGTCGTGAAGCCCTGCAGGAATCGCTGTCCGCAGTGATGGATAACGAAGCGGACGAACTGGAATTGCGTCGGGTGCTCAATGCACTGGACGATGTTGAAACCCGTGAAACCTGGGCTCGTTATCAGATCGCTCGGGCAGCCATGCACAAGGATCTGCTGCTTCCACGCCTGGATCTCGCTGCGGCAGTGTCTGCTGCGCTGGAAGACGAAGCCACTCCAGCCAAAGTGTCCCGCGGTCCATGGCGCAGCCTGGGTCGTCTGGCCGTTGCAGCCTCGGTGACCGTTGCCGTTCTGGCGGGTGTTCGTCTGTATAACCACGACGAAATTGCCGGTGTTGAACTGGCGCAGCAATCCAATCAGCCTGCATTGGCCGTTCCTCAAGTCAAAGGCCCGGCTGTATTGGCAGGCTACAATGAGAGTTCGGAAGCCACCGGCCCTATGGCCAATGGTGTGCTGCAAGGCCAGCCAGGCTGGCACGATCAGCGTCTACCAGGTTACCTGCGCCAACACGCTCAACAAGCTGCGCTGAAAGGTACTGAAAGCGCATTGCCTTACGCGCGTGCAGCAAGCCTGGAAAACCGTTAAGGAGGATCATGCGCGCCATACCTCTACTTTCGCTTCTGCTCAGTGGCTGGTTCATCGTTCCAGCCCACGCCGACGAGGCCCAGGACTGGCTGACCCGTCTGGGCCAGGCCGAGCAGCAGCAAAGCTTTCACGGCACATTCGTTTACGAGCGTAACGGTAGTTTCTCTACCCATAACATCTGGCATCGTGTCCAGAATGGTCAGGTCCGCGAGCGTTTGCTTCAGCTCGACGGCTCGGCTCAGGAAGTCGTGCGCGTTGATGGGCATACTCAATGCGTCAGCGGCACCCTGATTGCGGGACTGGGGGACTCTCCCAACTCTGCCGCTCGTCCTCTTGATCCTCAAAAGCTGAAAAATTGGTATGACCTTGCCGTCATCGGCAAGTCGCGTGTGGCTGGGCGTGAGGCGGTGATCGTGTCGCTGACGCCGCGCGATCAGCATCGCTATGGATTCGAGCTGCATCTGGACAAGGAAACGGGGTTGCCGCTCAAGTCGTTGCTGCTCAACGACAACGGGCAGTTGCTTGAAAGGTTCCAGTTCACTCGACTGGAGACTTCTGAAGTTCCGTCCGACAAGGATCTTCAAGCCGATTCCGATTGCAAGCCTGTGAACCTTGAAGGCGACAAGGCTTCTGCCGTCAAGACCGCTCAAGTCTGGCGCTCTGACTGGCTGCCTCCTGGCTTTGAACTCACCAGCAGTTCTTCGCACAAGGATCCCGAGACCAAGACGCAGGTCAACAGCCTGCTGTATGACGATGGTCTGGCGCGTTTCTCTGTATTCCTCGAGCCGCTGAACGGTGCAACCGTCACCGATACCCGGACTCAGTTGGGCCCTACCGTTGCCGTATCCCGTCGCTTGACCACGCCTCAAGGTGAAGTGATGGTGACGGTTGTCGGCGAGATTCCAATCGGCACCGCTGAGCGGATTGCCTTGTCGATACGCAATGATGGCGCTGCAACCAGCAAGCAGTGAGCTGATTCCAGCTGTTTCCACCTCGTTTTCGAGACGTGAAATGTTTGCTGAGCATTTTCATTTGCAAATAATCCGAAAATTTTTTATAGGTCAGGGCCTCACGGCTCTGGCCTTGTTTTGTTGTTCCCGGAACAAAAATGCCGGCCTGTAGTTCCCGGTGTTCCTTGCTCCATATCGCTTAACCCTGCTCGTCGTAACGGGAGCTGTATGTCGATACCAAGCTTGAAGTCTTATCTCTCCATCGTCGCCACCGTGCTGGTGCTCGGTCAGGCTGTTCCTGCAGCCCAGGCGGCTGAAGCGGCCAGCCCGGCCAACCTGCCGGATTTCACCCAGTTGGTCGAACAGGCCTCGCCTGCGGTGGTGAACATCAGTACCACGCAAAAGCTGCCGGATCGCAAAGTGAACCAGCAGATGCCGGACCTGGAAGGCTTGCCGCCGATGCTGCGCGAGTTCTTCGAGCGCGGGATGCCGCCACAACAACGTTCTCCGCGTGGTGATCGCCAGCGTGAGGCGCAATCGTTGGGTTCGGGCTTCATCATCTCGCCGGATGGCTACATCCTGACCAACAACCACGTGATTGCCGACGCTGACGAAATCCTCGTTCGTCTGGCTGATCGCAGTGAAATGAAAGCCAAGCTGATCGGCACCGACCCACGCTCCGACGTGGCCCTGCTGAAAATCGAAGGCAAGGATCTGCCAGTACTCAAACTCGGCAAATCCCAGGATCTGAAAGCAGGCCAGTGGGTCGTGGCGATCGGCTCGCCGTTCGGCTTCGATCACACGGTGACCCAAGGCATCGTCAGCGCCGTTGGCCGCAGCCTGCCAAACGAAAACTATGTGCCGTTCATTCAGACCGACGTGCCGATCAACCCGGGCAACTCCGGTGGTCCGCTGTTCAACCTGAACGGTGAAGTGGTGGGGATCAACTCGCAGATCTACACCCGTTCCGGTGGCTTCATGGGCGTTTCGTTCGCCATTCCGATCGACGTTGCCATGGACGTATCCAACCAGCTGAAAAGCGGTGGCAAGGTCAGCCGTGGCTGGCTGGGTGTGGTCATTCAGGAAGTGAACAAGGATCTGGCCGAGTCGTTCGGTCTGGAAAAACCGGCCGGTGCGCTGGTGGCGCAGATCCAGGATGACGGTCCGGCAGCCAAGGGCGGCCTTCAAGTGGGCGACGTGATCCTGAGCATGAACGGTCAGCCGATCGTCATGTCCGCTGACCTTCCTCATCTGGTCGGCGCACTGAAGGCTGGTGCCAAGGCCAATCTGGAAGTGATTCGTGAAGGCAAGCGCAAGAATGTCGAGCTGACCGTCGGCGCGATTCCTGACGAAGACAAGGAGCTGGATGCCCTGCCGAAGTCCGGTGTCGAGACTAACAGCAATCGTCTGGGTGTTTCGGTCGCTGAACTGTCTGCCGAGCAGAAGAAAACCTACGACCTCAAGGGTGGTGTGGTGATCAAGGAGGTGCAGGACGGTCCTGCCGCCCTGATCGGCCTGCAGCCAGGCGATATCATCACTCACCTGAACAACCAGGCCATTGGTTCGGCCAAGGAGTTCTCCGAGATCGCCAAGGCACTGCCGAAGAATCGCTCCGTGTCGATGCGGGTTCTGCGTCAGGGTCGTGCCAGCTTCATCACGTTCAAGCTGGCTGAATGATTCAATAGCGGTTGAGTAAAAGAAAACCGCCTCGAAAGAGGCGGTTTTTTTGTGTCCGGCGTTTTTCCTGGATCAGGCTTATCCCATCATGTCCTTGATCATGCGTTCCTGCTCCATCAGCTCGCGCTGACGCGCATCGATACGCGACGAAAGCGGGAAGTTGCTGCCAGCCTTGCGTTTGGCGAAGTCCAGTTGCTGGATGGCCTGGCGATAGTCGCCAACCAGCGCGAAGTACTCGGCGCGAGCTTGATGCAGGCCGATGATATTGCCTGACAGACCGCGCGTTTCAGCCACCTGATACCAGACGTCCGGATCGTCCGGGCGTGATTTGAGCAGACCTTCGAGGGCTTTTTCCGCATCGGCGGTGCGGTTCTGTTTCAGTAACAGATCGACTCGCACCTGATTCAACGGGTAGTTGCCCGGATACTGCGTCAGCATGCGGTCGACCCGCGACTGCGCCTCCGCCAGGCGATTGTTGGTGATATCCAGATCGACCTGCGCGAGATTGAAAATGATCTCGTTTGGCGATCTCTCCAGCAGTTGCTTGAGATTCTCCCGCGCCTCATTCAACTGGCCACCCTTGATCTGGGCAATCGCCAGACCATAACGAGCCACGTCGTTTTTCGGGTTTTCATCCAGCTGTGCACGGAAACGCTTCGCGCCCAACCCCGGGGTTTCCTCGTAGATCAGTTGCACCCGCGCGCGTATCAGTTGATAGCGCATGCTGTCTTCAATGCCGCCGGGTTTGGCTTGCTCGGCACGGTTGCGGGTGTCGGCGATCCGCGATTCGGTCACCGGGTGAGTCAGCAGGAATTCCGGCGGCTTGGCGTCGTAGCGGTACTGGCGCATCAGGCGTTCGAACATGGTCGGCATGGAGCGCGGGTCGTAGCCGGCTTTCTCCAGGTTAAGGATGCCGATGCGGTCGGCTTCCTGTTCGTTCTGGCGCGAGAAGGTCCGTTGCGACTGGATCGCCGCCGCCTGGGTGCCGGCGATGGTCGCGATCCCGGCCTCGCCACCACCGGCGGCCGCAATGACGATCCCGGCCAGCAACGCGGCCATCATCGGCACCTGCATCCGCTGGGACGCCTCGACGCCTCGGGCGAAGTGACGTTGGGACAAGTGAGCCAGTTCGTGAGCCAGTACCGAGGCATATTCACCTTCGGTCTGGGCATTGAGGAACAGACCGCCGTTGACCCCGACAATCCCGCCCGGTGCCGCGAAGGCGTTGAGTTGCGGGCTGTTGATCAGGATGAATTCCAGGCGTCGGTCGTTGACCTGGCTGGTTTCCACCAGTTTATAGACGCTGGACTCGACGTAGTCCTTGAGCTGTGGATCGTTGAGCTGTGAAACCTGGCTGCGCAGCAGCGCCAACCACGCGCGGCCCAGTTGGTATTCCTGTTGTGGCGAGACGATGGCAGAACTGGCGTCACCGAGTGACGGCAGGTCGTCGGCAAAGCCCGGTGAGGCGAGCAGGCAAGCGAGCGTCAGCAGGGTAGGGCGCAAAAATGTCATGCACAAAGCCTTAGTCGACAAAGACCTTACTGTAGCCGGACACCGGGCTTGCGACCAGATATTCTAGGCAGCCTGACCCTCTGAACCGGAGTAACGCATGACCGACGCTGTAGCCCATGACTGTGAACTGGACGCCAGCGGCCTGAATTGCCCGTTGCCGTTGCTCAAGGCCAAGATGGAATTGAACAAGCTGCCCAGCGGCGCGGTACTCAAGGTGATCGCCACTGACGCCGGCTCGCAACGCGACTTCCGCACCTTTGCCCGGTTGGCCGGTCATACGCTGCTGCGTGAAGAAGACGAGGCGGGCGTCTACCGTTACTGGTTGAAAAAAGCCTGAAACCGACAGCGTAAAAGACCTAAGGATTATTGATGTTCAAAGTGTTACGCGACTGGATTCAGCGCTACTTTTCCGATGAGGAAGCCGTGGTGCTGGCGGTGCTGTTGTTTCTCGCCTTCACCGCCGTGCTTACCCTTGGTGGAATGCTCGCGCCCGTGCTGGCGGGGATGGTGCTGGCGTACCTGATGCAGGGGCTGGTGGTTACCCTGGAGCGTCTGCGCATGCCCGGTGGCGCAGCGGTGGGGCTGGTGTTTGCGCTGTTCATGGGCGTGCTGATGCTGTTCATCGTCGTCGTACTGCCGCTGCTCTGGCATCAATTGATCACACTGTTCAATGAGTTGCCCGGCATGCTCGCCAAGTGGCAATCGCTGCTGTTGCTGCTGCCGGAGCGCTATCCGCATCTGGTGTCCGACGAGCAGGTGCTGCAAGCCATCGAAGCCGCGCGCGGCGAGATCGGCAAATTCGGCCAGTGGGCGCTGACGTTCTCGTTGTCGAGCCTGCCGCTGCTGGTGAACATCATGATTTACCTGGTCCTGGTGCCGATCCTGGTGTTCTTCTTCCTCAAGGATCGGGTGATGATCGGCGAGTGGGTGCGCGGCTATTTGCCGCGTGAGCGGGCGCTGATCACCCGGGTTGCCGAGGAAATGAACCGGCAGATCGCCAACTACATTCGTGGCAAGGTCATCGAGATCGTGATCTGTGGCGGGGTGACCTACATCGCCTTCGTCGCCCTCGGGCTGAACTACGCGGCGCTGCTGGCGTTGCTGGTGGGCGTGTCGGTGGTGGTGCCGTATGTCGGGGCGGTGGTGGTGACTGTACCGGTGATGCTGATTGCACTGTTCCAGTGGGGCTGGAGCGATCAATTCATCTATCTGATGGCGGTCTACGGGATCATCCAGACGCTGGACGGCAACGTGCTGGTGCCGTTGCTGTTTTCCGAAGCGGTCAATCTGCACCCGGTGGCGATCATCTGCGCGGTGCTGTTGTTCGGCGGGTTGTGGGGCTTCTGGGGCGTGTTCTTCGCGATTCCGCTGGCGACGCTGTTCAAGGCTGTGCTTGATGCGTGGCCGCGCAAGGAGCCGGTGGTGGCGCCACTGCTTTGAAAGCGATTCGGCGCCCGCCAGAGCGCCGAAAGGATCAGGCCTTGTTCAGTGCCTGAGCCGCGGCCAGCACTGCGTCAACGTGGCCCGGCACCTTCACGCCGCGCCATTCCTGGCGCAGTACGCCATTCTTGTCGATGAGGAATGTGCTGCGATCCACGCCCAGGTATTCCTTGCCGTAGAGTTTTTTCAGCTTGATCACGTCGAACAGTTGGCAGACGGCTTCGTCCTTGTCGCTGATCAGCTCGAACGGAAACTCCTGCTTGCACTTGAAGTTCTCGTGGGACTTCAGGCTGTCGCGGGAGATGCCGAAGATTTCCGTGTTGGCAGCCTTGAACGCCGCGTACTGATCACGAAAGCCCTGACCTTCGGTGGTGCAGCCCGGGGTGCTGTCCTTCGGATAGAAGTAGATCACCACTTGCTTGCCCTTGAGGGCCGAAAGGCTGACGGTCTGCCCGCTGGTGGCGGGCGCTTCGAAATCGGCAACCGGTTGATCGATAGCTACGGCCATGAAAGCTTCCTTACATTGGGTTCTGTGGGCGCCACGGTTCGATCAGTGCGTCCAGGTTCATGGCATCGGCGAAGTCCAGGAACTGGTCGCGCAGCCAACTGATCTGAGTGCCGGCCGGCAGGGTCACGGTAAACGTGGCGTTGAGCATGGTGCCGCCGGTCTGCGGAGCCTGATAGGTATCGCAGGTCAGGTTTTCCAGCTCGACGTTGTGATCCATGAAGAACTGGCACAGCTCGTTGATGATGTCCGGGCGATAGGCCGAGGACACGTAAGCCACGTACGGCAGGGCCTGAGGACGGTTTTCCAGGGCGGCACTGCGCACGACATTTACGGTGAAAGCATGCTTCTTGGCCAGGCCCGGCAGGCTGCCTTCCAGACGCGCCAGGGCGTCCCAGCTGCCGGAGATCTCGAGGATCAGCGCGCTGCACTCGCCATGACGAGTCAGGCGGGAGGTGACGACCGCGCAGCGGTTTTCATGGCTGGCGCGGCACAGGACGTTGGTCAGCTCCATGGGATTGGCGCCGAGGGCACTGACGACAAGGAATTGTTCGCGAACTGTGGGGGTGGACATGCAGCATTCCTAAAGCGATGAGCGGTCGGTAGGGTGAGGGCGTTGAGTGCCGGGACATACCTGTCCGCAAGACCCGATTCGCCTATCGCCACGGCTCCAATAATAAGGAAGCGTAAGGCGGCGACACTGGAACGGGGCCTGGGAGGCCGAAACGGGGGGCTGGAACCCGGCGTACAAGCTGATCAGTACCGATCAAAGTCTGAAGGGTAGCGAAAAGCGGCGCCAAGGGGAATGGCGGCGCAGTACTTCGCTTGTGCAAGCATCTTGGCGCCAGTACCATTACCGCTCTCTTTTTCCGGCAGGAGCGGTTTCATGATTGCGGGCAGTATGGTGGCACTGGTCACACCCATGGATGCACAAGGGCGTCTTGACTGGGACAGCCTCAGCAAACTCGTGGACTTCCATCTCAAGAACGGCACCCATGCCATTGTCGCGGTCGGTACAACCGGCGAGTCGGCAACCCTTGATGTAGAAGAACACATTGCCGTCATCAAAGCCGTGGTCAAACAGGTGGCTGGTCGTATTCCGGTCATCGCCGGTACCGGCGCCAATTCGACCCGTGAAGCCGTCGAGCTGACCCGCAACGCCAAGGCGGCCGGCGCCGATGCCTGCCTGCTGGTAGTCCCGTACTACAACAAGCCGACCCAGGAAGGCCTGTACCAGCACTTCAAGCACATCGCCGAAGCGGTCGACATCCCGCAGATCCTCTACAACGTGCCTGGCCGCACTTCCTGCGACATGCAGGCCGAGACTGTGATCCGTCTGTCCACCGTGCCGAACATCATCGGTATCAAGGAAGCCACTGGCGACCTGAAGCGTGCCAAGGCAATCCTCGACGGCGTGAGCAAGGACTTCATCGTGTTGTCCGGCGATGATCCGACCGCAGTCGAGCTGATCCTGCTGGGTGGCAAAGGCAATATCTCCGTCACCGCCAACGTCGCCCCGCGCGAAATGGCCGACCTGTGCGAGGCCGCGCTCAAGGGCGACGCCGAGACCGCACGGGCCATCAACGAAAAACTGATGCCGCTGCACAAGGACCTGTTCATCGAAGCCAACCCGATTCCGGTGAAGTGGGCTTTGGTCGAAATGGGCCTGATGCACGAAGGCATCCGCCTGCCGCTGACCTGGCTGAGCGCTCCTTGTCATGAAACGTTGCGCTCGGCCCTGCGCCAGTGCAGCGTCCTGGTTTAATTGAGGAAGTACAACGCATGAAGCGAATGGCCGGACTTTCCGCACTTGCCTTGATTATCTCCAGCACCAGTGGCTGCGGATGGATCTGGGGCCCGGAAGGTTATTTCCGTGACCGTGGTAGCGACTACCTGGAAGCGAAACAGACTGCACCGATGCAATTGCCACCGGATGTCAGCACCTCCAAGCGCCTGGATCCGCTGCTGCCGATCCCGCGTAACGTAGCCGACGACACCGCCACCGGCGAATACGTTGTTCCGCGTCCTCAACCGCTGTCGGCGATTGCCGACGCCAGCGATTACTCGCTGCAGAAGAGCGGTGATTCGCGCTGGGTCATGGGCCAGCATCCACCGGCCGAAGTCTGGCCAGTGGCTGTGCAGTTCTTCCAGGACAACGGTTTCCGTCTGGATGAACAGCGTCCGCAAACCGGCGAATTCACCACCACCTGGCAGCATTCCGACGAACTGTCCGCCGCCATGGCCAAGCGTCTGAGCGCCGCCGGCGTCGGTGCCGACAGCGAAACCCGCGTGCGGGTACGCATCGAGCCGGGCGTGCAGCGCAATACCAGTGAAATCTACGTGGTCAGCGCCGAGCGTCCTGCCGGCAGCACCGCCAATGTCGATTTCACCAACCGTTCGGTCAACACTGGCCTGGACGCTGCCTTGGTCGACGACATGCTCGCGAGCATGAGCCGTACCTCCGAGAAGGGCGGTTCGGTGTCGATGCTGGCATCGCGTGATTTCGATACCCCGAGCCGTGTCAGCCTCAGCGAAGACGGCAGCGGCAACCCGGTATTGAACGTCGGTTCGGATCTGGATCGTGCCTGGTCGAGCGTCGGTCGTGCGCTGGAGCAAGGTCAGTGGCGCGTTGAAGACATCAACCGCAGCCTGGGCCTGTACTACATCAACCTGGCCGAAAAAGCCGAGAAGAAAGACGAGAAGCCTGGTTTCTTCAGCAGCCTGTTCGGCAGTGCGCCGACCAAGGAAGAAGTTGAAGCCCGTGCCGAGCGTTATCAGGTTCGCCTGAGCAAGGTTGGCGACAACGTTCAGGTCACCGTCGAGAAAAACATCAACACCGTTGCCCCGGCCGATGTGGCCCGCAAAGTGTTGAGCGTGATTCAGGACAACCTGGGCTGATCCAATGCGTTTTGCCGTTCTCGGCAGCGGTAGCCAAGGGAACGGCACGCTGATCGCCAGTGCTGATACGTATGTGCTGGTGGATTGTGGTTTTTCCCTGCGGGAAACCGAAAAACGCCTGTTGCGCCTGGGTGTGAACCCGGCGCAACTGAGCGCGATACTCGTAACCCACGAACATGCCGACCATGTGCATGGCGTGGGTTTGCTGTCTCGGCGCTACAATCTACCGGTCTACCTCAGTCGCGGCACCCTGCGCGGGATGCGCAAACCGATTGAACCCGCAGGCTTCGTGGCCGGCGGCGAGCAGCTGCAGATCGGTGCTCTGGACATCGGGGTCATTGCCGTGGCCCATGATGCGCAGGAACCGACCCAATATGTGTTCAGCGACGGTGAGCGGCGCTTCGGCCTGTTGACCGACCTGGGTTCATACTGTGAGCGGGTGCTGGACGGTTATCGGGACCTCGATGCGTTGATGATCGAGTCCAATCATTGTCGCGACATGCTGGCCCGTGGTCATTACCCGTACTTTCTCAAGCAACGGGTGGGCGGCGAGCTGGGACATTTGAACAACCATCAGGCGGCATTCCTGGTGGCCGAGTTGGGCTGGCAAGGCCTGCAACATCTGGTCCTGGCCCATCTGAGCAGCAAGAACAACCTGCCGCAGCTGGCCCGGCAATGTTTTGTCGACACCCTCGGGTGCGACCCGGACTGGCTGCAACTGGCCGATCAAGATTCAGGGCTCGACTGGCGCCACATCGCCTAGCCCATCTACTTAGCAAGCGGAGCCCATCATGGAAAAACGTGAAGAACTCTACCGCGGCAAAGCCAAATCGGTTTACAAGACCGACGACGCTGACCGCTTGATCCTGCTGTTTCGCAACGACACTTCGGCGTTCGACGGCAAGCGCATCGAGCAGCTCGACCGCAAAGGCATGGTGAACAACAAGTTCAACGCCTTCATCATGCAGAAACTCGAAGCGGCCGGCATTCCGACCCAGTTCGACAAACTGCTGGCCGACAACGAAGTTCTGGTGAAGAAGCTGGACATGATCCCGGTCGAGTGCGTCGTGCGTAACTACGCCGCCGGCAGCCTGGTCAAGCGTCTGGGCGTTGAAGAAGGCCTGAAGCTCAACCCTTACACCTTCGAACTGTTCCTGAAGGACGACGCCAAGGGCGACCCGTTCATCAACGAATCCCACGTCGTGGCATTCGGCTGGGGCACCGCCGAGCAACTGGCGCGCATGAAAGAACTGTCGCTCAAGGTCAACGAAGTCCTGAGCAAACTGTTCGACGACGCCGGCCTGCTGCTGGTGGACTTCAAGCTTGAATTCGGCGTGTTCAGCGACGGCTCCATCGTCCTGGGCGACGAGTTCAGCCCGGACGGCTGCCGTCTGTGGGACAAGGACACCAAGAAGAAGATGGACAAGGACCGCTTCCGTCAGGGCCTCGGTGACGTCATCGAAGCCTACGAAGAAGTCGCCAACCGTCTGGGCGTACCGCTTTAATCGACGCAAGCATCTGATAGCACGAAGAAATTTTCGAAAGAGGGTTTGCTTTCGGTAAAAGTGTTGTTATGATGCGCGCCGTTGGAGAGATGCCAGAGTGGCCGAATGGGACGGATTCGAAATCCGTTGTACCTTCACCGGTACCTAGGGTTCGAATCCCTATCTCTCCGCCATACATAGAAAAAGCCCCGTAGCTGAGAAGCTACGGGGCTTTTTCGTATGTGCTGGGAAAGTATGTTTTGCTACTAGATCCGCGCGAATCGTTTTCCTGCGTAGAGAAAATAATTTGTCCCCGCTGCTGCGTCCCACATCGGGGCCTAGCGTTGGTTTTAACTGAGTTGCCGCGGAGTTGAGAGCACCGAGAAGTTTGTCATGGCTTGCTGAATAGAAGGGCGCACATAGTGCTTGAGCGTCGAGAAGTGTGGTTTCTAAAGGCTGTACCGATCATTTTGTGCGCTCTATGATATGCAATGTTATCGTGCTATCACGTATGGCAGCTTCGTCAGGGACTGAAAGGGGACAAGATGACTGATTTTGAGCAGCAACCTTTTGCAGACGCCGAGTTTGCAGAGAATCCGGAGCAACGATGCCCCTGCATACTACTGTTGGACACGTCATCGTCCATGAATGGCGCTCCGATTCGACAATTGAATGATGCACTGCAGTTCTTCAAAGAAGAGCTTTATGCCGATGCTATGGCGGCAAAGCGGGTTGAGTTGGCTGTGGTGACTTTTGGACCTGTCAACATTCAAACCGAATTCACGACCGTCGATGGTTATTTTCCTGAGGTGTTGGAGGCCAGCGGTGTCACCCCAATGGGCGAGGCGGTCGAACGTGCGTTGGATCTGCTGCGTGAACGCAAAGAGCGTTACCGAGCCAATGGAGTCAAATATTACCGGCCCTGGGTTTTTCTGATTACAGACGGTGCCCCAACGGATGAGTGGCAGGAAGCGCGCCGGCGTGTTCACGAGGGCGAAGAACGAAAGGAATTCATGTTCTATTCCGTCGGTGTTGAGGGGGCCGAGATGTCGACCCTAACTCGGTTGGGAACACGTCAACCTTTGAAGTTGAAAGGTCTGGCGTTTCGAGAGCTTTTTGCTTGGCTGTCGAGCTCTTTGAGCGCCGTATCACAGTCGAACCCTGGGGATGTGGTTCCTCTCGCCAATCCGACGGGGCCGACGGGGTGGGCAGTTGCAGAGTAGGTTGCATTGGCGATGGGCAGCGGCGTCCTGCATTGGCACGTCGCATCTACGATTGGGTACGCGGAGGCAGGATGCATTTAGCGTCATGCGCGTTCATTCAAATGCAATGTGTGCGATCGTTTCCGATGGTGCGGGAAGTGCTAGTTATGGTGGTCAGGGCGCTGCCTTAGTCTGCCGCAACCTGATGGTCAATCTTCGCAATTGGTTAAAGCAACATGAAGTTTTGCCAGGCGACGAAACGATCATTTGCTGGATTGATCAACTCCGCGATCATCTTTCTGTGGTTGCGGAGAAGCGAGGTGTAACTCGACGACAGTTTGCCGCCACTTTGGTCATGCTGGTGGTATTCAAAGATCAAACCTTGGCCTTACAGATCGGAGATAGTTCACTCGTGGCTCGCAAGGCTGGTGTATGGGAGGCCATTTGCTGGCCGGATAACGGAGAGTTCGCTTCGACGACCTATTTCGTTACGGATGATCCTGAAGTCCGTCTGCATACATATCGCTTTGATCGGGAGTACGACGCGTTCGCTCTTTTTTCAGATGGGCTTGAGTCAGTTGCGTTGGAGCAGGCAACACAAAAACCTTTTGCTCGCTTCTTCGATCCGATGATCAAACCAGTGGACCAGGCACAGACGGGCGGGCGTCTTGCTGAGTTATCAGATGCACTCGCGCGTTATTTGCACAGTCCTGCGTTGTGTGAGCGCACGGACGATGACAAGACACTCATCCTGGTGTCATGCCAATGAGTTTGCAGTCGGTCAAGATCGGCGGTAAAACCGAGCGACTCGACAAGCAACTGGGCAAAGGTGGCGAAGGCGATGTATTCGCCTTGGTGGGCCGAGGTGATTGTGCAGTCAAGATCTACAAATCGGAGCTGCGAGACTCCCGCGAGAGCAAAGTCCAAGCAATGATTGACGGGCGGTTAGCTGGTGCAACCACCCTAGTCGCTTTTCCATCCGAAGTAGTGACTGATGCCTCTGGAAATTTTCTAGGCTTTACCATGCGGCTGGTAGCGGGGTACCGCGCGCTGCATGAGTTATACAGTCCGAAATCCCGCAAGTTGCATTTTCCCAAGGCGGATTACCGATTCCTAGTACGCGTCGCCCAGAATGTCGCGCGTGCTGTCGCCACAGTACATCAAGCTGGGTGCATCATCGGTGATCTCAATCACTCCGGGGTGTTGGTGGGGCAGGATGCGACGGTTGCATTGATTGATGCCGACAGTTTTCAGTTCAGTTTGAAGGGCCGCTCCTACCCTTGCGTTGTCGGTACCGAAGACTTCACACCACCTGAGCTTCATGGGGGGAGTCTTGCGAAGGTCACCCGCACTCAGGCGCACGACAATTTTGGGCTTGCGGTTGCTATTTTCCAATTGCTTGCGATGGGCAAGCACCCCTATGCAGGTCGTTATAACGGTCCGGATCTCTCTCTGGGCCAATCGATCGCACAGAATCGCTTTGCCTTTTCCGTGATTCGACGTAACGAGACACGTACTACACCGCCGCCCGGCTCCATTTTGCTCGCGGATTATCCTGAATCGATAGCGAAGGCATTGGAGGCTGCGTTCGGCCTTACCCCCTCATCACGCCCGATTCCATCCACGTGGGTCAGTTTGCTTCAGGGACTCGAATCGGGATTGCGCCGCTGCGCCGATGTGCCGACCCACTATTTTCCTGGCTCTGCAACTTCTTGTCTGTGGTGTCGGCTGGCGAGTCAGTCTGGAGTCGAGATGTTTCCCCAAGGCTTGGTTGTCGGCACTGTTCCGATGGCAGGGCCCTTTGATTTGGAGCGCGTGTGGGCGGCTATTCGAGCATTGCGCGCCCCCGTACCAGATGAGGTAATACCGGTTTGGAGTGGCAAAATTGCTGCCCCCAGCGTAGCAGTGACACAAGCAAAGGGTAAGCGGCATGATCCCGCGATTTTGGGTGGTGTCGCCTTGCTAATCTCAGTTATTGGTGCTGTTCTCGCCCCAAAGGCTTTTCTGCTGTGGTGCGGGCTTGGGCTTTTCGGCTTGGTGCGGGCCTTTGCTGCCAATAAGATTGATGCAACGCCATTTCGCAAGGCCTATCAAGATGCGGACAGTAAGGTGCGCTTGGCATCTCAAGCCTATCTTCAACGAATTGGTCTGCGGGAAATATATGTCTTGCGTGCCGATTTGGAAGATGACGTCATTCGATATCGGCAGATTGAGGACGGGCTTGCTCAAGCGCTCAATCAATTGAAGTTGACACGCGAGGAGCGCCAGCGCGCAGTTTTCTTGGATCGTTTTTTGATAAGACGAGCATCGATATCTGGCATTGGGCCGGGGAAGACTGCCACTCTCGCGTCTTTTGGTATTGAGACTGCCGCAGATATCACTGCTTCAGCAGTTCGAGCGGTACCTGGTTTCGGAGAGGCGTTGACAGCGAAAATGTTGGCTTGGCGTAAGGGGCATGAGGGTAAATTCCGTTACAACGCCACACCTGATCCGTCCGATTTACAAGCAGAGCAGTCCACTCGGGCAGCGTTCGCAACCAAACAGATCGAACTCCAAAGAAAAATTCAGTCGGGGTTAGCTGCTTTGCAAGCTGCTATACCTCGCTGCATTTCTGCTAAAAACGCACAAGACCAAGCGCTTGTGCAAGCACTCCAAGAACGTGCTATCGCAGAGAACGATTGTGCTGCGCTGGGGATTAGCGTACCTGCACCGGCTGCTATCTCTTTTGATATTCCCAAGAGAGCGCAGATACAGCCGAGCAAAGTTAATCCAATGCCGGTGACCCCTCGTTCGTTGGTGTCGAATAACACGCGGTCGTCTGCAACGAACTCCTGCCCGAGCTGCGGTGCTTCCATGGTGCGTCGTACAGCACGAAAAGGGAAAAACGCAGGGCGTCAGTTCTGGGGGTGCTCCAAGTATCCGGCTTGTAAAGGGACTCGGAGCTAAGGCTTAGCTTAATAGTTAGTTCTTGTCGGTAACATTTGGATCAGTGCGATTCATTCATGTTGAGCGAGCGGAAGGTGATCGATTACATCTTGTCCGTTTGCTTAGGGTTAGAAGGTCTATTTCCCCGTCATAGCTTGACAAGCCCCGTAGCTTAAACTGCGGGGCTTTTTGTGGGGAAAGAGCGGTTGAGCGTCAGCAAACAGAATATCTATTAGGCTTTGCTCAGCGTGTTATTTGGTTTTCGTGAAACCGCCCTCACCACATCATCAACAACCGCCTTACCCATCTCCGTCAAAAAATGCGCAGCCCAAGCATATCGATCCGTTTCTCTAATGAACCCCGCATCTTCTGCCAGTGCCTTGGCGAGGGCCAGTAGGTCAGAAGCCTGAGCCAGCGCCTGGCTGACAGGCACTCCGGCGCAGACATGAAATAGCGGATTTTCGGAGCAGTAGAGGAAGGGAGTGGCTCCGGCGGTTTTTTCTTCAGGTGCATCATGCATGTGTAACTCCTTGACTGTGAGGAGCTGCCACTTTCGTTTCCAAGCGAATGGGTGGCAGCTGTACGCAGGTTGGAAACCGGGAGTCAAGGAGACCGGCACGCCCGAGGGCGTCCCACGCACAGCCGCCATAGAGCAAATTTTCGGGCGTAAGAAGACGCCAGTATTTGTCAGGGACGCTGTTGCGTGACTCGTCGGGTTTCCAAGCCCGGCCGCTGATATGCAGCGACGTCTTGAGAATATCCCGTCGGAGGAGGCCAATAAGGCGGTCACCGGCTTATACCCCCAGCTACTGCCCATTCACACGCAACTCGCGGATTCTGCCTACAAGCCCGTTTTGAGTCACCTGATTATTCTTGTCGGCATGATGCTCAAACCTTCAAGCAAAAAGGTGCAACTCGATGAATGAGATGAACTACAACGGTTACGTCGAACGTCGCAGTAACACGATTTGAGACCCGGCTCACGCTTTGAAAATACTGACTAAACTCCTGCATTCCAGCTCATGGGCCGCCAGCCATCTGGCGGTCACCCCCTTCAATGCATGAGGTTCGGTCATGGCAAAGGGAAAGAAGAAAGACTCGCCCAAAGACACCCCCGCGGATCGCCCGAAATTGTCGAGCAAAGACTATCTGGCGGAGTTGCGTCGACTGCACGTTGAACTCGTCAAACTGCAGGAATGGGTGAGGGCCGAGGGCATCAAGGTTTGCGTGATTTTCGAAGGGCGTGATGGTGCGGGCAAGGGCGGGACGATCAAGGCGCTTACCGATCGGGTCAGCCCGCGGGTCTTTCGGGTCATAGCATTACCGGCCCCGAGCGAGCGTGAGAAGAGCCAGATGTATCTGCAGCGCTACCTGCCTTATCTGCCGGCGGCCGGTGAGGTGGTGATCTTCGATCGCAGTTGGTACAACCGCGCCGGTGTCGAGCGGGTGATGGGGTTTTGCACCGAAAATCAGGTCGAAAAGTTTCTCAAGACGGTGCCCCTGGTGGAGCATGCCATCGTCGATTCCGGGGTGATTCTGCTCAAGTACTGGTTGAACGTCAGTCAGGAAGAACAGACGCGCCGGCTGGAAGAGCGCATCAAGGACGGTCGAAAGATCTGGAAACTGTCGCCCATGGATCTCAAGTCGTACAGCCGCTGGTATGACTATTCGCGGGCGCGTGACGACATGATCAAGGCGACCGATACCGAATATGCACCTTGGCTGGTGGCCGATTCGAACGACAAGCGACGAGCGCGCCTGAACATCATCTCCGATCTCCTCAGCCGCATTCCGTACAAGAGTGTTTCGCGCGAGAAGGTTGAGTTGCCCAAGCGGCAGAAGCCAGGGGGCTACAAGGAATCGGATTATCCCTTCCGGCACATCCCCGAGAAATTCTGAAGACGGGTGTTCGCGTCAGTCTCGGAAAAGCCCCGTGGATGAAATTCCGCGGGGCTTTTTCGTTTCTGCAGGGGTGTCAGCCAGCCCTCAAATCTCCTTGACCGGCGTATCCCCCTGCACACCCTTGATCAACTCGATCACGTGCAGACAATCCGCCTTGTTCACATACGACTCCCCACTGGCAACCGTCTCATGGTTTCCCGCCCGCAGGCGCCAGCGCCATTGGCCCTTGCCGGTGCTCGGGGTGCCCTTGGATTGCCTGTAAATCTCGAAATACATTCAGTTCGCTCCATGCGATGGGATATTGCGACAACCTGTTTGGCGCATGGTCGCAAGCCTAGCGGAGCCTTGTCATTTGGCTATCGGGGATGTGTTTCCAATCGTTGGCTAATGTTTCTGCGACACGCGGGGCAGAGCGTCGGGATCGGCCTTCTGATTGGCGAGTACGTCCTTTTTTCACCCTTGCATGACCTTCAGTGGTGCTGCTTAATACGGTGCGGCTCATGGCGTCGAATTTCGTTCGGCGACCGACAAACACTATAAGAAAGAGCAGTCCATTGACCCACTCGCATGGAACGCAACACGCGGGGCCGGTGACGTTGTCGCTGGTGGTTCCCGTATTCAATGAAGAGGACAGCCTCGACGGCTTTCTCCTGCGCATTCGTCAGGTGTTCGAGCGTGAGGCGCAGATCAGCCTTGAACTGGTGTTCGTCAACGACGGCAGCACCGATACGACGCTGGAGCGCCTGCTGCGCTGTCAGCAGAGCGATTCGACGATACGTATCGTCGATCTGAGCCGCAACTTCGGCAAGGAGGCAGCACTTTCCGCTGGCTTGCAGATTGCCACGGGGCAGATCGTGGTGCCGATCGATGTCGATCTGCAGGACCCGCCCGAAGTCATTCTGCAGATGATCGAGCGTTGGCGTGAAGGTTACGAAGTGGTGCTTGGTCACCGCATCAGCCGCCGCAATGACTCCTGGGCCAAACAGACGTCCGCCAGTTGGTTCTATCGCCTGCACAACAAGATTGCCGAACAGACATTGCCGGAAAACGTCGGCGATTTTCGGTTGATGGATCGTTGCGTGGTCGACGCTCTGCTGACGCTGCCGGAATCGCGGCGGTTCATGAAAGGTCTGTTTGCCTGGGTCGGGTTTCGTACCACCCAGGTCGAATACGAGCGCCCGGAGCGAGCGGCAGGGCACAGCAAGTTCAATGGCTGGCGGCTGTGGAATTTCGCGCTCGAAGGCATCACCAGTTTCAGCACCGAACCCTTGCGGATCTGGACGTACCTGGGAGCGATGGTGTCTCTGGTGTCGTTTGCCTTTGCCATGTTCATTGTGGTGCGCACACTGATCCATGGTGTCGACATGCCCGGTTATGCCTCGCTGATGGTCGCGGTGACCTTTCTCGGCGGCTTGCAACTGATCGGCATCGGCGTACTGGGTGAGTACCTGGGGCGAACTTACATCGAAGCGAAGCGCCGGCCGGTTTTCCTGGTGCGCCGCATTTACGAATCCAAGGACTGAAGCATGGATCTCAAGGAAACCGACATACTCGGCGACAGCATCGGCGAGCATTGGTATTACTGTTCCAAAGCAGCGGCGACCCGTCGGTTGCTGGGGGAAGCACCGATCAAGCGAATTCTCGATGTCGGTGCCGGTTCAGGGTTCTTTTCCCATCATTTATTGACCCACACCGCTGCGCGCGAAGCGTGGTGCGTGGACATCAGTTACCCGGCCGACTCCAGCGCCACCACCGTCGGCAAACCGGTGCATTACCGCCGCTCGATCGATACCGTGGACGCCGATCTGGTGTTGCTGATGGATGTACTGGAGCACGTTGACGACGACCTCGGCCTGCTCAAGTCCTACGTCGACAAAGTGCCGTCCGGCAGTCGGTTCCTGATGACTGTGCCGGCGTTCCAGTTCATGTGGAGCGGGCACGACGATTTCCTCGAACACAAACGTCGCTACACCCTCGGGCAGTTCGAAACCCTGGCCCAAAAGGCCGGATTGACGGTCGAGCGGGGCGCCTATTACTTCGGAGCGGTGTTCCCGATTGCCGTTGCGTCGCGCCTGATACCCGGCGGTTCACGCGGTTCGGCGCCACGTTCGCAACTGAAAAAACATCACCCGCTGGTCAATTCGCTGCTGAAAACCCTGTGTCGCCTTGAGCTGCCCTTGATGGGCATGAACCGCCTGGCTGGCCTGAGTGTTTTCGTGCTGGCGCGCAAACCGTGATGGCGACGCAACGGTCCGAACTGATCCAGCGTGGTTTGCGCTTTGCCGTGACGGGGTTGTTTGTCACGGCCCTGCATGCGCTGGTGGCGGTGTTGTTCATCAACTTCGTGAGCCCTCAACCTCCGCTGGCCAATGGTGTGGCATTTGTCGTGGCGACGGTGGTGTCCTACGTGATCAATACCACCTGGAGTTTTTCCGCAAGGTTGCACGGCCGAACCCTGCTGCGATTCCTGATGGTCTCGGCGGGAGGATTCGTGTTGGCGATGTTCGTGGCCTGGGCTGCCCAGATGGCCGGTCTGCACTATCTGCTGGGAATTGTGGCCGTCTCGTTGACCATTCCGGCATTCACTTTCGTACTACACAATTTCTGGACATATCGATGAAGGATTCGCGAGAGCACCCGGCACTATTTTTACTGCCGCTGCTGTTGGGGGCGCTGGTGTTTTTTCTGGCGATCGGGCCGCAAGCGCTGAATCCGCAAAACATTGCCTGGCTGGAACAGGGGGATCCGGCGACGCATTACCTAGGTTGGGAATTCTTCCGACATTCGCCCTGGACATTTCCAGTCGGGCTCAACCCGTTCTATGGCCTGGAGTTGAGCAGTTCGATCATCTTTTCCGACTCCAATCCACTGTTGGCGCTGTTGTTCAAACCCTTCAGTGCGTGGTTGCCGGATACCTTCCAGTATTTCGGGTTGTGGCTACTGGCGTGTTGTGTCCTGCAAGCCTGGTTTGGCTGGAAACTGCTCGGGCTGATCACCGGCAATCCTGTGATTCGTCTGTTGGGAGCCGGGCTGCTGGTGTTCTCGCCGCCGATGTTTCTGCGCATGGGCGGGCACCTTTCTCTGGCGGGGCATTTCCTGATTCTGGCAGCGTTGTATCTGGCGCTGGTGCCAGACCTGCGTCGACGCCATTGGGCCTGGGGCTCGTTGCTGGCGGTGACGTCATGGGTGCACGCGTACTTGCTGGCCATGGTGGCCCTGATCTGGCTGGCGGACTTGCTGGGCAAGGCATTCAGCCGACAATTGACCCGGCGTCAGGCGCTGATTGAAGGTGGATTGCTGTTTGCGCTGGTGAGTGTGTGCTGCTGGCAGGCGGGTTATTTCAGCATTGCCGACGGCGCGGCGTCCGGCGGTTTCGGTTTGTACCGGATGAATTTGTTGTCGCCGTTCGATCCGGCAGGCTGGTCCCGGATCTTGCCCAGTCTGCCCAAGGGTGAGGGCGACTATGAAGGCTTCAACTACATGGGGCTGGGCGTTCTCTTGCTGGTGCCGCTGGCGCTGATTGCCTGGATTGGAAACAGGCAACCCTTGAAGGACGAGTTGCGCGCTCGACCATGGCTGTTGATGGCCTTGTTCGGGCTATGGCTTTTTGCGCTGTCGAATCAGATCGGAATCGGTGCAACGACCGTCGGCTATCCGCTGCCGAAGATGATCATCGGCCTGGCCAATGTCTTCCGCGCCTCGGGGCGGATGTTCTGGCCGGTGCTGTATGCCCTCATCCTGGCCATGATTTTTCTGGTGGTGCGCGGTTACCGCCCGCGCGTTGTGATTTTTTTGCTCGCTACAGCGCTGGTGGTTCAGGTCGCCGACACTCGAGCCGGCTGGCTTGGCCTGAGACAGGGGAAAATGGTTGCGCCATCGGCGGCCTGGAACAGCCCGCTGCGCGATCCGTTCTGGACAAGCGCTGCCGGACGATACGCGAATGTACGTGGCCTGATGCCGCAGAATCAGAACGATCGCTGGCAAATGATTGCCGGATTTGCAGCGGCTCACGGCATGAAGACCGACGCTGTCTATCTTGCGCGAGTGAGTTCTTCAGCACTGGCGCTGGCACAGCAGAAAGCCCGACGCATGCTCGACTCGGGGCAATACGACGCGGATTCGTTGTACATCCTGAGCGACGATGTCCTGGCGGACGCCGCAAAAAGCATCAACAGTGAAACCGATCTGCTGACCCGGGTGGATGGACTGGTGGTCCTTGCGCCGGGGTGGAAGCGCTGCGCGCAGTGTCTGTCGATGCGGGATGAGGGGCGGCGGATGTCCGTGATTCCCCTCTCTGGGCCTGGGCAAACGCTGACGTTCAACTACCGGAGTCGACAATTGGCCAACGGCTGGTCGACGGCGGAAAGCTGGGGGACGTGGACGGAGGGGCGGCAGGCGAAAATCGAAATGCGGGTGTTGCCGCAGGCGCGTTCGATCGTGCTCGACACATTGGCGTTCATACTGCCACAGCATCCTTCCCAGCGAGTGATCGTGAGCCTCAACGGCGAGCAGGTGCTGAGCACGAGCTTGACGCAGTTCCAGGGTAATCGCCTGGAAATTCCAATCAGTGCTTCGCTCAGTCAGAGCCTCGTGCGCGATGACAGACTCGATATCGAATTGCAGCTGCCGGATGCCATCAGCCCTCAGCAATTGGGGATCAACGATGATTCGCGGGTCATGGGCATGGGCCTGAAGACGTTGACGGTGCAATGACGCACCGTTTTGATGGACGCTGCCCCGGCAGCCTTTCTACACTGCCCACAATCTGGGGACCGGGGGGCAATGGATGAATCGCAATGAACTTCGCAAGGCCGACATCAACCTGATGGTGGTGTTCGAAACCTTGATGCTCGAACGCAACGTGACCCGGGCCGCCGAGAAGCTGTTTCTCGGCCAGCCGACCATCAGTTCGGCGCTCAATCGCCTGCGCACCATGCTCAACGATCCGCTGTTCATCCGCGTCGGCCACCGCATGGAACCGACGGCCCGCGCCGAAGACATCTATCGCCATCTCAAACCCGCGCTGGACTCGTTGTCGGTGGCGTTGAGCCTGACCCGTGATTTCGATCCCGCCGTCAGTACCATGACCTTTCGCATCGGTCTGTCGGATGATGTCGAATTCGGTCTGTTGCCGCCGCTGTTGCGCGCCTTGCGCCAGGAAGCACCGAACGTGGTGTTCGTGGTACAGCACGTCGATTACTGGCGGATTCCCGATCTGCTGGCCGCTGGCGATATCACCGTCGGCATCAGTCAGACCCGTGGCCTGCCCGCCAATGCCAAGCGCAAACTGCTGCGGCATATCCAGCCGAGCATCCTGCGCGCCGACAAGTCCGACACGCCGCTGACCCTCGATGAATATTGCGCACGCCCCCATGTGCTGGTTTCTCACACCGCCAATGTCAGTGGTTATGCCGATGAGTGGCTGGCGGACATCGGTCGCACCCGTCAGGTGGTGCTGTCGGTGCCGCAGTACAGTTCGTTGCCGGCGCTGCTGGCCGGCACCGACCTGATCGCCAGCCTGCCAGACTACGCCGCCGAAGCCATGGCTGCCTCGGGCCTGCTGTTCAAGGAACCGTTCCCGTTCAAGACCCCGACCCTCGACCTGTCGATGGTCTGGCTCAGCCATGTCGACAGTGACCCGGCCGAGCGCTGGCTGCGTTCGCGGCTGGAGCAATTCATGAGTGAGAGACCGCACACGCCGTTCTGACTTGCCGACCCGTTGTCCGGCTGCTTTGCTGAGTACACCTGAATTCGGCGGAGCCCCTCCCATGAGCATTTCCCGTGGTTTGCTGCGTGGGCGCGGCAGTCTCGACAGTGGCAAGGTCGGCATGGTCGAGCTGTTTTTCGACCTGGTGTTCGTGTTCGCCGTGACTCAGTTGTCCCACACGCTGCTCGCGCACCTGTCGATCGAGGGCGCGGTACACGTGGCGCTGCTGATGGTCGCCGTGTGGTGGGTGTGGATCTTCACGTCCTGGATCACCAACTGGCTCGACCCGGAAAAGCTGCCGGTGCGCCTCGGGCTGTTCGGCCTGATGATCGCCGGTCTGCTGCTCTCTTCTTCGATCCCCAAGGCGTTCACCGAGCGCGGTCTGATGTTCGCGGCCGCGTTCGTGTTCATGCAGGTCGGGCGCACGCTGTTCGCGATCTGGGCGGTTCGCGGGGAGTCATTGAACATGACCCGCAACTTTCAGCGCATCCTCGCGTGGCTGACGTTGTCCGGGGTGTTCTGGATCGGCGGAGCGTTTGTCGAAGGCGAACAGCGGCTGTTCTGCTGGGCGCTGGCACTGCTGATCGAACTGATTTCGCCGTCGCTGTATTTCTGGGTGCCGGGACTGGGCCGATCGTCTTTGAGTGACTGGAACGTCGAAGGCAATCACATGGCCGAGCGTTGCGCGCTGTTCGTGATCATTGCCTTGGGTGAATCGTTGCTGGTGACTGGCGCGACCTTCGCCGAGCTGACCCCGGGCCGCGATGGACTGCTGGCGTTTCTGGTGGCGGTACTGGGTAGCATCGCCATGTGGTGGGTGTACTTCGACAGCGGTGCGGAGCGCGCGCACCACCGTATCGCCCATTCCGCCGACCCCGGGCGACAGGCGCGAATCGCCTACACCTACCTGCATGTGCTGATCGTCGCCGGGGTCATCGTCAGCGCGGTGGCCGATGAACTGGTGCTGGTGCATCCGGATCATGCCAGCGACGCCGGCATCGTCGTGATCGTTGCCGGGCCGTGGTTGTTCCTGCTCGGCAATGCATTGTTCAAGTGGGTCATGGCTGACCGACCGTTTCCACCGTTATCGCATGTGGTCGGGCTGATAGCGCTCACGCTGCTGCTGCCCCTGGCATTGAATCACTGGTTTTCGGCGCTGGCGCTCGGTGCGTTGACCACGGCAGCCGTGGTGCTGGTGGCGATCTGGGAAACCCTGGCGCTGCGTCGGGCGCTACCGGTTCCCGCGTCGGAAAAAGCCGCAGGAGAGTAGGGCGGGGCTGTGTTATATGTACGACCTTTCTGCCGACTGACTGGAGTCTCCCGATGCCACACCTGCACATGGAATACACCGCCAACCTGCCGCAACTGAACGCCGACGTGGCGTTGATCCGGCTCAATAACACCCTGGTGGGTTCCGGTCAGTTCGCGGCGGAGTTCGATATCAAGAGCCGTGCGGTCAAGGTGGAAACCTTCAAGGTTGGTACCGCCATGAGCGAGCGTGCCTTTGTAGCGGTGAGGCTGGCGCTGCTCAGCGGTCGTTCCCCGGAGATCAAGAAGCAACTCTCGCAAAACCTGTTGGCGGTGCTGCAGGACCTGTGCGAATGGCCGGCCGGTGTCGAAGTGCAGTTGAGTGTGGAACTGCTCGACATCGATCGCGAGTCCTACAGCAAAGTCGCCATCGGCGTGTAAGACTCAGGCCGCCTCCAGCTCCGCGCAGGTCTTGATGACCTGCTCGCGCAGCCACAGGTTGGCGCTGTCCTGATCGACGCTGTGGCTCCACTGCATGTCGAGGGTGAACCCCGGCAGGCCGTTCGGCGCCTCACAGTGATTGAACACCGCGTCGTTGGTCAGCAAACGCTGGATCCGCCGGGGCAGGGTAAGGATGAAATCGGTGCCGGTGATCATCTTCAACGCGGCGCTGTAGCTGTTGGAACGGGCGACGATCTGGCGCTTCTGCGCCTGACGCGCCAGCCAGCCATCGACCATGTTGGTGGTGGAAGTCCAGGGCGTCGGGAACACATGCCGGCGTTCGGTGAAGGCTTGCAGGCTGAGGCGTGGCTCCAGCGGCGTGGCGCGTTTATCGAAGACGCAGACCAGGTCATCTTCCAGCAACATCCGGGATTTAAGATCGGTATGGCTGCGATGGAAGTTGGGGCCGAAACAGACCACCAGGTCGAGGCTGCCATCGCGCAGTTCTTCAGCCGGCACGTCGGTTTCGAACTTGTGCATGTTGACCATCACCGGCAGATCGTCGAAGTCGAAACGCTTCAACAGCCGCGGCAGGATCAGTTGTTCGAAGTATTCCGGTGCGCAGATGTTGAACGTCACCGGTTGCGCCATCGGGTCGAAGGTCGGGGCGCCGGCGTGGCACAGGTTGATGCTTTCGAGGATCTTCTGCACATGGCCATACATGCTGCTGGCCTTGTAGGTCGGGCGCATGCCGGTGCGGGTGTTGACGAACAATTCGTCTTCGAAACTGGTGCGCAATTTTTTCAGGCAGTAACTGACGGTGGACTGACTGACAAACAGCGCCTCCGACACATCGGTGACGCTGCTTTGCTCATACACGGCGACAAACACCATGAGATCCTGCATGTCGAGCTTTCTAAGCAAGTTACTGTTCAGCATCCGTTCTGTCTCGCTGTGCTCCTTGCGCTGAATCCGCGCAAACGTGTGCGCATGATCGTAACGGAACGATGGTCCCAGGAGAAAGCCCTGTAGGATTTTTCACGGACAGTTGTGGGACAGAAAGTTTTAGGAATACGACGTGCCGAATCAAACCTGGCAAAGATGGCCAGAAGCCTTTAGCTAGAGGGGTGAGCCCCGTGCACAACGCCCGATCAGCGAAAGTGCCGGGCGTAATGCCGAGGGTCGAAGTGCCACACGATCAACAGCATGAGCACCATGATGGCTGTCAGTGACCACCAGGCCCATTCGAAGCTGCCCAGTCGATCGCGGATCATCCCGGCCAGCAGCGGTGAAAGGCCCGCAATCAGATAGCCGGTGCCTTGCACGAAGGCGGTCAGACCACCGGCTCGCTGCGGATTGTCGAGGTGATCGAGGGAGACGATCAGGCTCATCGGGAACAACCCGCCAATCCCCAGACCCAGCAGACACGGCCAGAGCAGGCTCAAGTGTTGCGGGCTGAGGATCAAGCCGCAAAAACCGCCAATGATCAGTACCAGCAGGGCGCCCAGCACCCGGCGTCGGTCACGGCTGCGGTTGGCGATAGCGGGAACCACCAGTCCGGAAATCACCTCCATGGCCGTCAGAAAACCCAACAGCAGACCGGCGTTCTGTTCACTCCAGCCGTTTTCCACGTAGTACGGCGCGAGCCACGCCAATACGCAGGTGTAGGACGCCGTCCCCAGGCCGAAGAAGATTGCGAGCAGCCAGGCGCGGGAATGGGTGAAGAAGGTTTCTTTCTTTGCCTTGGTGGCTGTGACAGGCGCTGTGTCGTTGCCTTGCAACAACCAGAACAGCAGCGCGAGCAACGCCAGTACCGCCCAGATCGCCAGACCTGCCCGCCAACTGCCGGTGTCGAGCATCACCCGTGGCGCAAAGGAGGCGGCCAGCGCGGCGCCGCCCATGATCGAGGTGACATACAGCCCCATGCACAGCGACACGTTGTCGGCAAAGCGCGATTTGATCAGGGCTGGCATCAACGCCTGAATCAGCGCGATGCCGATCCCCGCGAGTACGGCGCTGACGATCAGTTGCGCCGCCGAGTCGAGAAACAGCCGCGACAGGGTTGCCAGGCCGATGATCAGCAACGACAGCACCACCGTGCGCCGTTCGCCCAGACGCTGGCTGATGCCGATCCCGAAAAACATCGCCAGCCCCATCGCCATCACCGGCAGCATGGTCAGCAGCGAGGCGAGACTGAAGCTCAACGGTATGTCGCCGCGAATCGCCGACAGCAAAGGCCCGACGGCGGCCATCGACGGGCGCAGGTTAAGGGCGACAAGGACGATACCGAGCATCAGCCAGACGGCGGGGCGGGCAGTGGCGCGAACGTTTTCCATCTTCAGACCTTTGAATCAGAGGCTGTCGATTAGGCCGGTGTGGTGCGGGGGGCGGCAAATCAGAAAATCCCGAGGGGTATTTAAAAAGTCGATACGTCTCCCGAGCCCTCTGTGCAAGCCGGCGGCGATTTTTTACTGAATCAGGCCTGACGAATTTTCAAGTTTCATGGTTATTTCATGAGCTAACTAATCGTTGGCTTCTTTTTCACAAAATATTGATGGTTTTCTGCGTAGAGTTTTTGTCGCCTTAGTCAATGAAATTTTCACAATTGGCGACGGCGCTTCTTTTCAGGAAATCGCCTCTTCATCATGTTCAAGTTAAAAGCCGTGCGCCCGGAATGGGTGACGTTGTTTGCCAGCGCCTTTCTTTTGGCCGGATTCAATTTCGTACTCTGGGAACACCTTTTCGAGATCACCGCGGCCGACGGCAAGGGCATCGCCATGCGCATTGCGTTCGGGGTGATGATCTTCGCGGCGTACAACATCGTGCTGACGTTTCTGAGCTTTCGCCCGGTATTGAAACCGGTGTTGACGGTACTGTTTCTGATCAGTGCCGGCGTGGCTTATTTCATGAGCCAATATGGCGTGATGATAGACGCCGGCATGTTTCGCAACTTCGCTGAAACCAATGCCACGGAAGTTCGCGATCTACTGTCGTTGAAGTTGTTCGCTTATATCGTGTTCCTGGGTGTCTTGCCGTCCTGGTTATTGTGGAAGTTGCCCGTCAACTATCGTCGCTGGCACCGAGAGTTATTAAGCAAAGTTGTGGTGTGTGCAGCATCGGTCGCCGTCATTGGCGGTGTGGCACTGGCCAACTATCAGGGTCTGTCCTCGCTGTTTCGTAACCACCATGAATTGCGCCTGATGCTGGTGCCGAGCAATTACATCGGCGCGTCGGCCGGCTATCTGCGTGAACAGGTGGTTTCCGCCCAGCAACCGTTCATCAAGATCGGCGAAGACGCCCAGCGCAACCCGGCGCTGCAAAACCGTCCGCGCAAGTCGCTGACCGTGCTGGTGGTGGGCGAAAGTGCCCGGGCAGAGAACTTCGGCATCCTCGGTTACGGACGTGATACGACGCCGAAACTGGACAAGGAAGCCGGTTTGATCGCCTTCACCGACGTGCATTCCTGCGGCACTGAAACGGCCGTGTCGGTGCCGTGCATGTTCTCCAACATGGGCCGCAAGGATTACGACGCCAGCAAGGCGAAGAATCAAGAAGGGCTGCTGGACGTGCTCAAGCGCGCCGGCATCGACGTGATCTGGCGCGACAACCAGTCAGGCTGCAAAGGCACCTGCGATCGCGTCACCCTGCAGGACGTGAGCAATCTGAAAGATCCGGCGTTGTGCGCCAACAGCGAATGCCGCGACGAAATCCTTCTGCAAGGCCTGCAGAGCTTCATCGATCACCTGGACAAGGACACCGTGCTGGTCCTGCATCAGATGGGCAGCCACGGGCCGGAATACTTCAAGCGTTATCCGAAGGAATACGAACACTTCACCCCGGTGTGTGAAAGCAACGCACTGAACAATTGCAGCCGCGACAGCATCGTCAACGGTTACGACAACACGCTGGTGTACACCGACCATGTGCTGTCGAGCCTGATCGATGTCTTGCGCAGTAATCAGGAAAAAGTCGATACCGCCATGCTGTATCTTTCCGATCACGGCGAGTCGCTGGGCGAGTACAACCTGTTCCTGCACGGCACGCCTTACATGCTGGCGCCGGAACAACAGAAACATGTGGCGATGCTGGCCTGGTTCTCCGACAGCTATCAGAAGTCCTACTCGGTCGACACCCATTGCCTGCAATTGAGCCGCAACAAACCGTTGAGTCAGGACAACCTGTTCCATTCGATGCTCGGTTTGCTGGAAGTGCAGAGCAAGGTCTATCAGCACGATCTGGACATGTTTGCCGGTTGCCGCGGTGCGGTCATCGACGGGGTTCTGGCCAAGGACTGAGCCTGCGGAATCTTTCTGTAAGACTATTCTTGCTATCCAGCAGGAGATTTCATCAAAGCACTTGCCCTGCGGAGGCGCAGAAAGCGCCGGTGGCGATATATACTGCGCGCCATTCTTGAAGGGAGAGCCGTGTGGCCATCGATATTCACTGGATTCGCGACAACGATAGCCTCGCGCAGTTTTGCGCCGAGTGGCAGCAGCTGCCTTTCGTTGCCCTCGACACCGAATTCATGCGGGTCGACACCTTCTACCCGATTGCCGGCCTGTTGCAGGTCGGCGACGGCAAACGCGCCTATCTGATCGACCCGCTGACCATTGACGCCTGGCAACCGCTGGCGGCGTTGCTGGAAAACCCGGCGGTGCTCAAAGTCCTGCACGCGTGCAGCGAAGACCTCGAAGTCCTGCTGCGCCTGACCGGCAGCCTGCCGGCGCCACTGTTCGACACGCAACTGGCCGCCGCCTACCTGAACCTCGGGTTCTCGATGGGTTACTCGCGTCTGGTGCAGGAAGTGCTCGGCATCGAACTGCCGAAGGGCGAAACCCGTTCCGACTGGTTGCAGCGTCCGTTGTCCGACACGCAAATCAGCTATGCCGCTGAAGATGCCGTGCATCTGGCGGAGGTTTTCGTACAACTGCGTCCGAAACTGTCCGACGACAAATACGCCTGGGTGCTGGAGGACGGCGCCGAACTGGTCGCCAACCTGCGCCGTGAGACCGATCCGTACGAGGTGTATCGCGAGGCGAAGCTGGCGTGGAAACTGTCCCGCGCCCAACTCGCCGTTTTGCGCGAGCTGTGCGCCTGGCGTGAGCGCGAGGCCCGTGCCCGCAATCTGCCGCGCAACCGCATCGTCCGTGAGCATTCGTTGTGGCCGTTGGCGCGCACGCAACCGGACAACCTCAGCGCGCTGGGCAAGATCGAAGACATGCACCCGCGTACCGTGCGTCAGGACGGCGAGTTTCTGCTTGATCTGATCAAGCGCTCTGGCAGTGTGGGGCCAGATCAATGGCCGCCAGCCGTGCCGGAGCCGCTGCCGATCGAAGCCGCTGCGCTGATCAAACAGCTGCGGGCGCTCGGTCAGGCCGAAGCTGAACGCCTGAGCATCGCGCCGGAACTGATGCTGCGCAAGAAAACCCTCGAAGCGCTGGTCAAAAGCGGCTTCCCCGAGGGGCCTTACCAATTGCCTGATTCGCTGCGTGGCTGGCGCCGCGAATTGATGGGCCAGATGCTGCTCGACAGCCTGGCCACCGCCGGAGAACAGCCTTGAAACGTATTTGCTCGATTTACCAAAGTTCGAAACGCAGCGGCATGTACCTTTACGTGCTCAAGAGCGATGCGCTGGAGCGTGTGCCGGAAGCCTTGATGTTGGCGTTCGGCAAGGCCAGGCACTCCTTCGATCTGGTGCTGACCCCCGAGCGCAAGCTGGCCAGTGAAGACATCGTCGTCGTGCTGGAAAACCTCGACAAGCAGGGTTACCACCTGCAAATGCCGCCGGCCGAGGACGAGTACATCGAACACTTGCCCGAAGAGTTGCTGCGACGCAACGACCCGGTCTGACCTGCGAGGCCCTGTCCTGGGCCTCCTGTAATCCCTGGAACTGTTTTTACGGCGACGACCGCCACGAAGTGGGCGGCCGTCTGCACGGTTTGCGAAAGGTTTGAACATGCGCGTTCTGATTGCTGAACACGACCACGCGATATATGCCCGACTGCTGCGTCAGGCGGCCCCGGAGCTTGAAGTGCTGACCAGCGGCGACTCTGCCGAGCTGGCTCGCCAGGCAGTCGATTGCCCGGTGTGGCTCGGTCAGCCGGATCTGTTGGCGACTCTGCTGCGTCAGGGCCATCAGCCACAATGGCTGCAATCGACCTGGGCCGGCATCACGCCGCTCTTGGCCGACGGCCTGCGCCGGGATTACCGCTTGACCCGGGCGGTCGGCATTTTCGGTCAGGTGATGGCCGAGTACGTGCTGACCTACATGCTCGGTCACGAGCGCGAAGTGCTGGCCCGGCTGGTCAGCCAGGTCGAGCGCAAGTGGGACAGTCGCACCGGCCAGAGTCTGGTCGGGCGCAAGGTGCTGATCGTCGGCACCGGTGACATCGGCCAGAGCGTGGCGCAGTTTCTGCTGCCGTTCGGCGTCGAGTTGTACGGCATCGCCAGCAGCGCTCGCGAACAGGCGCCGTTTGTCGAAGTCGGTTCGATGGCGGATCTGCCACGGCTGGTGGGCGAGGTGGATTACGTGGTCAATCTGCTGCCCAACACCGAGCACACCCACGACATCTACGACGCGGCGCTGTTCAAGCAATTCAAGCCGACCGGGTTGTTCATCAACGCCGGGCGCGGTGTGGCCGTCGTCGATGCGGATCTGGTCGAAGCGTTGAAGGAAGGCCATCTGGCCGGCGCGGTGATCGACGTCTGCCGCCAGGAGCCGTTGCCACAACGTCATCCGTTCTGGACCGCGTGGGGCCTGCTGTTGACCGGGCACAGCTCGGCACCGACATCGCCGCCGATGATGGTGCAGTTGTTTCTGGATAACTTGCGGGCGTATCAGGCGGGCGAAGCGTTGCGTGGGGAAGTGGATTTCGCACGCGGTTACTGAGTTCAGAGATCGTTCCCACGTTGCGTGGGAACGATCAAGCAGTGTGGCTTAAAGGGTGAAATCCCCTTCAGCCGCCAGCTCGCTCAGCGGACGACGCGGGCTCGGTGTTTCTCGCGCTTGCAGGTAATCCGCCAGGGTTGCCTTGTCACCCAGCTTGCCTACCGCAACAGCGGCGTGCAGCGCATAACCTTCCGGAATGTTCAGCTCCTTGCGGGTCAGCTCCTGATCGAAGCCGGCCATGCCGTGGGTGTGCCAGCCGCTCAGGCTCGCTTGCAGCGCCAGGTGGCCCCACGCGGAACCGGTGTCGAAGGTGTGCCACAGCGCTGGCGTTTCTTCGGTCGCGCCCGGTGCGGTGAAGGTGGTTTTCGAAATCACGATCACCAGCGCCGAGGCGTGCTGCGCCCAGCTGCGGTTGAATTCGTTGAGCAGGCCCAGGTAACGCTCCCAGTTCGGCGTGTCGCGACGGGCGTAGAGGAAACGCCACGGCTGCGAGTTGTACGCCGATGGCGCCCAGCGCGCGGCTTCGAAGAAGCTCAGCAGGGTTTCCTCGGAAATCGCTTCGCCGGTGAAGGCGCGGGGCGACCAGCGATCGGTGAACTGCGGGTGAATGGCGTATTCGGCAACGCGAGGGTTGGCACTCATCGAGAGATTCCTTGCTACGTTTGAGGATAGGTTTGAAGCAAAACCCGGCGGGATCAGTTGGGCTGAACGATGGGGGCTGTATCTGAAGCCGTGCAGTTCACCGGAATGCAACGCGGTCGAGCGTTAATGGCACCCAGCCAAGGCTTCTTGAGACTGGCAAAGCTACTTGGCCGCGCAAAAACTGACAAGCCCCGCACAACCGGCAGTCGCCAGCGCTTGGCCCACGGGGCCTTGGGCACTAGACTGGCGGCCTTTTCACCACCTGATGTAGATGCTTGAGCCATGGCCGCCAAAGTCGAACCGTTCTGGATACGCAAAACCCTCGATCAACTGGATCACGAGGAATGGGAATCGCTGTGCGACGGATGTGGCCTGTGCTGCCTGCAGAAGCTCGAGGATGAAGAAGACAACAGCGTCTACTACACGCGCATCGCCTGCAAACTGCTGGACCTGAAAACCTGCCAGTGCAGCGATTACCCGAACCGCATCAAGTTTGTCCCGGACTGCATCCAGCTCACCCCGGGCCAGGCCGAAGAGTTCAAATGGCTGCCGCCGACCTGCGGTTATCGGCTGGTCAGCGAGGGCAAGGATCTTCCGTTGTGGCACCACCTGGTCTGCGGTGATCGCGACGCCGTGCACCACGAACGGATTTCCCAGTCCGGGCGCATGCTCGCCGAAGGCAGCGTGCCGGAAGACGATTGGGAAGATCACCTGATTTTCCGGGCCGGCTAAGTTCTGAGGGGCTAAGTTCTGAGGAGTTAAGTTCTGAGGAGTAAGCCCCGCCGAGGATTCAAGTTTCAACAAGGAGTGTGTATGGCTGTGGGATTGCGCCGGACGCTGATCGTCGGACTGCTGATGCTGAGCGCGCCGGTGTGGGCGGCGAAGAAGGTCGATCTGGATTACCACGTGCGTCTGTTGCCGCAAAGCGATCAGGCGGAAGTGCGCCTGACCCTTGCCAAAGGCGAAGCCGTGCGCAGTCTGGATTTCGACCTCGGCGACGGCAGCCACTACAGCGACTTCAAGGCCGACGGCCAATGGCAATTGACGCCGGGCCAGCAGGCGCGCGGCATATGGCGCCCGACGGCGGACAAGGCCAGCCTGACCTACCGCGTACGCATCAGCCACGGCCGCAAGAACGGCAGCTTCGACACGCGCATGACCCCGACCTGGGCGTTGATGCGCGGCGATGAACTGGTGCCGCCAGCCAGGCTCGATCAGCAGGACGGCATCGAACTGGTCTCGCGCCTGCACTTCGATCTGCCCGACGGCTGGAAAAGCGTCGAAACCGCCTGGCCGCGCATCGGCAAGAACAAATTCCGCATCGACAATCCATCCCGTCTGTTCGACCGGCCCACTGGCTGGATGCTCGCCGGGCACCTCGGCAGCCGCCGCACGCGGCTGGGGGAAACCGAAGTGACGGTGGCTTCGCCGCAGGGGCAGGGCATGCGCCGGATGGACGTGCTGACATTGCTGACGTTTGTCTGGCCGCAGGTGCAAGCGGTTTTTCCCCGCCATCCGACCAAACTGCTGATCGTCGGTGCCAACGACCCGATGTGGCGCGGCAGCCTGGCGGCGCGGGAGTCGATCTACCTCAACACGCGGTTGCCGCTGGTCAGCGAAAGCGGCAGCAGCCCCTTGGTCCGCGAGCTGGCGCAGGTGTTCGGACGGATCAACGACGAGCAGCGCAGTGACTGGATTAAGGAAGGTTTCGCCGAGTATTACGCCGTCGAACTGGTGCGCCGCGCCGGGGGCATGAGCGACGAGCGTTATCAGGCATTGCAGGTAAAACTGGCCAAGGACAGCCAAAAGGTCAGCACGCTGCGTGGCGAGCAGATCAGCTCGGCGCAGGTGTCCAAAGCGGTTCTGCTGTTACAGGAACTGGATCGCGAAATCCGTCTGAAGACCCGCAACAAACGGTCGCTGGACGATGTGCTGCGCGGGGCGATGCATCTGGGGACGGTGGATACCAAGGCGTTTGTACAACTCGCCGAGAGTGTCATCGGCGAGTCGTCCAAGGTGCTTGATAGCGGTTTGCTTCAGTAGCGATCAGACCCCGGCCTTCGGCGACTTCACCGAATCATTGCCGGTCACGGTAGCGGTTTTGGTCGCCGCTTCGGCATTGGCTTTCAGCTTGCTCAGCTCTTCACCGGCCCGCTCGATCTTTGTGCGCACGTGGTTCATGTCCTGACGGCTTTTCTCCAGCAGGCTTTTCACCGAACTGTGCCCGGTGATGCCACGGGCCATGGCCACGCCGCCAATCGCCACCTGAATCAAACCGAACACGCCGCCACGGCGCAGGCCCTTGCCGACCATGATCACGCCGCCGGCCAGCGAGCCGATGCGCTCCCAGCCTTCGACGTTCTGCTCGGAACGGGTCTGGAACGGGGTGGATTCGATACGCTCGACGCGTTTGAGCTCGGTCATGATCTTTCTCCAGGCATTGAGTAATGGATAAACAAGCTGACTGCGTGGGCGGTCAGCTCGTTCCATCGGATGTGCGGCGGTTCAGCGGAATTTCGGCCCGGAACGGGTGTTCAAGCCTTTGGCCATGCGGTCGTAAAGCACGACGTTGACTGTGGCGGCGAGGTTCATGCAACCGGTGGTCGGGATGTACACGACGTCTTCGCACCAGTCGCGGATCTCTTGATCCAGCGAGCCGTCTTCGGGACCGAAGATGTACAGGGCGCGATCCGGGTGAGTGTATTCCGGCAGCGGGCGGGCGCCGTCGACCAGTTCCACGGCGACCGGTACGCAATTGAGCGGCAGGATCTTTTTCAGGTCGTCGATGCCGATCAGCGGGATGTCGTAGTGCACGCGCTTGGTGTCGGTGACGAAATCGGCGGCGCGCTCATAGCGCTTGCCGGTGTAGAACACGGTCGACACGCCGTAACAGCCTGCGGCGCGCATCACCGAACCGACGTTTTCCGGTGATTTGGGGTTATACAAACCAATGCAGCTGTACCGTTTGTCTGCCACGAGCGGGGTGCCTTCGGGAAAAAGAGGGCGATTATACGGGGATTGGGGGAGGGCGGGCAGATTCAGGATCTGCGGTGACCGATGTGATCGTTCCCACGCACTGCGTGGGAAGGATCATGGCTGGTTCAGTCTTCTTTCTTCATCAACCCGGCCAGCGCCGCAAACGGGTTGTGCGTGGCCTTGGCGATTTTCGGCGTGCTCAGCGAGCCTTCGCCGAAGTACTGCTGGTCGGTGTAGCGCGAGTGTTCGTTGTCGTGGCAGTACAGGCACAGCAGTTCCCAGTTGGAACCGTCCTGCGGGTTGTTGTCGTGGTTGTGGTCGCGGTGATGCACGGTCAGCTCGCTCAGGCGCTTGCCGGAAAACTCACGGGCGCAGCGGCCGCACACATGCGGGTACATCTTCAGGGCCTTGTCACGGTAGCCCATTTCCTTGTCGCGCTGGTTGTCGGCGAGGATGCGATCCAGCTTCGAAGTGTTGGTCGGGGTGGACGAACTCATGGGTTCACCTTTGTAGAAAGACTAAATGACGGTTATGACGCAAGTTTAGCTCAGCCCTTGAGCTTCTCGGCAATCCAGATCGTGTGGCGGGTGCCCTTGTTGCCGTGGGCGAAGACCTGCACTTCCTCGGCCTTGAAACCGGCCTTCTTCAATTTGTCGGAAAACTGCCGGTCGGCGCTGGCCGACCACACCGCCAGCACGCCTTTGGGCCGCATCGCCTTGGCGCAAGCGGCCAGGCCAGCGGCGGAATACAGCCAGCTGTTGGCCTTCTGGGTCAGGCCTTCGGGACCGTTGTCGACGTCGAGCATGATCGCGTCGAAACCGTTCGGCTCGCTTTGCAGGACCTTGGCCACGTCTTCCTGACGGATCACGGTGCGTGGGTCGAGCAGCGGGCGCCCGGACTTTTCACCGAGCGGGCCACGGTTCCACTCGACTACACCAGGCACCAGTTCGGCGACCACCACTTCGGCGGTCTTGCCCAGATGTTTGAGCGCCGAGGCGAGGGTGAAGCCCATGCCCAGGCCGCCGATCAGCACGCGCGAGTTCGGTCGGCCGGCAACCTTGCGGCACGGGATCTCGGCCAGTGCGTCTTCGGAACCGTGCATGCGGGTGTTCATCAATTGCCCGCCGTCGCCGCCCTGGATCTTGATGACAAAGTCCTCGCCATACTCGAACAGGCACAGGGCTCCGCCGTTGTCAGGGATCGGCGTGGTGTCGAGCAGAACGAAACGTTTCATGGAAATCTCTAAAGAGGGGAAGGCAAGCAGGCGCGTTGGGAGTAGCCTGAACGCAGACTTCAGGCCAACGGAGCCCTTGATGAAGCGCACCATTCTAACGGTCATTACCCTGGCCGCGCTCTCGATAACTGCAGTGCAGGCCCAACAGACGATTCCCGTCAGCCCGACGCCGCAACCGGGTTCGCCCGGCACCGCGACGCCAACCCCGTATCCGCAGATCAGCCCGGTACCGATTCCCAAGACTGGTTCCGGCAGTGGCGGGCCACCGCTGGTGCCGATCGAGATGCCCAGCCCGCCGTCCAAGGATCAGCCATTGCCGGGCCTCGAACAGAACGACGGCAAGAGCAAATCCCCCGGCGGCTAGATCTGTTGCGCCGCCAGTTGGCCGTCGGCCATGCGCAGGCGTTTGGACAGGGAGACGGCGAGGGCGCGGATGATCTTGGCGGCGATTTTCGGCGCGTCGTTGAGCATTTTTTCCAGTGAATCCTTGCCGAGGTTGAGCAACTGACAGTTGCTCGCCGCCACGCAAGTCGCTGAGCGGCGTTCGCCATCCAGCACCGCCATTTCGCCGAATGCGCGACCGCTGCGCAGGGTGGCCATGGTCACGACCTGGCCGTCGCTGCCGGTTTTCTGCACGGCCACCTGGCCGGTGTGGATGATGCACATGAAACTGCCGGCGTCGCCTTCGCGAAAGATCGCTTCGCCTTCAGCCACGGTGCTGATGCTGAAGTAGCCCGATGCGGCGGCGAAATCCGCCAGTTGCAATTGATCGAACAGGCCGCAGTCCATCAGCCAGTCGCGGATTTCGTTGTTCAGCAGGGTTGGTTCTGACATGTCGTGCGGTCTTTTTGTTGTGTCGGTTTGCAGGCTCGCGAGCGGGCGCCGAGTTGATTATCGGCGCCCGGCGTCGGGAATTAAGACCTGACTGACCGGCGGAGTTCCTCAGGCGATACCCAGAACCTTGAAAACAAATGCATATTCGAGGGCTACGTCACGTAATCCCTGATAACGCCCGCTCATGCCGCCGTGGCCGGCGCCCAGTTCAGTCTTGAGCAGCAACGGATTGTCGTCGGTCTTGGTCGCGCGCAATTTCGCCACCCACTTGGCCGCTTCCCAGTACTGCACGCGGCTGTCGTTGTAGCCGGCGATCACCAGGGTGGCGGGATAAGCCTGCGCGGTAACGTTTTCGTACGGCGCGTAGGCCTTGATCCGCTCGTAGACGTCCGGCTCTTCGGGGTTGCCCCACTCGTCGTATTCGGTGACGGTCAGTGGCAGATCCGGATCGAGCATGGTGTTGAGCACATCGACGAACGGCACTTCGGCAATCGCCACGCCGAACAGCTCCGGACGCTGATTGAGCACCGCACCGATCAGCAAACCGCCGGCGCTGCCGCCGCTGATTGCCAGTTGCTGCGCGGTGGTGATGCCGTTGAGGATCAGGAACTCGGCGCAGGCAATGAAGTCGCTGAAGGTGTTGTGCTTGTGTTCCTGCTTGCCGGCGCGATACCAGGCTTCGCCCAGTTCACCGCCGCCGCGCACGTGGGCGATGGCGAACGCCATGCCACGATCCAGCAGACTCAGGCGTGCATGGGAGAACCAAGGGTCGAGGCTCGAACCGTAGGCACCGTAACCGTACAGGTACAGCGGCACCGGTTTGCCGACCATTTCCCGCTTCATCACCAGGCTGATCGGTACCAGCGTGCCGTCCGGTGCGCTGGCCCACAGGCGTTGGCTGACGTAGGCGTCGGCGTCGAACGGACCGAGTACCGGGGTTTCCTTGAGCACCTCCTGCGCGCCGTTGGCGAGGATCAGTTGCCGAACCTGAGCCGGACGATTCAACGCCTCGTAGCGCAGGCGGATACGGTCGCTTTCGAATTCCAGGCTGTTTTGCACATAGAGGCTGTAGGCCGCGTCCGGCAATTGCACGCGATAAGGCGCCAGACCGTGTGGGCGAACTTCGATGATCGGCAAACCGCCTTCGCGCAGGCTCAGGGTCAGGGCTTCGGCGTTGAGGGTCACGCCATCGAGCATCACCGAATCGCTGTGGGGAATCAGGTTCTGCCAGTCGGCTTCGCTCGGCGCGATGCCGGTGTCCGGCGCCTGATACAGGGCGAAGTTGATGCCGTCGCGGTTGGTGCGGATGAACCAGGTCCATTCGCCGTCGAGTTTGCCGTGGTCGACGTCGTATTCGTGATCCTCGACCCGAGGCGCCAGGCAAGCGAAGGGCAGGTGCGGCTGATTGGCGTCCAGCGCCCAGACTTCGCTGGTGGTCTTGCTGCCCAGGGACAGCAGCAATTGCTGCTCGGAGCTGGCGCGGTAGCAATGCAGGAAGAAACGCCCGTCCGGCTCATGGAACACCTCTTCGGCGGCAGTGCCGTCGAGGCGGTAGCGGAACAGTTTGTGCGGACGATGGGTGTCGTCGAGCTCGCCGAAGAACAACGTCAGGCTGTCGTTGGCCCAGGTCATGCTGCCGTCGCAGTCCTGGAATTCCAGTTCACTGACACGCTCGCTGGACAGTTCCTTCACGAACAGCGTGTAAATCTCGTCGCCCGAGGCATCGACGCTGTAGGCCAGACGCTGGTGATCCGGGCTGATGCTGAACGCGCCGAGGGAGAAAAAGCCGCCATTGGCCAAGGCGTTCGGGTCAAGCAGCAACTGTTCGCGGCTTTCGTCGAGGGTCAGGCTGTCGTCGGCCGGACGCGGGCAGCGGTAGTGGCGGGGGTATTCGTCACCCGCAGTGGTGCGCGTGTAATACAGATAAGGGCCCCATGGCGACGGCAGGGACAGGTCGGTTTCGAGAATCCGGCCCTTGATCTCTTCGAACAGGGTTTCGCGCAGTCCGGCCTGATCGGCGGTCTGCGCCTGCTGGTAGTCGTTTTCGGCCTTGAGGTAGTCGAGCACCGCGTCGGTGTCGCGTTCCTGCAGCCAGGCATACGGGTCGTGACCGGCATCCTTGCGGGCAATCGGGGCGCTGGTGACGTTGGCGGATACGGGCATGGAGGGCTCTCGAACATGACAAATGAGGACCGCACGGACGGCGGGGAAGCCTGATGTGCGAAAAGTCGTTACTATAAGCGCCTCTTTGCCTGCCTTGCCATGGACACCATGACCGAGAACGACTATCTGATCGCCTGGGGCCTCTACGCTTTTGCCGCCGTGGGCTGCCTGTTGGTGTGGATGCGCATGACCCGCTGGATGTGGCGCTGGCTGCGCGAGCCGCTGCGTGTGCTGATGGCGGTGCTGCTGTTCAGCCCGACCATCATCGACCCGGTGAAGGAAAAATTCGCCCCGTCCATCGCCATCACGGCGCTGGATCTGGCGTTCAAGGTGGGCAACAACGCCTTTCGTGCGATTTCCGAATTGCTCATGTACGCCATGATCGCGTTCGGCCTGTACCTGATTTTCGTGCTGATCCGCTTCCCGATCGAACGCGCTTCGAAGGCTCGCAAGGAACAGGCCGAGGCCGCCCGCGCTGCCGTCCGTGCCGACGACGAACGTGACGGCGATCAACCGTTCGGCGCCGCCGGCGATGATCGTTATGGCCGTCCACCGCTGCCGAACAATCCGCAGCGCATGCGCGTCGAGCCGCGTCTGTAATCACGAGAGTCCGCACATGTGTGAACTATTGGGCATGAGCGCCAACGTGCCGACCGACATCGTGTTCAGCTTCACCGGGCTGATGCAGCGCGGCGGTCGTACCGGCCCGCACCGTGACGGTTGGGGCATCGCGTTCTATGAAGGTCGCGGGCTGCGGTTGTTCCAGGACCCGGCGGCCAGCTGCGAGTCGGAAGTCGCCAATCTGGTGCAGCGTTATCCGATCAAGAGCGAAGTGGTCATCGGCCATATCCGCCAGGCCAACGTCGGCAAGGTCTGCCTGTCCAACACTCACCCGTTCGTCCGCGAACTGTGGGGGCGCAACTGGTGCTTCGCGCACAATGGCCAGCTCGCCGATTTCACCCCGATCAAGAGTTTCTACCGCCCGGTCGGCGATACCGACAGCGAAGCGGCGTTCTGCGATTTGCTCAACCGTGTACGTGCAGCGTTTCCGGAACCGGTCGATATAGAAGTGCTGCTGCCGGATCTGGTCGCCGCTTGCGCCGAATACCGCAGCAAAGGCGTGTTCAATTGCCTGCTCAGCGACGGCGACTGGCTGTTCTGCTATTGCTCGACCAAGCTTGCGCAGATCACCCGTCGCGCACCGTTCGGCCCGGCGCGGCTCAAGGACGTCGATGTGATTGTCGACTTCCAGGCCGAAACCACGCCCAACGACGTGGTCACGGTGATTGCCACCGAACCCTTGACTGAAAATGAAACCTGGACCCGCTACGAACCGGGCCAATGGAGCCTGTGGCGACGCGGCGAATGCGTCAGCCAAGGCACGACCGAATAAAGGATCTCTCCCCGATGTTGCTCAGTTATCTACGGCTGGTGTTGTTTGCGGCGGGCCTGTTGATCGGTGTCCAGGTGCCGGGATTCATCAATGACTACGCCAAACGGGTCGAAGCGCATCTGATCGAGGCGCAGACCGGTCTGCGCGGCTTCCAGGGCACTGCCGAGCAGTTTTTCAAAGGTGATATTCAGGCGCTGGTCGCTCATTATCGCGCCAGTGAAGACCCTGTGTTTCGCACCGATGCCGACAGCCTGAGCATTTTGCTCGCGCGTCAGACCGCACTGGATAAGCAGTTCCAGGCCATGCAGGGCCCGTGGTACATCCGTGTGCTGCAAGTGGCGCTGGCCGCTGATCCGGACATCCGCAAGGAGACCTGGAACGGCTACAGCTATCAGATTCTGCTGACGCCTGAGGCGATGATCTGGGGCATGAGTGGCGCGTTGTTGCTGTCGTTCGGCCTCGAATGCCTGTTCCGTCTGATCGACTGGGTGGTGCTGGGCGGCAAGCGCCTGCGCCAGAGCCGGCCGATCGAAGACCGGGATGTGCGCGGGCTGTAAGCTTCGATGCATCGTTCCCACGCCGTGGGAACGATCAACTCAGAACGATGTAATCCGTGCCGACCTTGCGCGTATACCCCTCCAGCACCTGCTGACACAACGTCACAATCTCTTCGACCCATTCCACACCGACCCGCCACGACACTACCACTTGTAGATCGGGTGGCCGTTGATCGATGTCGAGCAGGGTCAGTTCGCCTCGCGCCAGTTCCTCGGCCACCAGCACCGGAGGCAGTGCGCCAATACCGAAGCCATCACGCAACAACCGGGTGATCGCCGACACCGAATTCACACAGTTCAACCGTGGCGCCAGCACGCCCTGGGCCTGCATCAGCGCCAGAATGTCCTGATGTGGCCGGGAGTTTTTCGAGTAGGTGATGATCCGTTCCTGCGCCAAGTCGGCGAGGCTTTGGTAGTTGCGGTTGTAGATCGAATTGCTGGCGACGATCCAGCCGATGGGGTGACTGGCCAGTTCCAGGCTGCGCACGCTTTCATGGCGTACCAGATCGGTTTGCAGGATCAGATCGAGAAAGCCTTTTTGCAGCTGATCGCAGAGATTCAGCGACGTATCCGCCACCAGCTCGATTTCCACCCGTGGATACAGATCGGTCATCTGCGCCACCAGCGGGCTGAGCCAGGTGTGAATCACCGTGTCCATCACCCCGATGCGTACCCGGCCGACCTTGCTCGATCGGGTTTCGATCGACTGCTTCAGCGCCTGCATCGTGTCGAGCATCTGCTCGGCGTATTCCAGCACTTTCAGGCCTTCGGGGGTCAGGCTGACGCCGCGTGAGTCGCGCAGAAACAGCTTCACCCCAAGCTCGCCCTCGAGCACCGCGATCCGGCTGGAGATCGAAGCCTGGGTGGTGAACAGCTTGTCAGCGGTCAGGCGAAAACTCTTCAGCCGGGCGACCCAGACAAAGGTCTCGAGAAACTTCAGGTTCATGGCAACAAATTTTTCTTATGTCTTGGGCGGGTTTTTATTCGTTGGACGCGACCGGGTGACGCACCCAAAAATCGACGCATCCGGTCCCACGATAGGCGTCGTCGGGGCTACGAACAAGACCAATAATAATTGCGGAGATTTGCCATGAGTGCTCCCGACACCCTCCCTTTGTCAAAGGCCACGGCCCGTCCCGGACCGTTCGACTGGTATCGCAACATCAATCAGCAGGAGCGTCGCACCTTCTGGAGTTGCAAGATCGGCTACGGTCTGGACGGCATGGACACCCAGATGCTCAGCTTCGTGGTGCCGACCCTGATTGCGATGTGGGGCATCACCACGGGTCAGGCCGGGTTGATTCACACCAGCACGTTGATCGCCTCGGCCATCGGCGGCTGGGTAGCGGGGATTCTCTCCGACCGCATCGGCCGCGTGCGCACCCTGCAACTGACGGTGTTGTGGTTCGCCTTCTTCACCTTCCTCTGCGGCTTCGCCCAGAACTACGAGCAATTGCTGATCGCCCGCACCCTGATGGGCTTCGGTTTCGGCGGCGAATGGACCGCCGGCGCAGTGCTGATCGGTGAAGTGATTCGGGCCAAGGATCGCGGCAAGGCAGTGGGCATGGTGCAATCCGGCTGGGCGTTGGGCTGGGGCCTGACGGCCATTCTGTATGCGCTGCTGTTCTCGGTGCTGCCGCCGGAAGATGCCTGGCGCGCATTGTTCATCCTCGGCATCGTGCCGGCGGTGTTCGTGATTTTCGTCCGCCGTCTGGTGAAAGATCCGGAGATCTACCGCGAAGCCAAGGCCAGGCAAACTCCGGAAAGCCCGTCGAAGTTTTACGAGATCTTCGCTCCCGGCATGCTCTTCACCACGATCCGTGCTTCGTTGCTGACTACTGGTGCCCTTGGCGGTTACTACGCGATCACCTCCTGGCTGCCGACTTTTCTGAAGAACGAACGCGGCTTGAGCGTACTCGGCACTGGCGGTTATCTGGCGATGGTGATCGTCGGTTCCTACGTCGGTTACGTGATCAGCGCTTATTTGACCGATCTGCTGGGGCGCAAGAAGAACTTCATCCTGTTCGCGGTCGGCTCGTTCACCATCGTTCTGCTCTACACCCAGTTGCCGGTCAGCAATGGCGTGATGCTGTGGCTGGGTTTCCCGCTGGGCTTCTTCGCCTCGGGGATTTTCAGCGGCATGGGCGCGTTTCTCACCGAGCTGTTCCCTACGCGGATTCGCGGTTCGGGGCAGGGCTTTTGCTACAACATCGGCCGGGCGCTGGCGGCATTGTTCCCGCTGCTGATCGGGCTGCTCAGCCAGAAGGTGCCGCTGAGTGTAGGCATCGGTGCCTTTGCGGCAGTGTCCTACGGCGTGGTGATTCTTGCGGCATTGAGCCTGCCGGAAACCCGTGGCAAGCAACTGGACGCGCAGTAACTGATAACCTGCGACAACTGTCCTACAGCATAAAAAGATAACAGCTACAGGAGTGTTCACCGTGAGCCGCCTGCTATTGAACTGTGACATCGGCGAGAGCTTCGGCAACTGGACCATGGGTCTGGACGCGGAGGTCATGCCCTTCATCGATTGCGCCAACATTGCCTGCGGTTTCCACGCCGGCGACCCGAGCATCATGCGCAAGACCGTCAGCCTGGCCCTGAGCCACGGCGTGCAGATCGGCGCGCATCCGGCCTATCAGGATCTGGTGGGTTTCGGCCGGCGTTCCATGGCGTACACCGCCCAGGAACTGCAAGACATCCTGCATTACCAGATCGGCGCCCTCGACGGCATTTGCCGTGCCCAGGGTGGCAAAGTCAGTTACGTCAAACCCCACGGCGCAATGTACAACGACATGATGGCCAATCCGGCGCAGTTGCGGGCGGTGATTCAGGCCGTCGCGGCTTACGACCGGACGTTGCCGCTGATGCTGATGGCAACCCGCGACAACACCGCGGCGCAACAGTTTGGCGACGAATACGGTGTAACCCTGTGGTTCGAAGCCTTCGCTGACCGCGCCTACGACAGCGCCGGCCGACTGGTCTCGCGGCAACTGCCGGGGGCGGTGCATCACGACGCCGAAACCATCATCGGGCAAGCACTGACCATCGCCCGGGGCGACAGCCTCACCGCTAGCGACGGCAGCGCGCTGCACCTGCAAGCCAACACCTTGTGCGTACACGGCGACAACGCCAGTTCGGTTGCGGCCGTGCAACGCATTCTTCAGGCCTTGAACGAGCAGAGCGCGCCATGAATCCGCGGGTGGAAGTGGTGGCACTGGATTGCCTGATGCTGCGCCTGTTCGATGAAATCGCCGAAGCCAACATGCCGTGGATGCTCGCCGCCAGCGAGCGGCTGCGCGCGGTGTTCGGCGAGCATCTGATCGATCTGGTGCCGTCGTACACCACATTGATGGTGCATTACGATCTGACCGAATTGAATCCGAGTCAGGCTCGGGATTTGATTGCCGAAGCCTTGGTCGACCTTTCGCCCAATGCGCGAACCGGCGGCCAGTGTCACGTGCTGCCGGTGTGGTACGACTTGAGTGTCGGCCCGGAACTGAGCCTGCTGTCGCAGCGCAGTGGTTTGTCGGTGGAAGAAGTGATCCGCCGTCACAGTGCGCGTGAATATCAGGTGTTCGCCCTGGGTTTTGCACCGGGGTTTGCCTTCATGGGGCTGGTGGAAGAAGTGCTGGCAGCACCGCGTCTGAATACGCCGCGCAAGAAAGTCGCCGCCGGCAGCGTCGGCATCGCCGAGCGGCAGACAGCGGCGTATCCGGTGGTGTCTCCCGGCGGCTGGAACCTGATCGGTCGCACGCCGGCAAAACTGTTCGACCGTGAACGCGAGGGCTACAGCCTGATGCAGCCCGGCGATACCGTGCGTTTCGAAGTAGTGAGCCACGCCGAATTCATCCGTCTCGGCGGTGACGACACGCCTCTGGAGGCACTGGCATGAGCCGACTGACAATTGAAGCGAGCACACCGCTGTGTCTGTTGCAGGACGCCGGACGATTCGGCGTGCGGCATCTGGGCGTGACCCAGGGCGGCGCGGCGGACTGGCGGTCGATGGCCTGGGCCAACTGGCTGCTGGGTAATGGCCTGGATTTGCCGGTGATCGAAATCACCCTCGGCGGGTTTGCGGTGGTGGCTGAGGAGGACTGTCTGCTGGCGTTGGCCGGTGCCGATCTGGGCGCGCGGATTGACGGTGAAACGTTGGCGCCGTGGCGCAGTTTCAAACTGCGCAAAGGGCAGACCTTGAAGTTCCCCCAGCCGTTGTTGGGGGCTCGGGCCTATCTGGCGGCGCCCGGTGGTTTCACTGCGCCGAAAGTGTTGGGCAGCAGTGCCACGGTGGTGCGCGAAGAGCTCGGCGGCCTCGATGGTTTTGGCTTGCCGCTGGCCAAGGGTGCTTCGCTGAGTTATCAGGGCGAAACACTGTTGGTGCGTGAGGTTTCGGCACAGCATCGGCCGGATCTGCGCCTCGACGCGCCGCTCGATCTGGTGCTTGGCGCGCAGATCGGTCAGTTCAGCGGGCAGAGCCTGTTCGATGCATTCAACAGTGCCTGGACGCTGGACAGCCGTGCCGATCGCATGGGCATTCGTCTGTTGGGGACGGCGTTGCAGTATCAGGGCCAGCCAATGATTTCCGAGGGCATTCCGCTGGGCGCGGTGCAGGTGCCGCCGGACGGGCAGCCGATCGTGTTGCTCAATGATCGGCAGACCATTGGCGGGTATCCGCGATTGGGAGCGTTGACGCCGTTGGCGCTGGCACGCCTGGCGCAGTGTCTGCCGGGGGCGAAGGTCAGGTTGCGCCCGGTGGTGCAGGACGTCGCACACCGGGAGCATGTCGAGTATCTGAAGCGTTTTTGATCGTTTCCCCCGCCGCTGGCGGGGGAGTGATCCCGGATTACTTGGACAGAAACCGCATCCCTTCTTCCAGCCCGCGCAACGTCAGCGGATACATCTGATCCTCGATCAGATCCCGCACGATATTGGTCGATGAGGTGTAGCCCCACGTATCTTTCGGGTATGGGTTGATCCAGATGAGCTTCTTGTACTTTTCCATGAAGCGCTGCATCCACACGTAACCCGGCTCTTCGTTCCAGTGCTCGACGCTGCCGCCGGCCTGGGTGATTTCATAAGGCGCCATGGCGGCGTCACCGATGAAGATCACTTTGTAGTCAGCACCGTACTTGTGCAGCAGGTCCTGGGTCGAGGTGCGCTCGGAGGTGCGGCGCATGTTGTTCTTCCACACCGATTCATAAATGAAGTTGTGGAAGTAGAAGTACTCCAGATGCTTGAACTCGGTCTTGCAGGCCGAGAACAGTTCCTCGCAGATCTTCACGTGGGCGTCCATCGAACCGCCGATGTCGAACAGCAGCAACAGTTTCACCGTGTTGCGCCGCTCCGGGCGCATCTGGATGTTCAGCAGGCCGGCGTCCTTGGCGGTGTGGTCGATGGTGCCGTCGATATCCAGCTCTTCCGCCGCGCCCTGACGAGCGAATTTGCGCAGGCGGCGCAGGGCGACCTTGATGTTGCGGGTGCCCAGTTCCACGGAGTCGTCGAGATTCTTGTACTCGCGCTGATCCCAGACTTTCACCGCTTTGCCCTGGCGCTTGCCGGCATCGCCGACCCGGATGCCTTCCGGGTTGAAACCGCCGGAGCCGAACGGGCTGGTGCCGCCAGTGCCGATCCATTTGTTGCCGCCGGCGTGGCGTTCCTTCTGTTCTTCCAGGCGTTTCTTGAACTCTTCGATCAGCTTGTCCAGGCCGCCGAGGGATTGGATCTGTGCGCGTTCCTCGTCGGTCAGCGAACGCTCGAACTCCTTGCGCAGCCAGTCTTCGGGAATCAGCGCCTGCAAGTGGTCGTCGAGTTTTTCCAGGCCGTTGAAGTAGGCGCCGAACGCACGGTCGAACTTGTCGAAATGCCGTTCGTCCTTCACCAGAATCGCCCGGGACAAGTAGTAAAACTCGTCCATGTCGGCGAACGTCACGCGCTGTTTCAGCGCGTTGATCAGGTCGAGCAGCTCGCGCACCGACACCGGCACCTTGGCTGCACGCATTTCATTGAACAGGTTGAGCAACATGGCGTCAGCCTCTTAGCGGGTGCCGCGACGGCTCATGAACGCCAGGCGCTCAAGCAGTTGCACGTCCTGTTCGTTCTTCACCAGCGCGCCGGCCAGCGGCGGGATGGCTTTGGTCGGATCGCGCTCGCGCAGCACCGCTTCGCCGATGTTGTCGGCCATCAGCAATTTCAGCCAGTCCACCAGTTCCGAGGTCGATGGCTTCTTCTTCAGGCCCGGCACCTTGCGCACGTCGAAGAACACGTCCAGCGCTTCGCTGACCAGGTCCTTCTTGATGTCCGGGTAGTGAACATCGACGATTTTCTGCAGGGTGGTGCGGTCGGGGAACGCGATGTAATGGAAGAAGCAGCGGCGCAGGAAAGCGTCCGGCAGCTCTTTCTCGTTGTTGGAGGTAATGATGATGATCGGACGCTTCTTGGCCTTGATGGTCTCGTCGATCTCGTAAACGTAGAACTCCATCTTGTCGAGTTCTTGCAACAGATCGTTGGGGAACTCGATGTCGGCCTTGTCGATTTCGTCGATCAGCAGAATCACGCGTTCTTCAGACTCGAACGCCTCCCAGAGCTTGCCCTTCTTCAGGTAGTTGCGCACGTCGTGGACTTTTTCATTGCCCAGTTGCGAGTCGCGCAGACGGCTGACCGCATCGTACTCGTACAGGCCCTGATGGGCCTTGGTGGTGGACTTGATGTGCCAGGTGATCAGCTTGGCGCCGAACGATTCGGCCAGTTGCTCGGCGAGCATGGTCTTGCCGGTGCCCGGCTCGCCCTTGACCAGCAGCGGCCGCTCCAGGGTGATGGCGGCGTTGACCGCCAGCTTCAGGTCATCGGTGGCGACGTAGGCCTGGGTGCCTTCGAACTTCATCTGCTAATCCTCGAACGGTAACGCCGACCTGAACGGGCAGGGCGGGGGCGAAATAATCGAATGCCCGACTATAACGCGCGGCCCGGTCGACTGTGAACGCAGACGGCTTATTCAGTCTCTGAATGGGGCGTCACATGTTGACTCAACCCGCATCCGGCTTCGGACGCTCATACCGGGCATTGAATGCCTGGATGAATCCATTGCGCAAAATCTGCAAAAACGCTTCGAACGCGCTGATATCTTGCTGATGGACGCTGCCGCTGAGTTCAACTTTGGTCGCGAACTGGTTTTCGGCCTGGTTTTTCAGCACGGTTTCAGTACCGCCGACCAGTGCCTCCCAGACTGATCTGAAAATGCTTTTGTTCTTGTTTTCCACATCCTGTTGCCAGTTGAACACTTCAACGTCGCGCAGCAACGGCTTGATGTAGCCCGTCAGCTGGGCTTTTTTGGCCTGGGCCTCGATGACCACGTCGCCGTGGCCGGCGTTGAAGTCGAACTTGCCATAGGCCGAGGCAAAGTCGTTCATGCGCTTGAGTTCGAGGTCGCGGGCACGCAGGCGGAACTCGAAGTCTTCGAAGTTGCTCAGCGGGTCGAAGGTGGCGGAGGTTTCCAGTGGCGCCTGGCCCAGCAGCAGGGCCTTGCCTTCGAAGCGGGCATCACGCTTGCCCTGGGTGTCGACGACGTTGGTCAGGTTGTAAATGCTCGCTTCGACGTTCGTAGCGTTCATGTTCACGGGCGGTTTGGAGTTGAAGTTGCGGAAACTGATGCGACCATCATTGATCTGCACTTCGTCGAGGGTGATCGGCAGCAGCTTGCCCAACTGCGCGCGCCAGTCGGTGCCTTTACCGGTCTGGGAGTTCTGTTTGTTGGCACCGCCATCGACGAAATTGATTTCGGGTCTGAAGAACTTCACCTGCGCTACTACCGCGTGGTCGTACCACAGCGAATGCCAACTGACGGACAGATCGATCAACGGTGCATTGACGAAGGGCACCGGCACCTTGCCGTCGACCTTGACGATCTTCAGTCCGTTGATCTTGTACGCACCGCGCCACAGGGCCAGGTCCACATCGGTGACCTGCCCACGGTAGTCGCCCATGTTGGCCAGCTTGTCATTCAGATAGTCGCGCACGAGAAAGGGCAGGGCGATGTGCAGGGCGATCAGTAGCACAACGACAGTGGCGAGGATCCACAACGGCCAGCGGTAGCGACGCTTCATGGCGGCAATTCCCGAACGGTGTTAAGCGATGGACTGCCGCCTGTAGCAGACGTTCGACCCGACTGGACTGGCAGGAGCAACAGGCTTACCTTGGAGAGCTGAATTCAACGCTGCATAAGGACCCAGCCATGAGCCGCATTTTTGCTGACAACGCCCATTCCATCGGCAATACGCCGCTGGTGCAGATCAACCGCATTGCGCCTCGTGGCGTGACCATCCTGGCCAAGATCGAAGGTCGCAACCCGGGCTATTCGGTGAAGTGCCGGATCGGCGCGAACATGATCTGGGACGCCGAAAGCAGCGGCAAACTCAAGCCGGGCATGACCATCGTCGAGCCGACCTCGGGCAATACCGGCATCGGCCTGGCCTTTGTGGCGGCCGCTCGCGGTTACAAATTGATGCTGACCATGCCGGCCTCGATGAGCATCGAGCGGCGCAAGGTGCTCAAGGCGCTGGGTGCCGAGCTGGTGCTGACCGAGCCTGCCAAAGGCATGAAAGGCGCAATCGAAAAGGCCAACGAGATCGTCGCCAGCGACGCGGGCAAATACTTCATGCCGTCCCAGTTCGACAACCCGGCCAACCCGGCCATCCACGAAAAAACCACCGGTCCGGAAATCTGGAACGACACCGACGGTGCGATCGATGTACTGGTGGCGGGCGTCGGCACCGGCGGAACCATCACCGGTGTGTCGCGGTATATCAAGAATACGGCGGGCAAACCGATTCTGTCGGTGGCGGTGGAGCCGGTGTCTTCGCCCGTGATCACCCAGGCGCTGGCCGGCGAAGAGATCAAGCCGAGCCCGCACAAGATTCAGGGCATTGGCGCCGGTTTCGTACCAAAGAACCTGGATCTGTCGATGGTCGACCGGGTCGAGCGCGTGACCGATGAAGAGTCCAAGGTCATGGCGTTGCGCCTGATGCAGGAGGAAGGGATCTTGTGCGGCATTTCCTGCGGTGCTGCGATGGCCGTTGCAGTGCGCCTGGCGGAAACCCCGGAAATGCAGGGCAAGACCATTGTGGTGGTGCTGCCGGACTCCGGTGAGCGTTATCTGTCGAGCATGCTGTTCAGCGATCTGTTCACCGATCAGGAAAACCAGCAGTAAGCGTCCCGTTGATTCAGGTCAGCCAGGGTTCAGGACCGTTATGTTAATTAATGCTTTGTTGCGCAATTCTTAACACTGAATCTTGGGTCGGGCGGGTTTTTCCCGGAGCCGGTAGTGTTTATCATGGCCGGCCGCCATGTCGGGTAAATGACATTGCGTGGCGTTGTCTTTTTTCAAGGAGTTGTTGATGACCTTTTCGTTAGCCGCCAAGGTGTCGGTGTTGCTGCTGTTTGTGGGCAGCATCCTCTACGTGCATTTGCGCGGCAAGGCGCGTTTGCCGGTGCTGCGTCAGTTCGTCAACCATTCGGCGCTGTTCGCTCCGTACAACGCGTTGATGTACCTGTTCTCCGGCGTGCCGTCCAAGCCCTATCTGGATCGCAGCAAATTCCCGGAACTGGACGTGCTGCGCGACAACTGGGAAACCATCCGCGACGAAGCGATGCACCTGTTCGACGAGGGCTACATCCGCGCCGCCGAGAAGAACAACGACGCCGGTTTCGGCTCGTTCTTCAAGAAGGGCTGGAAGCGTTTCTACCTCAAGTGGTACGACAAACCGCTGCCATCGGCCGAAACCCTGTGCCCGAAAACCGTAGCACTGGTCAGTGCCATCCCCAACGTCAAGGGTGCGATGTTCGCGCTGTTGCCGGGCGGCAGCCATTTGAATCCGCACCGCGATCCGTTCGCCGGTTCCCTGCGCTATCACCTCGGTCTGTCGACGCCCAACTCCGACGATTGCCGGATCTTCGTCGACGGTCAGGTCTACGCCTGGCGCGACGGTGAAGATGTGATGTTCGACGAGACCTACGTGCACTGGGTCAAGAACGAAACCGAAAAGACCCGCGTCATCCTGTTCTGCGACATCGAGCGTCCGCTGAGCAATCGCCTGATGACCCGCATCAACCGCTTCATCAGCGCCTGGCTGGGTCGCGCCACCGCACCGCAGAACCTCGACGACGAACGCGTCGGCGGGATTAACCAGGCCTATGCCTGGACCAAGAACTTCAGCGACCGGTTCAGCGGTGTGGTCAAACAGTGGAAACGCCGCAATCCAAAGGCCTACCGCGTAATGCGGCCGGTGCTGGCGGTGGTGGTGTTGACGTTGCTGGGGTATTGGCTGTTTGGTTGAGGCTGAATGCAGAAATGAAAAACCGCTCACTTGAGCGGTTTTTTGTTTTCTGAATCAGGGACGGCCAGCGAGTAAGCTTGGTTCATCGATAGCGGTACCCGTTGCAATGATCTGTAGGAGCCGCCGTTGACTGGCTGTCAGTACCGTCGGATCAGCTTCACCCTTCATTGCATGCGGTTTTTTCTTTCTGGGGGACTTTTTTATTTCTTTGCGCATGTTCCCACCGTGGTTGATCAATATTTGAGCGTTTTTCACAATACTAGGCTCCCTACTGTTTTGACAGGACGACCATCGTTATCCAGACCGAAGCCGAGCTGTTCGTAAATTGGCACTGCTCCCTGGAATGGCTCTTGAACCTCGATCAAACTGCTGCCAATGATGCGGGCGTACTGCTCAATAGCCAGAACGGATAACGGTGCAACGCGGTTTTTCAATGGATGAGTTTCTCTTGGCCGCCCCTCCAGTCGTACGATTCGAATGCGTCGTCGACTTTTATTCGGGTTGGCAAAGCAAAGTCCGCACAGTTCAGATTCAAACCAGATTGCGATGTCGAGAGCGAGAGGTTCGCGTGCTTTCCATCCAATGACGTCTACCCATGAAAAGTGCGGGCTCTCCCAACATTCAAAAGCGCTCAGCGCCAACGAGTCGATAGGTTCGAAACGTACTTTCGATAGGTCAAGAGTTGTGGGGCCAGCCATCTCCAGATCAATCTGGAGTTGAGTAGTGGCAGCGCGGGCAAGTTTTCTGGCCTGCGACTTGTACAACTGATATCGCAGATGATTCCGTTCCCTTGGCATGTGATCTCGCGCATTCCATATCCCCATCAATGGTCGTTGCAATTGCAAACGAGCCTATGCGCCGACCCTCAGCCTGTCGCTACTGGCCCTTTGTCCAACTCATTGCAATCCATGTCGCAGGCTGGTTATAGTCGGCGCTTGTGAGTTCTACGGCTCACCTTTCAACCCTTTAAAAAAGATCAGCCCAATGCCTGCATCCCTCATCAACGCGGTAGCCGATTCAGCGGTCAACGCTGGCGTCGTGCCGTGCGGGAATCAGCAGCCTGTGCAGATCAGTCATTACCCCCCACCTGTCAGTAGCACGCCGGTGTGCGCAGTCGTATCACCGCCGGGCGTTGGCGTTTCGGGCTGATCAGCGTTTTCTGCTGACCCCTGTGCCTGCCTGAAAAAACCTACTGAATTTCAGCTTCGGCTGAGTTGGCTATTTGCCTGACTACAGGTGGTATTCATGTTTGTCCTTTCGAAAAAGTCCGCGCTCGCGGCGGCGTCCACGAGCCTGTTCGTTCTGCTGTGGAGCAGCGGGGCGATCTTCTCCAAGTGGGGGCTGGCCCACGCCTCGCCCTTTGCCTTTCTGCTGATCCGTTTTGTGATTGCCCTGTGCGGGCTGGTGCTGCTGGTGCCGTTGCTCAAGCTGAAACTGCCCAAGGGTGGCAGGCCGATGCTGTATGCGATGGCCACCGGAGTGGTGTTGTTGGGGGCTTACCAGATCTTCTATCTGCTGGCACTGGACCTGAAGGTCACCCCCGGCGTGATGGCCACCATCATGGGTGTGCAACCGATTCTCACGGTGGTGATCATGGAGCGTCAGCGCTCGGCGAGCCGCATTTTCGGTCTGGCGCTGGGACTGGCCGGTCTGATCATGGTGGTCTACCAGGGCATTGGTCTGGCCGGGATGTCTTTGGCGGGAATGCTGTTCGGTCTGCTGGCACTGGCTAGCATGACGTTCGGCTCGATCATGCAGAAGCGCATCACCGACAATCCTCTCGGCACGCTGCCGGTGCAGTATCTGGCGGGGCTGTTGTTGTGCGGGATCTTCGTGCCGTTCCAGCCTTTTCACTTCGAGCACAGCGCCGGCTTCATCGTGCCGGTGTTGTGGATGGGACTGGTGGTGTCGGTGCTGGCGACCTTGCTGCTGTACCGACTGATCGCCCGGGGCAATCTGGTGAATGTCACCAGTCTGTTCTATCTGGTGCCAGCGGTGACGGCGGTGATGGATTACCTGATCTTCGGCAATCGCCTGGCGGCGTTGAGCGTGTTGGGGATGCTGTTGATCATCGTCGGTCTGGTCTTTGTGTTCCGTAAACCGGCATAAGAAACGCGCATGAAAAAGGCCCGGGAGGAAACTCCCGGGCCTTTTTACATCTGCCGATCAGCGAGTCGCGACTTCTACCGGTTTCACCGCCGCCGGCTTCAACACCAGCCACAGCGCAATCGCGATCAATACCCCGCCATACACGTGGGCCATCGACAGCGGTTCATCGAGAAACAACGCGCCCCACAGCACGCCAAACGGCGGGATCATGAAGGTCACCGTCATCGATTTCACCGGCCCGATGGAGCTCAGCAGGCGGAAGTAGATGATGTAGGCAAATGCGGTGCAGCCCAGACCCAGGCCCAGCAGTGACAGCCAGACATTCCAGCCACCCCAGCTCACCGGCGGCTGAGTGATGACGCTGTAGCCGAACAATGGCAGCAGAAACAACGTCGCACCGAGCATGCTGCCCAGCGCCGAAAGACGGCTGTCGAGCCCGCCGGCCTGATCCAGCCAGCGCCGGGCGAGGAACCCGGCGAAGCCGTAGCAAGTTGTTGCGAGCAGGCAGGCAACAGCGCCCATCAACAGCGGCAGGTCGAACGCGACCGGGCCGGCGCGGGTCAGCACGCCCACACCAAGCAGGCCAAGGAAAACCCCGGCCAGTTTGGCCACTGTGAGTCTTTCACTGAAGAACAGCCCGCCGATCAACACGCCCATCAGCGGTGTGGTGGCATTGAAGATTGCGGAATACCCGGCCGGCAGCACCTGGGCGGCGACGGAATACAGGGTGGCCGGAACGCCGGAGTTGATCACACCCAGTAGCATCACGGTCTTGAGTTTGCCTTTGAAGTCCCAGCTGATGCGCATCAGGCCGAGGATCACCAGCAAACCGACCGCCGCGATCGAGACCCGGAAAAAACCGGTCGGAACGGTGCCGACTACAGGGGCGATGATGCGCATGAACAGGAAGCTCGCACCCCAGATCGCGGCCAGCGACAACATGCGGAAAATATCGACAGGGCTCACGGGCAACTCCTTCCTTGATGGGGACGAGAGTGTTGCCGAGCGCCCTGACGATGGCAACCGCTAAACGGGCATTTAATTTTTCGCTCAGAGCACGAAGCGCGTCACCAGGCCGTTCAGGTCGACGGCCAGGCGCGACAGTTCCTGACTGGCGGCAGACGTCTGGGTCGCACCGGCGGCGGTCTGGGTCGACAGGTCGCGGATGGTCACCAGGTTTTCGTCGACTTCCCGGGCCACCAGCGCCTGTTGTTCGGCGGCGCTGGCGATCACCAGGTTGCGCTGGTTGATCTGGGAAATCGACGCGGTGATTTTCTCCAGTGCATGGCCCGCGCTGTTGGCTCGGCGCAGGGTCTGGCTGGCCTGTTCGGCGCTGCTTTGCAACGCGCCGACCGTGGCGCCGGTGCCTTGCTGGATGCTGCTGATCATCAGCTCGATTTCTTCGGTGGAATTTTGCGTGCGTTGCGCCAGCGAGCGAACCTCGTCGGCGACCACCGCAAACCCGCGTCCGGCCTCGCCGGCCCGCGCCGCTTCAATGGCGGCGTTGAGTGCCAGCAGGTTGGTCTGCCCGGCGATGCCGCGAATCACTTCCAGCACCTTGCTGATGTCCTGAGCCTGGGTCGCGAGGCCCTCGGCCTGTTCGGAGGCGCCGAGCACCGCGCTGACCAGTTCCTGAATCGAGTTGATGGTCTCGCTGACCTGCACGTGCCCGTGCTTGCTGTCCTCGTTCGAGGCTTCGGACGCTTCGGCACTGGACACCGCATTGGCCGCGACTTCATCCACCGCCGTGCTCATCTCGGTAACCGCGGTGGCGGCCTGTTCGATCTGGTCGTTCTGCTGTTGCAGGCCGCGGGTGCTTTGTTCCATCACCGAACTCATTTCCTCGGCGGCGGAGGCCAGTTGCTGGGCTGACTCGCTGATGCCGCGGATGGTCGAGCGCAGATTGCCCTGCATTTCAGCCAGAGCGCTGAGCAACTGCGCGGCTTCGTCCCGGCCCTCGCTGTCGATGCGACCACTGAGGTCTCCCGAGGCAATGCGTCGTGCCACGTTCAACGCCTGATTGATCGGCGCGGTGATGCTGCGGGTCAGCAGCCAGGCCAGCAGCAGCGTGGCGATCAGGGCGATGACGATGATCGTGGCGACGATCCACAGCGCCTGCTGGTACATCGCCGCCGCAGACCTGGCAGCGGCATCCGCACCTTGCTGATTGAGGCTGATCATTTGCTCCAGCGTCTTATCGAGTACCGTGCCCTGCGGCGCCAGTTCATTGGTCAGGCGCGCGTAAGCCTGATCGTTTTGCCCGACGTCGATCTGCTTGAGGATCTGGTCGAGGATGCTCAGGTACTTGGCCGTGTCGGCGCCCAGACCTTCCAGCATCGCCCGTTCCTGATCGTTGGCGATCAAAGCTTTATGGTCGTCGAGGCGCTTGAGCAATTCCTGGCGTTGCGCGGTGAGAATGCCTTTGCTTCGTTCGCGAATGGCCGCCTGGGTGGTGGTGATCAGGCGCAGGGATTCGAGGCGGATGCTGGCGATGTTCGCTGCCGCGTCATGGATGCTTTCGATGCTGGGCATCCACGATTCTTCGATCACCGCCGCGCTCTCACGCAGGGTTTTCATCTGACCCAGGCCGAACAGGCCAACCACCACCAGCAGGCTGGCCAGAACGGCAAAACTCAAACTGGCGCGCAAACCTATGCGCAGATTCCGGATAGACATCAATGTGCTCCTTGGGCATTGGGGGAGAGGTCGTCCTCGTGGGCCGAGGATCTTGTTGTGAGGCGGGTGATGGCGGGCTGTATATCAAAGTGCCAGTATCTTGGTAAGGGCCGTTTTGACCGACGCCGCGAGGAATGGACAGGCGTGAACACCTCGTGCAAAGGCGCGGACTAGAGATGTCGTTGATAAATTGGATCCGAAACCCAGAGAAGACGCGGGCTGGCGCCGTGCGGGGGGAAGTGCCGTTCAGGATGTTTATTGACCGAACGGTCGATTCAAAAAACTTTGATAAAAACTGTGTCGTTGTACAACCCGGTCGAGGATTTGGCAGAAATTGCACTTCTCCTGCCCCCGCTTCCGTGGCTAAGCTCAGGCCTTCGAGCGCAGATTCTTCAATTCCCGCAGAGGTCTCATCTATGCCGCAGCAATGGCCAGCCACCGACATCGCCCGCATGATCCTCGATGGCTTTGACGATTACCGCGAGCATTTCCGGCGGATCACCGACGGCGCCCGGGAACGCTTCGAGCAGGCGCGCTGGCAGGAGACGCAAACCGCGTCGGCGGCGCGGATCAACCTCTACGAAGACAAGGTCAACGAAACCATCGCGCGCCTGCGCGAGTATTTCGAGCCGGACACGCTGATGGAGGTCAGTTGCTGGCCGTTGGTGAAAAGCGCCTACATCAGCATCATCGACCTGCGCTTCGACGATGAACTCTCCGAGACCTGGTACAACTCGATTTTCTGCGGCCTGTTCAGCCACGACCTGATCAGCGACGGCTGCATGTTCATTCACACCACCCGGCCGAGCCTGCGTCGCGCCCGGGCTGCGCAGACCCGCACCTACAAACCGCAAGGCCAGTTGTCGGGCATGCTCGCGAGCATCTTTGCCGATTACCGTTTCAGCGAGGCGTATGCCGACTTGCCCCGCGACTTGCAGCGCCTGGAAGCGCAACTGCGCGAGAACCTGCCGGACTGGGTGTGCAAGGACCCGGAACTGAGCGTCGAGTTGTTTTCCTCGGTGCTGTACCGCAACAAGGGTGCCTATCTGGTCGGACGCATCTACACCAACGACGATCAGTGGCCGCTGGTGATTCCGCTGCTACACCGCGAGGGGCGGGGGATACAGATCGACGCGCTGATCACCGACGAAGCCGATGTGTCGATCATCTTCTCGTTCACCCGTTCGTATTTCATGGTGGATGTACCGGTGCCGGCGGAATTCATCGGCTTCCTCAAGCGCATCCTGCCGGGCAAGCACATCGCCGAGCTGTACACCTCGATCGGTTTCTACAAGCACGGTAAATCGGAGTTCTACCGCGCGCTGATCAACCACCTGGCCAATACCGATGACCAATTCATCATGGCGCCGGGCGTGCGCGGTATGGTCATGAGCGTGTTCACGTTGCCGGGCTTCAACACCGTGTTCAAGATCATCAAGGACCGTTTCTCGCCGTCGAAAAACGTCGACCGCGCCACGGTGATCGAGAAGTACCGACTGGTAAAAAGCGTCGACCGCGTCGGGCGCATGGCTGATACCCAGGAGTTCGCCGACTTCCGTTTTCCGCTGAGCAAATTCGATCCAGCCTGCCTGGCGGAATTGCTGGAAGTCGCGCCGTCCACGGTGTCGCTAGAAGGCGAAACCGTGCTGATCCGCCACTGCTGGACCGAACGCCGGATGACCCCGCTGAACCTCTATCTGGACAACGCCAACGAAGCCCAGGTACGCGAAGCGCTGGAGGATTACGGTCTGGCGATCAAGCAACTGGCGGCGGCCAACATCTTCCCCGGCGACATGCTGCTGAAAAACTTCGGCGTCACCCGCCATGGCCGGGTGGTGTTCTACGACTACGACGAAATCTGCTTTCTCACCGAAGCCAACTTCCGCCACATCCCGGCACCGCGCACGCCGGAGGATGAAATGGCCTCCGAACCGTGGTACTCGATCGGTCCGCTGGATGTGTTCCCTGAAGAGTTTCCGCCGTTCCTGTTTGCCGATGCGGCGCAGCGCAAACTGTTCGATCAGTTGCATGGCGAGTTGTACAACGCCGATTACTGGAAGGGCTTGCAGGAGGCGATCCGGGCCGGGAAGGTTATCGACGTCTTTCCGTATCGGCGCAAGGGCCTCGATAACGAATAACTCTGCGAGCGAACACTCTGTGGCGAGGGAGCTTGCTCCCGCAGGGCTGCAAAGCAGCCCTGGAACCACCTGCCAGTCCGGGCCGCGATTGCTGCGCAATTGAGCGGGGGCAAGCTCCCTCGCCACAGTAGAAGCCAAATCTGCGACAATCGCGTCCTTGCGCCACTAGACGACCGAATTGCGTACCCGATGACCGACGAATCGCCCTCCATCGACAAACTGCTGAAAAACCTCGATCACGCCATGCTCGCCGACCGTCACCGGCTGCGGCGGCAGTTGCTTGAGCTGCGCAAGAAACCCGACGAGGCCAAGCTGGCCCAGTGGGTGGCGCGCATGCAGGCGTCCTGCGATCAAGTGCTGGCGCGCAAGGCCAGCCTGCCGGTGATCCGTTACGACGACAGCCTGCCGATTGCGGCCAAGCGTGACGAAATCAAGAAAGCCCTGGAAAAGCACCAGGTGCTGATCATCGCCGGCGAAACCGGCTCGGGCAAAACCACCCAGTTACCGAAAATCTGTCTGGAAATCGGTCGCGGCCAACATGGCCTGATCGGCCACACCCAGCCGCGTCGAATTGCGGCGCGCAGTGTGGCCAGCCGGGTCGCCGAAGAGCTCGGTACGCCGCTGGGCGCGCTGGTCGGCTATCAGGTGCGCTTCGAAGACCAGAGCGATTCCAACACCCTGATCAAACTGATGACCGACGGCATCCTGCTGGCGGAAACCCAGAACGACCGCTACCTCGAACGCTACGACACGATCATCGTCGACGAAGCCCACGAACGCAGTCTCAACATCGACTTCCTGCTGGGTTACCTGAAAACCCTGCTGCCGCGTCGTCCGGACCTGAAAGTCATCATCACCTCGGCGACCATCGATCTGGAGCGCTTTTCCAAGCACTTTGACGATGCGCCGATTGTCGAAGTGTCCGGCCGCACCTTCCCGGTTGAAACCTGGTATCGCCCGCTGACCCTGGAGCAGGACGAAGAGGGCAACCGCGTCGAGGACGACCTGACCGTGGATCAGGCGATCCTCGCCACCCTCGACGAAATCGCCGCTTACGAGCGCAGCGAACGTCGCAGTCCCGGCGACGTGCTGGTGTTCCTGCCGGGCGAGCGCGAGATTCGCGACGCCGCCGATATGTTGCGCAAGGCCCAGCTCAAACACACCGAAATCCTGCCGTTGTACGCGCGCCTGTCGCCGGCCGAACAGCAGCGGATCTTCCAGTCCCACCCAGGCCGTCGCGTGGTGCTGGCGACCAACGTCGCCGAAACGTCGTTGACCGTGCCGGGTATCCGTTACGTGATCGACAGCGGCACCGCGCGCATCAGCCGCTACAGCTACCGCGCCAAGGTCCAGCGGCTGCCGATCGAAGCAATTTCCCAGGCCAGCGCCAACCAGCGTAAAGGTCGTTGCGGCCGGGTCGAGCCGGGTATCTGCGTGCGCTTGTACAGCGAGGAGGATTTCCTCGGTCGGCCGGAATTTACCGATCCGGAAATCCTGCGCACCAACCTTGCTGCAGTGATCCTGCAGATGCTGCATCTGCGCCTCGGCGAGATCACGGATTTCCCGTTCATCGAGCCGCCGGACGGCAAGGCGATCAGCGACGGTTTCAACCTTCTGCAAGAGCTGTCGGCAGTGGATCGCAACAGTCAGCTGACGCCGCTCGGCCGCCAGTTGGCGCGCCTGCCCGTGGATCCGCGCATGGGCCGCATGCTGCTCGAAGCCGCCAAGCTTGGCAGTCTGCAGGAAGTGCTGATCGTCGCCAGCGCCATGTCGATTCAGGACCCGCGCGAGCGTCCGCCGGAGCGTCAGCAAGCGGCCGATCAGGCCCACGCCCAGTGGAAGGACATCGATTCGGACTTCGCCGGGCTGGTCAATCTGTGGCGCGGTTTTGAAGAGCAGCGCCAGGCGCTGACTGCCAGCCCGCTGCGCAACTGGTGCCGCAAGAATTTCCTCAACTACCTGCGCTTGCGCGAGTGGCGCGATTCCCATCGTCAGTTGAGCCTGATCTGCCGCGACTTGCAGCTGAGCCTCAATAAAGAGCCGGCGGACTATCCGAAGTTGCACAAAGCGGTACTGGTCGGTCTGCTCAGCCAGATCGGTCAGAAAACCGAGGACGGCGACTATCTTGGCGCCCGTCAGCGGCGGTTCTGGATTCACCCGTCGTCGGGCATCGGCAAGAAGCGTCCGCAGTGGGTGATGACCGCCGAACTGGTGGAAACCACCAAGCTCTATGCGCGGATGGTGGCCAAGATCGACGCCGACTGGATCGAACCGCTGGCCGGGCACCTGATCAAGAAGAACCACTTCGAACCGCATTGGGAGAAAAAGCGCGGCCAGGTTGTGGCGTTCGAACAGATCACCCTGTTCGGCCTGATCGTGGTCGGTCGTCGACCGGTGCATTACGGCCCGGTGGATCCGGTGGTCTCGCGGGAGCTGTTCATCCGCGAAGGCCTGGTGCGTGGCGAGATTCAGTCCCGGGCCAAATGCCTGACGGCCAACAAGCAACTGCTGGAACAACTCGACGAACTGGAAGCCAAGGCTCGCCGCCGGGACATTCTGGCCGACGAGGAAACCCTGTTCGCCTTCTACGATGCGCGATTGCCGGCGGAGATCCACCAGACCGCGACGTTCGACAGTTGGTATCGGGTCAACAGCCAGAAAGATCCGCAACTGCTGATCATGCGCGAGGAAGACGTGCTGGCTCGCGAAGCCAGCGAAGTCACCGCCCAGCATTACCCGGACACGCTGCACATCGGCGACCTGGAACTGGCGCTGAGTTATCACTTCGAACCGAATCACCCGCGTGACGGTGTGACCCTGCGCGTACCGGCACCGCTGTTGCCGATGCTGCCGCCGGAACGCCTGGAATGGCTGGTGCCGGGGCTGATCGAGGCCAAGTGCATTGCGCTGGTGCGTAACCTGCCCAAGGCCTTGCGCAAGAACTTCGTGCCGGTGCCGGACTTCATCAAGGCCGCGCTGCAACGCATGACCTTTGCCGAAGGTTCGTTGCCGCAGGCGCTGGGCCGTGAACTGCTGCGCATGACCGGTGCGCGGGTCAGCGACGAAGCCTGGGCGGAAGCTGAGCAACAGGTCGAAAGCCATCTGCGGATGAACCTGGAAATCGTCGACGGCCAGGGCAAGTTCCTTGGCGAAGGGCGTGATCTGGCGGAGCTGACGGCACGTTTCGCCGAAGCCAGCCAGGCTGCATTGGCCGTGCCGCAGAGCGCGAAAAGCCAGCAACCGGTGGAAGCCAAGGTCTTCGCAGCGGTGGCGGAAAAGACTCAGCAGAAGATTGCCGGGTTGTCGATGACGGTCTATCCGGCGCTGGTGGAGGAGGGCGGTACGGTCAAGGAAGGTCGCTTCTCGACCCCGGCCGAAGCCGAGTTCCAGCATCGCCGCGCCTTGCAGCGACTGTTGATGCAGCAACTGGCTGAACCGGCCAAGTTCCTGCGCGGCAAGTTGCCGGGCCTGACCGAACTGGGCTTGTTGTACCGCGAACTGGGCCGGGTCGATGCGCTGGTGGAAGACATTCTGCTGGCCAGCCTCGACAGCTGCATTCTTGATGGTGAAGATCCGTTGCCTCGTGACGGCGCAGGTCTGGCCGCGTTGGCCGAGCGCAAGCGTGGCAGCTGGACCGAGCACGCCGAACGGGTGGCGCGTCTGACCCTGGAAATCCTCAAGCTCTGGCACGGTCTGCAAAAACGCTTCAAGGGCAAGATCGACCTGGCTCAGGCGGTGGCGCTTAACGACATCAAGCTGCAGCTCAGCCATCTGGTGTATCCGGGCTTCGTCCGCGAAACGCCGATGCTGTGGCTCAAGGAGTTGCCGCGTTATCTGAAGGCCGTCGAGCAACGTTTCGAAAAACTGGGCGCGCAGGTGCAGAAGGATCGGGTCTGGAGCGGCGAACTCGCCGGGCTCTGGACGCAATACCAGACGCGCGCGGCCAAACATGCTCAGGAAGGCAAACGCGATCCGCAGCTCGAGCTGTATCGCTGGTGGCTGGAAGAGTATCGGGTTTCGTTGTTCGCCCAGCAGTTGGGGACGAAAGTGCCGATCTCCGATAAGCGCCTGAACAAACAGTGGACGCAGGTCGAGGCCTGACCTCCGATCCTGCAAAAGGCGCCAAATGCCAAGGTTTATGGCAAACTTCGCGCCTATAAACGCCGGCCCCGCGGTTTTGAGCCTTGTCAGCCGCGGGTGAGGTCGGAATAAAGCGATGCCAGGTTTTTGCGTCCCCTCTATGGGAATAGACCCTTTGCGTGTTGGCACGTCGGTGCCAGCACTTTCTGCCTGAACAGATTAGAGAAACGACCATGCATAACGTCGTCATCAGCGGCACCGGCCTGTACACCCCGGCCAACAGCATCTCCAACGAAGAGCTGGTGCAGTCTTTCAATACCTACGTCGCGCAGTTCAACGCCGACAACGCTGACGCCATCGCCAGCGGTGAAATCCAGGCCCTGACCGAATCCAGTGCCGCGTTTATCGAAAAAGCCTCGGGCATCAAGAGCCGCTTTGTCATGGACAAGGACGGCATTCTCGACCCTGCGCGCATGGCGCCACGCCTGCCGGAGCGTTCCAACGACGAGTGGTCGGTGCTTTGCCAGATGGCCATCGGTGCCGCCGAACAAGCCCTGCAGCGTGCCGGTAAGACCGCCGCCGACATCGACGGTGTGATCGTCGCCTGCTCCAACCTGCAACGCGCCTACCCGGCCATCGCCATCGAAGTCCAGGAAGCGCTGGGCATCCAGGGTTTCGGTTTCGACATGAACGTCGCCTGCTCGTCGGCGACTTTCGGCATCCAGCAAGCCGCCAACACCGTGCAACTGGGCCAGGCCCGGGCGATCCTGATGGTCAACCCGGAAGTCTGCACCGGTCACCTGAACTTCCGCGACCGCGACAGCCACTTCATTTTCGGTGACGCCGCCACCGCCGTCGTCATCGAGCGTGCCGATACGGCGACGTCGAAACACCAGTTCGACGTGGTCAGCACCAAACTGCTGACCAAGTTCTCGAACAACATCCGTAACAACTTCGGCTTCCTCAACCGCGCAGCGGAAGAGGGCATCGGTGCCCGCGACAAACTGTTCGTGCAGGAAGGTCGCAAGGTGTTCAAGGACGTCTGCCCGATGGTGGCCGAGCTGATCGGCGAGCATCTGGAAGAGAACAAGCTCAACGTTGGCGACGTGAAGCGTTTCTGGCTGCACCAGGCCAACCTGAGCATGAACCACCTGATCGTGCGCAAGTTGCTGGGCCGCGAAGCCACCGAAGAAGAAGCCCCGGTGATTCTCGACACCTACGCCAACACCAGCTCCGCCGGTTCCGTGATCGCTTTCCACAAGTACCAGGACGATCTGGCGGCCGGTTCGCTGGCGGTACTGAGCTCGTTCGGTGCCGGTTATTCGATTGGTAGCGTGATTCTGCGCAAACGCTGAGTCCGTGTTAAAAGATCGCAGCCTGCGCGCTTCTTCGGGAGCCGTCGCAGGCTGCGATTTTTTTTGCCCGTGAGGTATCGATGGCTGCAACGGATGACACTCAATTGCTCGAACGCCTGCTGGCTGGCGAGCAAAAGGCTTTCAAGGAACTGGTCACCACCTACCAGAGCGCCATGCGCGCGGTGGCCTATGCGATTGTCGGCCAGCGCCACGTCGAAGAAGTGGTGCAGGACGCCTGGCTGTCGGTGGTGCGCCATATCGGCAGCTTCGAGGGCCGCTCCAGTCTCAAGACCTGGCTGCTGACCATCACCGCCAACTCGGCCAAGGGTCGCTACAAGCAGAATCGCCGGGAAGTGCTGATGGATGATCTGCCGTCGCCCCACGGCACCATCGACGACGACCGTTTTTCTCCCGGCGACGGTCACTGGCTGGTCGCACCGTTCGCCTGGCATCAGGACACGCCCGAAGCGCTGCTCACCGAAAATGAACTGCGCGAATGCCTGGAGCACACGCTGCTCAGCCTGTCAGAACTGCAAAGCAGTGTGCTGTTGCTGCGCGAGCGTCAGGGCCTGGAGCTGGAAGAGATCTGTAATCTTCTGGAGATCTCGCTCTCCAATGTCCGTGTGCTGCTGCATCGGGCACGCTTGAAGGTCTTCGCGACCGTGGAACATTTTGAGGAGACCGGCGAATGTTGACCTGCAAGGAGCAAGTGGCACGATCCAGCGATTATCTCGATGGCCAGTTGAGCTTTCGCGAGAAGCTGATGGTGCGTCATCACCTGATGTTCTGCCCCAATTGCCGGCGTTTCATTCGCCAGATGCGGCTGATGCAGGCGACGTTGCGCAAGATGCCGGAGAAACCGGAAGGGGATCTGGACGCATTGGCCGAGCGCTTGGCCGAGCAGCGACGAAAAGACAATTCCTGAGGCAAAAAACAGCCCGGCACAACAGCGGCGAACGGATGATGGGGATCGCTGCTGCTGCGCCGGGCTGTAGGAGAAAAGCAGCTTCAAGCGACAAGTGAGGCATTCACTCGCGGCTTGAAGCCTGGCATTGCTGTTTTAGAACTTGGCTTCGGCATCCAGTTGCAGGGTGTTGATGTCGGAGTCAGTCTTCTTGAGGCTGGCGTTGGTGTAGTCCGAGTTAGCCATGAAATACGTGGCGCCCAGGGTGAAGTTCTTGTCCAGCTCGTAGCTCACTTTCAGCTTGCTGCCGCGCGAACCGGTGTAGCCGTTGGCGAAGTCGGAGTCGGTGAAGGCACCCACCACAGCGTTACGCTGTACGTCGCGGTAGTTGTAGTCGATCCCGAAGCCGTAAACCTTGGTCTTGACGCCGGCCAGCCAGCCAGTGTCCTGGTCGTTGCTGGCGTCGTTGTTGTTGACGTACTGACCGTAGATCGACAGCGGTACTGGCAGGTTGGCGACGTCCAGCTGACCAAAGCCTTCATACAGTTTGAAGGTTTCGTTCGGGCTGTTGCCGTTGACGGCCAGGGCGCATGGCGCGGTCACGGTGCCGGTGGTCGGGCAGGCACTGTCCTTGTCGTTGTCGTAGGAATAGATACTGCCGCCCAGGGTCAGTTTCAGGCTGTCGGTCAGTGCGAAACGACCGCCCAACTGGCCGGCGTACAGACGCAGGTCGTGCTTGAACTGCACGCCTTCGCCATCGACGTTGTCCTTGAGGGTGTAGTGACCGGCGCTACCGAACAGTTCGGCGCTGCCGTTCAGCGGGTACTTGTAGGTGACGGCCAGGCCTTCCGGGTTGATGTCGCTGTCCCAGATGATGTCGCCCATGCTCACCCAAGGCTGGTTCATTTTACCGGCGATCAGGTGCAGGTTCTTGATGGCGTCAGGGTGGTAGTCGACGTAACCCTGGTCGAGCCAGATCTGCTTCTTGTCGAAGTAGTTGTTCAGGTCCTGGTTGGTGGAGCGGGCGTCGTCGCTGCTGCCGGTGGCGATACGGATACCGGTGTCCACCTGCGGGTTGATTTCGGTGTAGGCACCCAGACGGGCACGAATGCGCTGACGGTCCTGGTCCTTGGCGTTCGGTACGCCATCGTTCTTGACGGTTTCCTGACGGAAACGCACGTCACCCTTGAACTGGGTCTTGGCAGCCCAGGCCAGTTTCTGGTCGAAGGTGCTCAGTTCGTTGGTTTTCTTCGCGGTCGCCGCGATCTGCTCGTTGGTCTCTTGCTGCGCCTGCTGCGCGATTTGCTGGGCCTTCTGATCCTGGGCCAGTTCAGTTTGCAGTTCTACGTACTGCGCCTGGGTAATGGAACCGTTGGCCTTGAGCATTTCGAGCAGTTTGGCGTCGACTGCGGCACTGGCCGGAACACTCATGGCCAGCAACAGGCCACCGCACAGGGCTGCCGCAGTTTTCGTGGAAGCAAGACGCATAGCAATCTCCGAAGATGAGAGGGATGGCTGAACCATCCTGGGCACAACCGACGATTTGAACGTCGGAAAACTGTGTCCGGGTAGAACCCGGCGCTCTAAAAACAGGCGCCAGTATCGCGATGGTTTATGACAGAGCAGTGGCACGGTGATGGCAGGTTGATGACGATACAAAACTTCCGTGAACTATTGATTTAGAGCGCTGTCGCGCAATTGGTCGTGTGCAAGATCAAGGCGATGGGCGATACTCGCGAGGCTTTCAGGCCCGGATGTGGAGAGGAAAATGCCGTTGCAGCGCCTGCAAAAACTGTCGGAAATCGAACCGGCGCTCTGGGATGCACTGGTGCCGGACAACCAGCCGTTTCTGCGCCATGCTTTCCTCGGCGCGCTGGAAGACAGCGGCAGTGTCGGCCCGCACACCGGCTGGCAGCCGGAGCATTTGCTGCATGTCGAAGACGGTCGTCTGATCGCGGCGCTGCCCGGTTACCGCAAGTGGCATTCCTACGGCGAATACGTGTTCGATCACGGCTGGGCCGACGCCTGCGCCCGCGCCGGCATTGATTACTACCCCAAGTTTCTGAGCGCCGTGCCCTTCAGCCCGGTCAGTGGTCCGCGGTTGCTGGCGGCGAACGTCGAGGACGGATTCGAACTGCTCAAGAGCCTGCCGGGCTATCTGCAAATCGAAGAACTCTCCAGCGCCCACATCAACTTCACTGACCCCTTCACCGACGCTGCCATGGCCGAACAACCGGGCTGGCTGCAACGCATCGGCTGTCAATATCACTGGCAGAATCGCGGCTATCGCGACTTCCAGGACTTTCTCGACGTGCTCAGTTCGCGCAAGCGCAAACAGATGCGAAAGGAGCGCGAGCAAGTGGCGGGGCAGGGTTTCGAGTTCGAATGGCTGGAAGGACGAGAACTGGACGAGGCGCAGTGGGATTTTGTTTACGCCTGCTACGCCAACACCTATGCGGTGCGTCGTCAGGCGCCGTATCTGACACGGGGGTTTTTCAGCTTGCTGGCCGAGCGCATGCCGGAATCGATTCGTGTCGTGCTGGCCAAACAGGGTTCAAGGCCGGTGGCGATGGCGTTCAGTCTGGTGGGGGGCGACAGCTTTTACGGTCGTTACTGGGGTTGCCTGGCCGAGTTCGACCGGCTGCATTTCGAAACCTGTTTCTATCAGGGCATGGACTACGCGATTGCCCAGGGTTTCCAGCGTTTCGACGCCGGCGCCCAGGGCGAACACAAACTGATTCGCGGCTTTGAACCGGTGATCACCCATTCCTGGCACTACCTGCGTCATCCCGGCCTGAAAGCCGCCGTGAAGGATTTCCTCCAGCAGGAACGCGCCGGTGTTCTGGCTTACGCGGAAGAGGCGAGGAGCGCCTTGCCGTATCGGCAAGCCTGATCCTCGCCGCTGCCCTCAACTGTCTTCCTTGCCCAGCCAGCGATAGACCACGCCGCCAACCACCGCGCCCAGCAACGGCGCGACCCAGAACATCCACAACTGTGCGATCGCCCAGCCACCGACCATCAGCGCCGGGCCCGTGCTGCGGGCCGGGTTGACCGAGGTGTTGGTCACCGGAATCGAGATCAGGTGGATCAGCGTCAGGCCCAGGCCGATGGCAATCGGTGCCAGTCCTGCCGGCGCGCGCTTGTCGGTGGCGCCAAGGATGATCACCACGAACATGGCAGTCATCACCAGTTCGGTGACGAACCCGGCGGCCATCGAGTATTTGCCCGGCGAGTGCTCGCCATAGCCGTTGGAGGCAAGGCCGGCGGCGATGTCGAAACCCTCCTTGCCGCTGGCGATGTGGTAGAGCAATGCCGCTGCCAGAATCCCGCCGATCACCTGGGCGATGATGTAGGCAGGCAGTTCTTTGGCCGGGAACCGACCGCCGACGACCAGACCGACCGACACGGCCGGGTTGAGGTGACACCCGCTGATGTGGCCGATGGCAAACGCCATGGTCAGCACCGTCAGACCAAACGCCAGGGCGACCCCCAGCACGCCGATTCCCATAGGTGAAGACGCGGCGATCACCGCACTGCCACACCCGCCCAATACCAACCAGAACGTACCCAACAACTCAGTGACTGAACGTTTGAACAGAGACATGAGAGTGTCCTTGATAGACGTGCTATCGAGACTGCATCGAGTTGTGCTTCCTTGCAGAATTACGACAGGTTCATCTCCAGAACCTTCGCTGATTACAGCAGGGATTCAAGGGATTTCCAGCAGGCGATAAAAAACCGCCAGAGCCCGTGGCAGAGGGGCTGTGGCGGTTTTTGTGTTTCGCGCAGGGTCAGTCGATGCCGACAAACCCTCCGGTCTGGTGTGCCCACAACCGCGCATACAACCCGCCATGGGCCAGCAGTTCGGCATGGTTGCCGCTTTCGGCGATCTTGCCGTTTTCCAGCACCACCAGCCGATCCATGCGGGCAATGGTCGAGAGGCGGTGGGCAATGGCGATCACGGTCTTGCCCTGCATCAGGGTTTCCAGGCTTTCCTGGATCGCCGCTTCGACTTCCGAGTCCAGCGCCGAGGTCGCTTCGTCCATGATCAGGATCGGCGCGTCCTTGAGCAGCACTCGCGCAATCGCGATCCGCTGGCGCTGGCCGCCGGACAGTTTCACCCCGCGCTCGCCGACATGGGCATCGAAACCAGTGCGACCTTCGGCATCCGACAGCAGCGGGATGAACTCATCGGCACGGGCCTTGCGCACCGCCTCCCAGAGTTCGGCGTCGGTGGCGTCAGGCTTGCCGTACAGCAAGTTGTCGCGGATCGAACGGTGCAGCAGCGAAGTGTCCTGGGTGATCATGCCGATCCGTGCGCGCAGGCTTTCCTGGCCGACTTCGGCGATGTTCTGGCCGTCGATCAGGATCCGCCCACCCTCCACGTCGTACAGGCGCAGCAGCAGGTTGACCAGGGTCGATTTGCCGGCACCGGACGGGCCGATCAGACCGATCTTTTCCCCCGGTTTGATGGTCAGGTTGAGGTCGCCGATGATGCCTTTCTTCTTGCCGTAGTGAAAATCCACGTGCTCGAAACGCACTTCGCCACGGGCCACGGCCAGCGGTTTGGCCTGTTCGTGATCGGTGACGCTGACCGGTTGCGAGATGGTCTGCAGACCGTCCTGGACCATGCCGATGTTTTCGAAAATCCCGGTGACCACCCACATGATCCAGCCGGACATGTTGACGATGCGAATCACCAGACCGGTCGCCAGGGCGATGGCGCCGACGGTGATCAGCGACTGCGACCACAGCCACAGCGCCAGCGCGGTGGTGCCAACGATCAGCAGGCCGTTCATGGTGGTGATCGCCACGTCCATGCTGGTGACCACGCGCCCGGCCATCTGAGCCTTTTCGGTCTGCTCCTGCATGGCTTCGCGGGCGTAGTGCTGTTCGAAATTGGTGTGGGCGAACAGCTTCAGGGTGGCGATGTTGGTGTAGCCGTCGACGATCCGGCCCATCAGCTTCGAACGCGCATCCGAAGCCGCGACCGAGCGATCCTTGACCCGTGGCACGAAGTAATAGAGTGCGCCGATGTAAGCGGCGATCCACGTGAGCAGCGGGATCATCAGGCGCCAGTCGGCCTCGGCGAACAGCACCAGCGAACTGACCGCGTAGATCAGCACGTGCCACAGGGCATCCACCGCCTGCACGGCGGAGTCGCGCAGCGAGTTGCCGGTCTGCATGATGCGCTGGGCGATGCGCCCGGCGAAGTCGTTCTGGAAGAAGTTCAGACTCTGCTTGAGCACATAGCTGTGGTTCTGCCAGCGAATCATGCTGGTCATGCCCGGGCTCAGCGTCTGGTGCACCAGCAAGTCGTGCAGGCCGAAGAAGATCGGGCGCAGCACCAGTGCAACCACCACCATCCAGGTCAGTTCGAAAGCGTGGTCGTGGAAGAAATTCGGGTTCGGCGTGCCCTGGGCCAGGTCGATGATGCGGCTCAGGTAACTGAACAGCGCCACTTCGATCAGTGCGGCGAACAGGCCGACCACCAGCAGGGCGGCGAAACTTGGCCAGACCTGCTTCAGGTAATAGGTATAGAAGGGCAGAACACGGTTCGGCGGAGCCGCCGTCGGGGCGTCACGGAATATGTCGATCAGTTGTTCGAAACGGCGATAGAGCATCAGATAACCGCCCGGAGTACGGGCTCTCCTTTTATCAGTGTGAGCGGCGCGATGGATAATCGACGCCGCTCGATACGCCCTGTAAAGCTTAGTCGATGCGCTTGGCCGACTTGATGATCACAGGGTCGACAGGCACGTTTTGCATGCCCTGTTTGGTGGTGGTCTGGGAGTTGACGATGATGTCGACCACGTCCATGCCCTTGACCACTTTGGCGAACACGGCGTAACCGGCGTCGCGGCCCGGATCGAGGAACGCGTTGTCGGCAACGTTGATGAAGAACTGGCTGGTGGCCGAGTTTGGATCGGAAGTACGGGCCATCGACAGGGTGCCGCGAACGTTGTGCAGACCGTTGCTGGCTTCGTTCTTGATCGGTGCCTTGGTGTCTTTTTGTGCCATCTGCTGGGTGAAACCGCCGCCCTGAGCCATGAAGCCCGGGATCACGCGGTGGAAAATGGTGTTGGTGTAGAAGCCGCTGTCGACGTACTCAAGGAAGTTCTTGGTACTGATCGGCGCCTTGACCGGGTCCAGCTCGATTTCGATGGTGCCGTTGGTGGTCACCAGTTCGACGTGTGGCGCCTTGGCCGGCGTGGCAGCCATCAGGTTGGCGGCGAACAGCACGGTGCCGGCGGCGAGGGCGATTTTTTTCAGCATGGTTCAGTGATCCTGAGGGTGAATATCGGCTGTGGCGAGAAACTCCAGCAGCGTTTGATTGAAACGTTCGGGTTGATCGAGCGGGGTGGCGTGGCGCGAATCGGCGATCACCACCAGCCGCGCATCGGGCAGCAGTCTGACATAGGTTTCTTTCAGCGAAACGGGGGTGTAGTCCCGGTCGGCGCTGACGACGAGCGTTGGACAGGAGATCCTCGAAAGTCGTTCCTGAACCCCCCAGCCAACAATCGCATCGAAGCTGGCGAGATAAGCACGTTTGTCGTTTTTTGCCCAGCGCTCGGCCATCTTCTGTCGCAAATCTGCCTGCTCCGGCTTGGGGAACAGCTTGGCGCCAAGGGCTTTGCCGATGGTGGCCAGGCTCAGCAGGCGCATCAGGCTCCAGCGCTTGAACCACTGCCAGTAATCGTCGCGGCTGCGCACCTTGACCTCGGGCGCGCTGTTGACGATGGTCAGGCTCTTGAGCATCTGCGGCTGATCGACGGCAAACTGAAAACCGATCATGCCGCCCATGGACAGCCCGGCGTAGTGCACCGGGCCGAGCTTCAGGTGTTCGATCAGGGCGACGATGTCGGCGCTGAACCCGGCGATGCTGTAGCGTTCGCGGGGCTTGTCGGAACGGCCATGGCCGCGCACGTCCGGGACGATCACCCGGTATTGCGCGGCCAGTGCCGGGATCTGCATTTCCCAGTCCAGCGTGCTGGAACCGAGCCCGTGAACCAGCAGCAACGGATCGCCGTGGCCATATTCCTCGTAGTGCAGGTTGCAACCTTCATGCTCGAAATACGCCATCGGTGAACTCCGTGTCAGGCTTGTTCGGGGGCGGCGAACGGTGCGTCCAGCGGCAAAGTGTCGAAGGTGCGCAACAGTTCGACGAGGATCTGCGAGGCCGGGCCCAGCGGTTTGTCCTTGTTCGAATACAGATAGAAACTCGGATTGCGGCTGCCGCCCTGATCCAACGGTAGCAGCTTGAGCAGGCCTTCCTTCAATTCACGTTCGATCATGTGCCGTGGCAGCCAGGCAAAGCCCAGGCCGCTGGAAACGAAATTGGCGGCGGTGGCGAGGCTGCCGACGGTCCAGCGCTGTTCGGCACCGAGCCAGCCGACGTCCCGGGGTTGCTGGCGGCCGGAGTCGCGGATCACCACTTGCATCTGGGTTTCCAGGTCCTGGAAATTCAGCTCGCGGTTCAGCCGATGCAGCGCGTGTTCGGGGTGGGCGACGGCGACGAATTCCACGTCGCTCAACTCCGCGCCGAGGTAACCGGGAATGCTCAGGCCGGTGATGGCCAGATCGGCTACACCTTCAAGCAACACTTCCTCGACACCCGACAGTACTTCTTCACGCAGACGCACGCGGCAGCCACGGCTCTGCGGCATGAACGCGGTCAGTGCGCGAACGAGGCGGGCGCTCGGGTAGGCGGCATCGACCACCAGCCGCACTTCGGCCTCCCAGCCTTGCTCCATATGATGGGCGAGGTCCTCCAGTTGGCTGGCCTGCTTCACCAGTTGTCGCGAACGCCGCAGCAACACGCCGCCGGCTTCGGTCAGTACTGCCTTGCGGCCGTCGATGCGCAGCAATGGCACACCGAGCTGGTCCTGCATGCGGGCGACGGTGTAGCTCACCGACGATTGCGAACGGTGCAGGGCCTCGGCGGCCTGGGCGAATCCGCCGTGGTCGACCACCGCCTGCAACGTTCGCCATTGATCAAGGGTCACGCGGGGCGCTTTCATCAATAGCTCCTCTTGTCCTAAGCTGGCTGTCCCTCATGGAGACTGCCGAATGAAAAAATTCTGTTGTGTGGTGCTGGCGCTGCTGCCGCTGACCGCGTTTGCGTATCCGATCGATGTGCAGAAGAATCTCAATGGCCTGAAGATCGACTACGAGTCCTTCGATACCGATAAAGACATCGGCTCCATCCGGGTCGCCAACTACGGCGAGGTCGACGCGGTCTGCAAAGTCGTATTCAGCAACGGCCCGGAGGCGCCGCGCACTCGCAATATCGAAGTGCCGGCCGGCAAACATACCAACGCCACCGCCAAGTTCTCCCGCGAGATCATCAAGCTGCGCGTCGAACTGAGCTGCAACCCGAAATAACACCCGCCTCGTTGTGGGAGCCCGTGTGCTCCCACAAGGTATGCGTCAGCTTATAAACGAATTTATCGATGCTTTATAGCAGTTATTTGCGCTTTTTCATCGATACGACTCTGTTTAACCTTCACTCCATCGACTTACAACATTCTCGGATGGAGGCTACACACCATGTCCCGCGTTCTGATCATCGAAAGCAGCGCCCGCCAGCAAGACTCGGTATCCCGTCAACTGACCCAGACCTTCATCAGTCAGTGGAAAGCGGCACACCCGGCCGATCAGATCACCGTACGTGACCTCGCCGTGAACCCGGTGCCACACCTGGACATCAACCTGCTGGGCGGCTGGATGAAATCCGCCGAACAGCGCAACGACAGCGAGCAATCCTCGCTGGATCGCTCCAACGCATTGACCGATGAACTGCTGGCCGCCGACGTGCTGGTGATGGCCGCGCCGATGTACAACTTCGCGATTCCAAGCACCCTGAAAGCCTGGCTCGACCACGTGCTGCGTGCCGGTGTGACTTTCAAGTACACCGAAACCGGCCCGCAAGGCCTGCTCAGCGGCAAGCGTGCCTACGTGCTGACCGCTCGCGGCGGCATCTACGCCGGCGGCCCGGCGGATCACCAGGAACCGTACCTGCGTCAGGTGATGGGTTTCATCGGCATCCACGACGTGACCTTCATCCACGCCGAAGGCATGAACCTGGGCGGCGACTTCCAGGAGAAGGGCCTCAACCAGGCCAACGCCAAACTGTCCCAGGTCGCTTGATATGTTAATCGCCAGATAATCGCCGATTGTTCTAGTGACCTGGCGCAACCCCTTCAAGGCTCTACGCGCATCGAACCTCCCTTTGCACTTGTTGCTCCTGAGTGCTGTAGCCCGATTGAACGCTTTAGCGAGATCGGGCTTTTTTTTGCCCGGGATTTAGCGATGGCCGGGAAAAACCGCTATCGTCGCCGCCATTCGAAATCGAGGCGACCATGGGCTATCTACTTATTGTCACGCTGATCCAGGCGTTTTCCTTCAGTCTGATCGGCGAATACCTGGCCGGGCATGTCGACAGCTACTTCGCGGTGCTGGTGCGCGTGGTGCTGGCCGGGCTGGTGTTCATCCCGCTGACCCGCTGGCGTTCGGTGGAGCCGGCGTTCATGCGCGGCATGCTGCTGATCGGCGCGTTGCAGTTCGGCGTGACCTACGTTTGTTTGTACCTGAGCTTCCGGGTACTGACGGTGCCGGAAGTGCTGCTGTTCACCATCCTCACGCCGCTGCACGTGACCCTGATCGAAGACGCGCTCAATCGCCGCTTCAATCCATGGGCGCTGATCGCGGCGCTGGTGGCTGTGTGCGGTGCGGCGGTGATTCGCTATGACCGGATCAACCCGGACTTCTTCATGGGCTTCCTGCTGCTGCAACTGGCCAACTTCACCTACGCCGCCGGGCAGGTGTTGTACAAACATCTGGTGGCGAAGCATCCGAGCGATCTGCCGCACTACCGGCGCTTCGGTTTCTTCTACCTCGGCGCACTCGCGGTGGCGTTGCCGGCGTTCCTGCTGTTCGGCAAATCCAACTTCCTGCCCGAAGCGCCGTTGCAATGGGGCGTGTTGGTGTTCCTGGGCCTGGTCTCGACCGCACTCGGTCTGTACTGGTGGAACAAGGGCGCCTGTCTGGTCAACGGCGGCACCCTGGCGGTGATGAACAACCTGCACGTGCCGGTGGGATTGCTGCTGAACCTGCTGATCTGGAATCAGCATGAGGAACTGGGGCGGTTGTTCCTCGGTGGCGGCGTGATTCTGGCGGCGGTGTGGATCAGTCGGTTGGGGATTCGCAAGCCGGCGCCAATTGCCCCACCAGAAACTCGATAAACGCCCGGGTCTTCTGCGGCACCCGCCGCGCCGACGAGTACACCGCGTTGATAGTGATCGCCGGGGCTTGCCATTCGCACAGCACCGGCACCAGTCGCCCGGCGGCCAGCGCTTCTTCGACGATGAAGTCCGGCAGCAGCGCAATGCCCATGCCGGCCTCCGCCGCTTGCGCCAGCAAGTCGCCGTTGTTGGCGTGCAGCGGCCCGGTCACGTTGACCCGTTGGGTTTCCTTGCCATTGCACAGTTGCAGGCTCACGCCGCTCTGCAGATAGCCGTAGTTCAAGCATTGATGCGAACGCAGATCCTGCGGGGTCTGCGGCGTGCCCGCGCGTTCGAGGTAAGCAGGGGAGGCGACCATGATTCGCGGCGCTGGCGCCAGTTGTCGGGCGATCATGGTCGAGTCGGGCAGGCTGGCAATGCGGATGGTCACGTCGAACCCGCCGCGCACCGGATCGACCTGCTGATCGCTGAGCACCAGTTGCAGCTCGATGTTCGGGTGCTGCTCGTGGAACAGCGGGATCAGCTTGCCCAAGCGCCGCAGGCCGAACGACATCGGCGCGTTCACCCGCAACACACCACGCAATTCGCCAACCCCGTCCCGGGCTCGCTGCTCGGCCTCGTCCAGTGCCGCAATCACTTCCCGCGCCGCTTCGAAATATTCGGCGCCAGCCTCGGTCAGGTGCAGGCTGCGGGTGGTGCGTTGCAGCAGTTGTACGCCGATGGCTTCTTCCAGCGCCTGAATCTGTTTGCTGACTTTCGACCGGGGCACGTCCATGGCCCGGGCGGCGGCCGCAAAGCCGTTCTCGCCGACCGTCACCACGAAGGCGCGCATGCATTCGATGCGATCCATGATTGTCCCTTTTTTAGAATCAATGATTCTCGATTTTAGGGAATTGTCCCTTTATCGGCTAGCCCCTAAAGTGACATCCAAGCCGAGACAACAACGCCGAAGACGGCAAGCGACTCGACTCACCCATTACCTAATCGAAACTCTGAATCGACATAAAAAGGAACGCGCCATGTCTATCCGTGAACTGCTGAACCCAACCAACTCCGCCCTGATCCTGATCGACCACCAGCCGCAAATGGCTTTCGGCGTGCAGTCGATCGACCGTCAGACCCTGAAGAACAACACCGTCGGCCTGGCCAAGGCAGCGAAGATCTTCAACGTGCCGACCATCTACACCTCGGTCGAAACCGAAAGCTTCAGCGGCTACATCTGGCCGGAACTGCTGGCGGTGCACCCGGAGCAGAAGCCGATCGAGCGCACCTCGATGAACTCCTGGGAAGACAAGGCGCTGGTTGACGCGGTGAAGGCCACCGGCCGCAAGAAGCTGATCATCGCCGCGCTGTGGACCGAGGTCTGCCTGACCTTCCCGGCCCTGGAAGCCCTGGCCGAAGGCTACGAGGTGTACATCGTCACCGACGCGTCCGGTGGCACCACCAAAGAAGCCCACGACATGTCGGTACAGCGAATGATTCAGGCCGGCGCCGTACCGGTGACCTGGCAGCAAGTGCTGCTCGAGTACCAGCGTGACTGGGCGCACAAAGACACTTATCAGGCGGTGATGGACCTGGTGCTGGAACACAGCGGCGCATACGGAATGGGCGTCGACTACGCCTACACCATGGTGCACAAGGCACCGCAGCGGCAGGCCAAGTAAGTCGGCAGGACAAAAAAAGACGCAACCGGGGTTGCGTCTTTTTTGTTGTCCGCGAGAAAGGTCTACATCCGGTGTTTTTCGGCCTCGGGAATGTGGCTAGCGCCAAGGACTGCCGGCAACAATCCGGAGCGCAAATCCCCACCGCTCGGCTGCTGATACAAGCTCAAGCCAAACTCCGGCAGCACCGCCAGCAGGTAATCGAAAATATCCCCCTGAATCCGCTCGTAATCGGCCCACACCGTGGTGGTGGTAAAGCAGTAGATTTCCAGCGGAATGCCCTGAGCCGTGGTCTGCATCTGGCGAACCATGCAGGTCATGTTCGGCTGGATCTCCGGGTGGCTCTTCAGGTAGGCCAGCGCATAGGCGCGAAAAGTGCCGATGTTGGTCATGCGCCGACGGTTGGCCGACATCGCCGCGACGTTGCCCTGCGCTTCGTTCCAGGCCTTGAGTTCGGCTTTCTTGCGGCCCATGTAGGCGGTCAGCAGGTGTACCTGGGAGAGTTTTTCTTCTTCATCGTCGCGGATGAAACGCACACCGCTGGCGTCGATGAACAGGCTGCGTTTGATCCGCCGCCCGCCGGACTGCTGCATGCCGCGCCAGTTTCTGAACGACTCGGACATCAGGCGCCAGGTCGGGATCGAGACGATGGTTTTGTCGAAGTTCTGCACCTTGACCGTGTGCAGGGTGATGTCGACCACATCGCCATCGGCGCCGACTTGCGGCATTTCGATCCAGTCGCCGACCCGCAGCATGTCGTTACTGGTCAGTTGTACGCTGGCGACGAACGACAGCAGGGTGTCCTTGTAGACCAACAGGATCACCGCCGACATCGCACCCAGACCGGACAGCAGCAACAGCGGCGAACGGTCGATCAGGGTGGCGACGATGATGATCGCGCCGAACACGTACAAGACCATTTTTGCCAGTTGCACGTAGCCCTTGATCGAGCGGGTGCGGGCGTGTTCGGTGCGGGCGTAGATGTCCAGCAGGGCATTGAGCAGGGCGCTGACCGACAGCAGCAGGAACAGAATGGTGAACGCCAGCGCGACATTGCCGAGAAACACCGTGGCGGTCTTGCTCAGTTCCGGCACCAGGTGCAGGCCGAACTGGATCACCAATGACGGCGTCATCTGCGCCAGACGCTGGAACACCTTGTTATGCCGAAAGTCGTTGAGCCAGTGCAGCGCGGGCTGGCGACCGAGCATGCGGCTGGCATGCAGGATCAGGTAACGCGCCACTCGTCCGAGGACCAGCGCGATCACCAGCAGCAGGATCAACGCCAGGCCGGCGTGCAGGAGCGGGTGCTGATCGAGGGCACCCCAGAGGTCTTGGGCGTTGAGCCAGAGCTGTTTGAAATCCATGAGAGAGACGATTCTTCTGTAAGACGCGACGGGCGATTAGAGCATTTAAGACGCTGTGTATTACCGTTGGAGACAAATCGAGCAACAAAAAAGCCACTGATTACGGCTGATTTCACAAAGAAACTCGGCCTGAGCGCTCGAAACCGGTAACCTATGCAGCTGATTTTTTGCATATCTTCGAGGTAGCACCCGTGTTTTCCCAATTCGCCCTGCACGAACGCCTGCTCAAAGCCGTGGCCGAGCTGAAATTTGTCGAGCCAACGCCTGTGCAAGCCGCGGCCATTCCGCTGGCGCTTCAGGGGCGTGACCTGCGGGTGACGGCGCAAACCGGTAGCGGCAAGACCGCCGCGTTTGTCCTGCCGATCCTCAACCGCCTGATCGGCCCGGCCAAGATCCGCGTCAGCATCAAGACCCTGATCCTGCTGCCGACCCGCGAGCTGGCCCAGCAGACCCTGAAGGAAGTCGAGCGCTTTTCGCAGTTCACTTTCATCAAGTCCGGCCTGATCACCGGCGGTGAAGACTTCAAGGTCCAGGCCGCCATGCTGCGCAAGGTGCCGGACATCCTGATCGGCACCCCGGGCCGGATGATCGAGCAACTGAACGCCGGCAACCTCGACCTGAAAGAAGTCGAAGTGCTGGTGCTCGACGAAGCCGACCGCATGCTCGACATGGGTTTTGCCGAAGACGTGCAGCGTCTGGTCGACGAATGCCCGAACCGTCAGCAGACCATGCTGTTCTCCGCCACCACCGGCGGTTCCGGCCTGCGCGAGATGATCGCCAAGGTGCTGAACAACCCTGAGCACTTGCAGCTCAACGCGGTCAGCCAGCTGAACTCGACCACTCGTCAGCAGATCATCACCGCCGACCACAACCAGCACAAAGAACAGATCGTGAACTGGCTGCTGGCCAACGAGACCTACCAGAAGGCCATCGTCTTCACCAATACCCGGGCCATGGCCGACCGCATCTACGGTCGCCTCGTCGCCCAGGAATACAAGGCGTTCGTGCTGCACGGCGAGAAAGACCAGAAGGATCGCAAACTGGCGATCGATCGTCTGAAGCAGGGCGGTGTGAAGATTCTGGTCGCCACCGACGTGGCGGCCCGTGGTCTGGACGTTGATGGTCTGGATCTGGTGATCAACTTCGACATGCCACGCAGCGGCGACGAATACGTGCACCGTATTGGTCGTACCGGCCGTGCCGGCAACGACGGTCTGGCGATCTCGCTGATCTGCCACGGCGACTGGAACCTGATGTCGAGCATCGAGCGTTATCTGAAGCAGAGCTTCGAGCGCCGCACCATCAAGGAAGTCAAAGGCACCTACGGCGGACCGAAGAAGGTCAAGGCCTCGGGCAAAGCCGTCGGCGTGAAGAAGAAAAAGACCGACGCGAAGGGCGACAAGAAGAAAACCGCCGCCAAGACTCCGACCAAGCGCAAGAGCGCCAACCGTCCGAAGCCGGATTCTCTGGTGAGCAGCGACGGCATGGCTCCGCTCAAGCGTCGCAAGCCGGTTGCACCTGCGGCCGAGTAAGGCGTTTCAGGCAGGCAATAAAAAACCCGGACACTGTCCGGGTTTTTTTATTCCCTGAGTTTGTCAGCTGCCCATCTGCCCACGGGTGTCGGCATCAAAGCGCTGCTTGGCCTGATCCGCTTTTGGTTTGAGCTGCGCGAGCAGGGCTGCCTCGCTGTACAGCCCGGGCAGCGCCAACTCCTTGGGCGTTGGCTCGATCGGGATCAGCACATCTTCACCTGCCGCGTGCAGCCAGATCGCTACGACATGCAGCGCCGAAACGAACAACACTCGCAGCTCAACGGTTTTGCCCTGCAACTGTGGCGATTGCTCGGCCAGTTTCAGTGCATCGACCGTGGCCGCCGCCAGGTTGCCGTGGTTCAACGAGGCGAACTCGACGTGACCACGGACTTCGGCCAATTGCGCATCGGCAATCGACACACCGTCGGCAAACACCAGGTAATGCCAGTCGCCGAGCCGGGCGTCCTTCAGGCCTTTGCCCTGGCTCAGGTCATCCAGGCTGAGCGAGTAGCCGCGATAGGCCTCGCTCAAGCTGATTTTCGCCGGTGCAGCACTGGCGAACTGGCGATTGATGCCAAAGCCCTGGGTTTGCAGCGCGGCTTGCAACACCGGACGCAAGGTCTGTACGCCGTTGGAAGGCGCCTTTGGATAAGTCAGTTGCATGATGTCGCCCTCCTAGTTTTTCGCCGTGAAGTAAGTGTGAGTCCAGTTGCCGCCACCGTTGTAGGAACCGGGGAACGAGTTCAGCGCGCGGGTCGAATAGCCGTAGATCGAATCCGCGACCAGCACGTAGTTGCCGTTGGTGCCGTAGATCGTCAGGAAGTGCGCACCGCCGCCGTACCAGGCGCAACGCAGACCGACAGGCCGGCCCATGTTGATCTGGTTCTGGATGGCCGACATCTGCAACGAACCCTGATTCATCCCGTTGTAGCTGCGGGTGGTTTGCAGGGCCGAATCCAGATAGCCGTAGACGTTGCACGGCCCCGGCTGGCTGCAGCAGTTGCGGTTCAGTTGGGTGCTGGCAACGCCGCACTGGGTCCAGGACCCGGTGCCGTAATAGTTGCCGACCGAAGCGGAAACCGCGGCCCAGCACCAGTTGGTCTGGGTCTGTTGCTGCATCGTGAAGTTGAGACTCGAGGCGGCCAGGGCCTTGGCCTGTGGGGCCGCTTCGACTTCGACCAGTTGCGCATCGAGCAGATGGCCGGTCAGGCACCCGGGCAACGTGTTGCCGGTGAATTGCGTTGTTTCAGTGGTTAACATTTTTCAATCCTCCATGAATGAAAACAAACGTCCAACGTGTGGATGTTGCGAGCGATCGGTGGTGAATGGGTTGCCATCTCCGATGGCCGGTTCCGATCAGGCTCGAGGTAACCCTAGGTCTGAATATGCATTGATGCAAATATAAAAATGCATTAATGCAAATATCCAGACGAAAGGACGCGGGCTTTGGCATCGATTCTGACCGGTTGATGCCGAAGCCTGCGGCGTTGACCGAGATGTCAGCCCTCGGTTTTCTTCTCGGCCGAATCCAGTTCCTTCAGCCGCTGATCGATCAGTTGGCACTTGTCCGGCAGGTCGGCGGCTGCCGTGCCAAGATCCATCTTCTGCAACTCGGCGTTGATTTCCTTGGCCTTGGCCGGGTTTTGCTCGGTGAGCTTGGCGACTTCCCTGGCCAGTTGCTCGCGCTTGACGGTGGCTTCTTCCGGGGTACAGGCCCAGACGGGCAGGGCGCAGGCGAGCGTGGCGGCGAGTGTGAGGGTGAGCAGGGTTTTCATGGGGGCAGGCCTCAGATCCGGTTAAGGCGGGTTAACCGGTTGAGGGCTGTGGCCAATGAAAAGTTCAGGATCTTTGTTGGCTCAGTCCCCGTGACAGCAACTGGATTTTTGTTCTCCGTCATACCGATCGTGATACCGCACCCACTCCATGATCTCGTCCTCGTTCCTGCCTTTTGGCGTGAGATCGAGGTAGTTGTAGGCACCAACCAGCATGTCCAGGCCTCGAGCGTAGGTCGAGTAGGTGTGGAAAATCTCGCCGTTGCTGGCGCGATAGAACACGCTCAGCCCCGGCATTTCCTCTTCGCCACTGTCAGTTTTTTCGTAGTTGTATGTAGCCTTTCCGGCTTCGGCATCATCAGCGCGGGCGCAAACGCCGAAGTCGTAGTTGAAATCGGAGCCGTCCGACGACACCCAGTCGAATTTCCAGCCCATCCGCCGCCTGAAGGCCTGGAATTCGGCGAACGGCGCATGGGACACCGCCACCAGCGCAATGTCGTGATGGGCCAGGTGTTGATTGGCGCCGTCGATGTGGTCGCTGAGGAACGAGCAGCCCGGGCAGCCTTCCTCCCAGCCTTTGGCAAACATGAAGTGATAAACGACGAGTTGGCTGTTCTGGCCGAACAGGTCAGCCAGTTTCAATTCGCCGTTCGGCCCCATGAAGCGGTAGTCCTTGTCGACCCTCACCCAAGGCAGAGCGCGACGTTTGGCGCTGAGGCGGTCGCGTTCTTTGGTGAAGGCCTTTTCATCGGCCAGATGCTGCTTGCGGGCGGCGAGCCATTCTTCGCGCGACACCACCGGATGATTCTCAACGTTCATGATGATTTCTCCTGCGGGGGTTGAAACCGTCTGTCTCAGACTAGTCGCTCAACGCTGTCGGAAATCGACAGACCGCCGGTCGGCCGGGGCGGTAAATGAAGCTGAACGGCTCTTGTCCGCTCAGGTCACAACCTTTGAAGGCGCCATTAATCACGCGCACCGGAGGTTGAATCAGGATGACGACTTATAACTGGGATTTGATTGAACGCCTGCTGCATGAAGTACAGAACGGCGCAGGCCACAGCTTCGCACCGCGCTCTTACGCAGAAGACTATGCGGCGGAAAAAGCGGCGGCGGGCGAGCCGATCGAGAATCTGGATCATCTGAAAACCATCGCCTGCCAATATGAGCAACTGTTGCTGCTGCGCGGTTACATCGGGCCCCGCGGGGAGGATGAGGGCAGCACCGGCAACAATTTCAGTCTGACCCCGCGCGGATCGAGCCTGTTGAGCCTGATCGACAGCAGCATTCCCGGTAATGATCATCCGCGTCAGGTGCTGGATGAGCAGCAGGATGCGCTGGATGAGGCGACGTTCGATCGTGTGGCGTCCAAGGCGCAGATTGCCTGAACGCCTTATGCGATCCTGCGGGAGCCGAGCTGTTCGGTTCCCGCAGGTTCTGTGAACTCAGCCTGCCTTCGCGGCCTTCAGGCACTTCAAATCATTGAAGTCCTTGCGCACCCCTTCGATTTTCTTCAACAAGCGCTGGCGTTGTTGCGGTGTGCTTTCAGCCATCAGATCCACCGCCAGCGAGCGCGCCTGGGCTTCGGTGTCGGCGTAGGCCTTGCGGTAATCCGCTGTCCATAAACGCTCGCGATAGACCAGAAGCGTCTCGATCCGCTGTGGGAATTCCGGACTTTTACGCTGGGCGACGGCTGCACTGAACTGTTGTTGCCAGTGCGCACGGTTGGCGATCCATTGAGTGTTCTGGTCGCCCAAAGCTGTCGACCACGCCATCACGCGTTGTTCTTGCGTGGGACTCAGCGGCCCGAGCCAGTCGTTGAGGCGCTTGTCCATGCGTGCGCCGCGTTCGGCAATCTGCTGGGCCAAGGGTGGCTTCACATATTCCTGTTGGCGTTTGCGCAGATCCTTGGCAAACGCGTCGTTCATTTCCGCGACCTGTTTGTCATCCAGTCCTTGCAGCAACTCAATGGCCGACGGCGTGATCTCACGTGCGGTCTCGGCAATCGCCTGCTTGGCCTCCAAGGTACGGGCCTGGAGCGCGGCGTCGGTGACCTGATTGGTCTCGACCATGGTTTGCAGGCGATCGAGCCAGTCCAGATAACCCGGCAACTGCGTGCTGCAGTGCCAGCTCAGGTGTTCCTTGAGGCGTTCGTTGAACCAGCCTTTCTGCTCGCCGTTCATGTCCAGGTAGTCGCTGAGCGTCCACGGAATGATCACGTCGAGATTGCGATAGGCGAGGCCTACACGGCTGCAGGCGCCGAGGGCGAGGGTGAAAGCCAGCAGGGCGGCAATCTGTTTGAACCAGCGAGACATGGGCGAATCCTTGCGTGAGCCTGGCTTCGAAGTCTGATGCTTATGTGAACGCAGGATGAGCCCGGCAGTTCAGCCAATCAATAGAACGCGCGTTCGGCCTTGAGCGTGACCAGCCCGTCGCACTGGCTGTTGTGGCCGGAATAGGCGGAGCAATCGCTGCCGCTGAGGCTGGAGTTGCTGTAGATCAGGTCGAGGTCGACGCCCATCACCGGGCGGGAAAATTTCACCGACCAGTCGGTAAAACTGCTGACATACCCGCCGTCCACCGAGACCGGTGTATTGAGCTGATGGGTGGTGTATTTCATGCTGATCCCGATGCCGAACGGCTGGTTGCCGCGCAGATCGGCAAACAAGGTGTTGTTCTGTTTGTCCGGATCGTTGCTCAGTGCGATGCCGAAACGGCTGCCGAGCAGGGTCAGGCCGCCGAACAATTCCTGGCTGTCGAGGGTGTCGACCTTGGGATAGCTGTAGTGGATCATCCCGACTTCGTAGCCGAGGGTTTGATCGAAGGGTTGTTTAAAGCCGACGTAGGAATCGATCTCCAGATTCTTGCCCGGCGTCAGTCCCATGCTCGGCGCGTACTGGCCGACGTAGAGGCCGCTGTCGTGGCTCAGATCGAGGCCGCCGTGGAACGAGCCGGCGGCAGAAGGTTTGACCAGTCCCTGGGCCATGCTGCGGCTGGGCGAGGTGCCGAGCTTGAGGTCGAAGTCGCCGAGTTCACGCTGGAATATCTGCGCGTGCGTCATCGGGCTCGCCAGCAGTCCTGCAAGAAATAAACAGAGGGGTTTGAGCATGCGTCACTCCTTGAACAGCGAGCGCAGTGCGATAAAGACTGCTGAAACGCTTGATCCAGACGCGTGCAAGGATACCGGCGAATGATCGGCATCGAGGGCCGTTCGTCGATTTCTGTTGTTTTGTTGAGTTTGATTAAACGCGAGAGAGGTCTTGCGAGGGTTCCGGTCCAGACGCTTCGAAGCTCAAAGCGCCTTGGGACTGGTGTGTTGCGGGGTGTTACTTCTTGCCCAGGCTGATCTGCTTGGACGGGCCGAACGTCTGGCCGCTGACGCCCTTGGCAATTTGCTGGATTTCGCCGCCGGACTTGAGGAATGCCGCGATCTGATCGTTGATCGATTCGCTGGTTTCAACGGCTGGAGCTGGCTTTGCTTTGCTGGTGGATGCTTTTACACGCATGGCGGCCATTAACCTGTAGAAAAGTAACTCGGCCAGGCATCGTACAGGAATAACTTGACAATTGCTTGGTAAATATCCCCCGGAATAACCCAGCGTGCGGGTGGATTATTCTCGATTAATTATTCGAAATATCCCGCTAACCTGCTGTTTTAAATAACAAGATTTATCGGGAACGGTGGCTTTTTCGAGGGGGCGGCGCGCCGGGGAGTCCTCCAGGTAGTCTGACGAGTGGCGCCCGCTCGGCGGCAAACCAAGGAAAATCAAGGCTTCGCGCAAATTTCCGTCGGCGGGAGGATCTGCCGGCCAACGAACCCGGCAAAACCGGGTAGAATGCCGCCCACGCAATGAGGGTATTGGAAATGGCTTTAGTCGGGCGCTACAACAGTTTGCAAGTGGTTAAACACACTAACTTCGGTTTATATCTGGACGGCGGTGCCGACGGCGAAATTCTTTTGCCCAACCGTTATATCCCTAAAGATATTCCCAGCGAAGATGAAGACTGGCTCAATGTTTTCATTTATCTGGACAGCGATGACAAACTTATTGCCACCACTGAAAAACCAAAAGTTCAGGTCGGTGAATTTGCCAGTTTGAAAGTTGTTGAAGTCAACAGCATCGGTGTGTTCCTCGATTGGGGCCTGCCGAAGGATCTGCTGCTGCCTTATTCCGAAGAAAAACGCCAGATGACCGCCAGCGAGTACTGCGTGGTGCATGTCTACCTCGACAAACACACCCGCCGCATCACCGCCACCGCGCGTCTTGATCGCTACCTCGACAAGACCCCGGCCAACTACAGCGTGGGCCAGGAAGTTGATCTGCTGGTGGCCGAATCCACCGACATGGGTTTCAAGGCTGTCATCAACAACAAGCACTGGGGTTTGATTCACAAGAACGAAATCTTCAAGTTCATGCGTTCCGGCATGCGCGAGAAAGGTTTCATCAAGGAAGTGCGTGCCGACGGCAAGATCAGCCTGAGCCTGCAACCGGTGGGTCAGGAAGCGGCCAGCAGCCTGAATTCGAAGATCCTCGCCAAGTTGCGCGAAAACGATGGCACCCTGGCCGTCAGCGACAAGAGCGACCCGGCGCTGATCAGCAGCCTGTTCGGTGTCAGCAAGGGCAACTTCAAGAAGGCCATCGGTTCGTTGTACAAGGAAGGCAAGATCGTCATTCATGCCGATCGCATTGAACTAACCTGAGCCTGACGTGGCCCATGTTGCATGGGCTCACTTGAGGTCGGGCAGATGAAAAAAGCGTTGATTGCCTACGTCGCCACGCTGCTGACGTTTCTTCTGCTCGACGGCGTCTGGCTCGGCGTGCTGATGGCGCCGACCTATCGCGAACTGCTCGGTTCGCTGATGCTCGAAAAACCGTTGCTGGTGCCAGCAGCGGTTTTTTATTGCCTGTACGTTTTCGGCTGTGTGGCGTTTGTGGTGTCGCCGGCAGTGAGCTGGCAGCGAGCCGCCCGCATGGGCGCGCTGCTCGGGCTGGTCGCTTATGGCACTTATGACCTGACCAATTGGGCGACGTTGCGCGGCTGGTCGGTGCAGGTGACATTGATGGATTGGGCATGGGGGACGTTTGCCACGGCGCTGGCCTGTTCGGTCGGATTTGTCGTGGCCAGCCGCTTTGGCAGATCAGCCCTTCACCGCTGACGTTTGAGGAGCATGAAATGTCTCTTCCAGACGGCTTTTTCTGGCTGGCTGGTTAATAATCCACGCATCATTTTTCGCCCCGGACGAAGAGCCGGGGCTTTGTTTTGACCTTTGGAAAAACTGCCATGTTGTGTGTGTTCGAGGTGTTGCGGTGAGCGTCAGTCGGCGCAGTGCCGACGGGTTTGCCCTGCAAGTGATGGTTGGCCTGTGCCTGATCTGGGGCGTGCAGCAGGTGATGATCAAGTGGGCGGCGACCGATATCGCGCCGGTGATGCAGGCGGCGGGGCGGTCGGGGATTTCCGCGTTGCTGGTAGGACTGCTCATTTGCTGGAAGGGTGGCTGGGATCAGGTCGGTGCTACATGGCGCGGCGGCTTGCTGGCCGGTGCCTTGTTCGGTCTGGAGTTCCTGTTTATCTCCGAAGGCTTGCAGTTGACCACGGCCGCGCACATGTCGGTGTTCCTTTACACCGCACCGATCTTCACCGCGCTGGGTGTGCATTTCCTGTTGCCCAGCGAGCGTCTGCGACCGGTGCAATGGCTGGGGATTTTCATGGCGTTCGTCGGGATCGCTGTGGCGTTTGCCGGCGGCGTGTCGTGGGACAACCTCGATCACCGCATGCTGCTGGGCGATGCTCTCGGCGTGCTGGCCGGGGCCAGTTGGGGCGCGACCACCGTGGTGGTGCGTGCCTCGCGCCTGTCGGAAGCGCCGGTGACGTTGACGCTTTTTTATCAACTGATTGTCGGCTTCGTCGGCCTGCTGTTGATCGCACTGCTCAGCGGCCAGATCACCCACGTCAGCCTGACCGTCGTGGCGGTGGGCAGCGTGCTGTTCCAGGGCCTGGTGGTGTCGTTCTTCAGTTACCTGACCTGGTTCTGGCTGCTGCGCCGTTATCTGGCGGCCAATCTGGCAGTGTTTTCCTTCATGACGCCGTTGTTCGGCGTCACGTTCGGCGTGGTGTTGCTCGGTGAAAAGCTGAGCATGAACTTCATCATCGGTGCCGTGCTGGTGTTGCTCGGCATCACCTTCGTCAGCGCGGAACAGTGGGTGCGTCGGCGTTTGCGCAAAGCGCTCGGCCAGTCGTAAGCGGTTTCCACGCCAGGCCACCGGCAATCAGCAGCCCGCTGCCGGCGATCACCAGCGCCGGTTGCAGGCCGCCGCTGAAGTGGCTGCTGACCGCCGCCAGCAGCGGCCCGCTAAGCTGACCGACGGCGAAGCACGCGGTAAGCAGACCGGCGTTGCGCTGGGTGGCGTGGGGCGCCATTTCCCGGGAGCGTTGCATCACCAGTTGCATGCAGGCCAGGAACGGCGTGCCGCACAGGATCACGCCCAAAGCCAGACCGAGGCCGCTGCCCAACAGGCAGGCAAACACCCCGGCGGCCTGCAGCCACAACGTCGCCATCAACCAGTGACGGGTGGTGTCCGGATCATGCCGACGCAAACTCACCAGCAACACACCGATTGCGGCGCCAAGGCCGAAGCACGGCCAGAACAGATCGGCCTGCCATTGCCCGTGAAACTGCGCGTTGGCCATCTGCGACAGGAACGTGGCCGGGATGATGTAGCCCACGCCGTACAAGGCATACACCACCGCCAACCGCGCAATGCCGCGATTCGAATGATTGACGGCGGAAGGTGTGACGGTTGCGCCGACGCCCGGTTGCGGCAGGATCCGCACGATTCCCAGCAACATCACCAGTGCCACGGCGGCATAGATCAGCCACAGGGTGGCGGAAGTCTGCTGCGCCAGATGTGAGAACAGCGCCAGCAACCCCGTCAGAAAAATCCCAAGACCCGGTCCGGCAAATACCAGCGCTCCCAATCTCGGACGACCCGCCGCCGCAGCCAGCGGTTGACTCAGTGCGGTGATCATCACCAGCACCCACGCGCTCGCCACGCCAGTGCCGAAGCGCAGCAGCAGATGCGACCAGAAACCATTGGCCCAGAACGACGCCAGCGTCAGCAGCACGCATAACCACAAGCCACCGTGCAGACGCCGTTGCACCTGATCGGGCCGGCGAGAAAACATCGCGTCTATCGCGCCGAGCAGATAGCCGAGGTAGTTGGCTGCCGCAATCAGACCGGCGGCGGTCAGGTCGATCTGCCCTTCGCTGATCAGGTGGGGAAGTTGCGGTGTAAGGGCGAAACGCCCGATGCCCATGGCCATCATCAGGGCAATGAAACTGGCGGATAAGCGAATCAGCGGCGACATGGTCTGGATTCCGTTGGAGGTTCAATGACCGTCAGGCTAGGACTGATTGACTTTCTTTAAAATTGAATAATAGTGAGTAACTTGTTCAGTTCAGGAGAATGGTTGTGGAGTTCAGCCAATTGCGGATCTTCCAGGCCGTGGCGGAGGAGGGCTCGATCACTCGCGCCGCCGAACGCCTGCACCGCGTGCCGTCGAACCTGTCGACCCGGCTCAAACAGCTCGAAGAGCAATTGGGCGTCGAACTGTTCGTCCGCGAGCGTCAGCGTTTGCAGTTGTCGCCCGCGGGAAAAGTCCTGCTGGACTACACCGGCAAACTGTTCGCCCTGCGCGATCAGGCCAGTGCGGCGGTGATGGGCGGGCAACCGGCGGGAGATTTCGTGCTCGGCACTCTGTACAGCACCGCCGCGATTCATTTGCCGGCGTTGCTGGCGCGGTATCACAAGCGATATCCGGCGGTGAATCTGCAGGTGCAGTCCGGGCCCAGTGGCGAATTGCTGGAAGGCCTGCTCACCGGGCGCCTCGATGCGGCGCTGGTGGATGGCCCGCCGCAACTGGCCGGGATCGACGGGGTGCCGCTGTGCAATGAGCGGCTGGTGCTGATCAGCGAGCCGGATCACCCACCGGTACGCAGTGCCAAGGATGTCGAGGGGCGGGCGGTGTTCACCTTTCGCCATGGCTGCGCTTACCGTGCGCGGCTGGAGTCGTGGTTCGCGCACTATCAGGCGGCGATGGGCCGGGCGATGGAGATCGAGTCTTATCAAGGGATGCTGGCTTGCGTGATTGCCGGCAGCGGCGTGGCGCTGATGTCGGAGTCGATGCTCGCCAGCCTGCCGGGCCGCGAAAGTGTCGCGGTGCATCCGCTGGCCGAGCCGTTTGCCAGTGCGACAACCTGGCTCATGTGGCGCCGGGGCATGGTCGGCGCCAATCTCAATGCGTGGATTGAACAGCAGCAGGCGCTCTATCCCGTGGCTGGCGAAGACACCCGGGAAATCGCTTGAGCGATCGGTCAGGGATTCTGATCAATCTGGTAACAGATCATTGCGGATTTCACCGAGCATTGCGTAGGACTTCGGACTATTATCAGTGCGAAGCGGCCTCAGAATTCCGGACGCTCAGCACCACCCTGAAGGGGGCATGACGATGAAAGAGAAAATTCAAAACTGGCTGCACGATTTGGGTGTTGCCCTCGGCTTGATCGAACCGCCTCTGCAACCGGTCCCGATTCGCACTGATGACGAACAGCGTCGGCGTCAGCAGCGTCGGCGCTAATGCCCCGATCTGAATAACAAGGATTTGAAGATAGAGAGATCGCAGTCTTCGTCAGCGCCTGCATGAAACCGTGCAGGTGCTGACGAAGACTGCGATCTTTTGCTTTTCAGTGTCGCCCGATCTCGATCAGAAACCGGCTCAAGTCGTTCGCGGTTTTCGCGGTCTTGAGCATGTGATCTTCTTCGGCGGTGAATGCCGTCAGTCCGAATTCATCTTCCAGATGGAAGATCAGATCCTCGATATCCGCCTTCTCCAGACCCAGCTCCGCCAGGCTGGTGCGGTCATTGAATTCGCGGTTTTCCAGCAGACGCTTGATGAACCTGTGCACAGCGGCACGCACGGCAGCTCTTCTCATGGCAGATTTTCAAAAGTGGTGGGTCTGACTGGAGTACAGCAGGCCTCAGGCGTGCCGGCGCAACCATTCGTCAATCATCGAACGCAGATGCTCCCCTGAAAAACTGCCGAAATGCCCGCCATGCACGGTGCGGATCTTCAGAGCCTGCAAACGCTGCAGGCTGGCGGCGTAATCCTCAAGATTCGAGTGGTAGGCATCTTCAATCAACGGCCCGTCGTAGATGATGTCGCCGCTGAACAGGGTTTCGCTGGCCGCTTCATAGAGGCTGATCCCGCCCGGCGAATGCCCCGGTGTGTGCAGCACTTGCAGCGTGCGATTGCCCAGGTCCAGCACATCGCCGTCCTCGACAAATCCGGTGGCCGGCGCAGCCTTGACCCGGTATTCGGCGTAGCACAGCGGGCAATCCGGGTGGGCTTCGAACATGTCGTCGCCGACGAAGGCACGGCTCAAGTCATTCTCGCCATCCGGCGCCGCCAGAATGTCCGCCTCGGCAGGGTGTACCAGCCGTTCGGCAAATTCGTGATGCCCGGCAATGTGGTCGAAGTGGCAATGACTGGCCACCGCCACCAGCGGCCGCTCGGTCAGCCACGGCAGTTGTTCGCGCAGGCTGACCAGGCCGGAACCGCTGTCGAGCAGCAGATCCTTGTCACGCCCCTGAACATGCCAGAGGTTGCAGCGGTAGAAGGGACGGATGTACGGCTCGTGAATCAGGCGAATGCCGTCGCTCAGGTGCTGCACTTCGAACCACTGATCGCGAGAAACAATCTTCATAAAGCATTTTCTCCAGACGAAAAAAAACGGGTGTGGCAACCGACGCCACACCCGTCGAAGAAAGCATCAAGTCGTTATGTTTCAGCTTAGATCGCGCTGGCCACCACGTTTGGGCGGCGGGACATCAGGCTGACCACCACGAAACTCACCAGACCCACAGCCAGGCTGTAGTAGATCGGGGTGTTGGCGTCCAGACCGTCCTTGACCATGAACAGCAAGGCGGTGGCAAAACCAGTGCCCATGCTGGCGATGGCGCCGGCGGTGGTGGCGCGCTTCCAGAAGATTGCACCGATCAGCGGGATCAGCATGCCGCCCACCAGCAGGTTGTAGGCCAGGGTCAGGGCGCTGATCACGTCGTTCACAACCAGAGCGATACCCAGCACCACGACACCGGTCAGCAGAGTGAAGAGGCGGTTGATGCCCAGGCTCGACTGTTTGCCGCCACGCAGTTTCGGCAGCAGGTCTTCGGTCAGGGTGGTGGCAGCGGCGAGCAGGCCGGCGCTGGCGGTGGACATCATCGCGGCCAGGGCAGCGGCGATCACCAGACCACGGATACCGTCCGGCAGCGACAGTTTGACGATCGCGGCGAAGGCGTTGTTGACGTTGTCCAGATCCGGGATCAGCACGTGCGCCGCCATGCCGATCAGGGCACAGGCCAGGCCGTAGAGAATGCAGTAGATGCCCGCGATGCTGCCGGCGTATTGAGCGACTTTAGCGGTCTTGACGGTGAACACCCGTTGCCAGATGTCCTGACCGATCAGGATGCCGAAGAAGTAGATCATGAAGTAGGTGATGATCGTGTCCCAGCCGATGGTGGTGAAGCTGAAGGCGGTGGCCGGCAGTTTCAGCACCAGCTCGTCCCAGCCGCCGACGCGGTACAGGCAGATGGGCAGGAGGATGAACATCAGGCCGACAGTCTTGATGATGAACTGGACGATGTCGGTCAGGGTCAGCGACCACATCCCGCCGATGGCCGAGTACACCACTACCACGCCACCGCCGAGCAGTACCGAGATCCAGAACGGCAGGCCGAACAGCACTTGCAGCACGGTGCCGATGGCGAGGATCGAGGTCACGCCGATCATCAGCGCGTAGGCCAGCATGATCGCCGCGCTCGCCGAGCGGGCCATCGGGTTGTAGCGTTTTTCCAGCACCTGGGTAACGGTGTAGATCTTCAGTTTCAGCAGCGGCTTGGCCAGGAACAGGTTCAGCGCGACGATGCCGCAACCCAGTGCCGCGCACAGCCAGAAACCGGAGATGCCGTGCACATAGCCCAGGCGGACGGTGCCGACGGTGGACGCGCCACCGAGAACGGTCGCAGCCATGGTGCCCATGTACAGGCTCGGGCCGAGGTTACGCCCGGCAACCAGGAAGTCCTCGTTGGTCTTGGCCTTGCGCATGCCGAAGTAGCCGAGCAAGAGCATGCCGGCGGCGTAGATGAGGACGACGAATAAATCCAAAGCCATGATGGCGTGTCTCCGATTGTCTTTTTTATGGGGTGGAACTCTGTGGGAGAAGGCTGACCCCCACAGGCGATTCGTTTATTCAGGCAGCCTGACGCAGCGCCGCTTCAGCCGGCGCATGCGCGCCTTTGCTCCGGGGATCCTTCGGGCCGTAGACCAGCGCCGGTTCCGGGAACAGGCTCAGCAGCATCAGGTACATCACCGAGGCCAGACCGAGGGTCACCAGCAGGCTGATGTCGATGCCGCCGGCCAGTTCACCCAGCGGGCCGACGAACTGCCCCGGCAGGTTGACGAAGCACAGGCCGACCGCCGCGCTCGGGATCCACGCGCCCAGGCCGCGCCAGTTCCAGCCGTGGCTGAACCAGTAGCGTCCGCCTTGCTCGCCGCGCGTGAACACTTGCAGGTCGTCCGGGCAGTAGAAGCCGCGACGCACCACCAGGCCGATGATCATGATCACCATCCATGGGGTGGTGCAGGTGATGATCAGCACGGCGAAGGTCGACACGCTCTGCACCAGGTTTGCCGCGAAGCGCCCGATGAAGATGAAGGCAATCGACAGCACACCGATCAGCAACGTCGCCTTTACTCGCGACAGCAGGCGAGGGAACACGCTGGACATGTCCAGCCCGGTGCCATACAGCGACGTGGTGCCGGTGGACATGCCGCCGATCACCGCAATCAGGCACACCGGCAGGAAGAACCAGCTCGGCGATACCGCCAGCAGGCCGCCGACGTAGTTGTTGGCCGCGATGTAGTCCGGTGCCTGGATCGCTACGATGGTCGCGGTGGTCAGGCCGAACAGGAACGGAATGAACGTGGCGATCTGCGAGAAAATCACCGCTGCCATGATCCGCGGACGCGAGGTTTCACGCGGGATATAGCGGGCCCAGTCGCCGAGGAACGCGCCGAAGGAAATCGGGTTGCTCATCGCTACCAGCGCGGCGCCGATGAACGCGGCCCAGAAGCCCGGCTGGCCGAGGCTGACGGTGCCGGCGTAGTGCGAATCGAAAGGACCGGCGAAAGCGAAGATGCCCAGCAGGAACAGCAGGCTCGCGCTCCACACCGCCACCTTGTTCACCCACAGCAGGAAGCGGAAGCCGTAGATGCACACGGTCAGCACCAGAATCGCGAACAGACCGTAGGCCAGACCCAGAGTCAGGTCGGTTTCCGGCAGGCCGATCAGGCGTTTCGCACCACCAATCAACGCATCCCCCGAACTCCACACCGAGAGCGAGAAGAAGGCGATGGCGGTCAACAGCGAGAGGAACGAACCGACGATCCGCCCGTGCACGCCGAAGTGCGCACCGGACGACACCGCATTGTTGGTGCCATTGATCGGGCCGAACAGGCCCATCGGTGCGAGGATCAGCGAGCCGAGCAGTACGCCCGAGACAATCGCCCAGACGCCCGCCTGAAAGGACAGGCCGAACAGCACCGGGAAACTGCCGAGCACGGCGGTGGCAAAGGTATTCGCGCCGCCAAAGATCATGCGGAACAAATCCACGGGACCGGCGGTGCGTTCGTTGTCCGGGATCTGTTCGACCCCGTGGGTTTCAATCTGCGTAAGGCTTTGGTCTTTGTTGTTGTTATTCATGATCTGCTCCGATCATAAAGGCGCGCTCATCGTGCGTGAGCGTCACCTGTCTTGGCTAAGGGGATGGCAGCCCTTCCGGCATTGCGGACAAATGTTCGTGGCAGGCCAGCCAATGGCCTTGTTGTTCTAGGCTCGACGCTCGTTTCCTGAAAACAATCGTCTCGCGCTCCTGGCTGAAGTGTTGCTCCCCTTGCATGCGCAGCTCGGTGGCCACGTCATGGATGAAAATCGCCACGTCACCCTGCAGGCTGACGAAGGCGTTGCTCGAGATGCAGGACAGCACCTCGAAGCCATCCTCGGCGCGCCAGCTGTCCCACAACGCCTGATAGGCATCGCGCGACAGCAGGGGCTGTTCGAGGGTGTAGAACACGAAGCTTGCATCGGCGCTGAACGCGCCGAAGTAGGCTTCGCGATCGTTGCGGGCGAAGGCAGACACCAGATCGGCGGCCGCTTTCAGAACCTGATCACGTTCGTTCATGACCCGACCCTCAGCGGTGGACGACGCCCGGCAGTACGCAGAGCATTTCGTACAGCAGGTTGGCGGCCAGCAGCGAGGTGTTGCCGGTGGTGTCATAAGCGGGCGAGACTTCTACCAGATCGCAACCGATCAGGTCGAGGCCCTGGCAGCCGCGAACGATTTCAATCGCCTGAATGGTCGTCAGACCACCGATTTCCGGGGTGCCGGTGCCAGGCGCCCAGGCCGGGTCGATGCCGTCGATGTCGAAGCTCAGGTACACCGGGCCGCCACCGACTTTCTCGCGCACTTCGGCCATCAGCGGTGCCAGCGACTTGTGCCAGCACTCTTCGGCCTGCACCACGCGGAAGCCCTGATCGCGGCTCCAGTTGAAGTCGTCAGCGGTGTAACCCTGCGCCCGCAGACCAATCTGCACCACACGGTCGCAGTCCAGAAGGCCTTCTTCGACGGCGCGACGGAAGGTCGTGCCGTGGGCGATCTTCTCGCCGAACATGTGATCGTTCACATCAGCGTGAGCGTCGATGTGCACCAGACCGACCTTGCCGTGCTTTTTGTGGATCGCACGCAGGATCGGCAGGGTGATGGTGTGGTCGCCACCCAGGGTCATCGGGATGACGTTGTGCTCGAGGATGTTGTCGTAGGCTTCTTCGATGATGCGCACGGCGTCGAGCAGGTTGAAGGTGTTGATCGCCACGTCACCGATGTCGGCAACCGACAGCGAGTCGAACGGCGCAGCGCCGGTGGCCATGTTGTACGGGCGGATCATCACCGATTCGGTGCGGATGTCGCGTGGCCCGAAGCGGGTGCCGGGGCGCAGCGAAGTACCGATGTCCAGTGGCACGCCAACGAAGGCAGCGTCCAGACCGGCAGCGGTCGGTACATGGGGGAGTCGGAGCATGGTGGCGATGCCGCCGAAGCGCGGCATTTCGTTGCCGCCCAGTGGTTGGTGAAGAATCTTGTCCACGGGTAGGGCCTCATCGTCTTTGTTTTATTTATGTCGGCGCGCCGCATTCGCAAGGTCACGGGCACCGCTGTGGGGCCGATTCTGCGAAATGTAGTGAGGCGAAAGAATCGCTACGGGCAAATACTTAGTTCAGATTTTTCTAAACTAATGGAATGGCTGGAGATAGACTTCTCGCCCATGCTCGTTGCCCGATCAGTGGAGTCCCCATGGCCAACGCTTTACCCGACCTGAAACTTTTGCGCATCTTCGTCAGCGTCGTGCGCCATCAGGGGTTTGCCAACGCGCAGCAGGAACTCAACCTGTCGACCTCGGCGATCAGCACCTACATGAGCCAGCTCGAAGCCGCGCTCGGTCTGGTGCTTTGCCATCGCGGGCGCGGTGGTTTCAGCCTGACCAGCAAAGGCGAGCTGTTCCATCAGGAAACCCTGCGTCTGCTGGCCGAACTCGAAGGTTTCGAGCAATACGCCGCGGCGCTCAAGGGCGAATTGCGCGGTACGCTCAACCTCGGGGTGATCGACTCCACCGTCAGCGACAAGGCCCTGCCGTTCGCCGAAGCCATCGGCGCCTACAGCCAGGAACACCCGGCGGTGCATTTGCACCTGTCGGTGATGAGCCCTTACGAACTGCAACTTGGCGTGCAGGACAACCGCCTCGATCTGGCCATCGGCGCGTTCTCCACGCGCATGAGCGGTCTGGTGTATATGCCGCTGTACCGCGAGCAGCACTGGCTGTATTGCAGCAACCGTCACCCGTTGTTCAACGAACGGCGGATTCCCGAGCAGGTCATCACCCAGCAACGCATGGTCGGGCGCGGCTACTGGAGCCAGGCGGAACTGGCGCGTCACGGTTTCAAACACAGCGCCGCGACTGTGGAAAGTATGGAAGCGCAGCTGATTCTGGTGCTGTCGGGTGCTTACATCGGTTACCTGCCGGAGCACTACGCCCAGGCCTGGGCCGACAAGGGCGATCTGCGGGTGCTGCTGCCGGCAACCTTCGGTTATCAGGCGCCGTTTTCCATGATCATGCGCCGTGGCCGCAGCCGCGAGCCGCTGATCCAGACCTTTCGCGATCTGCTCAAAGCGCAGCTCAATCAGGCCTAGCTTTCAGGAACAAGAAGTATGTCCAGACCTCAATGCCCGCGCTGCCTGCGCCCACAAACCCACTGCCTGTGCCCGCTGATCCCCAGCCTCGACAGCCGCACTCGGGTGTTGCTCTTGCAGCACCCGAGCGAGGTCAATCACGCGCTCAACACTGCACGGCTGGCAGCGCTCGGTTTGAACAATGCCGAACTGATCGTCGGCGAAGTGTTCGAGGATCTGTCTGCGCTGCTGAATCGGCCGGGGTATCGGGCGCGGTTGCTGTTTCCGGCGGACGATGCGCAGCCGATGCAGGCTTATGCTACGCCCGATGAACCGTTGTTGCTGGTGGTGCCGGACGGCACGTGGCGCAAGGCGCGCAAGATGTTGCATCTGAATCCGCTGCTGGCGGCATTGCCTCGCGTGACTTTGGCGGAGGGCGGGGTCTCACGGTATCGGTTGCGCAAGGCACCGGGGCCGGGTGCGTTGTCGACTATCGAGGCGATCGTTCAGGCGTTGCAGACCCTGGAAGCGCCGGCTTCTTTCGATCCGTTGCTCAAGCCGTTCGAGGCGTTGATCGAGGGGCAGATTGCGGCGATGGGGGAGGAGACCTTCCAAAAGAATCACGGAGGCTGATCGTTCCCACTGCGTGGGAACGAGTGCGACTACCGCTCACGCATCGCCTCGGTCCGTGCCTTGAGCACCGGTTTGAGCAGGTAATCCAGCACACTTTTCTCCCCGGTGATGATGTCCACCGTCGCCACCATCCCCGGAATGATCAGCAGCGGTTTCACATCCCCGCCCAAATGGTTTTTGTCGGTGCGCACCTGGATCAGGTAGAAACTGTTGCCCTTGTCATCGGTAATCGTGTCGGCACCGATCAGCTCAAGTTTGGCGCTGAGTCCGCCGTAGATCGTGTAGTCGTAGGCACTGAACTTGACCATGGCTTTTTGGCCCGGATGCAGGAACGCCACGTCCTGCGGACGGACCTTGGCTTCGATCAGCAGGTTGTCTTCCAGCGGCACGATTTCCACCATGTCGCTGCCCGGCTGGACCACGCCGCCGATGGTGTTGACCTTCAACTGCTTGATCACCCCGTGTACCGGCGAGGTCACGGTGGTGCGGCTGACGCGGTCGTCGATGGCGATGCTCGACGCCGTGATTTTCGACAGGTCGGTGCGCTTCTGGTTGAGGTCCTTGGCCGCGTCGGAGCGGAAGGTCTGCTCCGATTCGTCGATCTTGCTCTTGATCTCGTTGATCGCCGATTCGGCCCGGGGAATGGCCAGGGTCGTGGCGTTCAACGAGCCACGAATTTCCACTGCGCTACGACGTAGACGGAGGATCTCCACGGGCGACACCGCACCGGTTTTCACCAGTGGTTCCGACATGTTCATTTCCTGTTGCAACAGCGCCAGGCTTGAGCTGTATTGCCCCTGTTTCGAACGAAACTCCGCCAGCTCCTGGGTCTTCTGCCGCAGTTGTTCGCTGAGGGTGCGCTGTTCGCTGGCCAGCCGCCGTTGCCGTTGTTCATACAGCGAGCGCTCGTCCTCGGCGACTTGCGGAGCCTTGGCAATCACCTCGTCCGAGAGCTTGAACGGCCGGCCTTCGGCTTCGGCGGACAAGCGTTCGACCTGCGCGGTCAGGGCATAACGATCCGCCTCGCTCTCACCCTTGTTCGACAGAAACCGCGTGTCATCCAGGCGCAGCAGGGTGTCGCCCTTGTTCACCATTTGTCCTTCACGCACAAAGATCTCGGTGACGATCCCGCCCTCGAGGTTCTGGATCACCTGGACCTTGCTCGACGGAATCGCCTTGCCTTCGCCCATGGTCACTTCTTCGAGCACCGCGAATTTGGCCCAGACCAGCGCGCTGATCAGCAGTGCCGCCGCCAGCCACACGGTGATGCGCGACCAGCGCGGCGAATCCTGCAACGAAGCGCCGGCAGTTTCCGGCATGAATTCGGCTTCGGCGCTTTTGCCGAAACTGTCGAAGTAACCGCGCTGTTTTGACGATGAGGAAGCAGACATGGGCAACTCCTAGACCGCCGCCGAGCCGACCCGGCCCTTGCGCAGTGCATCGATGACCGCTTCTTTCGGACCGTCGGCGACGATCCGGCCGTTATCCAGCACCAGCAACCGGTCCACCAGGCTCAGCATCGAGGTGCGGTGCGTGACCAGCAGCAAGGTTTTGCCCTGCACCCAGCCGTGAAGTTTCTGGCGCAGGACGTCTTCGCTGCTGTTGTCCATGGCGCTGGTGGGTTCGTCGAGCAGCATGATCGGCGGGTCGAGCAACAGCGCTCGCGCCAGCAGGACTGCCTGGCGTTGACCGCCGGAAAGCAATTGCCCGCGTTCGCCCACCGGCCGGTCGAAGCCTTGCGGGTGCTGGCGGGCAAGTTCGGTGACGCCGGTCAGTTCGGCGACTTCGAGCATCCGCGAATCGCTGACATAACGGGCGCCGAGGGTCAGGTTGTCACGCAGGCTGCCGGCCAGCAGTGGCAGATCATGGGCGACATAACCGATCTGCTGGCGCAGGTCGGCGACATCCAGTTGCCGCAGGTCGAGGCCGTCGAGCAGCAATTGGCCTTCTTCCGGTTCGTAGAAACCCATCACCAGTCGCGCCAGCGTGCTTTTGCCGGAACCGCTGCGACCGATGATGCCGATCCGCTCGCCGGGCTTGACGCTGAAACTGATATTGCTCAGGGCCGGGGCGTTCTGGCCGTTGTAATGGAAGGTCACCGCATTGGCGTCCAGCGCGCCTTGCAATTGCGTGCGCTCCAGCGGCCGTTGTTTGCCGTCGCGCTCCTGGGGCAAAGACATCAGGGCGTCGGTACTTTTCATGGTCAGTTGCGCTTGCTGGTAGCGGGTGATCAACCCGGCGATCTGGCCCAGTGGCGCGAGCACGCGGCTGCCGAGCATGTAACTGGCCACCAGCGCACCGACGCTGAGGTTGCCGGCAATGATGCTGTAAACCCCGGCGACGATGGTCGCCATCCCCGAGAACTGCTGGATGAACAGCGTACCGTTGGTGGCCAGCGCCGAGAGGTTGCGCGCATGGCTGTCAAGGCGGGTGAGGGCGCCGTGGGTGCTTTCCCACTTGTGCTGGCGCTCGCTTTCGGCGCTGCACGCCTTGAGGGTTTCCAGTCCGCCGAGGGTTTCGATCAGCAATGCCTGACGCTCGGCACCGAGGCTCAGGCTTTTCTGCACGGTGTCGCGCAGGCGAACCTGAATGATCATCGCGAACACGATCGTGATCGGAAACGCCAGCAGCGGAATCACCACCAGCCAGCCGCCCAGCAGGCCGATCACTACCAGCATCAGCACCACGAAGGGCAGGTCGATCAGGCTGGTCAGGGTCACGGCGGTGAGAAACTCCCGCAGGCCTTGAAAGTCGTGAATGCTCTGGGCGAAACCGCCGATGGTCGCCGGCCGGGCCTTCATCGCCATGCCGGTGATGCGCTCGAATAAAGTCGCGGAAAGGATCACGTCGGTCTTCTTGCCGGCGGTGTCCAGCAGGTGCGCGCGCACCACCCGCAGCACCAGTTCGAAACCGGTGCCGATCAGCAATCCGATGGCCAGCACCCACAGGGTCGACGTGGCCTGGTTCGGCACCACGCGGTCGTAGGTCTGCATGACGAACAGCGGCACCATCAGGCCCAGCAAGTTGATCAGGAAACTGGCGAGGATCGCGTCGCTGTACAGCCATTTCGACAGCTTCAGGGTGTCGCGAAACCACGCTTGCACCCTTGGCACCAACGGTGAACGCAGGTCTTCCAGTTCATGCCGTGGCCGGGCGAACAGGGCCTGGCCGGTGTAGTGTTCGGTGAGTTCTTCGTGGCTGACCCACTGTTCGCCGCCATCGGCTTCACTGGGCAGAATCAGGGCTTTGCCGTCATCGGCAAAACGCCGCAGCACGGCGGTGCGGCTATTGCCCAACAGCAACAGCACCGGCAGGTTGAGTGGGGAAATGTCCTTGAGGTCACGACGCAGCAGCCGCGCCTGCAAACCGGCCCGGGCCGCCGCACGGGGCAGCAGGTCCAGGCTCAGGCGTTGTTTGTCCAGGGGCAGCCCGGCACTCAGGCTGGCGCGACTGACCGTCGCGCCATGCAGTTTGCAGAGGATCAACAGACCGTCGAGTAACGGATCATCGAAGCTCAGCCGCGGATCGACCCCGGAAACACCGGGTTCCATGCTGGTCATATTGATCGCTCCCTGGCTACATCATCGGGACTACTTCAGTTCGGGCAAGCGCGCCTCGTTCTTCACTTCGGCAGCGGCAATCGCGTCGGCCGGCAGCACCACCCGTTGCTTGCTCAGCAACTGACCCATGTTCGCCAATACGCGGTACATCGAAAACTCCTCGGTGTAGCGGATTTCGGTGTAGCGGCGATTGGCGTTGTACAGCTCGTTTTCACTGTCGAGCAGGTCGAGCAGGGTACGTTGGCCGAGGCCGAACTGATCCTGATACGCGGCGCGTACACGCTTGGTGGTTTCGGCGTATTCGCGGGCGGTCGGGGTCTGCTTCTTGGCGTTGACCATGGCGTTCCAGGCCAGGTGAATGTTCTCGTTGAGCTGGCGCAGGGCGTTGTTGCGGATGTCCATGGCCTGGTTGATCTGGTGCGCATCGGAGGCCAGTCGCGCCTTGTCGCTGCCGCCACGGAACAGGTTGTAGTTCATCACCACGCCGACGCGCCATTCATTGTCGTGGCCCTCGTCGCCCTGCACGTTGTTGTTGGCGCCGACCGCCGCTTCCGCATCGAAGCGCGGGTAGAACGGCGACTTGGCGACTTCGTACTGACTCTCGGCCGATTGCACGTCGGCCTGGGCGGATTTCAGATACGGGTTGTTCTCGACCATGCTCTGCTGGGCTTCGGGCAGGCTGGTGGGCAATTCACCACGGGTCGAAGCCGGCGCTTCCAGTTCATCGGGCATGCGCCCGACCACGGCGTAGAAGTTCGATTCGGCATCCGCCAGATCGACTTCGGCGGTGTCGAGGTTGTTCTGCGCCAGCGCCTTACGGGCGACCGACTGATCGGAGTCGGCGGTGCTGCCGATGCCGCGCTGGGTGCGCAGGCCGATCTGGTCATTGACGCGCAAATGCGCCTGCAGGTTGTTCTTGGCCAGGGTCACCAGTTCGCGGCGCTTGAGCACTTCGAGATAGACCTCGATGGTGCGCAGGGCCAGGTCCTGGGCGGTGCCTTGCGCGTAGTACGCGCGCGAATTGGAAACGCCTTTGGTGCGCTCGACCTCGTTGGCGGTGTTGAAACCGTCGAACAGCATCTGCCGCAGACGCAGCTCGGACTGGGTGTAGTTGAGAATTTCGGTGTGGTGGTTACCAAGGGCCCGGGTGTTGGTGTTGTCGCTGTAACCGCGCCCATAAGCGGCGTTCAGATCCACCGATGGATAGAAGCCGCCCTTGGCGACTTTCACCTGTTCATCGGCCGACAGTTTGGCGTCTACGCGCGAAGCCAGTTCCGGGTGGGTCGCGATGGTGCTTTGTATCGCTTCGGTGAGGTTCATGGCCTGGGCTTGAGAAGTGCAAGCCATGGCCAGCAAAACCGCACTGCAAAGGGGGGTTAGAACGCGCATGGGTGCATCTCCCTGAGTCCTGATGGTGTATTGCTGTCGCCAATTTATTGACGATATTTTTTAGGTTTGGCGTTTCATCGCTGTTACAACAGAGCTAAGAACATCCTGAAGCGTAGCTAAGAAAAAATTTTCATATGGCTTATGCCAAAAAAAACTTATGCGCTTCGCCAAATCCAGCACATTGTTCCTCTCGAAAGCCTTTGTTTTATGTGCTTTAGGGAGTGCAGAAAGGCTTGAGGAAAGTTCCACTCACTTTGCGACATACGGGCGAAGTACTGCTAAAGGGGAGGGACGCGTAGCGGCCAATGAGCGACAGTTTTTTGTCACTCGGGTGATTCACCACCGTTACGTAGCGCTAGTGGGCGTGCTGCATCGATTAGGGATTCCAAGTGCTTGATGGCGCTGGGGTTTCTGAATTTGCATACCCTGCGAAACGAACTGTCGAGGTGCGAGCGTCGCCCCGACAACCCGCTTGAGCCATGGGCTGCTTCGCGAACCAGTGCCGACGGTGGTCGGCAGCGGAGGAAATGCACATGGCAACGCTCATCGGGATCGTCACTAAAGTCATCGGTCAGGTTTTCGCTCAATCGGCTGACGGAAGTCGGCGCGCATTGGTTGAAGGCGATCGACTGTTTGCCGGAGATCAATTGATCACGGGTGCGGAGGGGGCGGTTGCCGTCCATCTGCAAAACGGCCAGGAACTGACCCTGGGCCGGGACAGCAGCCTGACCATGACCGGACAATTGCTGGCCAACCATGCGCCGCATGTGGATGCCCCGGAAGCGCTGACCCCGAGCGATGCTCAACTCACCGATGTCGCCCAGATCCAGAAGGCCATCGCCGCCGGTGAAGACCCGACCAAATCTGCTGAAGCCACTGCCGCAGGCCCCGATGCCCCCGGTGACACCAGCGGCGGCAAGGGTGGCGGCCACAGTTTCGTATTGCTGACCGAAGTGGGTGGCCGGGTCGATCCGGTCATCGGTTTCCCCACGGCCGGTTTTGGTGGCATTCCCGAGTTTCCGGAAGAACGCCACAACGCGGTCATCGACAACGGTGACAACACGCCTGCGCCGGTTATCCCGCCACCGGTCAACAACCTGGTCACCCTTACAGGCCTCGATGTGCCCGGGGGTGAACTGACGCTCAACGAAGCCAATCTGCCGGATGGCTCTGCCGCCAATCCCGGCGCGCTGACCCAGGCTGGCAGCTTCAGCATTTCGGCGCCTGACGGTCTGACCAGCCTGAGCATCGGCGGCATCAGTGTGATCGTCGGCGGCGTGCCCGTCGGTTTCCCGCAATCGATCACCACGCAATTGGGCAACACCTTGACCATCACCGGTTACAACCCGGCGAACGGCACGGTCAGCTACAGCTACACCCTCAACGGCAACGACGCTCATCCGGCAGGTGACGGCGCCAACAGCCTCAGCGAACATTTCACGGTGATTGCTGGCGACAGCAATGGCGACACCGCCACCGGCTCGCTGGATGTGAACATCACTGACGACGTGCCCAAGGCGGTGGATGACAGCAACGCAAGCGCGGCTTCGGAAACCAATCTGACGCTGACTGGCAACGTCCTGACCAACGACGTACAAGGCGCCGACCGCGTACCGACCGGCCCCAATGCCGGCCCGATTACTGCGGGCACTTTCACCGGGACTTACGGCACCCTGGTGCTGAATGCCAATGGCACTTACACCTACACGCTGAACACTAACGATGCGGACTTCAAAAACCTGCACGGCGGTGGCAACGGCACCGAGAACTTCACCTACACCATCACCGATTCGGACGGCGACACCAGCACCGCGAATCTGGTGTTGCAGATCCACAACAACGACGATCCGGTGCTCATCAACGGCTTGAACGTCGAGGGTGGCGAACTGACGGTTTTCGAGAAAAACCTTTCCCTTGGTAGCGCCCCGGATTCGGCGGCGTTGACTCAGAGCGGCACGTTTACCATCACAGCTCTCGATGGCGTCACTACGCTGACCATTGGCGGAATCGCCGTGGTCACCAATGGCGTGGCTGCGGGTTTTCCGCAATCGGTCACGACTCCGTTGGGCAGCACGCTGACGATTACAGGTTTCAACGCTACGACGGGTGTCGTGAGCTACAGCTACACCCTGGATCACAACGATGCTCATCCGACTGCCAGTGGCGCCAACACGCTGAGCGAGCAGTTCGCTGTCACCGTGGTGGACGATAACGGCACCACCGCGAATGCATCGCTGGATGTGAACATCGTCGATGACCTGCCGAAAGGCGTGGACGACAGCAACGCTGGCACGGCATCGGAAACCAATCTGACGCTGACTGGCAATGTCCTGACCAACGACGTGCAGGGCGCCGACCGCGTCCCAACCGGCCCTGATGCCGGCCCGATCACTGCGGGTACTTTCACCGGGACTTACGGCACTTTGGTGCTCAATGCCAATGGCACTTACACCTACACCGTCAACCCTAGCGACGCGGACTTCAAAGCGCTGCACGGTGGCGGCAATGGCACAGAAACCTTCACCTACACCATCACTGATTCCGACGGCGACACCAGCACCGCGAATCTGGTGTTGCAGATCCACAACAACGACGATCCGGTGACAATCAGCGGCCTCGACGTCAACGGCGGCGAGCTCACTGTTTTCGAGAAAAACCTCAGCACCGGCAGTGCGCCGGACGCCACCGCATTGACCCAAAGTGGCACGTTCACCATCACTGCACTGGACGGTGTCACCACGCTGACTGTTGGCGGCATCGCCGTTGTCACTAACGGTGTAGCCGCAGGCTTTCCGCAATCGGTCACGACTCCGCTGGGCAGCACGCTGACCATCACCGGCTTCAACGCCACGACCGGCGTCGTCAGTTACAGCTACACCCTCGACCACAACGATGCCCATCCGACGGCCAACGGCGAGAACAGTTTGAGCGAGCAGTTCGCTGTCACCGTGGTGGACGATAACGGCACCACCGCGAATGCATCGCTGGATGTGAACATCGTCGATGACCTGCCGAAAGGCGTGGACGACAGCAATGCCGGCACGGCTTCGGAAACCAACCTGACGCTGACCGGTAACGTCCTGACCAACGACGTTCAAGGCGCCGACCGCGTACCGACCGGCCCCAATGCCGGCCCGATTACTGCGGGCACTTTCACCGGGACTTACGGCACCCTGGTGTTGAATGCCAATGGCACTTACACCTACACCGTCAACCCTAGCGACGCGGACTTCAAAGCGCTGCACGGTGGCGGCAATGGCACAGAAACCTTCACCTACACCATCACTGATTCCGACGGCGACACCAGCACCGCGAATCTGGTTTTGCAGATTCACAACAACGACGATCCAGTGACCATCAGCGGCCTCGACGTGAACGGTGGTGAACTCACCGTCTTCGAGAAAAACCTCAGCACCGGCAGTGCGCCGGACGCCACCGCATTGACCCAAAGTGGCACGTTCACCATCACTGCACTGGACGGTGTCACCACGCTGACTGTTGGCGGCATCGCCGTTGTCACTAACGGTGTAGCCGCAGGCTTTCCGCAATCGGTCACGACTCCGCTGGGCAGCACGCTGACCATCACCGGCTTCAACGCCACGACCGGCGTCGTCAGTTACAGCTACACCCTCGACCACAACGATGCCCATCCGACGGCCAACGGCGAGAACAGTTTGAGCGAGCAGTTCGCCGTCACCGTGGTGGACGATAACGGCACCACCGCGAATGCATCGCTGGATGTGAACATCGTCGATGACCTGCCGAAAGGCGTGGACGACAGCAATGCCGGCACGGCTTCGGAAACCAACCTGACGCTGACCGGTAACGTCCTGACCAACGACGTTCAAGGCGCCGACCGCGTACCGACCGGCCCCAATGCCGGCCCGATTACTGCGGGCACTTTCACCGGGACTTACGGCACCCTGGTGTTGAATGCCAATGGCACTTACACCTACACGCTGAACACTAACGATGCGGACTTCAAAAACCTGCACGGCGGTGGCAACGGCACCGAGAACTTCACCTACACCATCACCGATTCGGACGGCGACACCAGCACCGCGAATCTGGTGTTGCAGATCCACAACAACGACGATCCGGTGACAATCAGCGGCCTCGACGTCAACGGCGGCGAGCTCACTGTTTTCGAGAAAAACCTCAGCACCGGCAGTGCGCCGGACGCCACCGCCCTGACTCAGAGCGGCACGTTCACCATCACGGCGCTGGACGGTGTGACCACGCTGACCGTGGGCGGAATCGCCGTCGTCACCAATGGCGTGGCCGCAGGCTTCCCGCAATTGGTCACGACTCCGTTGGGCAGCACACTGACGATTACAGGCTTCAACGCTACGACCGGCGTCGTCAGCTACAGCTACACCCTGGATCACAACGATGCTCATCCGACTGCCAACGGCGCGAACACGCTGAGCGAGCAGTTTGCCGTCACCGTGGTGGATGACAACGGCACCACCGCCAATGCGTCGCTGGACGTGAACATCGTCGACGACCTGCCGAAAGGCGTGGATGACAGCAACGCCGGCACCGCCTCGGAAACCAGCCTGACGCTGACTGGCAACGTGCTCACCAACGATGTGCAAGGCGCCGACCGTGTACCGACTGGCCCCAATGCCGGGCCGATCACCGCCGGCACTTTCACCGGGACTTACGGCACCCTGGTGCTGAACGCCAACGGTACTTACACCTACACGCTGAACACCAACGATGCAGACTTCAAAAATCTGCACGGTGGCGGAAACGGGACTGAAACGTTCACCTACACCATCACCGATTCCGACGGTGACACCAGCACCGCGAACCTCGTGCTGCAAATCCACAACAACGACGATCCGGTAACCATCAGTGGCCTCGATGTGAACGGTGGTGAACTCACCGTTTTCGAGAAAAACCTCAGCACCGGCAGTGCGCCGGACGCTACAGCTTTGACCCAAAGTGGCACGTTCACCATCACAGCTTTGGACGGCGTGACCACGCTGACCGTGGGTGGCATTGCCGTCGTCACCAACGGTGTAGCCGCAGGCTTCCCGCAATCGGTGACTACGCCATTGGGCAGCACGCTGACCATCACCGGCTTCAACGCTACGACAGGTGTTGTGAGCTACAGCTACACCCTGGACCACAACGACGCACACCCAACAGCCAACGGCGCCAACACCCTGAGTGAGCAGTTCGCCGTCACCGTCGTGGATGACAACGGCACCACTGCCAACGCCAACCTCGACGTGAACATCGTCGACGACCTGCCAAAAGGCGTGGATGACAGCAATGCTGGCACCGCCTCGGAAACCAACCTCACCTTGACCGGCAATGTCCTGACCAACGACGTGCAGGGCGCCGACCGCGTCTCAACCGGCCCTGACGCCGGCCCAATCACTGCGGGTACTTTCACCGGGACTTACGGCACTTTGGTGCTCAATGCCAATGGCACTTACACCTACACCGTCAACCCTAACGACGCGGACTTCAAAGCCCTGCACGGTGGCGGCAATGGCACAGAAACCTTCACCTACACCATCACCGATTCCGACGGCGATACCAGCACCGCGAATCTGGTTTTGCAGATTCACAACAACGACGATCCGGTGACCATCAGCGGCCTCGACGTGAACGGTGGTGAACTCACCGTCTTCGAGAAAAACCTCAGCACCGGTAGCGCGCCGGATGCCACCGCCCTGACTCAGAGCGGCACGTTCACCATCACGGCGCTGGACGGTGTGACCACGCTGACCGTGGGTGGCATTGCTGTCGTCACCAACGGTGTAGCCGCAGGCTTCCCGCAATCGGTCACGACTCCGCTGGGCAGCACGCTGACCATCACCGGGTTCAATGCCACGACCGGCGTCGTCAGCTACAGCTACACCCTGGACCACAACGACGCCCACCCAACAGCCAACGGCGCCAACACCCTGAGTGAGCAGTTCGCCGTCACCGTGGTCGATGACAACGGCACCACCGCCAACGCCAACCTCGACGTCAACATCGTCGACGACCTGCCAAAAGGCGTAAACGACAGCAACGCCGGCACCGCCTCGGAAACCAACCTCACCTTGACCGGCAACGTCCTGACCAACGACGTGCAAGGCGCCGACCGCGTCCCAACCGGCCCCAACGCTGGCCCGATCACCGCCGGCACTTTCACCGGGACTTACGGCACCCTGGTGCTGAACGCCAACGGCACCTACACCTACACCCTCAACACCAACGATGCGGACTTCAAAAACCTGCACGGCAATGGCAATGGCACCGAGACCTTCACCTACACCATCACCGATTCGGACGGCGATACCAGCACCGCAAACCTCGTGCTGCAAATCCACAACAACGACGATCCAGTGACCATCAGCGGCCTCGACGTGAACGGCGGCGAGCTGACGGTTTTCGAAAAAAACCTCAGCACCGGCAGTGCACCGGATGCCACCGCACTGACCCAAAGCGGTACCTTCACCATCACCGCGTTGGATGGTGTCACGACGTTGACTGTCGGCGGTATCGCCGTGGTTACTAACGGCGTAGCCGCAGGGTTCCCGCAATCGGTGACTACGCCATTGGGAAGCACCCTGACCATCACCGGCTTCAACGCTGCGACAGGTGTCGTGAGCTACAGCTACACCCTGGACCACAACGACGCCCACCCAACAGCCAACGGCGCCAACACCCTGAGTGAGCAGTTCGCCGTCACCGTGGTCGATGACAACGGCACCACCGCCAACGCCAACCTCGACGTCAACATCGTCGACGACCTGCCAAAAGGCGTAAACGACACCAACGCCGGCACCGCCTCGGAAACCAACCTCACCTTGACCGGCAACGTCCTGACCAACGACGTGCAAGGCGCCGACCGCGTCCCAACCGGCCCTGATGCCGGCCCGATCACTGCGGGTACTTTCACCGGGACTTACGGCACTTTGGTGCTCAATGCCAATGGCACTTACACCTACACCCTCAACACCAACGATGCGGACTTCAAAAACCTGCACGGCAATGGCAACGGCACCGAAACCTTCACCTACACCATCACCGACTCGGACGGCGACGCCAGCACCGCGAACCTCGTGCTGCAGATCCACAACAACGACGATCCGGTGATTCTCAACGGCCTGGACGTAAACGGCGGCGAGCTCACCGTCTTCGAGAAAAACCTCAGCAACGGCACTGCGCCGGATGCGACGGCGTTGACTCAGAGCGGCACCTTCACCGTCACCGCCCTCGACGGTCTGCAAACCCTCACCGTCGGCGGTATCGCCGTGGTGACCAATGGTGTAGCCGCAGGCTTCCCGCAATCGGTCGTCACGCCGCTGGGCAGCACGCTGACCATCACCGGTTACAACCCGGCCACGGGCGTGGTGAGTTACAGCTACACCCTGGTGGATCACGAAACCCACCCGACCGGCATCGGCGCCAATAGCATCACCGAGAACTTCAATGTGGTGGCCACCGATGGCGATGGCAGCACCGCGTCCGGGCAGATCAACGTCAACATCGTCGATGACCTGCCGACCGCCAAAGCCGACACCGGCTCGGTAGTGGAGGGCGGCACCGTCAATATCAGCGTGCTGGGCAACGACGTCACCGGTGCCGATGGCCCGGCGGCGGGCGGTGCGGTGGTGGGCGTGCGGGCCGGCAGCAACACCGCGACTTCGGCCATCGGCGGCCTCAACAGCAACATCAACGGCACCTACGGCTACCTGACCCTGGATGCGGCCGGCAACGCCGTTTATCACAGCAACCCGAATTCGGTGAGCCCAGCGGGCGCCACTGACACCTTCACCTACACCATCCGCGACAGTGACGGTGACGAAAGCACCACCACCATCACCGTCAACGTCGCCGACAGCAAACTCGTGGCCTCGGTCGATCAGGACGTGACCGTCTACGAAAAAGCCCTCGACCTGACCAAGGACGGGCAAGACCTGGCCCCCGGCACGGTCACCGGCAGCGACCCGACCAACACCGGCGAAACCGCAACCGGCACCCTGGTCGGCGCGGTCACCGGCGGCAGCGGCGCGATCACCTACACCCTGGTCGGCAGCGCCACCGGCACCTACGGACAGATCCTGCTCAACCCAGACGGCACGTACACCTACACGCTGACCTCGGCGCCGAAAACCACGCCGAACGCCAACGACGGGCCGAACACCCTGAGCGAAAGTTTCACTTACAAGGCCACCGATGCGCTGGGCAACAGCACCACCAGCACCATCGTGGTCAACATCGTCGACGACGTGCCAAAAGCGGTGGCGTCGGATCGGTCGGTGGCGGCGGTGGAGATCGACTCCAACATCCTGATCGTGCTCGACATCTCCGGCAGTATGGCCGACGCCTCCGGCGTGCCGGGCCTGTCGCGGCTGGACCTGGCCAAGCAGGCGATCAGTGCCTTGCTCGACAAGTACGATGATCTGGGCGATGTGAAAGTGCAGCTCGTTACCTTCAGCAGCAACGCCACCGACCGCACGACGGTATGGGTCGATGTGGCGACGGCAAAGACCCTGCTCGCCGGCCTCAGCGCCGGTGGCGGCACCAACTACGATGCGGCCGTGGCGACCATGCAGACCGCGTTCAACACCTCGGGCAAACTCACCGGGGCGCAGAACGTCGGCTACTTCTTCTCCGACGGCAAACCTACCACCGGCCAGGAAATCGGCACCGCCGACGAGACCGCGCTGAAAAACTTCCTCGATGCCAACAACATCAAGAACTATGCGATCGGCCTGGGCAACGGCGTCAGCAACGCCAACCTCGATCCACTGGCTTACGACGGCATCAGCCACACCAACACCAATGCAGTGGTGGTCACCGACCTCAATCAACTGAACTCGGTGTTGTCCGGCACCGTGGTCGGCGCGCCGGTCACCGGTTCGCTGCTGGGTGACAGTGGTTCGTTCGGCGCCGATGGCGGTTTCATCAAATCCATCGTGGTGGACGGCACCACCTACACCTACGACCCGAAAGCCAACGGCGGCCAGGGTTCGCTGACGCCGAGCGGCGGCACCAACCACGGCACCTTCGACACGGTGAACAACACCCTGAGCATTGCCACCAACAACAGCGGCACCCTGGTGATCAACCTCGACACCGGCGACTACAGCTACACCTCGCAGAAAACCACCACCACGGTGATCACCGAGAACATTGGTTTCACCCTCAGCGACAACGACGGAGACCTCGCCAGCTCGACGCTGACGGTGAAAGTGATCCCCAACTCGCCTCCGGTGGCGGTGGACGACCACATCATCACCAACGTGCTGTCGAGCAATGTCGTGGTGCCGGGCGAGTTGCTGCTGGCCAACGACACCGATCCGGACAACGACACACTCAACGCCTCGCCAACCACCTTCAACACCGGTTGGGTCGCCAAGGGGGCGGACTTCACCGGCAGCGGCGCGATCAGCTTCACCGGCACCAGCAACACCGCCGCCAACCAGAACCTGGCGGATGTACGCAACGCCTTTGCGGCCAACACGGCGGCGATGACTGCAGTGCTGGTGGTCAGCGGTTACCTCGGCGCGGTGACCAACGCCAATGCCAACGATGAAGACCTCATCACCGTCAAACTGAAACAAGGCGAGACCCTCAACCTCGACCACAACCTGGCGGCCGGCCACATCACCATGGAGTACTCGGTGAACGGCGGGGCGTTCGTCAGCATCGCCGATGGCGGCACCATCACCGCCAGCGCCGATGGCACGTACCAGATCCACATAACCAACATCACCAACACCAGCGGCAGCAACACTAATGCTGCGGAAAACTATCAACTGACCATGACGGTCAACTACGCCGGGGCCCACGACATCACCCCGGATTTCCACGGCACCTACACCGCCAACGACAACCACGGCGGCAACGACACCGCCAACGTGACCATCAGCTATCAGGACGGCCACACCCTCACCGGGACTTCCGGCGATGACGTGCTGGTGGCGGGCAGCGGCGACAACATCCTCAACGGTGGCGACGGCAACGACGTGCTCACCGCCGGCTCCGGCAACAACGAACTGCACGGCGGCGCCGGCAATGACTTGCTCTACAGCGGCCCGGGCAATGACATCCTCGATGGCGGCACCGGGATCGACACGGTCAGCTATGCCCACGCGACGGCCGGGGTTACGGTCAACCTGAGCCTGCTCGGTGCGCAGAACACCCTCGGCGCTGGCATCGATACCATCAGCAACGTCGAAAACCTCGTCGGTTCGAACTTCAACGACACCCTGACCGGCGACAACAATAACAACGTGATCAACGGCGGACTGGGCAACGACATCCTCAATGGCGGTGGCGGTGACGACCTGCTGATCGGCGGCATGGGCAACAACACCCTGACCGGCGGGCCGGGCGCCGACACCTTCCAGTGGCTCAAGGGCAACAGCGGCCACGACACCGTCACCGACTTCACCCCGGGCACCGACAAGCTGGATCTGTCGCAACTGCTGCAAGGTGAAAACGGCACCGCGGCGTCACTGGATGACTACCTGCACTTCACCGTCACGGGCAGCGGCGCTTCGGTGGTCACCACCATCGACGTCAGCGCCATGGCCGGCGCCACGCCGAACCAGACCATCGACCTGGCTGGCGTGAACCTCGCCAGCCATTACGGCGTGACACCAGGGGCGGGTGGGTTGATTGCCAGCGGGCATGACACGGCGACGATCATCAACGGGATGTTGAATGATCATTCGTTGAAGGTGGACACGGTGTAAGCCCGAGCGGAAACGACAAAACCCGCCGCCCCGAGTGATCGGGGCAGCGGGTTTTTCTTTGCTCTGGCTACAGCGGTGCCTCAGTCTTCAGTTCCAGATTATCCAGCACCCGATTTACCGCCAGTTCCGCCAGCATGATCAGCTGCCCGATGCCCAACAGCACATGCCGCTGCGGCGTATCGATCATCCCGGCGAAATCGCTGGCCATGGTTTTGGCCGAGGTCAGGGTTTCGCAGGCGTCGGCCAATAGTTCTTCGCTTGGGATGCCGGGGGCGATCAGGTAGCGGGTGTTGGGTTTGAGCAGCGGTTTTCTGGGGTGGAACGGATTGAGGTAGTGATCGAGGGCGCGTTCGGCGGCTTCGTGGAATTTCTTGGAGTCGAGGGTTTCGTAGGGGGAAGTCGAATCGACTTCCGGCGGGTTTGGCGTTGGTTTGATCATGGCGAATCTCCGTGATTGGATTTAGCCGCCACGACTCATCGCTAAACAAGTAAAGGTGGCGGCTGTACGCAGGTTAGCGATCCGGGTCACAGAAACCCCGGGTAGACCCGAAGGTCTCCCACGCACAGCCACCATTACGCCAAGTGCAGAAAAGAGACTGCCATCGGAATTGGGCGTTGTTGCGTCTGTAGGGAGCCGGATCGCTAAACCCGATCGCTGTTTTTCAGCGACCGCCAAACAATAGAACCCGCCCCCAAGGCGTACAAGCCGGCGGATTCTGGCGGATGCGTAGGCAAAGGCGCAAGGTTGCGTGGCTTTGCGGACATAACCTTAAACACTCTTCAACGTTGACTATCGATATTGTTTAAACGACAAAAACCGTCCTCCCGGTTGAAGGGGAGGGCGGGTTTTCGTGGTTGGGACTGGTAAATAAATACGTCCCGCTTTTCGGCCTTTTCCCGCTTTTCTGGGAATGTTTATTTGATAGGGATCGCATAGAGCAGGTTTTCCAAGTAGCTACAGCCATAAAGGGTTTTTTTATCCGGGGATAGGCAGATTTCCCACAAAGGCTCTTTTTCGAAAATAGTTACGCTATTAAAAGTAGTAGTATCCATTCTCATGATTTTTCTCCCGACGCTGATATATATGAATCCGCCATCCGCATCGAGTGCAAGGGCAATGCCTTCGGCCTCCAACGAAATATTACGAGTAACGGTCAAGTTTCTGGAATCAATCACGACTAACACACGATCGAGTGTCCGGAGTGCATACACGAAGTTCCCGTCCCGACTCACCGCCATTTTGCTGGGGTTTGAGCCAACATCGATGTGTTTAAGCAGACTGAAACTGCGAGCGTCAATGACCGAAACCGTCCCTTTTGCATTGCCCTCGCCCTCACCGTTAGCGTTGCTGACATAAATCCGGTTGGAATCCGGACTGACAGCAATGCGGCCACCGCCTCGTTGCAAGGAAATGGTTGTAATCGTCTGAAAATTTGAAGGGTTGATGATTGTTAGTTGGTTGGTTGAGTTAGTTGTTCCGGACAGGTATGCCTGCTGCCCAGTGGGGCTGAATGCAATGTCGTCTATTGCAAGGGAGGCCGTTGGCACGTTGCGAAGAACGGTTAAGTTACGTGCATCCATTACAGAAAATTGAGAATTTTCAATCCTGAAGTAAACGTAATTTTCATCAGGACTTACGGCAATAGGCCAAATATATTTGTCCGAATGAACCTTGATCACAGTCCAGGTGACGAGATCAATGACCGTTACCGTTGAAGTGGATCCGGTCGGGCTATGTGTAGTGACAAAGAGTCGCGTTCCGCTGGAATTTATAGCCATTCTACTGCAGTAGGGAACCGGGATTGTTCTGATGTTGAGCCTCACGGTCAAATTCCATGCGAGCGACACTTGGCCTGGGCCATACAAGGCCTTGGCGGTGAAGCTGTGTGCTGTTGCGGTCAGTCCGGTAACCTTCAGGGTCCAGATGCCGGTCGTCGGATCGGCAACGGGCTGGTCTTTGGACGTCGTGCCATCAAGCACATCGACCTTCTGGCCCTTGGCGGCGGCGCCGGTCAGGATCACGCTGGTTTCGACGGTGTAACCGGCGTTAGGGATTTCCACATTGCTCGGCAAGCCCTTGACCGAGGTGATGGTCGGCTCCGTGGCTTCCGTTACCGTCAATGAGCGCGGGTCGGATGTCAGTCCTGAACCGTACAACGCTTTTGCAGTGAATGTGTGCAACGTGAGTGTCCGGCCGTTGAGTGTGTGCCGCCAGATGCCGGTGCCGGGATCGGCTGTGGGTTGGCCATCGGGCGTCGCGTCATCGCGTAGCTGAACCTTCTGGCCCTTGGCGGCCGTGCCGATAAGCGTCACGCTGGTATCGACGGTGTAGTCACCGGGCAGGATTTCGTCGCCTTTGGAATCCTCAGCTTTTGTGATGACCGGTTTTACATCTGGAATTGCCTTGACTGTGTAGGTCCGCAACGGAAAAGGTACCGCCTCGGCTTCGTTCGGGCTGCCTCCCAACGCGGCTTTGAATTCGACGACCAACGACGTGGCATCCTTGAGCCCTTGAAGCTCGTTCAGGACCGCAACCGGAATGTTGTAATCGTAATAACCACCGGGAGCGACCCAATTTGGGTTGGTAACAGAGGTCGGTGCCGTGAAGAGCGTTTTCTCGTAGTCACCACCACTGGCCAATGTGCCCTTGAGGCGCAGCCATACGTACTGTCGCAAGGCAATCAGATCCCACCTTGGGGCATGAACTATGGCGGCAGTTTTGATCAGACTCAAATCGAGCTCGGTGCCATCACCGTTATTGGCGGCCTGAACGATCTTCGGCACGTTGGAAAGATCCAGCGCCAGCGACTGTACCGCCAGGGTGCGGATGCCCGAAGGCAGCGGTGTCGCACTCCCGCGTTTCATTGTGTAGCTGACCGTCACCGCTTTGTTCAGGTTGAAAGCCACCACGCTGTTGGCCAGTGGAATCTCCTGCGGCCCGAGCACGGTGACGGTTTTTTTCGGCGCCGTGTGTGAACCTCCCGCCGGCGCACCCGCCGCGCCCGTCCAGGTGACAATGATTTCGTCCTGCAACTTCATGCCGACAAAGTCAACGATAGCGGTCAGGGCATCCTTCGCGGCATTCGGGACCAGGCTGGTGTCGTTCGGCGCTTCCTTGATGTGCGGGGCCGTCAGGTCCAGTGCCACGCCCACACTGAATGTCTTCACATCGGAATAGCTGGTAGGTCGCCCATCCGCCCATTTGATGTAGTAGGACGCCTCGATCGTCCCGCCTTCATTGCCCTTGATCAGCTCCGCCTTGATGGGGAACGGCACCGGTTGGCCGGCGGTAAACGAGGACAGCTTGATCCAGTCGCTGTCCGGACCGGTTTTCGAGCCATTCCAGAAGTAGGTCACCTCGTCATCCTTGACGGTATTCAGGTATTCCACAGTCAGCGTGGTGCCGTCCGTGTCTTCCGGCAATACGCCGTCAACCACGCCGTCTACTTTCGGCTCTGGCAGTTCTTTTTTCGGATCGCCGACGTTCAGGATCTCGGCATGGATCGACTCGCGAATGGCATGGGTGGCGTTGACGCGGTTCATCGTGCCCAGCACCGCGTCCTCGCTCAGCAAGTGGTAATACAGTTCCAGCTTGCCACCTTCGATCTGTTTGAGATGAAGGCCCGGGACGTTGATCCGCAAGGGCACGCCGTCCCTGATATCGCCATCGGTAATCGGGCGCAACAGCAGGTCGGGCAAATAAGTGCTCAGGTCGGGTCGGGTGCCGAGCCAGAACAGTCTGATCGCCTGGCCGGCAACGAAGGACTTGTCGAATGGAATCTCGATGCGGGCCTGTGGCAGGTCCGGATCGAGGGCGCCTTGCAATGCGTCTCGGGCGACCGGAGCCAGCAGACGCTTGATCTCGCCAATGACATTGATGAACTGGGTCTTCGACAGCAGGTCGGCGGAACCGTCGGCTTTTTTCAGGCGAAAGGACAAGCCGATCTGGGTCTTGGCCAGTTGCCGCAGAGCGGCATTGGGTATCTTGATTTCGGGGATGCTCGGCACGTTGACCAGCGGCTCGCCGGTGACCTCGATGTTGATCGGTGCCCCTTCAACCGGTGTGCCCTTGAGCCGGACGATGGGGGTGTCACCGACCTTGAACTTGCTGCCGTCCACGGCCAGGATCTGCGCCGTGCCATCGGCATCTCCCAGTTTGTCGGCGTCCAGCACATTGTTCAGCGTTTCCTTGCACAGTGGTGCACCCAATCTGTCGGCGTCGACGGCCACCACCACGCGTTGCTCGTGACTCCAGTCTTCGGAGCGGTTGTCGACAGCGTCATAGACCTCGAAGGCCACGGCGAGACCGGCATCCCCGGAGTCCTCGGCATCGCGAATGTCCTGCTCAGTGACGTGCACGACAACCGGCACTTTGCCGTCGGCCTCATCCTGAGTCAGCGGTCCGTAGAGCACGAAAACCCCGCCCCAGGTCACCTGAATCCAGTCGCCGGCCGCAGCGTTGAGGTAAGGCTCTGGCCCGTCGTCAGAGGGACCGATCGTGATCCACACGCCGGCGGCAACGTTGTCCTTGTCGATGCCGCCCTCGAGAATCTCCTTGGGGATGGTCATTTTAAGGTTCGGGTGGCCTGGGCCTCCGTCGCTGTCATGGCCGCCGGGGCGGGTGAGCTTGACCCGTACCTGCATCACTTCGGACGGTTCGGGCGTTCCGCCCTGTCGGGTGACGGCGTAGGACAGCGTGGACGAGCCATCACTGAAGCGCGCGGCGGGCACAAACATCGACAGCGTCGTGTTGACTTCATGCTCGTCGACGGTTTTGTTGAATACCGATTGCCCGCCCAGGGAAATCACCAGCTTGTCACCTTGGCTCATGACCCCCCACGGCCCGGCGCGACACAGCAAGCCCTGTCTGGGAAAGTTGTCCTGCACGGCCGCAATGTTGAGCCCCCACACATCAGGGTTTTGCGAAACGGGGCCGGTGCGGCCGGGAACGTCGAGTTCGGCGAGCACCAGCGGTGATGAGCCAGCGGGGTTGTTGACAGCCATGGCGCGTACTCCGATCGAATGGTGGGACGATGGAGGCATTGAACGGTGAGGTGGCGGAGTTGGCTACTGTCAGAAATTACAGGTGCGTGTGGGTTTAGGACGAGTGGTTGGGCCTGAGCGCTGAGACAACAGAACCCGCCGTCCCGATCAATCGGGACGGCGGGCTTCTAGGGTGGGGCTGGTAAATAAATGCGTCCCCTTTTCCCCTTTTCCCCTTTTCCCCTTTTCCGTAATGACGTTCTGCCAAGTTGACAGTGGCCGCCAATCTCCGACGAGCGGTAGCAAAACCTGTAATTTCTGACAGTAGCCAGCGAATGTGCAACGCCGTTAAATCACGTCAGAGCAACGAATCCTCAACCTGCAGATAACGTGCAGTTGTTCAGGGAGCGTGACCATTTCGTGAGAGGGCGTCTGTAATGCCGATTACTCAAGACCAGATCGACCTTGTAGTTCCAAAGCTGGAAAAACCCAGGGTTCCGGTCATTCTCAAGGATGAGTACGGCGATGAAAGTCCCGATGGGCTGCTGCCGCGCAGTGCGTTGAGCGATGATTTGCAAGTGATTGTCCCCAACTGGATACCGCCCCCCGTCGCTGATCCCATCCCCTACATCATTTCCATCAGTTGGGTGCTGGAGGGCGGACCGTTCACTCCGGTGTACAAAGAGACATTCGATACGCCGGGTGAGAAGGTCTTGAAAGTCCCGCGGGACAAGCTGGCGCATGGCATTTACGCCTTGTCCTACGAGTTGAATTACGGTGGGAACAAGCAATATTCCTTTGATACTCGAGTGACGGTTGATCGGCTGCCCCCGGATGATGGGCAAAGCCCAAGAGCCTTGGTCATGCTGAACGTTCCCGGCGACATCACCGACGACTATCTCACCCGTTTTGGCGAGGTCAGGTTTCAAGTCACGTTCTATCCGGATGCCAGGGCCCGGGACCGTGCGATCTATTTCCTGACCGACAACGACAACCCGCCGGACTCCGAGCAGGAAATTAGTGAGCAAGCATTCAGCCAGCAGGACATCGATCAGAGGCAACTGATCATCACGATTTATGAAGTGGACATTCGGGCCAAGGAACACGGCCAACGTTACGTTTATTACAGGTTGCGGGACTGGGCGGGCAACATCGGACCGAACTCTATTCTGTTGCCGGTGTTCGTCGATCTGAAACCCGGGCCCGGCAAACTCAAGCCGCCACGTGTGCCTTTGTCGGCCAGGGGATTGATCGACCGCGAGCATGCCCGCGAAGGGGCTACGAACCAGAAGGCTGTTACGGTCGAAATCGATAACTATGACAATCCGGATGCTTTCGATCAGCTTTTGATCCAGTGGAATGGTCATGATCTTGCACCGCTCGATGTCGATCCTTCGAAGCCGGTACAGACCGCGACCGTGCCTTGGGCAACACTGACGGCCGACGGGCTCGGTCCCATGGACGCGCGTGTCGACTACCGCGTCAGTCGGGGCGGGACGCCGACGCCGCCGTCACCCGAAACACGCGTGTCCTGCAACTTTAAAGTCGCAGGTCAAGACCATCCCGACGCGCCCGCACTGTTGAACACCAGACTGGCGAAAATCGAGATTTACGGCGCCGTTTCAAAACAGCTGAACAAGCTGCTTCCGGATGACTACGAATTGCCCGCCGAAGGGCAACTGGCGCTCCATGACAATCCCGTACCGGGGGAAAAAGTCTTTCTGTATTGGGGGGCCATCAGTGCACCCGTCGCGGAGTATGAGGTTCAGCCCGGTGATACGGCCGGGAAAATCATTCCCTTCAGCATCCCTTGGGAGTCTATCGACCAGGACAAGGAAAATCCGGCGCTGCCTGTGCGGTACTTCACCGATAACGGTGTGAACCAGCAGTTGGCGCCGACAACCCTGGTGAACGTGGCAATCATCATCATCAGGAATCTGCCCGAGCCGACCTTCCCGGATGGCGGGCGACAAGGGCTACTCAATTGCTGCGCCAACCCGCGGTTGTGGGTGCATGTAAAAGTCCATGTCAAAGGGAATGACGCGTTCGACAAGAACGACGTTGTCGAGCTGCATTGGCAAGGGTGTCTGGGCCCCAACGGTACTTCTCCTATTCCCGGCGTCGCGGACTCTTTCGAAACGACGCTGACTCTTGATCAGGCACGCAATGGTTTTGACGTGTTGGTGACGAACTATCAAAAGTTGATTGAGCCCATGGTCAATAACGGATCGGCGCTCTGTCGTTACTTTTTGAGAAAGAGCAATGGTGGACGGGGTGAGTCGAGGCCGGATTTCGTGGTCATCAATAGAACCATGCCCAGCGGGGAAGTCTGTGGGCCGGATAGTGATCTTTGTGATCAGTGATTTCGCCGAAGGGGCAAGTGTTTCAGGAAGTTGGTGCGTGTAATAACTGCTGATGCGCACAGTCGTGCCAATGCAGTGTTTTTTGATTTGCGGTTGGTTCCAGGTGTTCTGGCACGGGGCTGCAATACCCTTTGTCATTTAATCAAGTCATTGAAAGGATGAACAAGATGAACAATGTCATTAAGTTGACCCCGGTACAAAGTCGTGAGCGTTATTTGAGTATTCTCCGAAATTCACCGAAAGCGGACTTTGCAGCGCCTGTGCTGGATGATGACAATCCTCTGCTGGCTGATGAGGTGGACGATGAACCGAATCAATTGCACAAACAGTATCAGGGTTTTGAATTGAAAGTGAATGTCCTCAGGTTCGACGGGGCTGACGATGATCCTCCCGTTGACGGGTTTATACATCTGACTTGGGATGGCACTCGGCAAGGCACCCGGTATACCTACCAAACCCCTCTTGATCCTGCGCTTCTTGAAATTCCAATGGTATTGCCAGCAGGGCTTACGAATGTCTCAGGCCCCCACTTGTTGAGCTATGTACTCAATCATGGCGGGAACACTAAAGATATTCCGGATCTGCTCATCAATATCGACACTACGCCACCTGATGTCAGCGGTCTCGTTACCCTTCCTGCCGAGGTGGATGCCAACGGGATTACCAAGCCTTATCTGGATGCCAACGGTTTTGTCCTGATTACCATGCCAACAGTCGCCGATATAAAAATAGGGGACAAGTATGAATGTTATTTTGGCTCGACATTTCCGACCCCGGTATTCGTAGGGGAATTTACTGTTGTCGATCCTCTTCTTCCCGTTACCTTTAATCTGACGACCGTAATGGTCGGAACTGAAGAGGGTGAGAAAGCGATTTTTTACTATCGTACGGATCGGAAAGGTAACCGAAGTCCAAATTCGCCTTTCAAACGAGTGAGCGTAACATTAACGGACCCTCCAGCGAATTTGGAGGGTCCAAGTATTCCGCTGTTTGATAACGACACGGCACCGAAGAAGATCGACCTCGCCGACGCTCGGATGCGTCCAGGAGTAGGGATCAAAGCTGAGTACGACAATTTTGTGGAAGGTGATGAACTTGAGGTCACCGTCGATGGCGTTGTAGTGCCAGCACAAAAAATCGCTGGCTTCCCTACTTATGTAAAGATTCCTTATTCGTACTGGCATAACGGTAATCTCGGAGAAAAAACCATTGAGGTCAGCTATCAAATAAAACGTGGAACGGTTCGACATCCTGCCAGTAATCCCCCCAAAAACGACGAAGTACTAGTCGATCTGCGCCGGCCAGGGGACGGCGAAGGTCCAGATGATCCAAATCCCGATTTTCTTGCAGTCGATGTTCAAGGGGCGGGCGGCAATCCGATAAACGTTTTGACGGCGCTGGACAAGGATCAGGATGTTGACGTAACAGTGGCCGCTTACCCGGGTATCAAGGATAAGGATATTGCCACTCTGATCTGGAACGGAGTTGAAGTAACAGACGCTGAAGGCGGTGTTCTTCAGTTGGATGGTACGGAGACTGACCTGGATTGGACAATTGATTGGTCAGTTGTAGATGCTGGTGGGAACGGCACTGAAGTTCCAGTGACTTATAAGGTCACCAATCCTGATGTGAACGATAACGAAGAGCGCTCACTGCCGCGGGATGTAGATGTGTTCATCAGACCGGGGAGTGTGCCTCAGGCAACCTTCCAGCATCTCGATCCGGATTTTGGTTATTTGAATTGCCCTTCATTGCAAAGCCATCCAGTGCTTATAAAATGTATCGAGGTTTTTGTTCCGGGGGGAGAGCCGCAACTGGACGGTCAGATGTTGACTTTTACTTATCAGGGCTACAGTGATTCCACTGGTAATACTGTGATACCGAATAATAAGGACGAAGTTACATATCAGCCGGATGCTTCGGATGTGCAAAATGGTTTTACCATACGCTTTCCGTATCAGCAGTTTCTTAATACAGGAAATGCATGGGGGGCGGTGAGCTATAACGCCGTGATTGATGGGCGGCCTACACCTTCAGTGCGTCACCTGGTCAGGGTGCTCATGAGGAATGGTGATACGACACCTTGTAGTATTTGAAAGAAAAAACGGGAGGCTGTTGCCTCCCATTTTTTTATAAAATCAGTGTCAGGGATTTTTCTTCCTTGTTTATCGGACTTGTCCTACATTTTTTTGTGAGGAATCCGATTAGCTTCCGCGCTCTATTTTTTCACGCAAATGCATTTCGCACTTTTGCACGGGTAAATCAGAGGTGGGTAAGTCATGAGAATATTTGGCGGGCGGCTTGAACGTCTTTCTGTAAAAAACGCGTTGAGTATTCTGATGGTCATGCCAGCCATTTCCATTTCCAGCGGCGGAATACTGGCAGCCACCATTGTCGATAACACGACGCTGGATATCGATTCGACGACAACGCCGATCGATTATCTGGTGCGTAACAACGCAGTGTTGAATGTCAATGATGCCACCACCCAGTCAATTACCATCCAATCCGGATCGACGCTGACCATCAATGGCGCTACGGTCGTCAGCAATCCCGGCGTCGAAGGCATTCTGGTCACCAGCAGCCGGGGCACCATCAACCAGGCCACTGTGACCAGCGATGACATCGGTCTGGCCGTCAACCGTTCTTCGATTGCCGCTGGCGGCTCCACTGTGGATGTTTCCAACAGTCAAATTCGCGGTGACGTCTTTGGCGCACAGGTCACCGGGTTGAGCACTTTGTCGTTGGTCAATACGCAAGTGACTGGCGCGGGTACGAGCGGCATCGGCGTGAACATTCTGGGAGGGCAGGTGAATGCCTCCGCCGGGACACAGATCACCGGACAGACCACAGGCGTGCGCATGGTCAACGATACGGCCAATGTCGGCGCTCGTGCGCTCACTCTGGATAACGCCACTGTTCAAGGCATCAACGGTTCTGCGGTTCTGGTTGATCGCGGGACCAATGCCACCATCAACCTGTCGAACGGCGCCCGGCTGTTTGCCGGGAACAACAATCTGCTCGACGTCCAGGGAGCCTCCACCGCTGCCATGACCGTCGGCAACAGCGAGTTGCAAGGCAACATCAACATCGCTGGCAACAGCACCGGCAACCTGACCTTCGATCAAGGCCGCATGACCGGCGATGTGCTGGTCGAAAACGGTTCGACCGCCAACGTCTCCCTGCAGAACAGTTCGCAATTCACCGGCCGTCTCGACAAGGTCAACGGCGTGACCGTCAACAGTGGTTCGATCTGGACCCTGACGGGCAACGACACCGTAGGAACGCTCGCCATGGTTGTTGGGACGGTTCGCTTTGGTGCGCAGGATGTGCCGAATACCTTCTATCAGTTGAATGTCGGTACGCTCGCTGGCTCGCCGGATGGTTCCAGTACTTTTGCCATGAAGGGCAACTTCGCCACGGGGCAGCATGACTTCCTAAACGTTACCGGTGTGGCGACCGGGCAGTTTGGTTTGCTGGTGGCGGCGTCCGGCCTTGATGCGCTGAATCCGCAGCAACTGACCCTGGTGCACACGGCTGCGGGCGATGCGCACTTTGCACTGAAGGGCGGGCGAGTGGATCTCGGTACCTGGTCCTATGACCTGGCCCAGCGACAAAGTGGAACGGGCGGCACTGAATGGTTCCTCGATCCGACCACCCAGGTGATCAGTCCCGGCGCCAGTACGGTACTGGCCTTGTTCAACTCTCCGATTACCTTGTTGTACGGCGAAGCCAGCTCATTGCGCAGCCGCATGGGCGAGTTGCGGTTCAACGGTGGCCAGTCGGGTGCCTGGATTCGCACCTATGGCAATCAGTACAACGTGGCCCAAGGTTCCGGTGTGGCGTACAAGCAAAATCAGCAGGGGCTTTCCCTCGGTGCCGATGCCCGGTTGGGTGACAGCAATGTGCTGCTGGGTGTGATGGGTGGTTTCAGCGAGTCCGATCTGAATGTCGAGCAAGGGACGTCGGGTACGGTCAAGAGTTACTACTTCGGGCCCTACGTGACGTGGATGGACCGCGACACCGGTTACTACGTTGACGGTGTGTTGAAATTCAACCGTTTCCGCAACGAGGCCAAGGTCGGTTTGAGCGACGGCACACGTGCCAAGGGCGATTACGATAACTGGGGTGTCAGCGCATCGGTGGAAGGCGGTCGTCATATCAAGTTGAGCAACGATTACTTCATTGAGCCGTTCGTTCAGTTGTCGGCAGCGCAGATCCAGGGCAAACGCTTCAGCCTTGACAACGACATGGAGGCCGATGGCGATCGCACCCGCTCATTCCTGGGCAAGGCAGGCGCCACGGCCGGCCGCAACTTCGACATTGGCAACGGTGCTGTTGCGCAACCTTATGTACGTGCGGCGATAGCTCACGAGTTTGCCAAAAACAACAAAGTGAAGGTCAACAACAACGTGTTCAACAACGACCTGTCGGGTTCACGGGCGGAGTTCGGCACGGGTGTAGCGGTGGCACTGTCAGACAAATGGCAAGTGCATGTCGATCTGGATTACGCCAATGGCGAGCATATCGAGCAGCCTTGGGGGGGGAATGTGGGGGTGCGGTATAACTGGTAAGTCGCTGAGTCTTTTAAAAGCGCCTCATGAACAATGAGGCGCTTTTTTCGTTCTACAATCGCAGCCGTTTTATCTTATGCCCACCCCGTTTGCGTTACCGTAATGTTGAACGTGAGCTTCCGTTCCGGTGACGAGGTTTTTCATGTAATAACGGGTTATGGGAAACGAGGCCGCCAGGTCTGTTGACCAGTAATAATAATTCCCCATGGGCCAACGGCTTCCGTAAAGGTTATGGATCTCCCTGAGTTCGCCCAGGGAGGGTAATCGGGCGCCGTTGTTGGCAGCATTGTTTCTCATGGTTGTCCAGTTACCCTGTCCGAGCCCTATGCAATGGATGACGCCTGTCACGTTTACGGTATAGCTCTTTGACTGGTTGGCAGCATCCGTGGCTGTAATGCTTGCTGTACCTCTTCCCCTTACGGTTACCAGACCGTTTCCATCAACATGAGCCACCGCAGCGTTACTGGATGAATACCTATAACCGGGTTGGCCGCCAGATGCTTGATGCTGAACGTAGGTTCCTGGGCCGAAAGCAGGAAGGATCTGCGGGTTGCCGGGAATCAGGTAGATCTTGCCGTTCAAAGTGACTGGGCTGGTATTGAAATTCAGTGGCGGAATCGGCGATATGACCCTGAACGTGCGCGCCCCCGAGAATTGTCCGGTACTCACGGCCTTCGCCGTGATCGAATGAGGGCCCAGCCCGACGCCCAGTGTTGTGTTCCAGATATTGCTGATGGCACGCACCGTGTGTTTGGGCGTGTTGTTGTCGTAGATTTGTACCTCGTGGTCGGGGGTGACATTACCTCGCAGTGTGACGGAGGTGCTTTTGGTTTCCGCACCATTCAGCAGCTCACTGATGCCATCGTGCACAAACGTGATTGTCACCGGGGTGTGGGCGGCAACATTGAAGTTGAACGGCTGACTTTCTACCGGATCAACGGGGTAGAGCGCCTTTGCGGATAGGCTGTGTGACGTCACTCCCAGCCCTGTAGCAGTTGAGCGCCACTCCCGATTGGCACCGACAGTGACAGGCGCGCCGATAGGCGTGCCTTTGTTGTAAACCTGGATCTGTTCTTTGGGCGTCGCCTGTCCCAGCAGGGAAACCGTTGAGTCATAGGTGGTTCCGCCGGGATTGACCGGCCCTCTGCTGTCAGTCACCGAAGTGATGGTCGGGGAAATGAAGGCGGCAACCGTGAACACTCTCGGCGGAGCCGATACAGGCTCGCTGCCGTATTCGGCTTTGGCCGTCAGGTTGTAGGTTTTCAGCGACAGGTTGCTGTAGATGTAATCCCATTCACCATCGGATTTCACGCTCACGGTATCGATTGGGCTGACCCCGTCGATCAGTGTGATCTCTTCATCGGGACTGGCTTTGCCTCGCAGGGTGACACTTTTGTAGTAGGTCGTCCCACCCGGCTCGACGTCGCCTTTGGCATCGACCACACGAGAAATGGTCGGTGTGACGGCTCGCTCGACGCGGAAAGGATAGGGTGGGCTCAGTGGTGGCTGAATGTCATAGAGCGCCTTGGCATTGAGTACGTAACTTTTTACCGTCAATCCGGAAAGCGTATGACGCCAGATTCCGTTTGCGTCGACGGGGAGGTCGATGATCGGCGTGGTGCTTTCTTGAAGCTGAATCCGCTCGTTGGGTGTAGCGCTGCCTTCGATCACGACACTGTTGTCGTAGGTAATGGAACCAGGTGTGACCGGACCTCTGGAGTCGGTAACTGTATTGATCTCCGGGGTTTCAGCGAACTTGACCTCGAAGGTTCTGGGATTGCTGGTCACCGGATCAGCGTCGTACAACGCCTTTGCAGTAATGCTGTAGGTTTTCTCGGTCAAACCGCTGATGATGCGGGTCCATTCGCCTTTTGCATCCACGGGCGCGGTGCCCAGGGATGTCGAAACTGCATCAAAAAGCTCAACCGTTTCATCGCGAGTTGCAGTGCCTTTGACGGTGACTTCCTTGTAACGGGTCTTTTCGCCTTCGGGGACATCGCCGCGGGCATCTGTCACACCGGTGATGTCAGGCGTCACCCAGTCGTATCGGGTTCTGATCGTAAGCGACAATCTCGGGAACTCAATTGCATCGACTTCTTGAGCGCTGCCATCAAACGAAACTTTGCAAATCAAGTTTGCCGGTGTGGAATGTCCCAGTTTCATCAACTCGCTTCGGAGCAGCACTTCATTCAACCCGCTGCCGAATTGCGCGGAGGTGATTTCCACGCCATCGAGCATCCGGATGATGTAGTCGCTGCCCGTTGCTGTCTTGCCTTCCAGCCTTAGCCAGAGGCATTGCTTGAGTGCAATGAACGGCCATTTCACTACGAGAGCGCTCGCATCACCGCTGAACGTCATCAGATCAAGAACATCGCTGTTTGCCAAAGGTACTTGCGGACGGGGCCAGTCGTTTTCAGGATCCTCGAAGTTGGAAACATACAAGTCCAGTGACTCGGAGGGAGTGGTGAAGCCATAGCGTGTCACGCCATAACCGACGCTCACTCGTCGGTCGATGTTGGCGCCGATAACCGAGCCATCTATATGAAAAGTGACGGTTCCACTGGCATCCCCCGGTAATTCAAGATCAGTCGAGGTGCCAGCACCCGGTGTGCCGATCCAGCTGAGGTTGATGTTATCCAGAACGGGTTTCATGTTTTCGTAACTGACGCGTACGTCGACGCCGTTGAGGCCGTCTTTGGGGTTCAAAATGTCATCAGGGGCCTGAATCACTTTGGGCGGGAGCAGTTCGCCAACCAATTCACCAATTAACAGATTGAGCGTTGCGGAATATTCGTAGCGCTGAGTGGAGGGGCGCCGCAGCACATATCGCACCTTGACGTACTGCCCGATATTGCGCGTGACGTACTCTTCGGGCACTCGAAAACGCAGCGGTTTCCCGGCGCTCAGCGAAGTGATGGGCACCCAGTCGCTGATGCTGCCGAACGGATGGGTCGCTTGCCAGTACCAGGTCACGATGTCGTGTGTTTGCGTCGGCGGATTTTCGATGAATATGTGGACGACATCGAAGACTTTGGAAGGGTCGAGCACATCGGGGTTTTTGTCGGCTTCCTCCACCTCGGGCCTGGGCAGTGTCGCGGTGACGGCTTGCACCTTGACCAACAGATGCTCTGAATCACTGACGCCGTAGAGCTCCGGCTTGTCATTGGACACGGAGTACCAAAGATCGAGTTTGCCCTTGTCGAGCACGCTGATGTGCTCTTTGTCGACGTAAGCAGTGAAAAAGCCTTCTTTTGCCTCACTGTCACTGACGGTGTGGGTGAACTCATGGACATAGGTCTGACCGTTGGACTTTTCACCTATCCAGTGACCGGCGACCAGATCGCCATTGGCGATGGTCAGGTACTTGATCAGTACCGTGGCATAGGGCCTGTCCGACTCGAGTATGTCACCCAGCAACTCGACAATCGTCGGTGCGTCCGGCATCGAAACGTCACCCACCACGTCGGCGAACTCACGTTTGGAGGATAACGGCGGACTTCCGTCTGCTTTCGTCAGCACGTACGAGGCATCGGCCCGGCCCATGGCGATGGCGCGGACTTGCTCGTACGCCACCTTGAATTCCATGACACTCGGGATGTTCGCCACCGGTTTGGTTTCCGTGTGAATCAACGGCTTGCCAGTGAAAGGGGTGCCGATCCAGGTCATTTTTACTGAGTCGTTCAGCGCGAAATCCGAGCCCTGGATATGAACCTGGACCGTGACGTCCCGCTGGTTCAAGTCGATGATCGTGATGATCCCATTGACCGATTCCTTGATAATCGGGGCAGCCAGACGCCAGGCGCCGGCGTCGACGGCGATTCGTGTGCGTTTGGAGTGCCGGGAAGACCAGTTCCATACTTCATCGTGAGGGTCGTACTTGATTTCCAGTGCCGCGCTGTCGCCACCGGCCAGAATGTCTTCCTGTCCGGCGACGATCACGATGGGGTCCCTGCCTTCCGCCTGCGGTTGTGTGACGAGGTGCGGCGCGAGGGTATGGCTGCCCCAGCGCATCAGAATCGTGTCTCGCACCCTGATTTCCGGATAGGCACGAACCGTCAGGGGAACCCCTTTTTTTGCCCACGCCGCGTCGATCACTCCCTGATCGATGATTTCCTGCGGCAGTTGCGCAATATGCAGTTCGGAGTGCCCGTCGGGTAGATGGGGTTCCCTGTCTCGGCCACCGGGGCTGGTGAGTTTGACGAAAAACAGCGACACCACAGAGGGATCGTCCGGCGCAGCTGCGCCGAAGCGGGTCAATTCGTAAAAGCATTTATGCAGACCGGGAGTGAACAGCTCTTTGGGCAGGTAAAAAAACAGATGCCTGTCTTTTTCCCCCGATTCAACCATTCGGGTGAATACTTCAACGTCGTCCCAATAAACAACATTTTTATCCCTTTCCAGCATGTCGAGATACGCCACGATTACGCACAGCACACCGCTGGCGCTTTCCTCGACCACTGCAATATTGATCCCGCCATCGGCATCCTCGACTGGCGTGACTGCGCCGCTGATCTGCATGGGTCGAAGCGCCAGGGTGACGGGCTGGTTGAGATCGGGAAACAGAAGCGGACTGTGGGTGGGCATGACGAAACTCCTGGACGAGCACGCTATGGGATCGCAGACGGTTTTTTATTGAACCTGAGGGGAGGAGGCAGGGGTACTGTCAGATTTGACAGGTGAGCAGGGTTTTTCGACGAAAGGCTGCTGTGCGCTCAGCGTTTGTGCAGGGTTTTCTGTCGCAGAATGTAGACCGTCACCAACACGGCACTGGTCAGCATGAACCCCCGCGCCCACGGCAGCGGCACCAGGTAGCACGAGAACAGAATGCTCGCCCACATCAGCCCGATCGCGTAGACCTTGCCCTTGAGCGGTATGCCGTTGCCATCGAGGTAATCGCGGATCCATGGCCCGAGCCGGGGATGCTCGACCAGCCATTGATAGAAGCGCGGAGAGCTGCGGGCGAAGCAGGCGGCTGCCAGCAGGAGGAAAGGGGTAGTGGGGAGAACAGGCAGGAATATCCCGATCACCCCCAATGCCACGCTGAGCCAGCCGATGGCCAGCAGGATGTAGCGCAACATCAGGGGGCGGTTGCCTATGGGGTTGTCCATAGGCCGGATCTTAGTGGTGACGTGGCTTGAGGATCGCCGGTTTTTCGTCGGGTGCCTGGCACAGCAGGTACAGCGCGGTCAGGGCTTCCGGGATCTGCACGATCATGTCGTCCATCAGGTTGGCGTCCCTGGCGATGTCTTCGAACTCTGGCTGTTCGTCGAACAGGCCCGAACCGACCATGATCGGCAGCAACATTTCGCTGACTTCTTCTTCGGCGGTTTCGAACCAGGCCGCTTCGCGCAGGAATACGCCTTCCATGAAGCCGATGCACCAGCCGCGCAGTTCGGAATCGTCCGGCTCGTCGCCCAGGTCCAGTTCGCACGGCAGCTCGAATTCTTCATCGGAGGCCAATTGGCGGGCGATGTGGGCCTTGAGGCCGATCAGCGTGGCTTCGATCTCTTCACGCTGGGCTTCGCTGCTGTAATGCGGCTCTTCGGCGAACAGGGCGTCGATCCACTCACGGTCCGGCACCTCGTCGGCGCAGATCGACAGCGCGGTCAGGTAACCGTGAGCGGCCACGTAGTCCAGCGCCTCTTCATGCAGCTCGTCGGCGTCGAGGAAGACTTGCAGGCGGGTTAGTTGCTCGGCGAAGGACATTAAAGGGCTACCTTGGGGGAATAAACAATGCGGGAATTCTAGGCCTTCTTGAGCCCTCAAGCCAGCCGCACGGCAGATTTGCGCCCACAAGCTTCTTATCGGCGGTGCCCTTTGCCGGGGAGGGCTCGGGTATACTGCCGCGCTTTGCGATCCCTGCCGGTGTCGCGGCTGAATCTGTACGGCGTCATGCAATGCGCCCTTACGTTTTGTTTAAAGCAGCCTCGGCTGTCTTGAACCAGCCTGTGCAGGGATGTTTCGGTGGATTTTTGGAGTTTTTATGCTCGAACAGGCTCAACGCGTCCTCAAGGACATCTTCGGCTACGACAGTTTCCGTGGCCGTCAGGGTGCAATCATTGAGCGCGTGGCCAGTGGCGGTGATGCCCTTGTCCTGATGCCGACCGGCGGCGGCAAGTCCCTGTGCTTCCAGGTGCCGGCGCTGCTGCGCGACGGCCTGGCGGTGGTGGTGTCGCCGCTGATCGCGCTGATGGACGATCAGGTCGCCACCCTCGAAGAGCTGGGTGTGGCCGCTGCCGCGTTGAACTCCACGTTGAGCGCCGAACAGCAGCGCGACCTCGCCAACCGGATCAAGCGCGGCGAAGTGAAAATGCTCTATCTGGCGCCCGAGCGTCTGGTGCAGCCGCGGATGCTGTCGTTCCTGCAAGGCTTGAACATCGCCCTGTTCGCCATCGATGAAGCGCACTGCGTGTCGCAATGGGGCCACGACTTCCGCCCGGAATACCTGCAACTGGGGCAGTTGGCGGAAATGTTCCCCGACGTGCCGCGTATTGCCCTGACCGCCACCGCCGACAAGCGCACCCGCGAAGAAATCGTCACCCGTCTGCATCTGCAGAATGCCGAGCGTTTCCTATCGAGTTTCGACCGGCCGAACATCTTCTACCGCATCGTGCCCAAGGAGCAGCCGCGCAAGCAGTTGCTGGCGTTCCTTGCCGAGCGCCGCAGCGATGCCGGCATCGTCTACTGCCTGTCGCGCAAGAAGGTGGAGGAGGTGGCCGCGTTTCTCACCGAGCAGGGCTTCCCGGCGCTGCCGTATCACGCCGGTCTGCCCAACGATCTGCGCGCCTATCACCAGAAACGCTTCCTCAACGAGGAAGGCCTGATCATGGTCGCCACCGTGGCGTTCGGCATGGGTATCGACAAACCCAACGTGCGTTTCGTCGCTCACCTCGACCTGCCGAAATCCCTGGAAGCCTATTACCAGGAAACCGGACGCGGCGGTCGTGACGGTCTGCCGGCGGACGCGTGGATGGCCTACGGTCTGCAAGACGTGGTGATGCTCAAGCAGATGCTGCAGAACTCCGAAGGCGACGAGCGCCACAAGCGTCTGGAGCAGCACAAGCTCGACGCCATGCTCTCGCTCTGCGAAGAAACCCGCTGCCGCCGACAGGCGCTGCTGGCGTACTTCGACGAAGACATGCCCGAGCCGTGCGGGCACTGCGACAACTGCACCGACGGCGTGCAGACCTGGGACGCCACCGAGCCTGCACGTCAGGCGCTGTCGGCGATCTATCGCACTGGCCAGCGTTACGGTGTCGGCCATCTGGTGGACGTGCTGCTGGGCAAGGACAACGAAAAGGTCCGCAGTTTCGGCCATCAGCACCTGTCGGTGTACGGCGTGGGCAAGGCGCTTAGCGAGAGCGAATGGCGCTCGCTGTTCCGCCAATTGGTTGCTCGCGGCCTGGCGGATGTCGATCACGAAGGCTACGGCGGGCTGCGTCTGAGCGACACGTGCCGGCCGCTGCTCAAGGGTGAAGTGAGCCTGGAGCTGCGCCGCGACCTCAAGCCGCAAGTCACCGCCAAGAGCGGCAGCAAGAGCCCGGCCAGTCAACTGGTGCGCTTTGAGGAACGCGAACAGTGGGAAGCGCTGCGTGCCCTGCGCCGCAAACTGGCGGAAGAACACGGCGTGCCGCCGTACGTCATCTTCCCCGACTCGACGCTGCTGGAAATGCTCCGCAGCCAGCCGACCTCGCTGGCGGAAATGGCCCAGGTCAGCGGCGTCGGCGCACGCAAGCTGGAGCGCTACGGCGAGGCCTTCCTCGAAGTGCTCGGCGGCGAGGCCGAGACACCGAAAGTGGTGGCCGACGTACGCCACGAATTGATTACCCTGGCCCGTGCAGGTATGACGCCGTTGCAGATTTCCGGTCAGTTGCAGTGCTCGGAAAAGAACGTCTACACCATGCTTGCTGAAGCCATCGGCAAGCAGCAATTGTCGCTGGAACAGGCGCTGGACTTGCCGGAGGACCTGATGGGCGAAGTCCAGGACGCGTTCCTCGACGGCGAAGGCGAGTTGCCGTCGGTCGCTGAAGTGGCGGAGCTGTTTGCCGGTCGTGTACCGGAAGGCGTGCTGTATTGCGTAAGGGCTGCGCTGCAATCTGAATTCGAGATGTGAGCCTGGGCTTACACAAACCGTTGTACAGATGTAACGATTCAGTACAGGGCGGCTCTTGCCTATAGCCAAATGTCATGCTTAGCTGACTAATAATTAGTTTTTCTCTATTTCTTCAGTCTAACCATGAGTGTTTTATGCCGTTAACCGATCAACACCGCTTTGGCATGCAACTGGCCCAGATGTCCCGTGGCTGGCGTGCCGAACTGGATCGCCGGCTGGCCGGCCTGGGTTTGTCCCAGGCGCGCTGGCTGGTGCTGCTGCATCTGGCGCGTTTCGAAGACGCCCCGACCCAACGGGAGCTGGCGCAAAGCGTTGGCGTCGAAGGGCCGACCCTTGCCCGCCTGCTCGACAGCCTGGAAAGCCAGGGCCTGGTGCAACGCCAGTCCGTGATGGAAGACCGTCGGGCGAAAAAAATCGTGTTGTGCGCCCCGGCACTGCCGCTGATCGAACAGATCGAGACCATCGCCACGCAACTGCGTCACGAATTGTTCGAAGGCGTCGACGAGGCGGATTTGAAGGTGTGCATGCGGGTTCACGGGCACATTCTGGCCAACCTGGAAAAGTCTTGAGGCACAACCGCGTGCCGTTTTTTTGAGAGATCGCGCTGGGCAGACTATAAGAACTACTGGGCAATATCGTGTTCGTACCGGATGTGCGAACCCATAGAAGTCGGTTTTGCTTATTTAAGGGATGCTCATGCTCGACAGTCGGCACGTGGTACTGCGTTGCGCCAACTCACTGCTGGTGGCCGGTGTTCTCACCTGGTCCACGGCGTCACTGGCGCTGGGGCTCGGTGACATCACCGTGCACTCGGCCCTCAATCAGCCGCTCAAGGCCGACATCGCGCTGGTGGATGTCGCCGGGCTCAGCGAAAGCGAGCTCTCGGCCCGTCTGGCCACGGCGGACGAATTCGGCCGTGCCGGGGTCGAGCGGGTGTTCTTCCTCAACGACCTCAAGTTCACCCCGATCCTGCGTGGCAATCGCAACCTGATCCGGGTGACCTCCAGCAAACCGGTCAACGAACCCTTTCTGAATTTCCTTGTGCAGCTCAATCAGCCCAACGGCCACCTGCTGCGCGAATACACGGTGCTGATTGATCCGCCGGGTTCGCCGGGCATCGTGCCGGCCACCGACGAGCCCGACGTCCGCGCGCAATCGTCGGAGTTTCCAACGCCTGAGGCACCTGCTGCCGGCACCCAAAGCAAGCCTGCTGCGCCACCCGCCGCGCCAGTGCCGCAAACGGCTGCGACCAACGACGCGCAAGCCGAGCAGTTGGCCGCCAGCGTGCTGCAGAACCAGCAACTGCAGAAAACCATCGATGAGCTGAACGTGAAGCTTCAGGCGCAGGAAATCCTGATCGCCGACGGCAAGAAACAGCTGGGTGATTTGCAGGCCCGTCTGGCGGAAGTGCAACAGGCGCCGCCGGCTCCGGTAGCACCTGTGCAAGCCCCGGCTCCGGTTGCTGCGCCGGTAGAGTCGCAGGAAGACTCCGTCAGCTGGCCGCTGCTTGGCGGTTTGCTGGTGTTGTTGGGCCTGTTGGGGGCGGTGTTGTATGTACGCCGCCGACGCCAGTCTGAAGCGAATCTTGTCGGGCCTGCGGTGCTGGCACCCCAGCGCAGCGAACCCGCGCTCAATGAACCCGAAGTCGTTCGTCAGAACGTGGTTCAGGAGGCCGTCGAGCACCGTGACGAACAGGCCGCAGGCGATGTACTGGAGGCGGTCGGCATTTATCTGGCATATGGGCGGCTCGGTGAAGCGCTCGGTCTGCTGCGCGACGCCTTGCAAAAGGAGCCGGAGCGCATCGATCTGGGTGTGCAGATGCTCGAGGTGCTGGGGCGCCAGGGCGATCAGTCAGCCTATGACGAACAGGAAAACCACCTGCGCCAGCTCGGTGTCGAGGAACAGCGATTGCTCGATATCCGGGCCCGCTACCCGAAACTGACCAGGACTGAACCTCCGGCTGCGGCGGCTCCGGTCATTGCCGCACTGCCTGTTGAGCAAGCTGCACCTGCCACACCGTTGGCCGAGGATGATTTCGAGCTGAATCTGGAGCAGCTGTCGATGGATTCCAGCTGGGATCTGGAAGACCGTCGCCCGGCAACGGACACACCTTCGTCGACCCCGTCGGCACTGGGTTCCAGCCTGCAAGTGCTGCCACAGGATTTCGAGCTGCCGCAAACCGCCAACGATGACGCTGAGGCGACGGAGCTGGAGTGGATCGCCGAACCGGATGTGCAGCCGATAGACGATGACTTCCTCAACGAATTTGGCGATCCCGGTCAGTCGCTGAAACTGGAACCACTGGATCTGCAATTACCGGAAGCCGAGCCGGGCCCGACCGAGGCGGCCAACGCCGGAAAGCTCGAGCAGGCCCAGACCTGCATCGACGACGGCGACCTCGACAGTGCGATCGCCTTGCTCAATGAGCTGCTGAAGGAAGGCGATGAGCCTCTCAGGCAAACGGCCCGAACCCTGTTGGCCGGGATTCGCTGATCCGGGTCAGAAGGTCTGCCCCAGATTCAGGTAAACCGCCTGTTCGTTGGCATCGTTCAGGCCATAACTAAAGTTCAGCGGCCCCAGCGGTGTGTCGAAACCGATGAATACGCTGGCGGCATTGATGTAGCCGCTGTCGAACTCGTTGTCGTTGTTCCAGGCCCGGCCGCGCTCCAGCGAGCCGCCGGCATACAGCGGGAAATCCAGCGGCAGATAAGCGCGCGGCGTCAGACGGCGGTAATACACCGCCCGCATCAGGCTGACGTTCTGCCCGGAGATGGCATCTTCGCGGAAACCGGACAGTTGTCGGGCGCCGCCCAACAGGAAGCTCGACGTCACCACATTCGCATCGTCCAGCGTGCGCCCGTAACGACCGCCCAGAATCAGCGTATTCGGGCCGCTGCTCATGGCCTTGTCCAATTTGAACTCCCATTGCCGGTAGCGCGTGTCGGAACCCAGGCTCGGTTCGAATTGCATCAGGGTCAGGCTGATGTCCTTGCCGTCGTGGGGGAAGTACACATTGTCCAGTGAGTCGAACGAGTATTTCAGCGCATAGAAGCCTTCGTTGAAGTGTTCGCTCGGCAGATTCTGATCGCCGATTCGCACATCCGCTTTGCCCCAGGCCTCGCCGACACCAAAGCGGATTTCACCGTTGTTGCCGATCTGGCGGCCGACATTGAGGCCGAAGCCATAGCGCTCGACGCGATATTGGGCGATCGGGTCATTGTCGAGCACCGAGTCGACGTTCTGGGCTTCAAACGCTGCATACGGTGCGACGAAGTAGCGCGAGCCGACGTCCAGCGGCTGATAGAACTCGGTATAGAGCTCCTGCTTGTCGCCGATCTGCGCCCGGGTCAACCATTCAGCGCCGAGGCGGTTGATGCCGTTCATTCGGTAACTGGCACCGAGGTTGAAGGCGCTGTCGCCGCGCATGTCGTCCGACAGGTTCAAGCCAACCCGCAAGTAATCGGTGCCGCTGCGCTTGCCCCGGGCGCTGATCACCAGCGTATGTTCCTGGCCCTTGTGCACCACGCGGTATTGCACCTGTTCGAAGTAATCCAGGCCGTACAAGGTGCCCATGTCAGAGTGCAGACGCCCGAGGTCGAGCGGCTCGCCGATGGGCTGACGGATGTAGTAACGGATCACGTCGTCGCCGACTTTCGAGTCGTTCTCGACCCTGATCGCGGTGATGATCGGCGTGCGCTGGCCCGGTGCGCGGGCGGCATTGAGCTCGGCGTCCTGAGACATGGCGGGTTTCAATCGGGCGAGGCGGGCGTCGAGGGCCTTGGCGGCGCGGTAACCGGCATCGATCATTTCCTCGGCACGACCGAAATCGGTGGCGCCGAAACTGGCCAGCGGCGGCTGGATCAGGACGTCATTCGGGTGCAGCGCCGCCAATTGTTCTTCGGAGTTGCGCCGGGTCATCAGGGTGATCGACTGGTTCAGTACATCGACCACGGTGGTCAGTTGCTTGCGGTTGCGCAGCGGGGTGCCGATGTCGACCACGATGGCCACGTCGACGCCCATTTCCCGGGCCACATCGAGGGGGATGTTATCGGTCATGCCGCCGTCCACCAGCAGCCGGCCATCAAGCTCGACCGGGGCGAACACGGCCGGGATCGACATGCTGGCGCGAATCACCTGGGGCAGGTGGCCTTTGCGAAACACCACTTTTTCGCCGTTGGCGATGTCGGTGGCCACGGCGCGGAACGGGATCGGCAGCTTGTCGAAATCACGGGTGTCGCTGGTGTGGGCCAGCAGGCTTTCAAGCAGCAACGCGAGGTTCTGCCCTTGAATCACCCCGAGCGGCAGGCCGAGGCTGCCGTCGTCGCGAAAGCTCAGTTTCTGCTTCACCAGAAAATCGCGGTCATCCTGTTTGCGTCGAAACGGTACGTCTTCCCGAGGTGGAGCATCGGACAGGGCCTGCTGCCAGTCGATGCTCAGGGCGAGTTTTTCCAGTTCGTCGATCTTGTAACCCGAGGCGTAGAGGCCACCGACCACTGCACCCATGCTGGTGCCGGCAATCGCATCGATCTTGATGCCTTGCTCTTCCAGCGCCTTGAGCACGCCGATGTGCGCCAGCCCACGGGCCGCACCGCCGGACAGCACCAGGCCGACTTTCGGTCGCGGCGCTTCACTGGCATGAACGAACAGAGGAAGGAAACCAAGCAAAAGGCAGATCAGCAGACGACGCATTGTGAGTCTCGGGGCAAGCGTTAAAGCCGGCTATTATAGCGGCGCCCTCTGGCTCAGGAGTTTCAACGATCATGACCGCCACAAAACCGGAAATCGTCATCACTTATTGCACGCAGTGCCAGTGGCTGCTGCGCGCGGCGTGGCTGGCGCAGGAGTTGCTCAGTACCTTTGGCGACGACCTTGGCAAAGTGTCACTGGTGCCGGGTACCGGCGGGATCTTTCACATCAGCTGCGACGGCGTGCAGATCTGGGAGCGCAAGGCCGACGGTGGTTTCCCCGAGGCCAAGGTGCTCAAGCAGCGAGTCCGCGATCAGATCGACCCTGAGCGCGACCTCGGCCACAACGACCGCATTCAGTGAGATGCAGCCTCGGCCTCCACCGTTTTTTTGCTGGAGCTGCCTGACATCTGGCTCGACACAACGATGGCGACGATGATCAGCGCGCCGCCGAGCAGCATCCGCAGGGTCGGGTTTTCATCGAACAGCAGCCACGCGACGGTAATGCCGTAAACCGGCTCCATGGCGAACACCACCGCCGCAGTTCGCGCCTTGATCACGGCGAGACTGGCGACGAACAGGCTGTGGGCGACGCCGGTACAGAACACACCGAGCAGGGCGATCCACAGCCAGTCGATGGCGCGCACTTCACTCAGTTGCGGCGCCGCCACCGGCAGCAGACACAGCACTACCACCACGTTCTGACACAGCGCTGCCTGCACTGCCGGGATGCGCCCGGAACTGGCACGGTTGGTCAGCGACAACAGTGAAAACAGCAGGCCGGAAAGAATCGCCCAGAGCAGCCCGGTGGTGGCGCCGCTGGCCAGGTCGAACGCCGGGGTCACCAGCACCAGGCCGACACTGACCAGCGCCACCAGAATGATTTCGTTGGCACGGATGCGTTCGCGGAAGATCAACCCTTCGAGGATGACCGTGAAGGCCGGGAAACTGGCGAAACCCAGGGTGGCCACCGCGACGCCGGCCACCTTCACGGCAATGAAGAAGCTCACCCAGTGACCGGCCAGCAGCACACCGCTCAGGGCCAGTCGTCGCCAGTCCACGGCTTGCAGTTTTTGCCAGCCGTGCTGGCTGGCGAAACGGGCAAAGAACGCCAGCGCAAGAACGGCAAAGGCGGCCCGTCCAAAGACGATGACCGCCGGCGTTGCGGCGGCGAGTTTGCCGAAGACGCCGGTCAGGCCGAACATCAATGCGCCGATATGCAGGGCGCCGAGGGCAGTGCGGGGAGTCATTGCAGTCCTTTTTTCAAACACCATTTCAGGCACACATTGAAGCGTGTAGCGGCCGAAAAGTCTGTCGGCAGACTATCGACTTTTGTCGTCAGCCTCGCGTCGCAATTGTGTAGGAGAGGTACCGAATTCACGCAGGACGGCGGCCGAGAACGCACTTTGCGATCCATAACCTACACGGCTGGCCACTTCCCCGATGGCTAGCGTGGTTTCCCGCAACAGCGTGACGGCCTTATGCAGCCGTCGACTGCGAATGTAATCCATGGGTGTCTGCCCGCATTCGGCGACGAACCGCGCATGCAATCGGGCGCTGGATAGTCCGGCGACACGCGCCAGATCCGCGACCTGCAGCGGGTAGGCCGCGTACTGCTCGATGTGCGCATCGAGGGCCGCGTAGGGCAGGCGACGGGCGCAGACCTCGGCAGGTTGCGCGTGATTCAGGCTCGCCAGCAACAGCACCGCACCCTGTTGCGCAATCAGCGGATCGTCCACCGGGCTGTTCGCCAGCCAATTGACCAGTTGGCCCTGGCCGGCATCCAGCGACAGCCGCGCGGCGTTGTCCAGCAGGCGGCGGCTGGCGTCGGCGTGATCGCCCAGTGAGCGTGACAACCATTGATCGTCCGGCACGTCCAGCACCAGACAACGGCTGCCCTTGGGGCTGCCGCACGCGTGATGCGCGCCGGAGGGAATCACCACGAAGCTCTGCTGCAATACCTGGCTGCCATGCCCTTCGACCTCGAAATCCAGTGCACCCGACAGGCCGAACACCAGTTGCGCGTGGTCGTGACTGTGGACGATCAGGTCGTGGGTGTAATGGCGCAGGGTCAGGATCGGTGGCATGGCGGTCTCCGGGCGAGCTGCCAGTCTACACCGGCGCAGGGGCGACGCGTTTGTCACAAGACTGACGCACGCCTGTCATGGTCGATTAACCGGGCTCGCGCACAGTGGCGAAAACATCGCAGAGGGTTGCCCATGACCAGCGCCGAGCTCGCCAGACCCAGCCGTAAACAAAGGGTTCGCACCTTGTGGATTTCCGACGTGCATCTGGGCACGCGGGATTGCCAGGCCGAGCATCTGTCGCAATTTCTCAAGGGCTATCACGCCGACAAGATCTACCTGGTCGGTGACATCATCGACGGCTGGAAACTGCGCGGCGGCATGTACTGGCCCCAGGCGCACACCAACGTGATCCGCCGCTTGCTGACCATGAGCAAGCGCGGCACCGAGGTGATCTACGTCACCGGCAACCATGACGAATTCCTGCGTCGCTATTCGAAACTGATCCTGGGCAACATCCAGTTGGTCGACGAAGCGGTGCACGTCACGGCCGATGGCCGGCATTTGCTGGTGATCCACGGCGACCAGTTCGACGTGATCACCCGTTATCACCGCTGGCTGGCGTTCCTTGGCGATTCGGCCTACGAATTCACCCTGACCCTCAATCGCTGGCTCAATCACTGGCGGGCGAAATACGGTTACGGCTATTGGTCGCTGTCGGCCTATCTCAAGCACAAGGTGAAGACCGCAGTGAGCTTCATCAGCGACTTCGAAGAAGCCATCGCTCACGAGTGCGTGAAGCGCGAATTGCACGGCGTGGTCTGCGGGCACATTCACCATGCCGAGATCCGCAAGGTCGGCGAGGTGGATTACCTCAATTGCGGTGACTGGGTGGAGTCGTGCACGGCGCTGATCGAACACTGGGACGGCACGATCGAGCTGTATCGCCTGGCGGATGCGCAGGCGCGGGAGGCCGAACTGAAAGCGGCCAAGGTTGCCGAGTTGGCCTGAGTTTTCAAATCAGCTCAGGCCGGGGCGTGTTCTTCCATCGCGGCCTTGTAGATGGAGTTCTTCGGCCGGGCGAACAGGCGCTCCATCATCGGTTCGAAGAAGCTCAGCGGCAGTGTGTCGTAATCCGGGTCGAATGCCGCCGCGTCGTATTTCGCGCAGAATTCCGCGGTCGCCTGATACTGCGGATGACCGCTGAACTGCTCGCGCAGGTGCCGATCCATGCCCAGGTGATGGAAGAAGTAGTAGCCCTGGAAGATCCCGTGCTTTTCCACCATCCACAGGTTCTCGGCGCTGACGAACGGCTTGAGAATGGCGGCGGCGATGTCCGGGTGATTGTAGGAGCCCAGCGTGTCGCCGATGTCGTGGAGCAGGGCGCAGACCACGTATTCCTCGTCACGCCCATCGCGCCAGGCGCGGGTGGCGGTTTGCAGCGAGTGGGTCAGGCGATCCACCGGAAACCCGCCGAAATCACCTTCGAGCAATTTCAGGTGCGCCATGATCCGGCCCGGCAGTTGACGGGCGTAGGCGCTGAAGTCCGCCGCGATGATCGCCCAGTCTTCCTGCGTGCCGTCCTTCATATGGGTGAAACGGGCATTGGCATTCATCGGCAATCCTCTTGGTCAGGGTTTCTAGAACGCCACGCGGCCCAGGATCATGTCGCGGTACATGACGAAATCCCCCAGCAGGCTGTAGAGCGGATGCTGGAATGTCGCCGGCCGGTTCTTCTCGAAAAAGAAATGGCCGACCCAGGCGAAGCTGTAGCCGGCCAGCGGCAGGGCCAGCAACAGCAGCCAGGCGCCCTTGGCGATGGTCATCGCGAGAATGAAGATCACCAGCGTCGTCCCGATGAAATGCAGGCGACGGCAGGTGCTGTTGCTGTGTTCGCTGAGGTAATACGGATAGAACTCGGCGAAGCTGTTGAAAGGCTTGATGGTTTCCACGACCGCGATCTCTGTGGTTATTGTTCTGATTGCAAGTTGTTCGGTGGGTAGCTTATTTGAGTCTAGAGTGATCATTGGCGTCGGCCAGTGACAATCGGCGCCACTTTACTATCCTTGGGAAATCGGCCGTAGTATGCGGCTCACCATGTCATCCAAGAAAAAACGCCATGAGCGAACGAACGACATCTGCAAGCTGGGCGATGGGGATTGTCAAAGCACTGGAAATGGACGGCCTGGATTGCCGGGTTCTGTTCAAACAGCTGGGGCTCGACTACGCGGCGCTGGAGGATCCGGACGCACGCTTCCCGCAGGATTCCATGACCCGACTCTGGCAACGGGCGGTCGAGCTGTCCGGCAATCCCGCCATCGGTCTGAACATGGGCAAGGTGGTGCGACCGGCGTCGTTCCATGTGGCGGGCTACGCGCTGATGTCCAGCAACACCCTGGCCGAAGGCTTTCAGCGACTGGTGCGTTATCAGCGGATCATTGCCGAAAGTGCCGACTTGAGTTTTCGCCTGCTCGACGAAGGTTATGCGCTGATTCTGACGGTGCACGGCGATCATCTGCCGCCGACCCGGCAAAGTGCCGAAGCCTCGCTGGCCTGCGCGCTGGCGCTGTGCGGCTGGCTGACCGGGCGCACGCTGCACCCGCGCAAAGTGCTGGTGCAGGGCGACGAACCCGATGATCTTCAACCCTACAAACAAGCCTTCCATGCTCCGCTGGTGTTCAACGCGCCGTATGACGCGCTGATCTTCGAACGCGCCGACATGGAGGCGCCGCTGCCCACCGCCAACGAGGCGATGGCGCTGCTGCACGACCGGTTTGCCGGGGAATATCTGGCGCGGTTTTCCGAAAGCCGCGTGACCCACAAAGCGCGCCAGGTGTTGTGCCGTCTGTTGCCTCAGGGCGAGCCCAAGCGCGATACGGTGGCGCAGACCCTGCACTTGTCGCAGCGCACCTTGCAACGGCGTTTGCAGGAGGAGGGCACCAGTTTTCAGCAGTTGCTCGACGACACGCGCCGAGAACTCGCCGAGCAATACCTGGCGCAGCCGAGCATGACCTTGCTGGAGATTGCCTATCTGCTGGGGTTTGCCGATCCGAGCAATTTCTTCCGTGCCTTCCGCCGCTGGTTCGACACCACGCCCGGCGATTACCGGGCGCGGTTGCTGGAGGCGCCAAACGCGATCAGTGACGCCAGAACGCCGGAATACACAGCACAAACACCGTAATGATCTCCAGTCGGCCGAGCAGCATGCCGAACGACAGAATCCACTTGGCCGCATCCGGCAGGCTGGCGAAGTTGCCGGCCGGGCCGATGGTTTCGCCCAGCCCCGGGCCGACGCCGGACACGGTGCTGGCGGCGCCGGTCAACGCGGTCATCCAGTCCACGCCCAGCAGCGACAGCAGCAGGGCGATCACGCAGATGGTGATGGCGAAGAAGAACGAGAACGTCAGGATCGACCGGACGATTTCCTCGTCGAGGCGATGTCCGTTGTACTTCTGCTTGATCACCGCCCGTGGGTGAATCAGTTGGTTAAGGTTGGCTTTCAGCAGGATGTAGGCGACCTGGAAACGGAAGATCTTGATCCCGCCCGCCGTCGAGCCGGAGCAGCCACCGACGAAGCCCAGGTAGAAGAACAGCATCAGCGAGAAATTGCCCCACAGGCTGTAATCCCCCAATGCGAATCCGGTGGTGGTGACCACTGACGTCACGTTCAGCGCCACATGGCGAAGGGCGTCCAGCCAATGCAGGTTGGTGGTCCACCAGTACCACGTGCCGAGCACCAGCCAGGTCACCAGCAACATGCCGAGCAAACCCTGCACCTGCTGATCCTTGATCAGCGCCCGACGGTTGCCGCGCAGCGTCGCCACGTACAGGGTGAACGGCAGGCTGCCGAGGATCATCACCACCACTGCCACCCAGTGCACCGCTGGTTGCGTCCACTTGGCCAGGGATTGGTCGGAGGTCGAGAAACCGCCGGTGGAGATCGCCGACATCGCGTGGTTGATCGCATCGAACGGGCTCATGCCCGCCCACCAGAACGCCAGACTGCCGAGAATGGTGATGCCCACGTAAGCCGCCACGATCAGCCGCGCCACCATGTGCGAGCGGGGCATGACCTTTTCCGAGCGGTCCGAGGATTCGGTCTGGAACAGGCGCATGCCGCCGATGCGCAGCAGCGGCAGAATCGCCACCGCCATGCCGATGAAGCCGATGCCGCCGAGCCAGTGCAGCAGCGAACGCCACATCAGGATGCCCGGGGACATGGTGTCCAGCCCGCTCAATACGGTCGAACCGGTGGCGGTGATGCCGGACATGCTTTCGAAGAACGAGTCGGTGTAGCTGATGTGCTGGGTCAGCAAAAACGGCAGCGCGGCGAAGATGCACACCACTAGCCAACTGGTGACGGTCAGCAGGTACATGTCGCGGGGACGCAGGTGAATGTGTTCCGGGCGCCCGGGAATTACCAGCGCAAGGCCGGCGAGGAAGGTGATCATGCTCGCCCAGAGGAACGACGGCAGATCGCCGGTGCGGTCGAAAATCACCAGGGTGGCCATGGGCACGACCATGGCGATGGCCAGGGTGATCAGGAAGATGCCGATGATGAAACCAATGATCCGTAAGGTCGGCAACGCCATGAAGTCCGCTCGGGCTGATGTGGGAAAGGCGCCATTCTACCTGCGGGGCAAGGCATGTAAACCGACGCGGCCGGATCACTTGCAGCTAGAATAGCCGGACATTTTTTTCAGGAGGTGGCCGATGCAGGCTCTCGACGCTTTGCTCAACCGTGTTTCCGTTCCACGACTGATCGATCCGGCCCCCACCGCCGAACAGCGCGAAGTGCTGTTTGCCGCCGCGACCCGTGCACCGGATCACGGGCATTTGCAGCCGTATCGCTTCCTGACCGTCGAAGGCGCGGCGCGTGAGCAGATGGGCGAGTTGCTGGCCGAAGCGGCGCAGATGCAGGAAGGCGAAGTCACCGAAGCGATGATCGACAAGGCGCGCAACGGCCCGCTGCGGGCGCCACTGGTGGTCGTGGTCATCGCCAAATTGCAGGATCACGTCAAATACCCGAAGGCCGAGCAGTTGCTGGCGGCGGGCTGTGCGGCGCACGGGATTCTGCTGGCGGCCTACGCGCAGGGGATTGGTGCGGTGTGGCGTACGGGTGATCTGGCGTACTCGAAGCATGTCGCCAAGGGTTTGGGGCTGACGGATGGCGAAGAGGTGATTGCGTTCCTGTACCTCGGCACCCCGCAGAAAGAACCGCGAGTGGCCGAGAAGGTTGATCTGGCGGAGTTTGTCAGTGCCTGGCCGGGTAAGGCCTGACACTGAGGATCATCAGGGCTGTACAACGGCCCCCGGTTCCAGCGGCAATTCAAGACTGGCCACAAACCCGCCCTGCGGGTGATTGGCCAGCACCAGCGTCCCGCCATGGCGTTCCGCCGCTCTCCGGGCGATCGCCAGGCCCAGGCCATGCCCGGCCGCAGTCTGCCCCGGTGCCCGATAAAACGGTTCGCCCAACTGATTCAAATGTTCGGCTTGCACCCCCGGCCCGTGGTCGCGCACGCTGACCACGATCCGCTCGCCCTGACGTGAAGCCTGCATTTCGATCGACTGCCCCACCGGGTTGAAGCGCTGGGCATTGCGCAGCAGGTTGTCCACGGCGCGCTCGATCATGGTCGGCCACCCCGTCATGTTGAGCTGCGGTTCGGCCTCCAGGCGGACGGTCTGCTCGGGCGAGCCGAGTTGTGCGTCCTTTTGCAGAGAGCCCAGCAGAGCATTCAGGTCCACGGCTTCGGCACTGGCGTTGTCGGCGTCGACCCGCGCCAGCACCAGGATTTCACTGATCAACGCTTCCAGCCGATCGCACTCGCGGGTCAGGCGTGGCCAGAGTTTTTCCCGTTCTTCCGGGCTCGCCCGTTCAGCCAGTGCCAGTGCGATGCGCAGACGCGCCAGCGGTGAGCGCAGCTCGTGGGACACGTCGCGCAGCAACTGGCGCTGACTGCCGATCAGGCTTTGCAGGCGTGCGCCCATGCGGTTGAAATCGTTGGCGAGCACGCCGAACTCATCGCGACGGTTGGCCAGTTTCGCCAGGCTGTTCTGCTGATAGGTGGTCTGCCCCAGATCGTGCACCGCGCCGCGCAAACGGCTGAGCGGACGGGTGATGGAGAAGGTCACCAGCAGGCTGAACAGGGTCAGCACCACCAATGCGATACCCAGCGCACTCAATGGCCAGAGCAGGCTTTCGCGGTGCCAGGCATCGAGTTCCGGGTGCGGGATGCGGTAGATAAAGAGGTAGGTGTCGCCGCTTTTTTCGCTGGTGAATTCATCGGTCAGCCGTCGCCATGGCAGGCGTCGGTCGTCGTTGTTCTGCCGTGCTTCGAAGGCGGCCGCGCGACGGGGGAAGGTGCCGCGCACCACCGGGTCGCCGCTTTCGTTCAGCACTTGCACGTCGATGTGATATTGGCGTTTGCGTTGTTCGAGGATGTCCTGGGCGGCGTCTTCGCCTTGGGTTTCGTAGGTCTGCGTCCAGTCGGCGGCCAGGGTGTTCAGGCCCGGATGGCGGCTGAGGATCCATGCGTCCTGGTTGAGCATGTGCCCCAGCAGAATGGAAAGCCCTGCAACCAGAGCGATGGCCAGCCAGAAGCTCGCGAGAATACGCCAGAACAATGAACGCACGGAAAGTCCTCAAACAAAGAAAACCCAACGGCGGTGAGCCGTTGGGTTGGGGCGTGACGCTAGAACATTATTGCGCCTTTTGCGGCTGTTGCGCTTTCCAGGCCTTGAATTCAGCCCATTCGGCGCGACGCTCGGCCTGTTTCTTCTGGATCTCGTCGAATTTCTTCTGTTGATCCGGCTTCAGCACGGCGCGGACATCGGATTCGGCTTTCTTGTGGTTGGCCGCCATCTCGTCCTTCATGGCTTTCTGGTCGGCTGGCGAGAGTTTCTCCAGGTATTTCTCGACCGTCTGCTTACGTTCGTGCATCTGTTCGCCCATGATCTTGCGGATCTGCTCGCGCTGTTCACGGGACAGGTCCAACTGGCTGTACGGGCCTTTGCCGTGCATGCCGTGCATCTGACCGCCGTGGCGCCAGCCACCGTCCGGCCCACCCATCGGGCCACCATCCTGCGGCACGGCCATGGCGACGGTTGGCAGAGCGGCAGCGAACATCAGAGCGATAAGAGTCTTGCGCATGGTGTATCTCCTTGTCTCGTTCCCGGTACGTTCCGGATGAGTCCAGATTACGGAGATCAAGGTCAGCGGCGGTCAGCGCTGGGTAAAGCTTGGGTAAAGACGCTTTGTCATCAAACTGACAAAGCGTCCGGGTGCGGGGATTCAGAGGCTGTAATAGTAGCCGCGGCTGCGCAGGGCGACGATGCGCGGGCGGCCGTCGGCGTGGGGGCCGATCTTCTTGCGCAGGTTGCTGACGTGCATGTCCAGGCTGCGGTCGTACAGAGTCAGCTTGCGGCCGAGGGCGATCTGCGCCAGTTCCTGTTTGTCCAGCGGCTCGCCGGGTTGCTTGAGCAGGGCTTCGAGCAGGCGGCTTTCGGAAACGGTGAGGGTGAATTCCTTCTCGTCGATGCTGACCACGCCACGCACCGGGCTGAAACTCAAATCACCCAACTCAAGTTGGGTCGAGACGGCGGCCGGGTGACTGCGGCGCAGCACAGCGCGCAGGCGCGCGGTGAGCTCGCGCGGGTCGCACGGTTTGGCCAGGTAATCGTCGGCACCCAGTTCCAGGCCGAGGATGCGATCCAGCGGCTCGCCGCGAGCCGAGAGCATCAGCACCGGCAGGTCGGGGTGGTCGTTGCGCAGTTGCTTGAGCAGTTCCAGACCGCTGCCGTCAGGCAGCATCACGTCCAGCACCACGGCGGCAGGCGCGGTCTCGGCCAGTGCCTTGCGGGCGCTCTGGCCGTCGTGACACGCACGGACCTGAAAGCCTTCCTGGCTCAGCCAACTGCTCAGGAGCTCACACAGCTCCTCGTCATCATCAATCAGTAACAGCTCGCTCATGACTCACTCAATTTAGCCATTGTCGACGTTTTCGACTTGCACCACTGGCAAAGATACCGCAGAGCAGGGCCAATAGCGCTACCCCGGCACCGGTGACGAACCATTGCTGCTGTTCGGTCAGCAGGCGCGGCAGCGGGCTGGCCTGGGCTTCCTTGAGTTGCAGCTTCAGGCGCTGGTTCTCTTGGCGCAACCGGGCAAGCTGGGCGCTTTCGCGGGTGTTGTCGGCATCTTGCAGTTGTTTGCTCAGTTCTTCCCGTTGCTGCTCGCTGGCCTTCAGGCGCTGCTGCAACTCGGTGATCTGGCTGCCGGCGCTCAACGAAAGCGGCGTGGAGTTGCCGCTTTCGGTGGTTTCTACACCATGGGCGGGCGCCACGATCGACAACGTGACCAACATCAGACACAACGGACCCTTGCGCATCGCGACTCCTGTTACCAAATGGATATTGGGCAGGTTGTCGGCCGGCAAACGAGAATAATGAGCGATTGAGAACACGATGAACCGACAAGGTTCATCGCGTGGGGACACGGTCGGGGGAAAGTTACGGCAGGACTTGCTTGAACGGCTTCACGACAACATTGGCGTAGACACCGGCGGCGATGTACGGATCGGCATCGGCCCAGGCTTGCGCAGCGCTCAGGGAGTCGAATTCGGCGACGATCAGGCTGCCGGTGAAACCCGCAGCGCCCGGATCATTGCTGTCGACGGCCGGGTGCGGGCCGGCCAGGACGATGCGGCCTTCGCCCTTGAGCACTTGCAGGCGTTCAAGGTGGGCCGGGCGGGCGGCGAGGCGCGCGTCCAGGGAGTTGGCGACGTCGGTGGCAATGATTGCGTAGAGCATGTCAGTCCTCGGTTTTTGGCGTTGTGGTATCGGCGTCGTGCAGGTGACGGGACAGGTAGATGCCCTGAGCGACCAGGAACAGCACGGTCAGGCCCAGGCTGCCGAACACCTTGAAGTCCACCCAATAGTCCTGGAAGGTGAACGCGACGAACAGGTTGGCGGCGCCGCAAAACAGGAAGAAGCCGATCCAGGCGATGTTCAGGCGCGTCCAGATCGGTTCCGGCAGCGTCACTGCGTGCCCCATGATGCGCTTGATCAGCAGGCGGTCACCGATGAAATGGCTGCCGAGGAAGGCCAGGGCGAACAGCCAGTTGACCACCGGGGCTTTCCACTTCAGGAAGGTTTCGCTGTGGAAGGCCAGGGTCAGGCTGCCGAACACGAGGCAGGCGATCAGGGTCAGCCACTGGCTCTTTTCCAGCTTGCGCTGCTTGATGAAGATCGCGCCATAGACCACCAGAGAGCTGATGATCAGCACGGCGGTGGCGCTGTAAATGCCGCCAACCGTCAACTCATGACCGGCGACGTCGACGGTGCGTGGATCGAGTTTGTAGACGATGAAGAACAGCAGAAGCGGGATGAAATCGATGAATTGTTTCACAGTGAGAGCCAGAAGCTGGATGTGGCGGCATAATAACAAACATATGGGCGCGCGATAGCGCCAGCTGATTTGAGGTTACACATCCCCGTGAATGTTGATTTGCACTGCCACAGCACGGCCTCCGATGGCGCCCTGGCGCCTGCGGCACTGGTTGCGCGTGCGTTCGAGAACGGCGTGCGAGTCCTGGCCCTGACCGATCACGATACCCTCGAAGGCCTGGCCGAGGCGCGCATCGCGGCCACGGAACTGGGGATGCAACTGGTCAACGGCGTCGAGCTTTCCTGCACCTGGGGCGGCGCGACCATTCATGTGCTGGGCTACGGTTTCGACGTCAACGCCGCGCCATTGGTCGAGGCGATTGCGAAGCTGCACGATGGCCGCTGGCTACGGTCTGAAGAAATAAGCCGCAAGCTCGCCCTCAAGGGCATGCCGAATGCGCTCGACGGCGCACGGCAGATCCAGCAGGAACTGGGCGACAGCGGCAACGCGCCGGCCCGTCCGCATTTCGCCGACTGGATGGTGCGTGAAGGTTTCGTCAAGGATCGCGCCGAGGCGTTCCGCAAATGGCTCGGCGCCGGCAAACTGGGGGACGTCAAGCAACACTGGCCGACCCTCGAAGACACCGTCGGCACGCTGCGTGCCGCCGGGGCGTGGGTCAGCCTGGCGCATCCCTGGCACTACGATTTCACTCGCAGCAAGCGCCGAAAGCTGATTGCCGACTATATTCAAGCGGGCGGGCATGCGATCGAAGTGGTCAACGGTCATCAGCCTGCGGAACAGGTGGGCAGCCTTGCAATCCTTGCCCGTGAGTTCGGTCTGCTGGTCAGCGCCGGCAGTGATTTCCATGGCCCTGGTGGCTGGTCCGAGATCGGCCAGTACCGGCCGGTGCCGGAGGACCTTCCACCCCTGTGGTGTCGGTTCAAACATGACACAGTTATTGCCGCCGTCTGAACAGGTAGAGAATGTGAGTCAATTTTTCCAGATCCATCCGGAAAACCCGCAAGCGCGCCTGATCAAACAGGCGGTCGAAATCATCCGCAAAGGCGGGGTGGTGGTCTATCCAACGGACTCTTCCTACGCAATCGGTTGCCAGATCGGCGACAAGAACGGCATCGAGCGCGTTCGACGCCTGCGTCAGCTCGACGAAAAGCACAACTTCGCGCTGATCTGCAGCGACCTGTCGCAACTGGGCAATTACGCCAAGATCGACACCGGCACCTTCCGTATTCTCAAGGCTCATTTGCCGGGGCCTTACACGTTCATTCTCAATGCCACCCGCGAAGTGCCACGGCTGTTGCTGCACCCGAAGAAGCGCACCATCGGCCTGCGGGTGCCGAGCCATCCGATCGCTTTGGCGTTGCTTGCCGAACTGGGCGAGCCGCTGATGAGCGTGACCCTGATCATGCCGGGCGATGAAGACCCGCTGAGCGATCCGTACGAAATGCGCCAGTTGCTCGAGCATCAAGTGGACCTGATCATCGACGGCGGTTTCGGCGGCATCAAGGCCTCCACCGTGATTGACCTGACCGGCGACGATCCGGAAGTGGTCCGCGTCGGTTGCGGCGATCCGGCTCCGTTCATGGTCGAGGCCTGAATGTCCGCAGTGGAAACCGTTGATCCCCAGGCCGGTGCCCAGCAGGAACTGCCGTTTGCCATGGTCTATGGCCAGGCCGTCACGGAAATGCCGCTGGACCTGTACATCCCGCCGGACGCCCTGGAAGTCTTCCTCGAAGCCTTCGAAGGCCCGCTCGATCTGCTGCTGTACCTGATCCGCAAACAGAACATCAACATCCTCGACATCCCGGTGGCGGAAATCACCCGCCAGTACATGGGCTATGTCGAGTTGATGCAGTCGGTGCGCCTGGAACTGGCCGCCGAGTATCTGGTGATGGCGGCGATGCTGGCCGAGATCAAGTCGCGGATGCTGCTGCCCCGGGTCGAAACCGTCGAAGAGGAAGAGGACGACCCGCGCGCCGAACTGATCCGTCGTCTGCAGGAATACGAACGCTTCAAGGCCGCTGCCGAAGGCATCGACGGCCTGAGCCGGGTCGGTCGCGATGTGATCGTGCCCAAGCTCGACGCCCCGGAAGCCCGGGCGCGCAAGCTGTTGCCGGACGTGGCGCTGGAAGAAATATTGATGTCCATGGCCGAAGTGCTGCGCCGTGGCGACATGTTCGAAAGCCATCAGGTCAGCCGCGAGGCACTGTCCACCCGCGAACGCATGAGCGACGTGCTGGAACGGCTCAAGGGTGCCGGATTTGTGCCGTTCGTCGAGCTGTTCACCGCCGAGGAAGGTCGGCTCGGTGTGGTGGTGACCTTCATGGCGATCCTTGAACTGGTCAAGGAATCCTTGGTCGAGCTGGTGCAGAATGAGCCGTTCGCCGCGATCCACGTGCGAGCCCGAGCCGAATAACGAGTCCCGATATGAACCTGAGTGAACCCCGCGAGCTGGCGCCCCTGCTTGAAGCCTTTCTGTTGGCCTCGGGAAAGCCGCAAACCCTTGAACGCCTGTACGAGTTGTTCGAGGAAGGCGAACGGCCGGAACCGCCGGTCTTCAAGAAGGCACTGACCCTGCTCGGCAAGTCCTGCGAGGGGCGGGCGTTCGAGCTCGTGGAGGTTGCCTCCGGCTATCGCCTGCAGATTCGCGAGAAGTTCGCGCCATGGGTCGGCCGCCTGTGGGAAGAGCGCCCGCAGCGTTATTCCCGGGCCCTGCTGGAAACCATGGCGTTGATTGCCTATCGCCAGCCGATCACCCGTGGCGAGATCGAAGACGTGCGTGGCGTGGCGGTCAACACCAACATCGTCAAGACGCTGATGGAGCGTGAGTGGATCCGCATCGTTGGTTACCGCGATGTGCCGGGCAAACCGGCGATGTTCGCCACCACCAAGCTGTTTCTCGATCACTTCAACCTCAAGAGCCTCGACGAGTTGCCACCGCTGGCCGAACTGCGCGAGATCGAGCCGGATCCGGTGCTCGACTTCGACGACGCTCCAGTGCCGCCGGGCTTGCAGGAACTGGCCGATGCCAGCGCCGAGCCGGAAGAGCCGAAGGAGGAAACCAGTTTCCACACGCTGCTGCTGGAACTGGACAGCATGGAGGAGGGGATCAAGACCGACTTCGACGATTTGCTGCGTGACGTCGCGGATGGCGAGTCGATGCCGTCGGGGTTTGAGTCCGACCTGATTGAACCGCCAGTCGATGTGGAGCCTGAGGTAGAGCCAGAGGACGATTTTGAGCCTGAATCGGAATTTGAGCCTGAGCCCGAGCAGGAAGACGATGTGCTCGGTGTTGCCGAAGCCCGGGAGAAACTGCTGGCCGCCGTCGCCCGGCTTGAACAGCCCGCTCCAGATCCGGAACCAGAACTGAGCGAAGAAGAAGCCGAAGCCCGCGCCCTGGCCGAAGCCATCGAAGCCGAGCGCCGCGAGTTCGAAGATTGAGCATGAGCTCAGCCAAGGACCCGTGCATCAGCCTCTGCAAGTTCAGCGACGACGTCTGCCTTGGCTGCGGTCGCAGCAAGCGCGAGATCAGGGCCTGGAAGAAACTCGACAAGGACGACAAGCGCACGGTGCTCGCCGAAGCTTCGCTGCGCCTGATCAAGCTCGGTGCCACCGGTCGGCGGAAAAAGAAATAACCTTGCCTCGATCGACTAGTCTCTGATGCGCGAACGAACACATCCGCGTATGATTCGCGACCCTTCGGCGATCCCTTCGCCCGAAAACCCAGATTTCAACGTTTCAGCGGGCTCAATCCTGAGCCGCTGAACAGACCACACCGGGAGGTGCCCAGATGAGTGACAACCAGAAAGACGACCAGGAAATCGGCCCAGCAGGCGAAAAACTGCAGAAAGTCCTCGCCCGTATCGGCGTCGGCTCGCGCCGTGACGTGGAAGCGTGGATCAGCCAGGGCCGGATCAAGGTCAACGGCAAAGACGCCACCCTCGGCCTGCGCGTCGACATGCACGATGCAATCACCATTGATGGCAAGGTCATCAAGCGTGAAGAGGCTGCCGAGTCGGTCCGCCGCGTGATCATGTACAACAAGCCCGATGGCGAGATCTGCACCCGTGACGACCCGGAAGGCCGTCCGACCGTGTTCGACAAGTTGCCGCGTCCGAAAGAAGGGCGCTGGATCAACATCGGTCGTCTCGACATCAACACCACCGGCCTGCTGATGTTCACCACCGACGGTGAGCTGGCCAACCGCCTGATGCACCCGTCCTACGAGATGGACCGTGAGTACGCGGTCCGTGTTCGCGGCGAAGTCGATGACGAGATGATTGAACGTCTGAAGGCCGGCGTTGTGCTGGAAGACGGCCCGGCGCGTTTCACCGACATCAAACAGGCACCGGGTGGCGAAGGCTTCAACCACTGGTATCACTGCGTGGTGATGGAAGGTCGCAACCGTGAAGTGCGTCGTCTGTGGGAATCCCAGGGTCTGGTGGTCAGCCGCCTGAAGCGCGTGCGTTTCGGTCCGGTGTTCCTCAACTCCGACCTGCCGATGGGCCGCTGGCGCGAAATGAGCCAGTACGAAGTCGATATTCTGAGTGCTGAAGTCGGCCTGACCCCGGTGGCCATGCCGCAACTGAACGCCAAGAGCAAAGACAAGCTCGACCGCATGCAGCGCAAGTCGTCGCGCCCGATGGCCCGTACCGAGCGCGTGCGCACCTTGCGTCCGGCCAATGGCGCACCGGCGGCTGCCGGCCCGCGTCAAGTGCGTGAGCCACAGATCGAAGGCGAGCGTCCAGGTCGCAAGCCTGCAGCACGTGACGGCGAGCGCGCTCCGCGTCCGGCCAATGGCCGTACCGAGCGTGGCGAGCGGGGTGCTCCGGCCGGTCGCGGTACGCCGGTGGCGGATCGTCCAGCCGACACCAAGCGCCCGGCCAAGCCGGCGCCGAAGCGTCCAGGCATCAAACTGGCTGATGATGACAAGCCGTCGGGCAAGCGCCGTGGCGCACCGGCCGGTTCCGGCCAGCGTCCGGGTTTCGGTCGCAAGAAGCCTGAATGATCGTTTTCAGCGCTGAATGAAAAAACGCCAACCTTCGGGTTGGCGTTTTTTTTTGGATTTTTTATTTCTTTTTTTCAGCGGTTTTTTCTTATTTGAAAACAAAAAACCTGAAGCACTTTCAAATAGTTAGCGAGCTAACAGCCACGGGCGGACCCCTTCTCGATTCGTCTGCTGTGGAAACTTTACGTTACGCGCTGTCAGCAAATATTTACGGAAAAAGCCCCGGAGTCCCGTGGATCGTGCGCCTTTGCAAGGCTGTAAGGAAAACCTGCCGAAGCCCTGTCGATATGGGCCGGCGCAGGGCTCTGGCGTGCTTGTTTCAGGCTCGTTTGAGAGGTGAGATGCGCCCCATGCCTGTCGTGCAGGTGCATAACAAGAAGGAGGCGCAATGAACGCCGATATCCATTTTCACTTCTCTACGTGGGACGGATTTTTCATCGTCCACGCCGATGGCCTGCAAAGGCCTGACTCAATTTTTGCAGCCGCCCGAGCCTCTCGGGGCGGACACACGCAATCCCGGCAACCGACACGCTGATCCAGCGGGGTCTGGCAGCAGGGGGTTAGCGGTGTACAATGCGCCGCGTTTTAACTGTGACCCTCTGCGTAATCGCGCATACCTCAAGGCTATCCGCCTTGTTCACTCCGTCGCGTCACGAGCGTGTCGGGTTCGATTTCGTCACAGATAAAAACAAACAGGTGACGCATGACCGTTGTAAAAAAGCTGAATTCCTGGTGCCTGCGCTGGGGTTTGATCAAGGTTGGTTGAAATCGCAACCTTGCAGCAACGTCTACTGAACATCATCAAACCTTGCGTGAGACCTTTTTCATGAGTGGACAAAACTCGCAATCAGGCGAGCTGAAACGCGGCCTGAAAAATCGCCATATTCAACTGATCGCCCTTGGTGGCGCGATCGGTACCGGATTGTTCCTCGGCTCGGCCGGGGTGCTGAAATCCGCCGGCCCGTCGATGATCCTCGGCTATGCCATCTGCGGCTTCATCGCTTTCATGATCATGCGCCAGCTCGGCGAGATGATCGTCGAAGAGCCGGTGGCCGGCTCCTTCAGCCACTTTGCGCACAAGTACTGGGGCGGCTTCGCCGGTTTTCTGTCGGGCTGGAACTGCTGGATCCTGTACATCCTGGTGGGCATGTCGGAGCTGACTGCGGTCGGCAAGTACATCCACTACTGGGCGCCGGAGATCCCGAGCTGGGTCACCGCCGCCGCGTTCTTCGTGCTGATCAACGCGATCAACCTGGCCAACGTCAAAGTCTTCGGTGAGGCCGAATTCTGGTTCGCGATCATCAAGGTCGTGGCGATCGTCGGCATGATTGCCCTGGGCAGCTATCTGCTGGTCAGCGGCCATGGCGGCCCGCAGGCTTCGGTCAGCAACCTGTGGTCCCACGGCGGCTTCTTCCCGAACGGCGTCAGCGGTCTGGTGATGGCCATGGCGATCATCATGTTCTCCTTCGGCGGCCTGGAAATGCTCGGTTTCACCGCCGCCGAAGCCGACAAGCCGAAAACCGTGATCCCGAAAGCGATCAATCAGGTGATCTACCGGATCCTGATTTTCTACATCGGCGCACTGGTGATCCTGCTGTCGCTGACCCCATGGGACAGCCTGCTGGAAACCCTCAATGCGTCGGGCGACTCCTACAGCGGCAGCCCGTTCGTGCAAGTGTTCTCGATGCTCGGCAGCAGCACCGCCGCGCACATCCTCAACTTCGTGGTGTTGACCGCCGCGCTGTCGGTGTACAACAGCGGCACCTACTGCAACAGCCGCATGTTGCTGGGCATGGCTGAGCAGGGCGATGCGCCGAAAGGCCTGGCGAAGATCGACAAGCGTGGCGTGCCGGTACGTTCGATCCTGGCGTCGGCGGCGGTAACGCTGGTGGCCGTGTTGCTCAACTACCTGATCCCGCAACACGCGCTGGAACTGCTGATGTCGCTGGTAGTTGCAACGCTGGTGATCAACTGGGCGATGATCAGCTTCTCGCACTTCAAGTTCCGCCAGCACATGAACAAGACCAACCAGAAGCCGCTGTTCAAGGCGCTGTGGTATCCGTACGGCAACTACATCTGCCTGGCGTTCGTCGCGTTCATTCTGGGTGTGATGTTGCTGATCCCGGGCATCCAGATCTCGGTGTATGCGATTCCGGTGTGGGTCGTGTTCATGTGGGTCTGCTACGTGATCAAGAACAAGCGTGGTGCGCAGCAAGCGCTGTCTGCAGCAGGCGCTTCCAAATAAGCGACTCTGCAGAAACAACAAACCCGGCCAAGTGCCGGGTTTTTTGTGTTTGCAGATTCTGGAGGCTTTTCCGAGTTACGAGCCACTCCAGCTGCTATGCGTAGTCAGCGATGGGATACAGCGTGCACAGCGCTTCGGTCTGTAGGCGGAATTGCTCCCTCAGCGTGGGCTCCAGCGTGTAGTCCTGCTCGCCGAGCGGCGTCACGTTGTCCAGAATCCGGCACATCAGATCGACAATCTGCCGGCATCCCCGGGCGTCGATGTGGCGTTGCGCGATGGAGCCGGTGCCGATGCGCAGCCCACTGGTCACGAGGGATGATCGGGTCTCGCCGGGGACGCGGTGTTTGTTGACGATGATCCCGCAGTGCTCCAGCACTGACTCCGCAATGGCGCCGGTGATACCGCTGCGCAACCGAAGCAGAATCGCGTGGTTCTCACTGCGCCCGCCCACGACCTCGTAGTCATGTGCTTGAAACGCACTGGCGAGTTCATCGGCCGTGCTCCGGATCCGCGCCATGTAGGCGTCGAACTCTGCCGACCTGGCATAGCCCAGTGCCGCCGCCTTGGCCGCGATCATGTTGACGGCCGGCGCGCCCTGCATTCCGGGAAACACGGCTTGATCAAGGGCACGACTGAAGGTCGTCCTCAGGCCGGGTACCTTGGTGTTCGCGTCCCGGCCGGAAAGGATCAGGCCGCCGCGGGGGCCCATGAGTTGCTTGTGCGTGCAGGTCGTGGTGACGTGTGCAACGTTGATCGGGCTCGGATGTCGCCCGGTGGCAACCAGTCCGGCGATGTGCGAAATATCAGCGAGCAGTATCGCTCCGGCCTCATCGGCAATCTCACGGAATCGTTCGAAGTCCACAACCTGTGAATAGGCGGTGGCGCAGCACATGATGATGCGCGGGCGGTGGTCGAGGGCCAGTCGGCGTACGTTGTCGTAATCGATCAGGCCGTCGGCGGTCGTGCCGTACTGGATCGCCTTGTAGTGGTCGCCCGAAAACGCGGCGGTGCTGCCGTGGGTGAGATGACCTCCGTGTTCGACGGCCATTCCCAGTAGCGTATCTCCCGGCTCAAGCAGGCCGGTGAGCACCTGGTAGTTGGCGTTCGACGCCGAGTGTGACTGCACGTTGGCGTACTGGGCGTCGAACAGCTCCCGGGCTCTTCGGATGGCCAGCGACTCGACCCGGGTGACGTTCTCACACCCGGCGTTATAGCGCCTGCCGGGCATGCCCTCGGCCGTCACGTTGACCAGCGCCGACGCCGATGCCACCAAGGTGCGAGGCTTGACTGCGCAAGAGGAGGAGACCAGCGAGAGAGTCCGGTGTTGACGCGTGACTTCAGCGTCGAGGATCTGTGCGAGTTCGGCGTCTTCCGCCCGAAGATCCGCCAGGCCACGTCGCAATAAGTCGGCCTGGTTCGTAAGCTGTTCGGTATTGACTGGCATTGTCTGTATTCCTTCCCTGTTTGTTGCGCGCAACGAACAACCGCGCGTCTTCCCTGGTCTTGCGTGTGCGTACCTGCATCCATGTTCTGCCAAGCGCCATACAGGCCGATCCGTGTTCTGGCGGCGATGCGCGCAAAACTAAAGCCTGTTTAAACAGCCGGTTTTCATGACATCTGCTCATAACCGTGAGGAGAGAATCGCCGGATGCATCATAGATTTTTTGCTTGGGAACGCCACAAGATTAATCAGAAAAATGAACATTGTTCAAATAAAATGATTCTTTTTGTCCCCCTGAAGGGTGTAAAACTGCAGCTCGGCAGGCGTGACTTTTCAGGTGTCACGGGTGACGACAAGGAGAACTAACAAGTCAGTACAGATTTTGCTGACCTGGACTATGCGGTGTCGTTTAGTCACTCAAGGAGGGAGGATGCTATGATCGCGCGCGGCTTTGATACGGATAAAACTGTAATGACCCACTTGACTTGAGTGATCCATGAGTGAGCGCTCGGGGTGTGATGTCAATTACAGTTATAAATGGATGGTAAGCACTTCATGCACAGAAGAGAAAGATCGGAGAATCTGAAAAACAACATCAAGTACTTGATTAAAAGTCGTGGGGAGACGCAGCTGTCCTTGTGCAACTCCAGTGGCCTGACCCGAACCACCATCTATAATATTCTCGAAGGGAAGGTGGTCAACGTACAGCAGTCCACGGTTCGCAAGATTTCTGATTTTTTCGGCGTTTCCTATGAGGAAATAGAAACGATCGATTTTGAAGAGAAGGAGATAATAGAAAGCAGTATTTCTCCGCAGGGCAATATGAACCCGGCGGCAGTGCCTATCATAAAAGAGAGCCTGGTTATCCAGAGTCTGGATAAAAGGATAGGCGAGTTGGCCACGATTTACCCGTTGACTTACTATTTCGGCACCTCCTTCAACTTGATAGGTGTGCTGCTGGAGAACGAGATCAATGGTTTACATGAGCCAGGCGATCTATTGATCGTGCAGAAAGGCTCGTCGACCGGCGACAGGGAAAAGCTGGTGTATGACAAGATCACAAACAAGCTGCTTATAACCAAAGAGATCAGCGTTGCTACGGATCGCATTTGTGTTGTCGGGGATATAATCGAGGAACGATTTAATGGGTTGTAGTGTTGAAATGGAAAACAGCAAGTACAAGCTATTGGGGTTTGAAAATGGAAAAAGCCTGGCCGTCATCATGGTCATCGCGACCGGCAAGATTATTAAAATAAAACTGAGTGAAGTGTTGAATAGTGAGATTATGGATAATCTGAACAAGATAGAAGTCAAAAACCTGTACAAGAAGTTTTATTCCCAGGGAGAGACGCTCACCGCCTATGATCTGAACGATCGTCATGAGAGTTCCTGGATGATCTATATCATTCTGAACCTCATGTTGTTTACGCTGTACATCTTTACCAGTATCGCCGCGACCAAACCGATCTATCTGGAATACTTTGACATTATCGTAACGCCGGGTACCTTTCTTTATCCGTTGACCTTTCTGATCGTCGATTTGTTGAATGAGACGTTCGGTCTCAGGCTTGCGCGAAAAGCGATACTTTTTGCTTTTATCAGCAACGCGGCCATCATCATTTTGCTGGCCATCACGACACATCTCCCCGGGCTGCCGGGCTGGAAGCTCGATGGGCCTTACAATGACGTTATCAGCCAGTTGTCTTCTGTCCTGGTAGCCTCTTCTGTTTCATTTCTGGTTTCCGAAAATATCAACTCGTATCTGTTGTGCAAAATCAAGGAGCTCACGAACTCCAGGTTCCTGTTTTTGCGCGTGTTTTTAAGTACGTTGTTTGCGGTGATCATCGACAGCTTTCTTTTCTGCTTCATCGCATTTTATGGCGCGATGGAAACCAGCGCGATACTGAACATGATCTACGTCCAGATTGCGATAAAGGTAGGCTTCGCTTTCTTTAATGTCTTGCCTGCCTACGGGGCAAGGGCATTGTTCAAAAAGTACCTGACTGGCGGTCAGACGCAATAATGCAGGATGGCGCTCACCGGGTGTGTTGTTGCTGTCATGCCGGGTGAGCGCTTGATGTGTCGTTATATACTCAGTTCAGATTCAGTTTTGCTTTCAGGCTGTGCGCAACCTGATCTTTGTTGTTCAGGAACTCGTTGAGGCCTTTGGCACGAAGATTACAGGCATCGCAATTGGAGCAGCCGTTACCTTTGATGCCGTTGTAGCAGGTCAGTGTCTGGTCGCGAATGAACTCCAGCCGGTTATGGTAATCGGCCAGCGCCCAGGTTTCCGCTTTGTTCAGCCACATCAGCGGAGTGTCCAGGGTCAATTTGTAATCCATACCCAGTTCAAGGGCTTTGTTCAGTGCCTTTACAAAGTCATCTCGGCAATCCGGGTAGCCAGAGAAGTCTGTTTCACAAACACCGGTAATGACGGTCTTGGCCTGAACCTGGTACGCATATATGGAAGCCAGGGTCAAAAACAGGATATTTCTGCCCGGCACAAATGTACTCGGCAGGCTTTCTCCTGAACTATTGATGGTCGGGACTGGAATGTTGTCGCGCGTCAGGCTGCTGATGGCCAGTTCATTCAGCAGCGACACGTCCATGGTCTTGTGTACGGTCACACCAAGTTCTTTTGCGAGTTGCTGTGCAACTTCAATTTCTGCACGATGGCGCTGGCCATAGTCAAACGTGATGCAGTGGATTTCATCGTAGTGGGTCAAGGCATGGATCAAACAGGTTGTTGAATCCTGCCCGCCGCTAAAAACGATAACTGCTTTATTGCTCATGGTTATGCTTCCTGCATTGATCGAGTAAGTGCAATGTTTAAACAATAATCGAGGAGGTTCTTGTCTCGGTTGCTCATTGCCGTGGCGATATTCTACGTAGTACGGCGCTCGTTGGCACTGATTAATGCCCCCATGTTGACGGGGCATTTCTCCCGGGTGTTTTCCCGTTTCGCCTCCCCGTGTCGCCTGATAGTCGCCGTGTATAGTGAAAGGGCGCGACACTGAAAGCACACCAAGGTCATGCTGACCGTAGCCGCTACAGGTACGGCGAAACAGGCTCTACGATGAGAATGCAATGCTGAAGATTTCCAATAACGTGCATCTGCCGGATGCCGAGATCGAACTGACTGCCATCCGCGCCCAAGGGGCCGGCGGGCAGAACGTCAACAAGGTCTCCAGCGCCGTGCACCTGCGCTTTGATATTCCCGCCTCGTCCTTGCCCGAGTTCTACAAGGAGCGGCTGTTGGCGCTTCGCGACACTCGCATCACCAGCGACGGCGTGTTGATCATCAAGGCTCAGCAATACCGCACGCAGGAACAGAATCGCGCCGATGCACTGGAGCGTCTGACCGAACTGATTCTCAGCGCCACCAAGATCGAAAAGAAGCGCCGTCCAACCAAGCCGACGCTGGGGTCGAAGAAGCGTCGGCTGGAGTCGAAGACCAAGCGCGGCAGCATCAAGGCCGGGCGCGGCAAGGTGGATTTCTAGTCTTCGCGGTACTTCGACGTGTGGCGGTACAGATAGACGCTCAACGCCAGGCCGCTCAGCGCGGCGATCGCGGCGAACAGGAAGATCGAGGCAAAACCGAAGCCCGCCGCAATCGCTCCGGCCAGCGGCCCGGTGATCCCCAACGACAAGTCGATGAACAGCGAGTAGGCGCCAACCGCCGCGCCACGGCTGGAAGCCGGCACCAGGTTCACCGCTTCCACGCCCAGCGCCGGGAACACCAGCGAGAAGCCGAAACCGCTCAGCGCCGCACCCGCCAATGCCCAGTGCGCATCCGGCGCCAGCCATAGCAATAGCAGCCCCAGTGTTTCCACCGACAGGCAGGCAATCGCCACGCGAAAACCGCCGAGACGGTTGATCAGGTTGCCGAACAGTAGTCGCGCGCCGATGAAGCTGGCACCGAACAGGCTCAGGCACAGCACCGCGTTATCCCAATGCTGGGTGGCGTAATACAACGTGATGAAGGTAGCGATGGTGCCGAAACCGATCGAGCCCAGCGCCAGTCCGCAGCCATGGGGAAAGACGCGACCCAGCACATGCATGAACGGCAAGCGCTCGCCAGCGACAATCGGCGCGGCGGTTTTCGGCCAGGCCAGCAGCAGGCCCAGCGCTGCAAGCAACAGAATGCTCACGCCCATGCTCCAGAGGCCGAAACGGCTGACCAGCCACACGCCCAGCGGCGCACCGATCGCCAGCGCGCCGTAACTGGCGATGCCGTTCCACGAGATGACTTTGGCGGTGTTGGCCGCCCCGACGCGGCCGATGCCCCAGCCGATGGATCCGGAGCCGACAAGACTTTCCGCGCTGCCGAGCACCAGACGGCCGATGAACAGGCTGATCAGGCTGATCACCGGCAGATTCGGGGTCCAGGCCGAAATCAGCATGAACACACCGCTCAAGCCACAACCAGCCAGACCAATCATCACCGCGCGTTTGCTGCCCTTGTTGTCGATGATCTTGCCGGCATACGGACGGCTGAGCAGGGTGGCGAGGTATTGCACGCTGATCACCAGGCCGGCGATGACCGCGCCGAAGCCCAGGTCGCTGTGCACGTAGCCGGGCAGCACGGCCAACGGAATGCCGATATTCAGGTAGCCGATGAAGGTGAACAGGACGATGGAAACGACTTGCAGCGTGACCGCCAGGGGGCGCTGGGGTTCTGGCATAGAGGACGACATGGGTAACGATCCACGGGGAGAGCAGAATAGATAGGCTGCTCATGATACCGGCGTGGACGATGCTGCGGCGGGGAAAAGTAAAACTATTTGGCCGGGGCGACCAGTTGCGTGGTGACCAGTGCGGCGAGGGCATTTTCTTCGCTGCCGAAACGGGCGAGCAGGGCGGCTTGCTTCTCGGGCGAGAGGCGGCTCCAGATCTCGATCATCTTCTCGGTGGCGCCGATGAGGATTTCAGCCTGTTGTTCGTTAAAGGATTCGTCGGTCATGGCAGGCTCGGGCTTCAGGCAGTGTGGAAAGCGCATGTTAGCGCTTTCCACACGGTCTGTACGGCGGGTGTTACTTACTCTTTGCTGTCGGCCGGACGGCTTTCGGCGGCTTCTTTCGGCTCGGGCTGTTGGGCACCGGCTTGTTGCGTGGTCGTCTGCTCAGGTACGTGCAGGCTTGGGAAGGGGAGATTGGGAATCTCGTGCATGGTTGCGCTCCTCGCTAAGTCTGTTGATAGATCTGGTAGATCCGCGCTTTCAGAAAGCCTGCGAAGGATACAGCAGTAAAAATGACAAACAGATTTTTAATTCCGCTTGTTGCGACGGGCGGGATTGTCTAGACAAGTGCGACAGGGTGACGCAGGGCAAATGCGGGAGCGGCGGTGTGCCCGCCGCCCCTGACATTCGTTTATTTGCAGACGCTAGCGATCGCTTCGGCCAGCAGATCCAGACGTGTCGCATCAATCCCGGCGACGTTGGCCCGGCCCGAGCTGACCATGTACACGCTGTGATGCTCGCGCAGGTTTTTCACTTGTTCCGGCGACAGGCCGGTGTAGGAAAACATCCCGCGTTGCACGCCAATGTGCGCAAAGCGCTCGCGCAGACCGTGCGGTTCCAGCGCTTCCACCAGACCGCTGCGCAACTGGGCGATGCGCAGACGCATGGCTTCCACTTCGTCGGCCCAGCGGCGTTTCAGCTCCGGGTCGGCGAGGATCGTGGCGACCACAGCCGCGCCGTGATCCGGCGGCGTCGACCACAGGTTGCGGGCGATGTGCGCCAGCTGGCTGCGGATGTCGATGAGCTTGTCAGCGGTTTTCGCGCAGACGATCAGCGCACCGGTACGGTCGCGGTACAGGCCGAAGTTCTTCGAGCAGGAACTGGTGATCAGCAGCTCAGGCAACTCGGCGGCGAACAACCGGGTTGACCATGCATCCTGCTCCAGACCGTCGCCAAAGCCCTGGTAGGCGAAGTCGATCAGCGGCAGCAGATTGCGGCTGCGCACCACGTCCAGCACCCGGTGCCAGTCGTCGTGACTCAGGTCGAAACCGGTCGGGTTGTGGCAGCACGCGTGCAGCAGCACCACATCGCCTTTCGGCACTTCGTTGAGCACGGCGAGCATCGCATCGACGTCGAGGCGGTTGTCGCTGCCGACGTACGGGTAATGACTGATTTTGACCCCGGCCGCCGCGAAAATCGTTTCGTGGATTGGCCAGGTCGGGTTGCTCAGCCATACGCCTTTGCCCGGCAGGCATTGCGCGATGAAATCCGCTGCCAGACGCAGGGCACCGGTGCCGCCCGGGGTCTGGGTAGCTCCGGCGCGTTGCTGGGTGATCAGTGCCGAATCGGCACCCAGCACCAGCTCATTGATGACCTTGCCGAACAGCGGATTGCCGTGACCACCGATGTAGGTCTTGGTGTCCTGGCTTTCGACCAGACGCGCCTCGGCGATTTTCACCGCTTCGGGAATCGGCGTCAGGCCCTGGGCGTCCTTGTAGACGCCCACGCCGAGGTCGAACTTGCGCGGGTTGGAATCCTGCGCGTAGGCCTCCATCAGGCCGAGGATCGGGTCGCCGGGCACCCGGCCGATGGCGTCGAAGTGCATTACTTGCGTCCTTCTGCGGTCTTGGCCACTTCGTCAGTGCGCGCGGCCATGATGAAGTCGTTGCGGTGCAGGCCTTTGATCGAGTGGCTCCACCAGGTCACGGTGACTTTGCCCCACTCGGTCAGCAGGCCCGGGTGATGACCTTCGGCCTCGGAGATCTCGCCGACGGCGTTAGTGAAGGCCAGCGCGTGCTTGAAATTCTTGAACAGGAAGACTTTTTCCAGCTGCATGATGCTGTCACGCACTTCGATGTTCCAGTCAGGGATCTGCTTGATCAGGATCGGCAGTTCTTCATCGCTGACTTGTGGGGCATCGGCACGGCACGCTTCGCAATGGGCTTGGTTCAAAGTGGACATGGTTTGATTCCTGAGATCGGATGTCTTTTTTATAAGAGCTGTTACGGTCGTCAATGTCGTCACGCTAAACCAAAGCCGCGACGACTGACAGACTCACTTGTAAGTAAAAGCCACGGTTCACGCAGCTTTTGGTTTCGGCGGAAATTTTGGCGCGTGCAGACCCAGCTGCATGCCTTGCTTGACCATGCCCATGATGTCTTCGTGGGCGAGGTCGAACAGGCGCTTGAGGTTCGGCAGGACAAAGTACAGCGGTTGCAGGATGTCGATGCGATACGGCGTGCGCATGGCTTCCAGCGGATCGAAGGCCTGATGTTCAGGTTCGTCCGACAGCGAGTAAACAGTTTCCTTCGGCGAGGACAGGATGCCGCCGCCGTAGATGCGTTTACCTTGCGGGGTGTCGACCAGGCCGAACTCGATGGTCATCCAGTACAGGCGCGCCAGATAAACGCGCTCTTCCTTGGTCGCTTGCAGGCCGAGCTTGCCGTAGGTGTGGGTGAATTCGGCGAACCACGGGTTGGTCAGCAGCGGGCAGTGACCAAAGATCTCGTGGAAAATGTCCGGCTCTTGCAGGTAGTCCAGTTCTTCACGGGTGCGAATGAATGTGGCCACCGGAAACTGCTTGCTGGCGAGCAATTCGAAAAAGGTCTGGAACGGAATCAGCGCCGGGACGCGGGCGACCTGCCAACCGGTGGTCTCGCCGAGCACCTTGTTGATCTCGCCCAGTTGCGGGATGCGGTCGTGGGGCAGACCGAGTTTTTCGATACCGTCCAGGTATTCCTGGCACGCCCGACCCTCGATCACTTTCAACTGGCGGGTGATCAGCGTGTTCCACACCGCGTGTTCTTCGGCGGGGTAGTCGATAAAACCTTGCGCATCGGGCTCGCGGGCCACGTATTGCGTCTGCTTCATACTGCTCTCCTGCGAGGGGAATTCGTTCTTGTTATGTCCTGCTATGGACTGAGAAATACCCCAGAGCGTGCCGTGTTGCAGCAGGTTGATGACCGGCCGAGTAGGAAAAGTCTCTTTAAATCGTAAAATTATCGTTACGCTTTGTGCGATAAGTCGTGATTACGGTGATTGGCGGGTTTGAAATGGCCGGTGTCTGTCACATAATCTTGACGACTATCTTGCGGGCGGCAGAGAAAAATCCGCCCCTCTACCTGTTTCGGGCCTTTATATGCGTATCAAAGTCCACTGCCAGAACCGCATCGGCATCCTGCGCGACATCCTCAATCTGCTGGTGGAGTACGGGATCAACGTTGCCCGCGGCGAGGTCGGCGGTGAGCATGGCAATGCGATCTATCTGCATTGCCCGAACCTGATCAATTTGCAGTTCCAGGCGTTGCGGCCCAAATTCGAAGCCATCGCCGGGGTGTTCGGCGTCAAGCGGGTAGGGCTGATGCCCAGCGAACGCCGACACATGGAACTGAATGCGTTGCTCGGTGCGTTGGAGTTTCCGGTGCTGTCGATCGACATGGGCGGCTCGATCGTTGCCGCCAACCGTGCGGCGGCGCAGTTGCTCGGCGTGCGGGTCGACGAAGTGCCGGGGATTCCACTGTCGCGTTACGCCGAGGATTTCGACTTGCCGGAACTGGTGCGCGCCAACAAATCGCGAATCAACGGCATGCGGGTCAAGGTCAAGGGCGACATCTTTCTGGCCGACATCGCGCCGCTGCAATCGGAGCACGACGACAGCGAGGCCATGGCCGGTGCGGTACTGACGCTGCATCGGGCGGATCGGGTCGGCGAGCGCATCTACAACGTGCGCAAGCAGGAGTTGCGTGGCTTCGACAGTATCTTTCAAAGCTCGAAAGTGATGGCGGCGGTGGTGCGTGAAGCCCGGCGCATGGCGCCGCTCGATGCGCCTCTTCTAATTGAAGGCGAAACCGGCACCGGTAAAGAGTTGCTGGCTCGGGCTTGTCACCTGGCGAGTCCGCGCGGCCAGTCGCCATTGATGGCGCTCAACTGCGCGGGGCTGCCGGAATCGATGGCCGAGACCGAGTTGTTCGGCTACGGCCCCGGGGCCTTCGAAGGGGCGCGGGCTGAAGGCAAGCTCGGGCTGCTGGAGCTGACGGCGGGCGGCACGTTGTTCCTCGATGGTGTCGGCGAAATGAGCCCACGCTTACAGGTGAAATTGCTGCGCTTCCTGCAGGACGGTTGCTTCCGTCGTGTGGGCAGTGATGAAGAGGTTTACCTGGATGTGCGCGTGATCTGCGCCACCCAGGTCGACCTGTCCGAGTTGTGCGCCCGTGGCGAGTTTCGCCAGGATTTGTACCATCGCTTAAACGTGCTTTCGTTGCACATCCCGCCACTGCGCGAATGCCTCGACGGTTTGACGCCGTTGGTGGAGCACTTCCTCGATCAGGCCAGTCGGCAGATCGGTTGCCCGTTGCCGAAGCTGGCGCCGGCGGCGATGGATCGGCTCAGTCATTACCACTGGCCGGGCAACGTGCGACAACTGGAGAACGTGCTGTTCCAGGCGGTTTCGCTGTGTGATGGCGGGACGGTCAAGGCCGAGCATATTCGTCTGCCGGACTATGGCGTGCGTCAGCCGCTTGGCGATTTCTCGCTGGAGGGCGGGCTCGACGAGATTGTCGGGCGCTTCGAGAAAGCAGTGCTTGAGCGACTGTATTCCGAACATCCGAGCAGTCGGCAGCTGGGCAAGCGACTGGGCGTCTCGCACACCACGATTGCCAACAAGCTGCGTGAGTATGAGGTGGGCAAGACCGAGTCTTGATCCCTGCGCGATCACTCCTGCGCAAGGCACGGGGTGATCGCGCCTCACCATTGCCGCCAAGCGGCATGACACCGCCGGTTTTTCGACTTCGATACATTTCCCCAAACCCTGCTGAATCCCTCAAGTCCTTTGTTTATCGGGTCCTCGACCGCCAGAAAAAAGTTGGTCTGCAAATTGCTTGTGGCTCAGCAGTACAGCGGTGGGCGGCAAACGTCCGGCATGCAGAGGAAAGAGTGTGGACAAGTACCTTTATGTGGCAATGACCGGCGCCAGCCAGAACGCACTGGCGCAAAAGGCTCATGCCAACAACCTGGCGAACATCTCCACCAATGGTTTTCAGCGCGACCTGGAACAGGCGCGTTCGATGCCGGTGTTCGGTGACAGCTTTCCGGCGCGTGCGTTTGCCATGAGCGAACGGCCCGCCACCGACTTCACCGCAGGTTCCCTGGTGGAGACCGGTCGCGACCTCGACGTCGCCGTGACCGGCAACGGTTTCATTGCCGTGCAGAACCCCAATGGCGGCGAAAGCTACGTGCGCACCGGCAGCCTCAATATCGACGCCCTGGGCGTGCTGCGTGCCGGTAACGGCATGCCGGTCATGGGCAACGGCGGGCCGATTGCCGTGCCGCCGCAGCAGCAGGTGGAAGTCGGTGAAGACGGCACCATCAGTATTCGTGCGATGGGCGAAGGCCCGCGCGTCATGGCCGAAGTCGACCGGATCAAACTGGTCAATCCGGACATCAAGAACATGAACAAGGGCCTGGACGGTTCGATCTACACCAAGGACGGCCAGCCTGCGCCGGCCGATGCCAACGTCAAACTGGTGTCGGGTTTCCTGGAGTCGAGCAACGTCAATGCCGTGGAAGAAATGACGTCGGTGCTGGCCCTGGCCAAGCAGTTCGAGTTGCACGTCAAGATGATGAACACCGCCAAAGACGACGACCAGGCCATGGCTCGGGTCTTGCAGATCAGCTAATTATCAGAACGTCGCGCCGTAAAACAGGCGCACGAGGAGAATCGAATGCTTCCGGCTCTATGGGTTGCCAAAACCGGTCTGTCCGCCCAGGACACCAACCTGACCACCATTTCCAACAACCTGGCGAACGTGTCGACCACGGGTTTCAAACGTGACCGCGCCGAGTTCCAGGACCTGCTGTATCAGATCAAGCGTCAGCCTGGCGCCCAGTCGACCCAGGACAGCGAACTGCCGTCGGGTCTGCAAGTGGGTACCGGTGTGCGCATCGTCGGCACCCAGAAGAACTTCACCGCCGGTAGCCTGCAAACCACCGAGCAGCCGCTGGACATGGCCCTCGACGGCCGTGGTTTCTTCCAGATCCTGCAACCGGACGGCACCACGTCCTACACCCGTGACGGTACTTTCCACCTCGACTCCAATGGCCAGATCGTCAACGCCAGCGGTTTCGCTCTGGAGCCGGCGATTGTCATCCCGAACAATGCCCAGACCTTCACCGTCGGCCGTGACGGCACCGTGTCGATCACCGTTGCCGGCAACGCCGCCTCGCAAGTGATCGGCAACCTGCAAACCGCCGACTTCATCAACCCGGCCGGTCTGCAAGCCGTGGGCAACAACCTGTTCCTGGAAACCGCCGCTTCCGGCGCGCCGCAAATCGGCACTCCGGGCCTGAACGGTTTCGGCACCACCCTGCAGAACACTCTGGAAACCTCCAACGTCAGCACCGTGGAAGAGATGGTCAACATGATCACCACTCAGCGCGCTTACGAGATGAACTCCAAGGTGATCTCCACCGCCGACCAGATGCTCTCGTTCGTAACGCAGAATCTGTAATCAAGTCTATGAGGCGGCCATGAGGCCGCCTGCAACACCGTGAGGTAAGGGTCATGAAACGCTTCGTATCTGTTCTGGCATTGGGTGGGGTGGTCTCGCTCGCGGGCTGCGTCGCTCCGACGCCCAAGCCCAATGACCCTTACTACGCCCCGGTGTTGCCGCGGACGCCGTTGCCGGCGGCCGCCAACAACGGCTCGATCTATCAGGCCGGTTTCGAACAGAACCTGTACAGCGACCGCAAGGCGTTCCGGGTCGGTGACATCATCACCATCACCCTGAACGAGAAGACTCAGGCCAGCAAGAACGCCAACTCGCAAGTGGCCAAGAACAGCAAGACCGGCATCGGCCTGACTTCGTTGTTCGGCGGCAGCGGCACCACCAACAACCCGTTGGGCGGTAACGATCTGAGCCTGGACGTCGGCTACAGCGGCGACCGTGCGACCAAGGGCGACAGCAAGGCGGCCCAGGGCAACACCCTGACCGGTTCGATCACCGTGACCGTCGCCGACGTGCTGCCCAACGGCATCATCGCTGTGCGCGGCGAGAAGTGGATGACCCTCAACACCGGTGATGAGCTGGTGCGGATCGCCGGTCTTGTTCGTGCCGATGACATCGCCACCGACAACACCGTGTCGTCGACCCGGGTCGCCGATGCGCGCATCACCTACTCGGGCACCGGTTCGTTCGCCGATGCGAGTCAGCCAGGCTGGTTCGACCGTTTCTTCCTCAGCCCGCTGTTCCCTTTCTAGGTGGCTACGTTGAATTTCAAGAGCCTCATGCTCGCTGCGGCGTTGATGTCCGCAGCCTTTGGTGCCCACGCCGAGCGGCTGAAAGATATCGCCAGCATCTCTGGCGTGCGTTCCAACCAGTTGATCGGCTACGGCCTGGTGGTCGGGCTTAACGGCACCGGCGACCAGACGACGCAAACCCCGTTCACCCTGCAGACCTTCAACAACATGCTCTCGCAGTTCGGCATCAAAGTGCCGCCGGGATCGGGCAACGTGCAGTTGAAAAACGTCGCGGCGGTATCGGTGAGTGCCGATCTGCCGGCGTTCGCCAAACCGGGTCAGCAGGTCGACATCACCGTTTCGTCCATCGGTAACTCCAAGAGCCTGCGTGGCGGCACCCTGTTGCTGACCCCGCTCAAGGGTATCGACGGCAACGTCTACGCCATCGCTCAGGGCAACCTGGTGGTGGGTGGTTTCGATGCTGAAGGTCGTGACGGTTCGAAGATCACCGTCAACGTTCCGTCGGCCGGTCGCATCCCGGGTGGTGCTTCGGTCGAGCGTTCGGTGCCGAGCGGCTTCAACCAAGGCAACAGCCTGACGCTGAACCTCAACCGTTCCGACTTCACCACCGCCAAGCGCATCGTCGACAAGATCAACGACATGCTCGGCCCTGGCGTTGCCCAGGCCATCGACGGTGGTTCGATCCGCGTCACTGCGCCGCTCGATCCGAGCCAGCGTGTCGACTATCTGTCGATCCTGGAAAACCTCGAAGTCGACCCGGGCCAGGCCGTGGCGAAAGTCATCATCAACTCGCGTACCGGCACCATCGTCATCGGCCAGAACGTGAAAGTTTCGCCGGCCGCCGTGACCCACGGCAGCTTGACCGTGACCATTACCGAAGACCCGATCGTCAGCCAGCCGGGCCCGCTGTCCAATGGTCAGACAGCCGTGGTGCCGCGCTCGCGGGTGAATGCTCAGCAGGAAGCCAAGCCGATGTTCAAGTTCGGCCCGGGCACCACCCTCGACGAAATCGTGCGTGCGGTGAACCAGGTCGGCGCGGCGCCGGGTGACCTGATGGCCATTCTCGAAGCACTGAAGCAGGCCGGCGCGTTGCAAGCCGACCTGATCGTGATCTGAGGACGGCACTCATGGATATGCGCAAAAGCGGTCTGGTCAGCAGCAGCGATTCGGGTTCGTACTCCGACCTCAATCGTCTGAACCAGCTCAAGGTCGGCGACAAGAACAGCGACGGGAACATGCGCAAGGTGGCGCAGGAATTCGAATCGCTGTTCCTCGGTGAAATGCTCAAGTCGATGCGCTCGGCCACTGAAGCGCTGGGTCAGGACAACCCGCTCAACACGCCGGCAGCCAAGCAATATCAGGAAATGTACGACCAGCAACTGGCGGTGTCTCTGTCCCGCGAGGGCGGTGGTATCGGTCTGGCTGACGTGCTGATGAAGCAGATGTCGAAGAACAAACCGATGGCACCGGGCGAGGCCGCCGCCGCGTCCGCTGCCAAGCAGCAGGAAGCCCTGGCCAAGGCCGCTGCGGTGGAAACGCCGATTGCCGCCGGCACCTTGGCTACCAACGGTCCGCTGTCGCGCCTCAATGGCGAACGTCCGTTGTGGGCCTCGCGTTCGGTGCATGCGCCGAACACCCAGCTGACCCATCGCAACGACATGGAAATGATCAACCAGCGTCGCCTGGCACTGCCGCCGAAACTGGCTGATCGTTTGCTCGCCGGTCTGGTGCCTTCGGCCACGCCGACGGCGGCCACTCAATTGCCGCAACGCGCCGCGACGGCCGCTGCCACCGGTTCCGGTCCGCTGTACAACGGCGACTGGCTGGCCCGCGCCGAGGCGGACAAGGCCTCTGGCGGGCAGATGCAGATTTACGGTCGCGCCATGGCGCAGATTCCGCTGGCGCCAGCGAAGAAGGCGTTCAGCAACGCCGACGAATTCGTCAATACGATGCTGCCGATGGCCAAGGAAGCGGCGGCGCGCATCGGTGTCGATCCGCGTTACCTGGTGGCTCAGGCCGCACTCGAAACCGGCTATGGCAAGTCGGTCATGCGCGCCCAGGACGGCACTAGCAGTCACAACCTGTTCGGCATCAAGGCCAGCAGCAACTGGCAGGGCGATTCGGCCCGTGCGATCACCAGCGAGTTCCGCAACGGGCAGATGGTCAAGGAGACGGCGGAGTTCCGTTCCTACGCCTCGTACAAGGACAGCTTCCACGATCTGGTGACTTTGCTGCAGAGCAATAATCGCTATCAAGATGTGCTGAAGTCGGCCGATAACCCAGAACAGTTTGTACGCGAGTTGCAAAAGGCCGGTTACGCAACCGACCCGAACTACGCAAGCAAGATTTCGCAGATTGCCAGGCAGATGACGGTAAATCAGAACTACGCTGCGGCCGGCGTTTCAACAACGCCTTTATAAACACAAGGTAAGGTTTGAATCATGAGTTTGCTCAATATCGGGATGTCGGGGTTGGCCGCGAGTTCGTCCTCTCTGGCTGTGACAGGTAACAACATTGCCAACGTCGACACCGCCGGTTATTCACGCCAGCAAACCGTGCAGGGCACCAAGTCCTCGCAGCAGTTCGGCAACGTCTTCATCGGCACGGGCACGACCCTGGCCGACGTGCGCCGGGTGTACAACTCTTACCTCGAAACACAACTGCACACCGCCACCTCGCTCAACAGCGAAGCGGCCGCGTACGGTGCCCAGGCGACCGCGCTGGACGCCTCGCTGTCCGACACCAACACGGGCCTGACCGGTGTGCTGCAGAAATTCTTCACCTCGATGCAGGGTGTAGCGACCTCGGCGACCGACGACACTTCCCGTCAGTCGGTACTGACCGGTGCGCAGGCCCTGACCAGCCGCTTCAACGCGCTGGCCAAACAGCTGAACGATCAGAACACCACGATCAACGGCAACCTGTCGGACATGACGTCCCAGGTGAACAAGCTGGCCACCGCGATTGCCAACCTGAACCAGAAGATCGGTGAGGTTTCCACCAGCGGCGGCCAGCCGAACGATCTGCTCGACAGCCGTAACGAAGCCGTGCGTCAGCTCTCCGAGTTGACCGGTGCGCAAGTCGTCGAGCGCGGCAGCAGTTTCGACGTCTACGTCGGCAGCGGTCAGCCACTGGTCATCGGCAACACCACCAACACCCTGAGCACCGTGCCGAGCAAGGACGACCCTTCGCGCATGGGCATCCAGATGGATCGCGGCTCAAGCACCCTCGACATCACCTCGGTGATGAGCGGCGGTGAAATCGGTGGTCTGCTGACCTATCGCAATGAAGTGCTCAACCCTTCGCTCAACGAGCTGGGCCGTGTAGCACTGGTCATTGCCGACCAGATGAATCGCCAGCAAGCCCAGGGCATCGACAAGAACGGTGACTTCGGCGCGGCCATTTTCAACGACATCAACAGTGCCGCACTGATCAGCCAGCGCAGCATTGCCCAGTCGACCAACAGTGCAGGTTCCGGCAACCTTGATGTCACCATCAAGGACACCGGCAAGCTGACCACCAGCGACTACCAGGTCACCTTCACCAGCGCGACCAACTACTCGGTCAAGCGCTCGGACGGTACCGACATGGGTTCGTTCAGCACCACGACCACGCCACCGCCAGTGATCGACGGCTTCACCCTGGCCCTCAATGGCGGTGCGTTGAGCGCCGGCGACACCTTCAAGGTGACCCCGACCCGTAACGCCGGCAGCACCATCCAGACCGTGCTCACCGATCCGAAGAAAATCGCGGCGGCAGCACCGTTGACCGGTGTGGCCAGTGCCAACAATTCCGGCACCTACACGCAGCCGACGCTGATCGACACCCTCGACATCACCAACCCGGCCTCCCAGGCCGAGCTGCAGAATGCGCTCAAGTACTCGACGCCGGTCAAACTGGTCATGGGTGCGGTCGCCAGTGGCAGCCAGTCGTACAACATGGTCGATGCCAAGGGCAACACCATCGGTTCCGGCACCATCGTGCCGGGGCAGGCCAACACCCTGAACCTCAAGATCGGCATGGTCGATTCCACCGGTGCTCCGGTGATGGATACCTCGGTCACGCCGAACGTGCAGAAAACCTTTACCGTGCAGACCACCGTGGGCGCGACGCCGAAGCCAGGCGAAACCTTCACGATCAACCTGACCGGCGCGGCTTCTTCGGACAACCGCAACGCGCAGGCGCTGGTTGGCTTGCAGACCAAACAGACCGTGGATACCGGCACGGCGAGCAAGGGCATCAGCCTGACTGACGCCTACAACAAGCTGGTGACCAACGTCGGTACCAAGGCTGCTCAGAGCAAGTCCGACAGCGCCGCCACCACGGTGATTCTGGATCAGGCACAGGGTGCGCGCGATTCGCTGTCCCAGGTCAACCTGGACGAAGAAACCGGCAACCTGGTCAAGTATCAGCAGTACTACACCGCCTCTTCGCAAATCATCAAGGCTGCGCAGGAAACCTTCGCAACGCTGATCAACAGTCTTTAAGGAGCCGTAATTCATGCGCATTTCCACCGCCCAGTATTACGCGACACAAGCTGCTCAATATCAGCGCAACTACAGCAAGACTGTCGCGACCGCCAACGAGGCGAGCAGCCTGCAGCGCATCAACACCGCTGCCGACGATCCGATCGGCGCCGGGCGTCTGCTCAAGCTGGGTCAGCAGGCCTCGATGCTCGAGCAGTATCAGGGCAACATCGATACCACCAAGAGTGCGCTGACCGTGCAGGAGTCCACGTTGAACTCCATCACCACGGCCTTGCAGCGCGCCAAGGAAATCGGCCTGGCCGCCAACAACGGCATCGCCACTGACACTGACCGCAAGGCCTACGCGGCCGAGCTGAGCCAGATCCAGCAACAAGTGCTGGGCCTGATGAACTCCAAGGACGCCAACGGCAATTACCTGTTTTCCGGTTCCAAGACCGATACCGCGCCGTACTCGCAAAATGCCGATGGCACTTACACCTACAATGGTGACCAGACCCAGATCAACCTGGGCATTGGCGACGGTCTTTCGGTGGCCTCCAATACCACTGGCTGGGATGCGTTCCAGCAGACCATCAACACCAGCCGCACCACGACCAGCATGACCGCGCCAACCCCCGATGATGGCCGCGTGGTACTGACCAACGGTATCGTTGGCACCGCCGCGACGTACAACGCCAAGTTCGCGGCCGGTCAGCCGTACACCGTGGATTTCATCAGCAGCACTCAGTTGAAAATCACCGATGCCCTGGGCAACGACGTGACGACCGAAGCCAGCCAGAACGGCGCGATCACCAACAGCAACGGCGCCAACCAGACCGTCAGCTTCCGTGGCGTCGATCTGAAGTTGAACATCAACCTCAAGCCTGGCGACACCAACCCGGATGCGGTCATTGCCGGCCACAGCTTTCAGCTGGCGGCCACGCCTGACTCGTTCACCACCTCGCGCAGCGCGGGCAATGCGTCGACGGCGGTCATCACCGGCTCCGGCGTGACCAACCAGGCGGCCTACGACGCGGCATTCCCGTCGGGCGGCGGTGCGATCCTGAAGTTCACCAGCGCCACCAACTTCGACCTGTATGCAGCGCCAGTGACAGCTGACAGCAAGCCAGTGTCGTCGGGCACCATGGTCGGCGCCAACGCCACGGCCGCGGGTGTGACCTTCACATTCGGCGGTACGCCGGGTGCGGGTGATCAGTTCTCGATCCAGTCCAACAACCACCAGACCCAGAACGTGCTCGACACCCTGGGCCAGATGGTCACGGCGCTGAATGCGCCGATCGACGGGAATCCGGTGGCCAAGCAGAAATTCCAGGGTGCCATGGAGTCGGCGCTGGGCAACATCGACAGCGCGGCCAATCAGATTGGTTCGGCGGTGACTTCGATCGGTGCTCGCGGACAGTCGCTGGATGACCAGAACACCACCAACCAGAGCCTGACTCAGGCGAATACCACCACTCAGGGTTCGATCCGTGATTCGGATCCTGCCGAAGTGATGACCCGCCTGACCTTGCAGCAGACCATGCTGCAGGCCTCGCAACTGGCATTCAGCAAAATCAGCCAGCTGGGTCTGTTCAACAAGATCTGACGGTAGCCGGGCGCGCTGGCGCCCGTTCTGCCCTGTCCCTTCAATAGTCAATGTCTTTAGCGGTTTCAAGGGCTCGCTTTTCTGAGCGGGCTCGCACCGCCTGTGAGCCCGCCGTGAATTCACTTCCTCTCGTCAGCCTGGTCATTCCTGCCTTCAATCCACGTTTCTTCGAACGGGCATTGCTCAGTGCGGTGAGCCAGGGCTATGGCAATCTTGAAGTCATTGTCTGCGACGACAGTCGCGGCAACGAGATTGAAACCACCGTCGCCTCGGTGATCGAGAGTTCCGGCGTGGCCGTGCGCTACGTGCGCAATGCGCGCACGCTCGGGCTGGTCGGCAATCTGCATGCGTGCCTTGAGCAGGCGCAGGGCGAGTTCATCAAGTTTCTGTGTGATGACGACCAATTGTTCGGCACGTGCATCGAGCGCCAGGCACAGGTTCTCATCGATCAGCAGGACGTCAATCTGGTGCTCGCCCAGCGTCTGTTCTGGGATGCCGACGACCGCCCGTTGCCTTCACGCCTGGAAAATACCCCGTTGTCGCCGGTGTGCGGACTGTTCAAGGGGGATGACCTGCTGGCGATTTTCGAGAATTTCCCGGTCAACATTCTCGGCGGTTTCAGCAATGCACTGTTTCGCCGGGCCGATGTCCTGGAGCTTCTCCCGGCCTTGACCACTCCCGAAACCTGCTTTGTCGCGACCCTGGATTTTGCGTTGTACGTCTGCCTGTTGCGTCGCGGCAACCTGGTGGTTTCGAATCACGTCCTGAGTGTCGAGCGCCTGTACGCCGAGCGCTTGAGTGGCCAACAGGCAATGCGCGATGCTGCGTACACCGAACGCCAGTGGTTGTCGCAGATGCTCAAGGCGCGCAGTGGCGAATCGGCCCCGGCGCCGGGCTGGGTGCGTTATGTGTCGATCACCAAGGCGCAGGAAACGCCACGGGTCTGGGAAGAGTTGCCGCTGAGCCGGACGCTGGGCACCAAACAGACCACCCAGGATTGGCATGTCGGCGTTTCCAGTGTCAGTTTTGCCGAGTTGTATGCGCAGTGGCTGGCATGCCGCAACCTGACCGAAGGCCAGCGCGAACTGCTGCCGGATACGCTCGCGGCATGGCCGCGCGTGCCGAAAATCGTACCGCTGATCATTGACGAGCAGGGCAGTCGCTCGGCGCTGGATCTCACCCTGCAATCGCTCGAGGCACAGGAGTACCTGCCCGAGTTGACCCTTGTGTTGTCCGCCTCCTGCACCGAGACGCAGCTCGAAGAGCGCGTCTTGCGCATGCCGTTGCAGGAGGACTGGCAACAGCAGATCAACGAACTCTTGCCGCAGCTGGAAGGTGCCGACTGGTTCTACCTGCTGCGTGCCGGTGATCGTCTGGTGGTGCCGGCGCTGCTGGTGATGGCCGAGCGCATTGCGCTCTCGCGAACCGTTACCTGCCTTTACAGCGATGAAGGTGGTTTGAGCGAGGGCGAGTCGACCGAGCCGGTGTTCAAGCCGGACTTCAACCTGGACCTGATGCGCAGCTACCCCTATGTGGGCCGGGCCCTGGCGTTCGAGCGCGAACGGTTCCTGGCACTCGGCGGTTTCGATTCCGCGTTTGGCGAGCTGGCGCCCCACGATGTGTTGTGGCGCATGGTCGAGAACGACGGCACGCAGGTCATTGGCCATATTTCCGAAGTGCTGCTGGAGTCGGCATTCGACCTCGCCAAGTGGTTGTCGGAACCGCAAATGGCTGACGGCAATTCGCAGTTGATCTCGGCGCACCTTGACCGTCTGGGCATTGCCCATGAAATCCGCAACGGCGCCTCGGCGCTGCTGAACCGCGTGGATTACCACCATGGCCGGCAACCGTTGGTGTCGATCGTCATTGTCAGCAAGGATCAGACGGCCGCCGTGCAGCGCTGTGTCGAGAGCCTGCTGGAGAAGACCGCCTACGCCGAGTACGAGTTGCTGCTGGTCGACAACGGCAGTCAGGGCGTCGAGGCGCAGACCTGGTTTGACGGCATGGCGCAATTGGGCAGCGAGCGGATTCGTGTCCTCGATTGCCCGCAGCAAGACAACATGGCCGCCGTGCGCAATCTCGCGGTGAGCCAGGCGCGGGGCGAATACGTCTTGCTGCTCAACCCTTACGCCGTGATCACCCATGGCGACTGGCTGGCGGAAATGCTCAATCACGCCCAGCGCCCCGAAGTCGGCGTGGTGGGGGCCAAACTGTTCAACCCGGACGGGCGGGTCTTGCATGCCGGTCTGATCCTCGGCCTGCAAGGGCCGGCCGGTGTACCGTTTTACGGCGAGTCGTTGCAGGCGACGGGTTACATGTACCGGCTATTGGTCGCTCACGACCTGAGCGCCGTCGGCAGTGATTGCCTGATGGTGCGCAAGGCTGTGTTCGATTCGGTCAACGGGCTCGATGAGCAGGCGCTGGCGCAGTCGCTCAACGAAGTGGATCTGTGCCTGCGTGTTGGCCAGGAAGGTTACCTGGTGGTGTGGACGCCTTACGCGCAGCTGGCGTTGGGTGCGCAACCGGCGCAAGCCCCGAAGGAAGGCGAGGAGGCAGCGCTCGGCCAGGAGCAGGAAGTGTTCTACAAGCGCTGGTTGCCGATCGTTGCGCGGGATCCGGCCTACAACGCCAACCTGTCGCTGAACGGTCTGGGGGGCTCGAGCTTCAGTCTCGACCCGGGCCTGCGTACCGGCTGGAGTCCGTTTTCGCAGCCGCAATTGCCCAAGATTCTCGCATTGCCGGTCAACGCATCGGCGATCGGTCACTACCGTGTGACTCAGCCCCTGATCGAGCTGGAAGCGGCGGGCAGGGCACTGGGACGGATTCATTACAACCTGCCGACCATCATCGAAGTCGAACGCCAGTCTCCTGACGTGATCATTCTGCAGGGACGTTATGCCGAAGCACCGATCAATGAAATTCCAAGCCTGCAGAAGTACTCGAGTGCCCGGCGGATCTACGAACTCGATGACTACGTAATCGACGTTCCCCATCGCAATGCGCACATCCGCAACATGCCGAACAAGGACGAGATGGAAAAACTGGTCCGGCGTGCGATCGGCATGTGTGACCGGGTCGTGGTGTCCACGGCGCCGTTGGGTAACGCACTGTCGAGCATGCACAGCGACATCCGCGTGGTCCCGAACATGCTGGCCAAAAACATGTGGAGCGATCTGCGCAGCCAGCGCCGTACCTCGAAAAAACCTCGGGTCGGCTGGGGCGGTGGCACCAGCCACCACGGTGACCTGGCGGTGATCGCCGATGTGGTGCGCGAATTGGCCAATGAAGTCGACTGGGTGTTTTTCGGCATGTGCCCGGACGATCTGCGGCCGTACATGCATGAGTTCCACGGCGTGATCGGCCTCGATGTGTACCCGGCGAAACTGGCCAGTCTCAATCTGGATCTGGCGCTGGCACCGCTGGAGTTCCACATCTTCAACGACTGCAAGAGCAACCTGCGTCTGTTGGAGTACGGCGCCTGTGGCTACCCGGTGATCTGCACCGACACCGAGGCCTATCGCGGTTACCTGCCGTGCACCCGGATCAAGACCAACACCACGGATGAGTGGCTGCAGGCGATCCGCATGCACCTGGCCGATCCGGACGCCAGCTACCGCATGGGCGACGAGTTGCGCGAGGTCGTGTTGCGCGACTACGTCTTGCGCGGCGACAACCTGCGTTACTGGGAAAACGGCTGGCTGGCGGACTGACCGGTCCACGGACGCTACCCCCCAAAAAAACAGGCGACTTTTGCAGTCGCCTTTTTTTCACCTCGAAATTCGTATTTGTATCAACTCGGATACTTTTTTTGCCCGGCACCTCAAGCCGCCGCAATTCTCTGTCGATACCCCTTGATAGCCGGTCTCGGACGATTGACGCAGAGGGGGCGAGCGGTGCCCGGGATTGCAGGTTTCCAGCCTCAACAACAACGCAAGGAAGAAGCAAATGTCAGTAGTAAATGGAACGAGTGATGTGGATTACCTGATGGGCACCGATGGTAATGACGAACTCTATGGACTGGAGTCGGATGACCAGTTGATCGGCAGTGGCGGATCGGACGTGCTGGATGGGGGTGAGGGGTTTGATACGGCGGACTATCGCGTGCTGTCTTCGGCAGTCAATGTCGAGATCGGCAATGACGCGTGGACTGTCACTGGCGCCGAGGGCAAGCGCGATACCTTGCTCAATGTCGAGAAAGTCATCGGTACATCTTTCAACGACACCTTCACCGGCAACGTTGCCGGTGTGACGCTGGACGGTAGCTGGGGTGACGATGTGTACATCGTCGGCAGTGAAGGCGTGACCATCATCGAAGAAAGCTACGGCGGTTACGACGAACTTCGCACCAGTCTCAACACCATCAAGATGGACCCCTTCATCGAGAAACTGACCTTCACCGGTACAGGTGATTTCAAGGCCTACGGCAGTGACACCGACAACGAAATCATCGGCGGTGCCGGCAACGACTGGCTGTGGGGCGGTGACGGGGCGGATCACTTCGTGGGTGGCGAGGGTTTCGATACCGTCAGCTACAGCGACAGTCTCGAAGGGGTGAGAGTCGGGGACTGGAGCAACTATGACTGGTTGACCATTGCCTACGGAGATACCTTCACCGGTATCGAAGCCATTGAAGGTTCGAAGTTCGATGATCTGATCTATCGCTCCGAAGGGTCGATGATCATTGACGGTTCCGATGGCTACGACACGGTGAGCTATTTCCAGACCGCGGGGCCGGTCACCATCGAGATCGGCAGTGGTATCAATGCAGTGGGCGACACCTTTCGCAATGTCGAAAAGATCATTGGCACCAACAATGCGGATCAGTTCACCGCCAACATCGGTGGCGTGACCCTGGCCGGTGGCGATTGGAACGATGTGTACATCATCAACAGCACCGGTGTGACCATCGAAGAAGTCGAGGGCTTCATGGGCGGCACCGATCAGGTGTACACCACGCTGTCTGTGATGCACCTGGATCCGTTCGTTGAAAACCTCACGTACACCGGGACCGGCGACTTCACCGGCTACGGCAATGACACCTGGAACACGATCGTCGGCGGCAGTGGCAACGACGTGCTGTTTGGCGGTGCCAAGGGTGACTCCTTCGACGGTGGCGACGGTATCGATGTGCTCAGCTACGGCGACAGCACGGTGGCCATGACGCTGAACTGGGCAACCCGGGAGTTTTCGGGGATCGCTGACGGCGATACGTTCCAGAACATCGAGATCATCCGTGGCAGTGACTTCAACGACACCTTTTACGCGACCGGCATGCCCTGGTATTTCGGCCTGGATGGCGGGCAAGGGCAGGATCTGCTCAGTTTCAAATACGCCACCATGCCGATGGCGATCGACCTGAGCGGTGCCGCCTACAAGCCCTGGGACCCGATGCCTGAATACACCAGCATCGAATTGATCGAGGGCAGTCAGTATTTTGATGACTTCATCGGTTCGGCCGGCAACGAAACGTTCATCGGTGGTGGTGGCGGTGATGCAATCGATGGCCGCGATGGCATCGATAATGTCTGGTACCTCACCAGCGCCTCGGCGGTAGAGATTAATCTGCAGACCGGCATCAACCTGGGTGGTGATGCGCAGGGCGATACGCTGACCAATGTCGAAGGCGTGATGGGCAGCCATTTCGACGACACCTTGACCGGCAACGAAGCGGACAACTACCTGGAAGGCGGGCGCGGCAGCGATCTGATCAATGGCGGTGACGGCAACGACGTTATCTACGGCGGCCTGGTGTCCGACATCGGACCGTTCAGCCTCGAAGGTGTGGCCGATAATGCGCAGGCCGATCAGTTGTATGGCGGGTTGGGCGACGATGTGATTGTCAGTGCCGAAAACGATCTGGGTACCAATGCATTCGGTGAGGACGGCAATGACACCGTGACAGTGTTCAACGGCAGCGCCATCGGCGGTATCGGCGACGATGTATTGACCGGCAAGGGCAGCGCCTACTCGTTGTTCGGTGGCGAGGGTGACGACCGGTTGATTCTCAATCTGGCCGGCCAGCAGGCCTCCGGTGGTTTCGCCAATGGCGGTGAAGGTGATGACACTTACGTGGTGAACACCTCCGGTCTGGTGGTGATTCAGGACGGCGGCACCAGCCTGAACGACACCCTGATCCTGAACACTATTGCCAATGCCAGCCAGTTGAACGTGACCCGTATCGGCGACGACGCCTATTTGCACAGCGCCAATGACGGCAGCGTCGGTGCGCCGACCAGTGGTGTGAAACTGGCAGGCTGGTATGCGGGTTTCAACAGCATCGAGCACATCCAGACCGCGGACGGCCAGGCCTACAGCCTGCCAACCGCTGCCGACGGGTTTGCCCTGTTCGGTTGATCCGGTCGATTCACTGAAACCGCTCGATGAAAGGGATGGGTCCGGCAACGGACTCATCCCTTTTTTCATGCCCGTGTCCCCATCGACGCAGCGTCGGCGGAGCTGGCGCGTTTCCTGCAAGTCCCCCTCAAATCGCCATAAAACGAGCGCTCGCGGTCATTGCACCTGCGCCCGGACCGGCAGAAAGGTTTAGCCAGAAGGCCGCAAAGCTCATAAAGCCGCGCGCAGCCCTGTGACGAACGAGAGGGGAGACCATGAAGGCAGTTATTTTGGCGGGTGGCCTGGGCACTCGCATCAGTGAAGAGTCGCACCTCAAGCCCAAACCGATGATCGAAATCGGCGGCAAGCCAATTCTCTGGCACATCATGAAACAGTATTCCGCACACGGAATTCATGACTTCGTGATTTGCCTTGGCTACAAGGGCTACGCGATCAAGGACTTCTTCGCCAACTACTTCCTGCACACCTCCGACGTGACGTTCGACATGCGTGAAAACCGCATGGACGTTCACCAGAACTACAGCGAGCCGTGGCGCGTGACGCTGATCGACACCGGCGAAGAAACCATGACCGGTGGCCGTCTGCGCCGCGCCGCACGCTATCTGGAAAACGAAAAAGCCTTCTGCTTCACCTATGGCGACGGTGTCTCGGACCTGAACATCAGCTCGTTGGTGGATTTCCACCTGACCCACGGCAAGTTGGCGACCGTCACCGCCGTACAGCCGCCGGGACGTTACGGCGCGCTGAACCGTGAAGGCGACCGCGTACTGGGGTTCACTGAAAAACCCCGTGGCGACGGTGGCTGGATCAACGGTGGATTCTTTGTGTTGTCGCCGAAAGTCCTGCCGCTGATCGAAGGCGACGAGACGTCGTGGGAGTCCGGTCCGCTGGATGGCCTGGCCGAGCGTGGCGAGCTGATGGCTTATCAGCACGACGGTTTCTGGCAACCGATGGATACCCTGCGTGACAAGAATCACCTCGAAGCGCTGTGGCAGACCGGGGAGGCCCCATGGAAGCAATGGGACTGAGTCCGGAATTCTGGCGCGGCAAGCGGGTTCTGGTCACCGGTCACACCGGTTTCAAGGGCAGCTGGCTGACCCTGTGGCTGCAAAGCCTCGGCGCGCAAGTCAGCGGTTTTTCCCTCGACCCGTCGACCGAGCCGAGCCTGTTCGAACTGGCGCGGGTGCACGAAGGCATCAATGATCAGCGCGGCGACCTGCGTGACCTCGGCGCCTTGCTCGAGATCATCGCCGACACCGAGCCTGAGATCGTCCTGCACCTGGCGGCCCAGCCGCTGGTGCGCGAAGGTTATCGCGATCCGCTCGGCACGTATTCCAGCAACGTCATGGGCACCCTGAACCTGCTCGAAGCGATTCGTCAGGTCGGTTGTGTGCGGGCCTGTGTGCTGGTGACCACCGACAAGGTCTACGCCAACAAGGAATGGCTGTGGCCCTACCGCGAAGACGAAGCCCTCGGTGGGCACGACCCTTACAGCAGCAGCAAGGCCTGCTGCGAGTTGTTGGCGCAGTCTTATGCCGCGTCGTTCTTCCCGGCCGACAAGTACGCCGAACACGGTCTGGCCCTGGCCACCGCGCGAGCCGGCAACGTGCTGGGTGGCGGTGACTTCGCCCCAGAGCGCCTGATTCCCGACGTACTGAAAGCCTGGTCGGCCGACGAGCCGGTGACCCTGCGTTACCCGCAAGCCGTGCGCCCATGGCAACACGCGCTGGAGCCGCTGGCCGGCTACCTGCAGCTGGCCGCCGGGCTCTACGAAGAGGGCCCGGAATATGCCGGGGCGTGGAACTTCGGCCCGGGCGAAACGGACATGTGCAGCGTCGGCGAAGTGGTCGAACTGCTCGCCAATCGCTGGCCACAGGCCCGTGGTCTGCGCATCGAGCCGAGCGAACTGCACGAGGCCGGTCTGCTGCGCCTGGACAGCAGCCGCGCCCGTCAGGTCCTTGGCTGGCAACCGCGCTGGTCGCTGCAGCAATGCCTGACCCAGACCCTCGACTGGCACCTGGCGTGGCAGAACGGCGACGACATGCGCACCGTCACTCTCGGTCAACTGAACCTGTACCGGGGCGCGCTGTGAGCGAGTTTTCCTTGAAACAGTTGCCGCTGGCCGGGTTGTTCAGCGTCCAGCACAAACGCTTCGAAGATCAGCGCGGGCACTTCGCCCGGCTGTTCTGCGAGGGCAGTCTGAGTGCGTTCGGCGCCGAGTTTCACATCCGCCAGATCAACCATTCCTGCACTCGCGAAAAGGGCAGCGTGCGTGGTCTGCATTACCAGAACGCCAATGCGCCGGAAGCCAAGCTGATCACCTGCCTGCGCGGTGAAGTGTGGGACGTGGCGGTGGACCTGCGCCCGGACTCCGAAACCTTCCTGCACTGGCACGCCGAGCACCTGAAGGCCGGCGACGGTCGCAGCCTGTTGATTCCGGCCGGCTTCGCCCATGGCTTCCAGACCCTCACCGAGGATGCCGAGCTGCTTTACCTGCACAGCGCCGATTACGCGCCGGAGCACGAGGCCGGCCTGTCGGTGAACGATCCACGGCTGGCGATTGCCTGGCCGTTGCCTGTCAATAATTTGTCAGCGCGTGATTCCAGCCATCCCGCGCTCGATCAACACTTTGCTGGAGTGCGTCTATGAACTGCCGTGGGTGCGCCGCACCGCTGAGCCTGCCGCTGATCGACCTCGGCACCTCGCCACCGTCCAACGCCTACGTGCACGCCGATCGGCTGGAACAGGCCGAACAATGGGTGCCCTTGAAGGTCGCCGTGTGCCAGCAATGCTGGCTGGTCCAGACCGAGGATTACACCAGCGCCGACAGCCTGTTCGATGCCGAGTACGCCTACTTCAGTTCGTTCTCCAGCACCTGGCTGGCCCATGCCGAGCGTTATGTGGCCGAGATGGTCGAGCGCTTTGGCCTGTCGGCTGACAGTCGCGTGGTGGAAGTCGCCGCCAACGACGGTTACCTGCTGCAGTACGTGGCCGGTCGCGGCATTCAGTGCCTGGGCGTCGAGCCGACTCGCAGCACCGCGCAGGCAGCGCGGGAAAAAGGCCTGGAGATTCGTGAACTGTTCTTCGGTCGCGACACCGCAGCACAGTTGAAAAGCGAAGGCTGGGGCGCCGATCTGATGGCCGCCAACAACGTGCTGGCCCACGTGCCGGACATCAACGACTTCCTCGGTGGTTTCGCCGCGCTGCTCAAGCCGACCGGCGTTGCCACGTTCGAATTCCCGCAACTGCTGACGCTGATGGCCGGCGCGCAGTTCGACACGCTGTACCACGAGCACTATTCCTACCTGTCCCTGACCGCCGTGCAAACGCTGTGCGAGCGCAACGGTCTGGAAGTGTTCGACGTCAGCCCGTTGACCACCCATGGCGGCTCGCTGCGGGTGTTCGTGCAGCGCAAGGATGGCGAGCGCCGTGCTGTGCAACCGGCGGTGCAGCAGCAGTTGCAGGCCGAACTCGATGCCGGCGTGAAAACCGCCGGGTACTACGCGACGCTGGCGCCGGCCGCCGAAAACATCAAGCACCAGCTGCTGCGCTTCCTGTTGCAGGCCAAGGCCGAGGGCAAGCGTGTGGTCGGTTATGGCGCGGCAGCCAAGGGCAACACCTTGCTCAACTACGCCGGCGTGAGAGCGGATCTGTTGGCGTGGGTCGCCGATGCCAACCCGCACAAGCAGGGCAAGTTCCTGCCGGGCAGCCGCATTCCGATCGTGGCACCCGAGCGCATTGCGCAAGAGCGGCCGGACTACATTCTGGTTCTGCCCTGGAACCTGTTGAGCGAAGTGACGCAACAACTGGCCGAAGCCAAAACATGGGGTGCACGCTTTGTCGTCGCCGTTCCGGAGTTGAGCATTCAATGAGCAGAATCCACTACACCAAACCGAGTGTCGGCGAACTCGAAGCGCAATATGCCCTGGATGCCGTGCAGAACGGCTGGGGCGCACGTTGCTACGAATACCTGACCCGCTTCGAGCACGGCTTCGCCGAGCATCTGGGTGCGACCTATGCAATCGCCACCTCCAGTTGCACCGGGGCCTTGCACATGGGCATGGCGGCATTGGGTGTTGGCGCCGGCGATGAAGTGATCCTGGCCAATACCAACTGGATCGCTTCGGCAGCGCCGATCACCTACCTGGGGGCGACCCCGGTCTTTGTCGATGTGCTGGCCGATAGCTGGTGCCTGGATCCGCAACAGGTCAGAAACGCGATCAGCCCGCGCACCAAAGCCATTCTGGCAGTTCACCTCTACGGCAATCTTTGCGACATGGATGCCTTGCTGGCCATCGGCAAGGAGTTCGGCATTCCCGTGATCGAGGACGCGGCTGAAGCCATCGGCTCGCAATGGCGTGGCAAGGCGGCGGGTTCGATCGGTGCATTCGGCGCCTTTTCGTTCCACGGCACCAAGACCATGACCACTGGCGAAGGCGGCATGTTCGTCACCTCGGACAAAGCTTTGTACGAGCGTGTGCTGACCCTGTCCAACCATGGCCGGGTCGCGGGAAGCACCAAGCAGTTCTGGCCGGAATTCGTCGGCTTCAAATACAAGATGAGCAACCTGCAGGCGGCGGTTGGCTGCGCTCAGGTTGAACGCATCGAAGAGTTGATCGAGCGCAAGCGGGCGATTTTCGCCAACTATGCGCAGGCGCTTGAAGGTGTGCCGGGCGTATCGCTCAATCCGGAACCGGCCCATGGGCGCAATGGTTACTGGATGCCGACCGTGGTGTTCGATGCCGACACCGGCATCCATCGCGATCAGTTGATTGCGGCTTTCCAGGCGGCGGATATCGACGCCCGGGTGTTTTTCTGGCCGCTGTCGTCGCTGCCGATGTTCAGCGAATACGTGGTCGACACCCCGCTGGCGTTCGCGTTGCCCGAGCGTGCCTTCAACCTGCCGAGTTATCACGAAATGACTGACGCCGATCAGCAGCGCGTGGTGCAAGTGGTGCTCGACTTGCTGGCCAGCAGGAAAGCACCGTGAAGATGTATCTGTTGGGCGCCGCCAACCCGGAAGCGGTGCGCATGCTGCAGGCCGTCAAGCGCAGTACGCCGAACATCGAGTTTGCGTTTCTCGACAACGATCCGCGCAAGCACGGCACGCTGTTTTATGGCGTGCCGGTGGTCGGCGGTTCGGAGCGGGTGGCCGAACTCAATGGGCCGGACGTGCGCTTCGTCAATCTGATCACCGGCAGTACCCGTTTACGCTACGAAACCACCTGCCAGTTGGTCGAGGCCGGTGCGCGACTGGGTCAGTTCATCCACCCCGGCATCGACCTGAGCATGATTCGCATGGGGCAGGGCAGTTACCTGCAGGAAGGCGTGTTGATGCAGGCCGAGGTCGAACTCGGCGACAACACCAGCATCAGTGCCGGCAGTGTGGTGGGGCACGAGGGACGGATCGGCCACTCGGTGTTCATGGCGCCCGGCGTCTGTATCGCCGGCTGCGTGGAGATCGGTGACGGCACCTTCATCGGTACCAACGCCACGATCCTGCCGCGCCTGCGCATCGGTCGCTGGGTGACCATCGGCGCCGGTGCCGTGGTGACGAAAGATGTCCCGGATTTTTCGGTCGTGGTGGGCAATCCCGCCAGGATCATCAAGAACAACACGGTGCCTTACCCGGACGCCAAGGTGTTCAAGTAAGCCGTTTCCCGAATTTTTGGAGAGTTGCAATGAATCCACATGAGCAGTTTCGCGAAGAAGTAAAAGCCAACATCGAAGGCCTGCAGGAAGACAAGGCACTGCAAACCGAGTCCCTGGACTGGGTCGCCACCACTGCCAAGCACAAATACACCTACAACTTCAGCTGGATGGGCCGGCCGATCATTCAGTTCCCGCAGGACATGGTCGCCATGCAGGAAATCATCTGGAACCTGCGTCCGGACGTGATCGTTGAAACCGGTATTGCCCACGGCGGTTCGCTGGTGTTCTACGCCTCGATCCTGGAACTGATCGGTCACGGCGAAGTGCTGGGTGTCGACATCGATATCCGTCAGCACAACCGCGAAGCCATCGAGTCGCACCCGATGTTCAAGCGGATCAGCATGATCCAGGGTTCGAGCATCGACACCGCGATTGTCGACCAGGTGCGTGAACGCGTGCAGGGCAAGAAAGTGCTGGTGGTGCTGGACTCCAACCACACCCACGAGCACGTCCTCGAAGAGCTGCGCCTGTACGCACCGATGGTTTCGGTGGGCAGCTACTGCGTGGTCATGGACACCGTGGTCGAAGACATGCCGGAAGACGCGTTCCCGGATCGTCCGTGGGGCAAGGGTGACAACCCGAAAACCGCCGTGTGGGCGTACCTGGAAGAGAACCGTGATTTCGAAATCGATCAGGCCATACACAGCAAGTTGCTGATCACAGTCGCGCCGGATGGTTATCTGCGCCGCGTACGTTAATCGACAAACAACGTAGAGTTTTCGGCGACTCGCCGCTTGTGGGGAATATATGCAAGGCAAGAACAGTTCTGGACACGGTTTGGCACTCAACGAACAGTTGACCGTTGTGCTGATATCTCACGAACGCCCGGCGTTTCTGCGCAGGGCCGTGCGTTTCTACAGCACCCTGCCGTGCAGGATTCTGGTGCTGGACTCGTCCGCCGAGGCATTGCCGGGTGTGGCCGGGCAATTTGCCAACGTGGATTATCAGCACCTGCCGCAGTTCGGCTATTGGGGCATTCGCGCCAAACTGGCCTACGGTATTGAGCAGTTGCAGACCCCTTACATGGTGTTCGCCGCCGACGATGACTTCCTGGTGCACGATGCCTTGCACGAAGCCGTTGCCTTCATGGACGCCAACCCCGATTACAGCATGTGCCACGGCTACAGCATGATGTACCTGGCACTGGCCAACGGCGTCAGTTACTACCGTCGTGACAAGAAAGTCTGCGAGGACTACTCGGCCGATCTGGCCCAGGATCGTCTGGTGGATTACATGTACCAGTACCTGCCACCGTTCTACGCGGTGCAGCGCTCCGACATCATGCGCGACTGGTACAAGGCGATGCCCGAAGACACGATCTTCCAGTGGCAGGAAGTCGGTCACACGTACTACATGCTGGCGCGGGGCAAGGCACGGATTCTGCCGATCCCTTACGTTGTGCGTGAAATCAACTATCAGCACTCCGACCACAGCACCGAAATTTTCCACTCGCTGGCGTACACCGACGCCAAGTCCGTCGCCGAGCGCGAGGCCTTTGCCGAGTTTCTGGCCGGCCTGCCGACGCAAGTCCGGCATGAAAGCCCGGAGCAAGGCAAAGCCTTTGTCCTGAAGAGTTTCGAAGCGCTGGCCGACAGCCTGCGCACCGGTCGCGCACTGACCGCCGAGCTGATTCTGGAATCGGCGTGGACCAACATCGAGGCCGGCCCGCAGCGCCGCTTCGGCCCGAAACAGTACGTCGAAATGCCGTTCTACAATCAGGCGTTTTTCGATCAACTGACCCACTTCGAGTTTCTGTTGCACGCCATGCCGGCCGGGCGCATTCAGTTGCAAGGGCTGGAGGGCATCTGGGCCCGTCAGGAGAACCTGATGCTGGCCCGCAACAACGACACGCCGGAAAGCGTGGTGGACCGTTTGTGGCAAGCCCACGACAGCAACGTGTTCAACCGCACCGTGATCAAACGTCTGGTGGCGCAGTTGCAACTGCTGGGTGAAGACGAGGACGCCGAAAAACTGCGTGAGTGGAATGCGCGTCTGGAAGCGGCATCGCTGGAAGGCAATCAGGCGACATTCAGCAAAATGCGCACCGGCCGGTTGCTCAAATGGCTCGATGCGCGTCAGCCCGATGACGAACAGGCCGGGGCGATTGCCCGCGACCTGGCAGCCAATGGCGGTGGTCCGCAGTTCGGTATTTTCCTGCTCGATCTGGATAACGACATCGACAAGTTGCAGGTCACCCTGGACAGCTTGCTCGAAGGTCACAGCAAGGCGTTCAAAGTGGTGGTGTTCACCACGGGCGAACCGCCGGCGGCGACCACCGCGCAGAACACCCTGCACTTTGTGCGGGTCTCGTCCGGCAACTTCGTCGACAAGCTGAACCAGAGCGTTCGTCAGTCGCCGTGCGACTGGCTGCTGCTGGCCGAAGCGGGCGACGAGTTCACCGCTGGCGGTCTGCTGCGCGCCGGTCTGGAACTGGCGTCGGCCGAAGGTTGCCGCGCGGTGGCCACCGATGAAATCCAGCGCAACGCCGAAGGCGCCCTGGTGGATGTGTTCCGTCCGGGCTTCAACCTCGACCTGCTGCAAAGCCTGCCGGCGCTGATGGCGCGGCACTGGCTGATCCGTCGCGAGGTGCTGATCGAGGCGGGCGGTTATCAGGCGGACTTCAGCAAGGCGCTGGAATTCGATCTGCTGCTGCGCATCATCGAACAGGGTGGCCTGGGCGGTCTGGCGCACCTCGACGAGCCGCTGCTGATCACTCGCAGTTCGGTCCTGGAAGAAAACGCCGACGAGCGTCAGGCCCTGCTGCGTCACCTGGGCAATCGTGGCTACAAGGCCAAGATCACCTCGAAGGAACCGGGCACCTATCAGATCGATTATCGCCATGCCGAACAGCCACTGGTGTCGATCATCCTGCCGGCCAGCGATGATCTGCCGGCCCTGCAACGCTGCCTGGACGGTGTGCTGCTGAGAACCCGCTACACCCGCTATGAAGTGTTGCTCGCAGCCCGACCGAATCAGTCGGCGGCCGTCAACGACTGGCTGGGCACCCTGAACCACGCCAAGGTCCGCGTTCTGCACGCCGATCAGCCGCTTGGCGATGCGGCCCTGTGCAACGCTGCCAGCCAAGAGGCGCAGGGTGAATACCTGGTGCTGATGGCGGCCGACAGTGAGGTGGTCAACCCGAACTGGATCGAGTCCTTGCTCAACCATGCCCAGCGTCCTGAAGTCGGTATCGTCGGGCCGAAACTGGTCGATCGCGACGGGAAAATTTCCCAGGCCGGTCTGATTCTCGGCAAGGAAGGCACCGTCGGTTCGGCCTTCATTGGCGAGAAGCACGACGCCGAAGGTTACATGCACCGTCTGCAGGTTGATCAGAACTACTCGGCCGTATCGGGCGTGTGCCTGATGGTGAACAAAGAGTTGTTCGACGCCCTGGGCGGCCTGGACACCGAAAGCTTCGGCGACGGTTTCAGCGATGTCGACCTGTGCCTCAAGGCCGGTCAGGCCGGTTACCTCACCGTGTGGACGCCGCTGGTACAGGTGCTTCATGGCGGGCAGTTGCCACAAGCGCCACAGGCGCTGGAAGCACTGGCTGAAAAATGGTCCTCCGTCTTCGCTCAGGACCCGGCCGGCAACCCGAACCTGATCCTGAACGGCAAAGACTTTGCTCTGAACGAGCGTGCTGCGGTGAACTGGGCGCAGTGGCTCGGCTGACGCCTTGAGGCACAGGAAACAGGACTCTAGACATGTTCAACGGTAAATCGATTTTCATCTCCGGTGGCACCGGCTCGTTCGGGCGCAAGTTCATTGCGCGCCTGCTCGAGCAATACCAGCCCAAGCGGGTGGTGGTGTTCTCCCGGGATGAACTCAAACAGTACGAGATGCAGCAGACGTTCAACGCGCCGTGCATGCGTTACTTCCTCGGTGACGTGCGCGACGCCGAGCGTCTGCGCCAGGCCATGCGCGGCATCGATTACGTGGTGCACGCCGCGGCGTTGAAACAGGTGCCGGCGGCGGAATACAACCCGACCGAGTGCATTCGCACCAACGTCAATGGCGCGGAGAACATCATCGCCGCCGCCATTGATAACGGCGTGAAGAAAGTCGTCGCGCTGTCCACCGACAAGGCGGCGAGCCCGATCAACCTGTACGGCGCCACCAAGTTGCTGTCGGACAAATTGTTCGTCGCCGCCAACAACATTGCCGGTGAGCAACAGACGCGTTTTTCCGTGGTTCGCTACGGCAACGTAGCGGGCTCGCGCGGGTCAGTGGTGCCGTTTTTCAGCAAGCTGATTGCCGATGGCGCGACAGAGCTGCCGATCACCGACGAGCGCATGACCCGTTTCTGGATCACCCTCGATCACGGCGTACAGTTCGTGCTCGACAGCTTTGCGCGGATGCACGGTGGTGAAGTGTTTGTGCCGAAGATCCCGTCGATCCGTGTGGTCGATCTGGCTCGCGGCATGGCCGAGCATCTGCCGCACAAGAACGTCGGCATCCGTCCGGGCGAGAAGCTGCACGAACTGATGGTGCCGTTGGACGATGCGCGGATGACCCTGGAGTTCGCCGATCACTACACCATCCAGCCGTCGATTCGTTTCACCAGCGTCGATGTGGATTTCGCCGAGGACAAACTCGGCGAGCGTGGTGTGCCGGTCGGTGAAGATTTCGAATACCGCTCCGACACCAACCCGCATTTCCTCTCGGTGGGGCAGATCGCCGACCTGCACGCGAAGCTGTCGGTATGATTCCCTACGGTCGGCAAAGCCTCGACCAGACGGACATCGACGCGGTCGTCGAGGTGTTGCAGTCCGACTGGTTGACTCAAGGGCCGACCATCGAGCGCTTCGAGCAGGCGATGGCCGAGCGTTGCCAGGCCGATTTCGCGGTCGCGGTGTGCAACGCCACGGCGGCGCTGCACATTGCCTGCCTGGCGGCGGGGCTGGGAGCGGGCGACCGTTTGTGGACCACACCGAACACCTTTCTCGCGTCGGCCAACTGCGGCCGTTACTGCGGCGCCGACGTTGACTTCGTGGACATCGATCCGCTGACCTGGAACCTCGATGCCGAGGTGCTGGCCAGCAAACTCGACGCCGCCGAGCGCGACGGCAGCTTGCCCAAAGTGCTGGTGGCAGTGGCGTTTTCCGGGCAGAGCTGCGACATGCGGCGAATCGCCGAACTGGCCGAACGCTACAACTTCACCGTGATCGAAGACGCTTCTCACGCCGTCGGCGCAAGCTACGCCGGGCGCCCGGTGGGTTGCGGTGAGTTCGCGGCGATGACCGTGTTCAGTTTCCATCCGGTGAAGATCATCACCAGCGGCGAAGGCGGCATGGTGCTGACCAATCGCCCGGAGCTGGCCGAGCGTTTGCAACGCCTGCGCAGCCACGGTATGACCCGCGATCCGCAGCAGATGACCGAGCCCAGTCACGGGCCGTGGTACTACCAACAGGTCGAGTTGGGGTTCAATTATCGGATCACCGATCTGCAAGCCGCGCTGGGCCTGTCACAGCTGAGCAAGCTGGACGAATTCATCGCCCGTCGCCGGGAACTGGCCGCGCGATACGAGCGCTTGCTGGCGTATTTGCCGGTCACCGTGCCGAGCATCCAGCCGGACGCCGAATCGGCCTGGCACCTGTACGTGGTGCGCTTGCAGACCGATCGCATCAACCTCAGCCACCGTCAGGTGTTCGAAGGCTTGCGCGCGGCCGGCATCGGCGTGAACCTGCACTACATTCCGGTGCATCTGCAGCCGTACTATCGTGAACTGGGTTTCGCCGAGGGAGACTTTCCCGAGGCCGAGCGTTATTACGCCGAAGCGATCAGCCTGCCGCTGTTTCCGTTGCTGAGCGATCAGCAGCAGGATTACGTGGTCGAGCAATTGCGTCGGTTGACTGAATGAGTGCCGCTGCGGCGGTGGATGGAAAACGGCAATGCGTGATCTGAGCGAGCAGGAACAATTCTGGCAGGGCGAGTTCGGCAACCAGTACGTCGACCGCAATGTCGGGCAACCGCTGGTGGCGGCCAATCTGGCGTTGTTCGCCAAAGCGCTGAGCCGGGCCGGACGGATCGACAGCCTGCTGGAGCTGGGCACCAACGCCGGCAACAACTTGCAGGCGCTGCGGCAGCTGTTGCCGTGCTGTGAGTTGTTCGGCGTCGAGATCAATGCCAGCGCCTGTGCCCAGGCGCGTGCGCTGGAGATTGCGAACATCTGGCACGGCTCGCTGTTCGATTTCCCCCGCGAGCGCCGCTACGACCTGACGCTCAGCAAAGGCGTGCTGATTCATCTGGCCCCGGAGCTGTTGCCGACCGCCTATGCGCAATTGTACGAGCTGAGCCAGCGCTACATCCTGATCGCCGAATACTACAATCCGTCGCCGATGGAAGTGTCCTATCGCGGCAACAGCGGCAAGTTGTTCAAGCGCGATTTCGCCGGGGAAATGCTCGATCGCTATCCCGATCTGCAACTGCTGGATTACGGCTTCGGTTATCACCGCGATCCACAATTCCCGCTGGACGACGTCACCTGGTTCCTGCTGGAAAAACGCCCTTGAGCAACGTCGCAATCATCCCGGCCCGCGGCGGAAGCAAACGCATTCCGCGCAAGAACCTCAAACCGTTCGACGGTGTGCCGATGATTGCCCGTTCCATTCGCACAGCGCTGGATTCGGGGTTGTTCGACCAGGTGGTGGTCAGCACCGATGACGAAGAGATCGCCGAACTGGCGCAGGCTCATGGTGCGCAGGTGCCGTTCTTGCGTCCGGCGGAGCTGGCCGATGATTTCACCGGCACGGCTGCGGTGATCGTGCATGCCTTGCAGCAACTGCCTGCCTTCGATTACGCCTGCTGCGTGTACGCCACGGCGCCGTTGTTGCAGGCGCGGTTTCTGCGCCAGGGGCTTGAGTTACTGGAGCAGCATCCCGACAAGTCCTTTGCTTTTTCGGTCACCGATTTCGGCTTTCCGGTGCAGCGTGCCTTGACCCTCGACGGGCAGGGCGCGCTGACGGCGTTGTACCCCGAGTTTCGCAATACCCGTTCGCAGGATCTGCCGGCTGCCTTTCAGGATGCCGGCCAGTTCTACTGGGGGCGCAGCGAGGCCTGGCTGCTTGGCGAGATTCTGTATTCGCCAGCCAGCCTGCCGGTGATCCTGCCCCGGCATCTGGTGCAGGACATCGACACCGCTGAAGACTGGAAGCGCGCCGAATACCTCTACGCTGCACTCAAGGCCGGCGGAGAGCTGCGATGAGAGTACTGATCCGCGCCGATGCTTCGCCGACCATCGGCAGCGGCCATATCGCCCGTTGCCTGACGCTGGCGCGGGTGTTGCGCGCCCAGGGCAGTCACGTCGCGTTTGCCTGTCGTCGCTTGCCGGGCCATCGGCTCGATGCGTTGCAGGGCGAAGGCTTCGAGACGTTCGCCTTGCCGGATCGATACACCGACGAGGACCCGGAACAGGCCATCGAATCGATGCTGCCGTGGCAGGCGGATATCGATGCACTGGCGACGCAGTTGGAAGGTCAGGCCGAATTCGACTGGGTCATCGCCGACCACTACGGCCTCGATCATCACTGGCAGACCGCAGCCCGTCGCTTTGCGCCACGGATCGCCGCCGTTGACGATCTGGCAACTCGCCGTTACAGCGTGGACCTGTTGCTCAATCAGAACCTCTCCGGTCTCAGCGAAAACTATCAGCCGCTGCTGCCGGCAGGTTGCCGAACGCTGCTTGGTCCGCGCTTTGCCATGTTGCGCGAAGAGTTCAGCGGCCCGGTTATCGAGATCAAACCCGTGGCGCGACGGGTGCTGGTGAACTTCGGCGGTTTCGACGCTGCCCGCCAGACCCATCACGCGATGCTGGCGCTGGCGGATTTTTCCGGGCTTGAAGTGGACTTCGTCGCCGGTGCCGACAACCCGGCATGGGCAGAGATGCAGGCACTGGCCGCAAGCCGGCCGAACTGGCGCCTGCACAGTTTCGTCAGCGATTTTCATCGACGCATGACCGAAGCCGACCTGTTTATCGGCGCTGGCGGTGGCACCAGTTGGGAGCGCGCGGCCATGGGCCTGCCGACGATCTGCATCGCGGTGTCGAACAACCAGCAGGCCAACGGCGAGGTGATGGCCGCGGCCGGGGCGCATGTGTTCATGGGCGCGCGGGAGCAGGTCAGCGTCGAACAACTGCGTGATGCCGTCGGTTTTGTCGTGGGCAACTTTTATCTGCGCCAGAGCCTGGCCGAGCGTTCGCGGCAACTGGTCGACGGGCGCGGCGCGCTGCGGGTTGCGGCGGCACTGGCCGGCGCGGTGCTCACGCTGCGGGGCGCGACGCTGGACGATGCGCAGGTGTTGTTCGACGGACGCAACGCCGACGCTGTGCAGCGCTGGTCGGTGAAGAGTGGCGCGATCGAGTGGTCGCAGCATCTGAACTGGTTGAGCGCCAGTCTGCGCAATCCTCAACGGCTGTTGTTGATCGCCGAGGCCGATGACGGCCCGGTCGGTGTGTTGCGCTACGATCTGCGCGGCTTTGAAGCCGAGGTATCGCTGTATCTGCTGGAGGGGCGTTTCGGTCTCGGCTGGGGCAGGGCGCTACTGACGCGGGGCGAGGCGTTCGTCACGGCGCACTGGCCGCAATTGACCGCGATCAGCGCACAGGTGTTGCCGGCCAACCAGGCCTCATTGAATGTATTTCGTGACGCCGGGTTCACCCAAAGTGCCTGCGCGTTCACCAAGGATTTGAAGGAACACCGTTCATGAACAGTTTCAAGATTGGCGATCGCCTGATCGGTGCCGACGCACCGCCGTTCATCATTGCCGAAATGAGCGGCAACCATAACCAGTCGCTGGACGTCGCCTTGCAGATTGTCGAGGCGGCGGCCAAGGCCGGTGCCCATGCCTTGAAGCTGCAAACCTACACCGCTGAAACCATGACGCTGGATCTGGCGGAAGGCGAATTCTTCATCAAGGATCCGAACAGCCTGTGGGCCGGCACGTCCCTTTACGACCTGTACGAAAAGGCCCACACGCCCTGGGAATGGCACGCACCGATCTTTGCCCGGGCCAAAGAACTGGGCATGCTGGCGTTTTCGACGCCGTTCGATGACAGCGCCGTGGATTTTCTTGAAAGCCTCGACGTGCCGGCCTACAAGATCGCCAGTTTCGAAAACACTGATCTGCCACTGATTCGCCGTGTGGCGGCGACTGGCAAGCCGCTGATCATTTCCACCGGCATGGCCAGCATCGCCGAGCTCGACGAAACCGTGCGCGCTGCCCGTGAAGCCGGGTGCAAGGATCTGGTGCTGCTCAAGTGCACCAGCACCTACCCGGCGACGCCGCTCAACAGCAACGTGCGCACGATCCCGCATCTGCGTGAGTTGTTCGGTTGTCAGGTGGGGCTGTCCGATCATTCGATGGGCGTTGGTGTGTCGGTGGCGGCTGTGGCACTCGGTGCGACGGTGGTTGAAAAGCACTTCACCCTCGACCGCGCGGCGGGCGGGGTGGACGCCAGTTTCTCGCTGGAGCCTGCGGAAATGGCCGCTCTGGTGCTGGAAACCGAGCGCGCCTGGCAGGCCATGGGCCAGGTGCATTACGGCGTGACCGAGGCTGAGAAAAAGTCTCTGGTCTACCGTCGGTCGCTGTACGTCACGGCCGACATGGCGGCCGGTGAACCCTTCACGGCGGCCAACGTGCGCGCCATTCGTCCCGGTCTCGGTCTGCCGCCCAAGCACACCGACGCCGTCCTCGGCCGCCGCGCGCGCGCGCCGATCAAGCGCGGCACGCCGCTGGACTGGTCACTGGTCGAATAACCCGATCTGCACCGATTCGGCAAAATAGCGTGACCTGCGAGTCATAACGCGCATCTTCACTGTATTGTATTGACCGGGGAGATGGCGCCTGGCCCGTTATCGGTTGCAGTGATAGCCCTTTGCGCTCCCCGTGGCTGCCCTTTGTGGCGGCCGTTTTCTGTTTGTCGGCGCCCCTCGAAATCCTTGCGAGCGGTGGTATTGGGCTGTTTATTATTGGGAAGCCGTAATGATTGGCATAAAAAGCATTGCGAGCTACGTTCCTGTAGCCGGCGTGGACAATTACGCACAAGGTGCAAAATTCGAGAAGGATGAAGAATTCATCCTCGGCAAGATCGGTTCGGCCTTCCTCCCACGTAAAGACGCGGAACAGGAAACCTCCGATCTGTGCGTTGAAGCGGCCAATGCGCTGTTTGCCAACAACCCTGAACTGAAACGTGAATCCATCGATGCACTGATCGTCGTCACCCAGAATGGTGACGAAGAAGGCTTGCCGCACACCGCTGCGATCGTCCAGGACAAGCTCGGCCTGCCGACCAACGTCGCCGCGTTCGATATTTCCCTGGGTTGCTCCGGTTACGTCTATGGCATCTACGCGATCAAGGGCTTCATGGAAGCCGCCGGCCTGAAGAACGGCCTGCTGATCACCGCCGACCCGTATTCGAAGATCGTCGACCCGGAAGACCGCAACACCACCATGCTGTTCGGCGATGCCGCTACCGCGACGTGGATGGGCGAAAATCCGGCCTGGGCGCTGGGCAAGGCCAAGTTCGGCACCGACGGTTCCGGTGCGCCGCACCTGAAAGTCACCGATGGCGTGTTCTTCATGAACGGTCGTCAGGTGTTCAACTTTGCGCTGCTGAAAGTCCCGGCGCACTTGCATGAGTTGCTCGACGATTCCGGCCTCAAGGCCGATGACATCGATGCATTCTGCATTCACCAGGGCAGCGCGGCGATTGTCGATGCCGTGGCACGACGCTTCGAAGGCGAGCCGGAGAAGTTCATCAAGGACATGGTCGAGACCGGTAACACCGTGTCGTCCAGCGTTCCGCTGCTGCTGGAAAAACACGTGCTGGATTCCGACTGGCAGCGCATTGCGATCAGTGGTTTCGGCGTCGGTCTGTCGTGGGGTTCGGCGATTATCTATCGTCCTTGAAACGGCTAAAAACGACGGATACAAAAATAGCGTTCAAGGGTTAACCTTGAACGCTATTTTTTTGCCTGAATGGAGCGTGAGGCACCATGAGCGAATTCTTCCAAGCCAACGCTGAAGTCATCGAGCGACGCTGGCCGGCACTGTTCGCACGGTTGATGAACGAAGACAGTTCGGCGATCGAAGCCGAGCTGACGCAGGGGCTCGGTTCGACGCTGAGCATCGGCGGGATTCAGCTCACCAGTCGCCATGACCGCCTCCACGAAGCCCGGATCCAGGCCGCCAGCCTGCCGGCGGACAAGCCGCAACTGCACGTCTACGGCACCGGTCTCGGGGATTTACCGGCGGTACTGCTGGAGCGCGCCGGGCTTGAGCGACTGTATGTTCACATTCTCAATGGCGCGCTGTTCGCCCTGGTGTTGCAACTGATCGATCAGCGGCAGTGGCTGGAAGAGGCGCGGGTAGAGCTTCTGTACGCCGGAGACCTGACGGACATCTGCACGCCGTTTTTTGCCTTGCCGACTGAAATGCTGCTGGCCGATGACTTCAACGCGAAGATTCGTGATCGGCTGGTCAGCGAGGTGCACCTGAGTTTCAACAATCGTGAGTTCGATCCGCATTCGCCCTTCATTTTGCAGCGTCTGCAGGACTGCCTGCCGGTGCTGCTGGCTGACGATGATGTGGCGCAATTGTTCGGTACTTGTGCCGGCCGGGAAGTCTACGTGATCGGCACCGGGCCGACGCTTGAGCAGCATTTCGAGCGACTCGCAGCGATCCGTGAGCGCGACGAGCGCCCGCTGTTCATTTGCGTGGATACCGCTTACCGACCGCTGCGCGAGCACGGGATCGTGCCCGACTATGTGGTGAGCATCGATCAGCGCATCAGCTTTCGGCATTTGCCTTTCGAAGAATCCGACGGCATCCCGCTGGTGTATCTGCCCATGAGCGACCCTGAGGTATTGAGGGCCTGGAAGGGCAAGCGTTACGGCGGCTATTCGCTCAGCCCGGTCTATGCGGCGTTGCGAGAGCAACATCCACGGGCGCTGCTGCATGTGGGCGGCAGTGTGATTCATCCGGCGGTGGATCTGGCGGTGAAGATGGGGGCGGCGCGGATCACCCTGTTCGGTGCCGACTTCGCGTTTCCGATGAACAAGACCCACGCCGGCTGGCGTGATGGTGATCTGGGGCCGTCGGTGAACCAGGCACGGCACTGGGTGCGTGACGGCTTCGGCGAGCGCGTCAGTACGCAGCTCAATTTCCGCGGCTATCTGTGTGTGCTGGAGCGTTACATCGCCAGCCAGCCCCAAGTCGAGTTTTTCAACAGTAGTCGCGCAGGTGCGTTGATCGCCGGGACGCGCTTCAACCAGGAGTTCGTGCAATGAGTGCGCTGCAAGGCTGTGTCGACGAATGCCGGCGGTGTGCCGGCCTGTTTCGCCTGGGGCGTGATGTCGAAGCGGCGCTGGACATGGTCGATGTGTTCGAGGGGGCGCAGCAGTTGCTGGTGTCCGCCTCGTCGGATATCCAGCAGTCGTGGGCGCACCTGCTCACACAAATGCTCGATTGCCAGGAGCGTCAGGACTGGCTCGGGCTTGCCGACTTCATGGAGTACGAGTTGATCCGGTTGCTGGAAAGTTCTGCGGCTTGAGGAAAGCCGACAGCGCTGGCCCGCAGGTTTGCGCGGCGGACGGTTTTATGGCGTCATTTTTTCGCAGGTAAAGTGCTGCTAAGTCTTTGTTTTCAGGGGGGTGGCAGGGTGATGGCAAAAATTTTCAAAAAAGCCCTCAAGCAACCTGCAAACCCGACGATAACTATTACGAAGGTTCTCTAGGCCATACCCGGCGGTTGCCAGGGCCGGAAGCCGCAGTACCCAACCAACGAGGAATTCGTCATGGCTTTAACAGTAAACACTAACACCACGTCGTTGAACGTTCAGAAGAACCTGAACCGCGCCTCCGACGCTCTGTCGACTTCGATGCAGCGCCTGTCTTCCGGCCTGAAAATCAACAGCGCTAAAGACGACGCTGCTGGCCTGCAAATCGCTACCCGTATGTCCTCGCAGATCCGTGGTAACACTCAGGCGATCCAGAACGCCAACGACGGTATCTCCGTTGCTCAGACCGCTGAAGGCGCTCTGCAAGCTTCGACCGACATCCTGCAGCGTATGCGTGAACTGGCTGTTAAAGCTCGTAACGGTACCAACGGCACTGCTGACCAGACCGCAACCAACGCTGAATTCGCTCAGATGTCTGACGAAATCACCCGTATCTCGGCTGCTACCAACCTGAACGGCAAAAACCTGCTGGACGGTTCGGCTGGTACTGTGACCCTGCAAGTTGGCGCCAACACTGGCTCCGCCAACCACATCGACCTGGTACTGAGCGGCAAGTTCGACGCCGTCAGCCTGTCGGTAGGTAGCGGTACTGTTGTTCTGACCGGTGCTACTTCGGCTGCCGCCGCTTCGAACATCGACAACGCGATCACCGCGATCGACGCTGCAATTGCGAACATCAACGCCACTCGCGCCGCTCTGGGTGCTTCGCAAAACCGTCTGACCAGCACCATCCAGAACTTGCAGAACATCACCGAGAACACCACTGCTGCACAAGGTCGCGTACAAGATACCGACTTCGCCGCAGAGACTGCTAACCTGACCAAGCAGCAAACCCTGCAACAGGCTTCGACCTCTGTTCTGGCTCAAGCCAACCAACTGCCTTCCGCTGTACTGAAGCTGCTTCAGTAATTTCGGAATGAGTTTTGGCGGGGGAGTGCGCTTGTCGTGCTCTCTCGCTTTTTCACGTTAGGAGGTGATGAGCATGGACATGAGCGTAAAGCTTAACGTGACTTATCCGGCTCCCAAGCCAGCCAATACTGTCACTGACAAGCCCTCGGAAGCGAAGCCGCAGGCTGCTGACGCCGTTACTGCCGTGAAAGACAGTCAGGAAACGGATGAAAGCAAATTGAAGCTGGCGGTGCAGGAGATCGAAAAGTTCGTACAGTCGATCAAGCGCAATCTGGAATTCTCGATTGACGAGCATTCCGGGAAAGTCATCGTCAAGGTGATTGCAAGCGAGACGGGCGAGGTCGTACGACAGATCCCCTCCGCAGAAGCGCTGAAGCTGGCAGACAGCCTCGCCAACGCGAGTCACGTGTTGTTCGACGCCAAAGTCTGATAGCTGGCATGAATAGTGTTTGAAGTTCTTTAGGCGCCGACAAGGGTCAAAAGACTGGCAACAACCCCAAGGGAGATGCACATGGCAAGTCCAATTTTACCGGGTACGGGCCTGGGCTCCGGCCTGGACATTGGTGCGATCGTTACTGCGCTGGTCAATGCCGACAAGTCGCCGAAGCAGACGCAGATCGATGCCACGACCAAAACCAACACGCTGAAGATCTCCGGTATCGGTACGCTGAAGAGTGCGCTGACGACATTCCAGACGGCGATGGCCAACCTGGGCAGCAAGACCAACCCTGCGTTTTCCGGTTACACCGCCACGTCGGCGACTCCGACTGTTCTGGGCGTGACTTCGGATAACACCGCAGTATCGGGTACATACAGCGTAGTTGTGCAGAAACTGGCCACAGGCTCGAAAGTAGCCAGTGCATCCTTTGCCGGTGGTGCTGCCAGTGCCATTCCGAGTGGTACCCTGAAAATCAGTCAGAATGGCACTGATTACAATGTCGCGATCCCGGCGAACGCGACTTTGCAGAGCACTCGCGATGCAATCAACTCGGCTCAGGCTGTCAATGGTATTTCCGCGAACATCGTGACCGACAGCTCCGGATCTTCGCGTCTGGTGATCAGTTCGAGCAAGACGGGTGCGGGTTCTGATCTGACAGTCAGCGGTATTGCCGGTCTTGAGATCGATGGTACCCAGCCGATGGGGGCGACCCCGGCACCAGGTGCCTCCGGCTCGGTCAATGGCCTGGCACAGGATGCGCAGCTGACCATCGACGGTCTTCAGGTAAGCAGCAAGAGCAACACGGTCACTGGCGCCATCAGCGGTTTGACGATGAACCTGCTGACTGTTCCTGCTACGGCCGGAACACCGGTTACGGTAACCGTTGATGCCAACACCAAGGGTTTGCAGACGTCCGTTCAGTCTTTCGTCGACGCCTACAACACCCTGAAGAGCACCATCGATACGCTGTCCAAGGCAACGCCGGACGAAAATGGCAAGCTGACCGTTCAGGCGGCGTTCACCGGTGATTCCCTGCCGCGTTCGCTGATTGCTGACATTCGTGCGCAGTTGACTGCTCCGAGCGCCACGGCGGGCACCTCGATGGCCTATCTGTCGCAGATGGGTGTCATGACCGACAAGCTCACCGGTAACCTGACGTTCGATACCGTTGCGTTCAACAAGGTCATGTCCACGCCAGGCATGACCGGCAAGGTCCAGGACATGTTCACCGGCACCAACGACACCAATGGTCTGTTGACGCGCATGAGCAAGGCGGTGGATCCGTATCTCAAGCCATCGGCTGATGGCAAGACCACTACGGGTCTGCTTGATCAGCGCATGACGATCCTGAACAACAACACCAGGAACCTTACCAACCAGCAACTGGCGCTGGACCTGCGGGTCGCCAACCTGACCAAGACGTTGACTGCCAAGTACAACGCCATGGACTTGCTGGTAGGGCAGATGAAGGCCACGGCGAGCAACATTACTTCGTTCTTCAGCTCGCTGAACGCTCAGCAATCTGCGAAGTAACATGCAAGCGCGACAAAAACCCGGCTACGCTTTCGCGCGTGTGCCGGGTTTTTGTCTTATGGTCTAAAGTTTTTCGACTCGCAGGCGATACACTGTTCATACGAGTCATTGTGGCAAATGAGGTAGAACATGAATCCGATGTTAGCCCTTCGGCAATACCAGAAAGTTGGCGCCCACGCTCAGACGTCCGAAGCGAGCCCTCACCGACTGGTGCAAATGCTGATGGAAGGCGGTCTGGACCGCATCGCTCAGGCCAAGGGTGCGATCGAGCGCAAGGATATTCCAGCCAAGTGCACGTCGATCAGCAAGGCGATCGGGATCGTCAGTGGTCTGCGTGAGGGCCTGGACCTGGAAAAGTCCGCGGACACGCTGGCTGATCTGGATGGCCTGTATATCTACATGATGAAGCGTCTTGCCGAGGCGAACATCAGCAGCGATCCGCGTATTCTGGACGAGGTCGCCGGCTTGCTGAGCACGGTAAAAGAAGGCTGGGACGCGATCGCTCCTACGCCCGCTCCTCAGTTCTAAGGAGATCACCATGAGTCTTGTATTGCAGCGAATCGAAGAAACCCGAGAGGCGTTGGTCGGTGCCCTGGCCGAGCGCAACTGGGAGGCCATCGGTCAATTGGATCTCGATTGCCGTTCCTGCATGGAAGATGTCTTGAGTGAAGCTTCGCTGGATGAAGTGGCACTGCGTGACAATCTTGAGGAGTTGCTACATGTCTACAAGCAGCTTCTTGAGGTCGCCATGGGTGAGCGTCAGGCGATAGTCGACGAGATGTCGCAGATCACCCAAGCGCAGAGCGCGGCAAAGGTTTACCATCTGTTTGGTTAATTAACCCTCAGTTAATCCAGACATGTGCGCCATAAATTTGACTGTGCACGGTTTTTTGACTTAACTAGTGGCTGTTTTCAGATTTCAGGCGTCTACAGGCACAAGGTGTCCTGCAAGCGTCTCGCTTGCCCCTCGTTTCGGGCATTGAGTTGACTAGGGAAGTTGCTATTGCATGTGGCGTGAAACCAAAATTCTGCTGATCGATGACGATAGCGTCCGCCGCCGCGACCTGGCGGTGATTTTAAATTTTCTTGGCGAAGAAAATTTACCCTGCGGAAGCCATGACTGGCAGCAGGCAGTCGGCTCTTTGTCGTCTAGTCGTGAGGTCATTTGCGTACTGATCGGGACGGTCAATGCTCCTGGTGCGCTCTTGGGCCTGTTAAAGACACTCTCAACCTGGGATGAGTTCCTTCCGGTTTTGCTGATGGGCGATAATTCTTCGGTGGACTTGCCCGAAGACCAGCGCCGCCGGGTACTTTCGACCCTCGAAATGCCGCCGAGCTACAGCAAACTGCTGGACTCCCTGCACCGTGCCCAGGTCTATCGCGAAATGTACGACCAGGCCCGTGAGCGCGGCCGTCATCGCGAACCCAACCTGTTCCGCAGTCTCGTCGGCACCAGCCGGGCGATCCAGCATGTGCGCCAGATGATGCAGCAGGTGGCCGACACCGACGCCAGCGTGCTGATCCTCGGCGAGTCCGGCACCGGCAAGGAAGTGGTTGCGCGCAACCTGCATTACCATTCCAAGCGTCGTGACGCGCCGTTCGTGCCGGTCAACTGCGGGGCGATCCCGGCAGAGCTGCTGGAAAGCGAGCTGTTCGGCCACGAGAAGGGCGCCTTCACCGGCGCAATCACCAGCCGCGCCGGCCGCTTCGAACTGGCCAATGGCGGTACGCTGTTCCTTGATGAAATTGGCGACATGCCGCTGCCGATGCAGGTCAAGCTGCTGCGCGTGCTGCAGGAGCGCACCTTCGAGCGCGTGGGCAGCAACAAGACCCAGAGCGTCGACGTGCGCATCATCGCCGCGACCCACAAGAATCTCGAAAGCATGATCGAGATCGGCACCTTCCGCGAAGACCTCTACTATCGCCTGAACGTGTTCCCGATCGAGATGGCGCCGCTGCGTGAGCGCGTCGAAGACATTCCGCTGTTGATGAACGAACTGATTTCGCGGATGGAGCATGAGAAGCGCGGTTCGATCCGTTTCAACTCCGCCGCCATCATGTCCCTGTGCCGCCATGGCTGGCCGGGCAACGTTCGCGAGCTGGCCAACCTGGTGGAGCGCATGGCGATCATGCACCCGTACGGGGTGATCGGTGTGGTCGAACTGCCGAAGAAATTCCGCTACGTCGACGACGAAGACGAGCAAATGGTCGACAGCCTGCGCAGCGATCTGGAAGAGCGCGTGGCAATCAACGGCCACACGCCGGACTTCACCGCCAACGCCATGCTGCCGCCGGAAGGCCTTGATCTGAAGGACTACCTCGGTGGTCTGGAGCAGGGGCTGATCCAGCAGGCACTGGACGATGCCAACGGTATCGTGGCCCGTGCCGCTGAGCGCCTGCGCATCCGCCGCACCACGCTGGTGGAAAAGATGCGCAAGTACGGCATGAGCCGACGTGAAGGTGATGAGCAGGCGGATGATTGACGCCTGTTTTTCAACTGCTTCATTTATAAGCAGTTTTTTTTAGGCACGGGTATTGCTACGTCCCTCGCAACGTTCCGTTTAACTGACGGTCAGCCAAGCGAGAGAGCACAATGCCCCAAGCCTCCCAGATGTCTTCTGTTCCCGAGTCCTCGGGGCAACTGCCGTCCGTAGAGCAGGCCAGTCGGCAGGGTCTTGAGCAGGCGTTCGCGCTGTTCAACCAGATGTCGAGTCAACTGACCGATTCCTACAGCATGCTTGAAGCGCGGGTCACCGAGCTCAAGGGCGAGTTGGCCGTGGTCAGCGCCCAGCGCATGCAGGAGCTGGCGGAAAAAGAACGTCTGGCCAACCGTCTGCAAAATCTCCTCGATCTGTTGCCCGGTGGCGTCATCGTCATCGACGGTCACGGCATCGTGTGCGAGGCCAATCCGGCTGCCATCGATCTGCTCGGTTTACCCCTCCAGGGCGAGCTGTGGCGCCATGTCATCGCGCGCTGCTTCGCGCCCCGTGAAGACGATGGTCATGAAATCTCCCTGAGAAACGGTCGGCGCCTGTCGATTGCCACCCGCTCGCTGGATGCGGAGCCCGGGCAATTGGTGCTGCTCAACGACCTGACTGAAACCCGTCACTTGCAGGATCAGCTCGCACGCCACGAGCGGCTGTCGTCGTTGGGGCGCATGGTCGCCTCGCTGGCTCATCAGATTCGCACGCCGCTTTCCGCCGCGCTGCTGTATGCCAGTCATTTGACCGAACAGGCGCTGCCGGTCGCCACTCAACAACGTTTTGCCGGGCGTCTCAAAGAGCGTCTGCATGAGCTGGAGCATCAGGTGCGCGACATGCTGGTGTTCGCTCGCGGTGAATTGCCGCTGACCGACCGCATCACGCCCAATGCCCTGATGCAGTCGTTGCAGGCCGCCGCGCTGACCCATGTGCAGGATCTGCCAATTCGCTGGCAGTGCGACAGCCATGCCGGTGAGTTGCTGTGCAATCGCGATACGCTGGTCGGAGCCATCCTCAATCTGATTGAAAACGCGATTCAGGCCAGTGGCGGTGACGTGCGCCTGAAAGTGCATTGCTACACCCGCGACAACACCCTGCGCCTGTGCGTCAGTGACAACGGTGGCGGTATCGAACCGGCGGTGCTGGCGCGGCTGGGCGAGCCGTTTTTCACCACCAAGGTCACCGGCACCGGCCTGGGCCTGACCGTGGTCAAGGCCGTGGCCCGTGCTCATCAGGGACAATTGCAGCTGCGCTCGCGGGTCGGGCGCGGCACGTGCGCGCAGGTGATCCTGCCGATGTTTTCCGCTGTACAGGGAGCTGAGTGAAGGTCATGGGCATCAAGGTTCTGCTGGTCGAGGATGACCGTTCATTGCGCGAGGCGCTGGCCGATACGTTGTTGCTGGCCGGCCACGATTATCACGCAGTGGGTTCGGCCGAGGAGGCGCTGAAGGCAGTGGAGTGCGAGGCGTTCAGCCTGGTGGTCAGCGACGTCAATATGCCGGGCATGGACGGTCATCAGTTGCTCGGTCTGCTGCGCGCCCGCCAGCCGCAATTGCCGGTGCTGCTGATGACGGCTCACGGTGCCGTCGAACGCGCGGTCGATGCCATGCGTCAGGGCGCGGCGGATTATCTGGTCAAGCCATTCGAGCCCAAGGCGTTGCTGGACCTGGTCGCGCGCCATGCCTTGGGCAATCTCGGTGCAGCCGACGCGGAAGGGCCGATCGCGGTCGAGCCGGCCAGTGCGCAGTTGCTGGATCTGGCAGCGCGGGTGGCGCGCAGTGATTCCACCGTGTTGATTTCCGGCGAGTCCGGCACCGGCAAGGAAGTGCTGGCGCGCTACATTCACCAGCAGTCCCATCGTGCCCGTCAGCCATTCATTGCGATCAACTGCGCGGCGATCCCGGACAACATGCTCGAAGCGACACTGTTCGGTCACGAGAAGGGTTCGTTCACCGGCGCCATCGCGGCGCAGGCCGGCAAGTTCGAACAGGCCGACGGTGGCACCATTCTGCTCGACGAAATTTCCGAAATGCCTCTGGGCTTGCAGGCCAAGCTGCTGCGGGTGCTGCAGGAGCGCGAGGTGGAGCGGGTCGGCGCGCGCAAGCCGATCACCCTCGATATCCGTGTGGTCGCGACCACCAACCGTGATCTGGCCGGCGAAGTGGCGGCGGGGCGGTTCCGTGAAGACCTCTACTATCGTCTGTCGGTTTTTCCGTTGGCCTGGCGTCCGCTGCGTGAGCGGACCGCCGATATCCTGCCGCTGGCCGAGCGTCTTTTGGCCAAACACGTCAATAAAATGAAGCATGCAATGGCGAAGTTCTCGCCCGAGGCGCAGGCGTGCCTGATCGGTTATCCATGGCCGGGCAACGTGCGCGAGCTGGATAACGCGGTCCAGCGGGCGTTGATTCTGCAGCAGGGCGGCCTGATCCAGCCGCAGGATTTCTGCCTCTCGGGCCCTGCGCTGTTCGCCCCGTTGCCGGTGGCAGTGCCGACTGCGCCAGTCATTCGTGAAGTCGATATCGAGGCGGATTCGGCCGGGGCGCTGGGCGATGACCTGCGTCGTCGTGAGTTCCAGATGATCATCGACACCCTGCGCACCGAGCGCGGACGACGCAAGGAAGCCGCCGAAAAACTCGGTATCAGCCCGCGTACGTTGCGCTACAAACTGGCGCAAATGCGCGATGCCGGGATGGACGTCGAAGGGTATCTGTTCGCCACCTGACGGGTGGCGCAAACGTTTGAAAACGCATTTCTCGAAGCGGTGCCCGTGAGCTGGCACCGTTGTTGCTAACACCTGAGTACCCGCCGAGTGAGTGTCAAAAAATTGCGGGCCGCCCAAGAGAGTAGACCATGAGCCAAGGTATTGAAATTAATCGGTTGATGACGGACATGAAGGCCATGCAAATGGACGCCATGTCGAAGCCGAAATCGACTGCCGCCGTCCCAGAAGTGGCGGGCAGCAGCTTTTCCGACATGCTCGGTCAGGCCATCAACAAAGTGAACGATACCCAACAGGCTTCGAGCCAATTGGCCAACGCGTTCGAAATCGGCAAGAGCGGCGTCGATTTGACGGACGTGATGATTTCCTCGCAGAAGGCCAGCGTGTCGTTCCAGGCTCTGACCCAGGTGCGCAACAAACTGGTTCAGGCTTATCAAGACATCATGCAGATGCCGGTTTAAGGACGAGATTGAGTCATGGCAGAAGCAGTCGCCGATAACGTTCCGGCCAAGGCCACCCCGATAGACGGCAAACCGCCGCTGTTCGGCCTGTCCTTCCTGGAAAACCTCTCCGAGATGACCATGCTGCGTCAGGTGGGCCTGTTGGTCGGCCTGGCTGCGAGCGTGGCGATTGGCTTTGCCGTGGTGCTGTGGTCGCAGCAACCGGACTACCGGCCTCTGTACGGCAGCCTTGCCGGTATGGACGCCAAGCAGGTCATGGACACTCTGGCCTCCGCCGATATTCCGTACACCGTTGAACCGAATTCCGGCGCCTTGCTGGTCAAGGCCGATGACCTGTCCCGTGCGCGCCTCAAGCTCGCGGCCGCTGGTGTCACTCCCAGCGACGGCAATATCGGTTTTGAGATCCTCGACAAGGAACAGGGTCTGGGCACCAGCCAGTTCATGGAAGCGACTCGTTATCGTCGCGGCCTCGAAGGCGAACTGGCTCGCACCATCTCCGCCCTGAACAATGTCAAGGGCGCGCGCGTTCACCTGGCGATCCCGAAAAGCTCGGTGTTCGTACGTGACGAGCGCAAGCCAAGCGCTTCGGTACTGGTCGAGCTGTACTCCGGTCGTTCGCTGGAGCCGGGTCAGGTCGTCGCCATCATCAATCTGGTGGCCACTTCCGTCCCTGAGTTGAGCAAGTCGCAGATCACCGTCGTCGACCAGAAGGGCAACCTGCTGTCGGATCAGGCGGAAAACTCTGAAATGACCATGGCCGGCAAGCAGTTCGATTACAGCCGCCGCATGGAAAGCATGCTCACCCAGCGTGTACACAATATTCTGCAACCGGTACTGGGCAACGATCGTTACAAGGCTGAAGTGTCGGCCGACGTCGACTTCAGTGCCGTCGAATCGACCGCCGAGCAGTTCAACCCTGACCAGCCGGCGCTGCGCAGCGAACAGTCGGTCAACGAACAGCGTACCGCCAGCAATGGCCCGCAAGGCGTACCGGGTGCCCTGAGCAACCAGCCGCCGTCGCCAGCCTCGGCGCCACAAACCACCGGCGGTGCAGCAACCTCGACGAGCATGGTGCAACCTGGCCAGCCACTGGTTGATGCCAACGGTCAGCAGATCATGGACCCGGCCACCGGCCAGCCGATGCTCGCGCCGTACCCGGCAGACAAGCGTCAACAATCCACCAAGAACTTCGAACTCGACCGTTCCATCAGCCACACCAAGCAGCAGCAGGGTCGCCTGAATCGCCTGTCGGTGTCGGTGGTGGTGGACGATCAGGTCAAGATCAACCCGGCCAACGGCGAAACCACCCGTGCGCCGTGGAGCGCCGACGAATTGGCGCGCTTCACTCGCCTGGTGCAGGACGCGGTCGGCTTCGACGCCAGCCGTGGCGACAGCGTCAGCGTGATCAACATGCCGTTCTCCGCCGAGCGCGGCGAAGTGATTGCCGACATTCCGTTCTACTCCCAGCCATGGTTCTGGGACATCGTCAAACAAGTGCTGGGTGTGTTGTTCATCCTGGTGCTGGTGTTCGGCGTGCTGCGTCCGGTGCTCAACAACATCACCGGTGGCGGCAAAGGCAAGGAACTGGCCGGTCTGGGCGGTGACGTGGAACTGGGTGGCATGGGCGGTCTGGACGGTGAACTGTCCAATGATCGTGTCAGCCTCGGCGGCCCGACCAGCATCCTGCTGCCGAGCCCGAGCGAAGGCTATGACGCTCAGTTGAACGCAATCAAGAGTCTGGTGGCAGAAGACCCGGGTCGTGTGGCCCAGGTCGTGAAAGAGTGGATTAACGCAGATGAGTGATAACCGAGCCGCCGTCGCCAAACTGTCCCGGGTCGATAAAGCCGCGATTCTGCTGCTGTCCCTGGGTTCGACCGATGCTGCACAAGTGCTGCGCCACATGGGCCCCAAAGAGGTTCAGCGAGTCGGCGTGGCCATGGCCCAGATGGGCAACGTCCACCGTGAGCAGGTCGAGCAGGTCATGAGCGAGTTCGTCGACATCGTCGGCGACCAGACCAGCCTGGGCGTCGGCTCCGACGACTACGTGCGCAAAATGCTCACCCAGGCCCTGGGTGAAGACAAGGCCAACGGCCTGATCGACCGCATTCTGCTGGGCGGCAACACCAGTGGCCTCGACAGCCTGAAATGGATGGAACCGCGCGCCGTTGCCGACGTGATCCGCTACGAACACCCGCAGATCCAGGCGATCGTGGTCGCGTACCTCGATCCGGATCAGGCCGGTGAAGTGCTGGGCAACTTCGACCACAAGGTGCGTCTGGACATCATCCTGCGCGTCTCGTCGTTGAACACCGTGCAGCCGGCGGCACTGAAAGAATTGAACCAGATCCTCGAGAAGCAGTTCTCCGGCAACTCGAATGCCTCACGCACCACCCTGGGTGGCATCAAGCGGGCGGCGGACATCATGAACTTCCTCGACAGCTCGATCGAAGGCCAGCTCATGGACTCGATCCGCGAAGTCGACGAAGACCTGTCCGGTCAGATCGAAGACCTCATGTTCGTGTTCAACAACCTGGCCGATGTCGACGACCGCGGTATCCAGGCGCTGTTGCGCGAAGTGTCCTCCGATGTGCTGGTGCTGGCCCTCAAGGGTTCGGACGAAGGCGTCAAGGAAAAGATCTTCAAGAACATGTCCAAACGTGCTGCCGAACTGCTGCGCGACGACCTCGAGGCCAAAGGCCCGGTGCGCGTCAGCGACGTGGAAACCGCGCAGAAGGAAATCCTCACCATCGCCCGCCGTATGGCCGAAGCCGGAGAAATCGTGCTCGGTGGCAAGGGCGGCGAGGAAATGATCTAACACCATGGGCAAGAACGACGACGATGTAACGGACCTGATCCGTGCCCGGGACGTCCGCGGTTTCGAAACCTGGGCGATCCCAAGCTTCGATCCGCCAGCACCGGAACCCGAGCCGGAACCGGAGCCCGAGCCGCCGGAGATGGAAGAAGTGCCGCTGGAGGAAGTCCAGCCACTGACCCTGGAAGAACTCGAAAGCATCCGTCAGGAGGCTTACAACGAGGGCTTCGCCATCGGCGAAAAAGAAGGTTTCCACAGCGCCACCCTCAAGGTGCGCCAGGAGGCCGAGGTGGTCCTGACGGCCAAGGTCAACGGCCTTGAGCAGTTGATGGCGAACCTGTTCGAACCCATCGCCGAACAAGACACCCAGATCGAAAAGTCGCTGGTCGACCTCGTGCAGCACATCGCCAGACAGGTGATTCAGCGCGAACTGGCCATCGACTCGACGCAGATCGAACACGTCATGCGCGACGCCCTCAAGCTGTTGCCGCTGGGCGTGGGCAATGTGCGGCTGTACGTCAATCCGCAGGACTTCGAACAGGTCAAAGCCCTGCGCGAACGTCATGAGGAAACCTGGCGTATCGTCGAGGACGAATCGCTGCTGCCGGGCGGTTGCCGGGTCGAAACCGAACACAGCCGGATCGATGCGAGCATCGAAACCCGCGTCAGCCAGATCATGGCCAAGCTGTTCGATCAATTGCACGAACAAGCCCTGCACCCGGCCGCGCCGGACATGAGCCTGGACTTGCCGGAAACGCCGAAGCCGGCACCTGTCACCGACGAGCCGCTCGCGGACGCCCCCGATGCGCCTTGAACGCACCAGTTTCGCCAAGCGCCTGAGCACCTACGCTGAAGCCGCCGAAATTCCCGGTGCGCCGATTCTCGAAGGGCGCCTGCTGCGCATGGTCGGCCTGACGCTCGAGGCCGAAGGTTTGCGCGCTGCCATGGGCACCCGCTGCATGGTGATCAACGACGACAGCTATCACCCGTCGCAGGTTGAAGCCGAAGTCATGGGTTTCTCTGGCAGCAAAGTTTTCCTGATGCCTGTTGGCAGTGTTGCCGGTATTGCGCCGGGCGCCCGTGTGGTGCCGCTGGCCGATACCGGTCGCTTGCCGATGGGCATGAGCATGCTCGGTCGCGTGCTGGACGGCGCCGGACGTGCGCTGGACGGCAAGGGCGGCATGAAGGCCGAAGACTGGGTGCCGATGGACGGCCCGACCATCAACCCGCTCAACCGTGACCCGATCAGCGAACCGCTGGACGTCGGCATTCGTTGCATCAACGGTTTGTTGACGGTCGGTCGCGGCCAGCGTCTGGGCCTGTTCGCCGGTACCGGTGTCGGTAAATCGGTATTGCTCGGCATGATGACCCGCTTCACCGAGGCCGACATCATCGTCGTCGGCCTGATCGGTGAGCGGGGTCGAGAAGTTAAAGAATTCATCGAGCACATCCTCGGTGAAGAAGGCCTCAAGCGTTCGGTGGTGGTTGCATCCCCAGCGGACGACGCGCCACTGATGCGTCTGCGCGCGGCGATGTACTGCACGCGGATCGCCGAGTATTTCCGCGACAAGGGCAAGAACGTCCTGTTGCTGATGGATTCCCTGACCCGTTTCGCCCAGGCCCAGCGGGAAATCGCCCTGGCCATCGGCGAGCCGCCAGCGACCAAGGGCTATCCGCCTTCAGTGTTCGCCAAGCTGCCGAAACTGGTGGAGCGCGCCGGTAACGCGGAGAAGGGCGGGGGTTCGATCACTGCCTTCTACACCGTATTGTCCGAGGGCGATGATCAGCAGGACCCGATTGCCGACTCGGCGCGAGGCGTGCTCGACGGCCACATCGTGTTGTCCCGGCGTCTGGCCGAAGAAGGTCATTACCCGGCCATCGATATCGAAGCTTCGATCAGCCGGGTGATGCCGGCGGTGGTCTCGCCGGAGCACATGACCCGTGCGCAGTACTTCAAGCAGTTGTGGTCGCGCTACCAACAGAGTCGCGACTTGATCAGCGTCGGTGCCTATGTCGCCGGCGGTGATCGTGAGACGGACCTTGCCATCAATCTGCAGCCGCAATTGGTCAGATACTTGCGTCAGGGCCTGAACGACAGCATCAGCCTGGGTGAAAGCGAGGCGTACCTCGAAACGATTTTCGCCCCTGCGGCCGGCGGGTAACCGGCCATGGCCCTGAGCCGAGCCGCGCGTCTGGCGCCGGTGGTGGAAATGGCCGAAAAAGCCGAGAAAACCGCCGTGCAACGCCTGGGTTATTTCCAGGGGCAGGTGAAGGTGGCCGAAAGCAAGCTCGCCGACCTGCATGCCTTTCGTCTGGATTACTCCGAACAATGGATCGTGCGCGGCAGCACGGGCGTGTCCGGGCAATGGCTGCTGGGTTTTCAGGGCTTTCTGGCGCAACTCGACACCGCGGTCGATCAACAGCGGCAAAGTCTGCAATGGCACCAGAACAATCTGGACAAGGCGCGTGACGCCTGGCAGCAGGCGTTTGCCCGGGTCGAGGGTCTGCGAAAACTTGTACAACGCTACTGCGACGAAGCCCAGCGCGCCGAAGACAAGCGCGAGCAGAAGCTGCTGGACGAGTTGTCCCAACGCCTGCCGCGCCGTGATGCCTACTGACGGGTTGATCTCTGACAGTTTCCGGCGACTTCCTGCCTTGCCCCTTACCCTTGCAAGTGCTAAACCTTGTACAGGTTCGTCAATGACAAGGAAGCCAGTACATGTCAGTCGTTACAGAAGTCTCTCCGGATGGGCAAAAGCTGACGATTTCGATCAAGGGCCGGTTCGATTTCGGACGCCATCAGGAGTTTCGCGAGTCCTACGAGCGACTCAATAAAAAGCCCGACGCCATCGTGGTGGATCTCAAGGATGCCACCTATCTCGACAGTTCGGCTCTGGGAATGCTGCTTCTGCTGCGCGATCACGCCGGTGGCGACGACTCGGACGTACGAGTGATCAACAGCAATTCGGATGTGCGCAAGATCCTCGCCATTTCCAACTTCGACAAACTGTTCGACATCAGTTGACGGCCATGCAGCCGCAAGAACCGCTGACGATCCTGATCGCCGAAGACAGCGCCGCCGACCGGCTGCTGTTGTCGACGATCGTGCGCCGTCAGGGGCATGTCGTGCTGACGGCTACCAATGGGGCTGAAGCGGTCGCGGTGTTTTCTGCTCAGCAACCGCATCTGGTGCTGATGGATGCCATGATGCCGGTGATGGATGGCTTCGAAGCTGCGCGGCAGATCAAGGTGCTGGCGGGTGAAAACCTGGTGCCGATCATTTTCCTTACCTCGCTCACCGAGAGCGAAGCCCTGGTGCGATGCCTGGAGGCTGGCGGTGACGATTTTCTGGCGAAGCCTTACAACCAGGTGATCCTCTCCGCCAAAATCAAGGCGATGGATCGCTTGCGCCGCCTGCAAGCCACGGTGCTTGAGCAGCGCGACCTGATTGCCCGGCACCACGACTACCTGCTCAACGAGCAGCGGGTCGCCAAGGCCGTATTCGACAAGGTCGCGCATTCCGGTTGCCTGAGTGCGCCGAACATCCGCTATCTGCAATCACCCTACGCACTGTTCAACGGCGATCTGCTGCTGGCGGCCTACACGCCGGCCGGTGACATGCATGTGTTGCTCGGTGATTTCACCGGGCACGGTCTGCCGGCGGCGGTCGGTGCCATGCCCCTGGCGGAAGTGTTCTACGGCATGACGGCCAAGGGCTATGGCCTGGCCGAAACCTTGCGGGAAATGAACGCCAAGCTCAAGCGTATCCTGCCGGTGGACATGTTCTGCTGCGCGACGCTGCTCTGCCTGAGTTTTCAGCGCCGCAGCGTGGAAATCTGGAATGGCGGCATGCCCGACGGTTATCTGCATCGCATCGCCACCGGCGAGCGGGTGCCGCTTGCGGCGCGGCATCTGCCGCTGGGTGTGCTCAGCCCGCAGGCCTTCGACGATCAAACCGAAGTGCTGTCGATGGCGGTGGGTGACCGTGTGTTCCTGTTGTCCGACGGCGTGATCGACACCTGCGATGCCAATGATCAGTTGTTCGGCGTCGAGCGCTTGCAGCGGGTATTTGCCGACAATCGCCAGCCGGATCGGCTGTTTGCCGAGATCGAGCAGGCGTTGCAGGATTTTCGCGGCGAAGCCCGGGACGATGTGAGCATGGTCGAGGTCAGCCTGCTGGAAATGGCGCAGGTCAATCCGTCGGCGCCGGTGTATTCCGACAGCGGTCAGTCGTGCCCGCTGGATTGGTCGGTGAGCTTCGAATTTCGCGGTTCCACCCTGAAACGCTTCAATCCGTTACCCTACCTGCTGCAATTGCTGCTCGAGGTGCATGGCTTGCGCACGCAGAGCGGGGCGTTGTACAGCGTGCTCGCCGAGCTTTACTCCAATGCGCTGGAGCACGGGGTGTTGGGGCTGGACTCCAGTCTCAAACGCGATGCTTCAGGCTTTGCCCGCTATTATGAGCAGCGTAATGCTCGACTGGATGCCTTGCAGGATGGCTATGTGCGCGTGCACTTGCAGGTCCGCCCGGAAGGCGAGGGTGGTTGTCTGATCGTGCGGGTGGAAGACAGTGGCAAAGGCTTTGACGTGGCCCGGGTGATGGAGCGGCCACTCGACGGTGTCCGTTTGTCGGGGCGTGGCGTCAGCCTGATCCGGCAACTGAGCAGGAATCCGAGCTGGTCAGACGATGGTCGCAGTGCTCGCGTGGAGTTTTTCTGGGAGGCTCTGGCATAATCCGCGCATTCTTGATCAAGGAGTGAACAAGTGACTGATGCCTGTGTAGATCGCGACGTACTGAGTGCGTTGCAAGAAGTCATGGAGGATGGCTATCCGGAGTTGCTGGATACGTTCCTGGCAGATTCCGAAGCGCGCCTGCGTGAATTGCAAAAGACCGCCGATGCCGACGCCTTGTCGTCGGTGGCTCATAGCTTCAAAGGCAGCAGCAGCAACATGGGGGCGACCCGTCTGGCTGAGCTTTGCCAGGAGCTGGAGCTGCACGCGAGGGACAAGAGCCCGTCCGAAATCATCAAGCTGGTGGCCGACATCCATAACGAGTTTGCGGATGTGCGCCCCGTCTATGAAGCCGAGCGACAGCGCTCTCCCGCCCATTGAGCCAGCCGTCCGGCGTTTTTATTCGGCGCCGGATGAAACTGGCCCGGCACTTGCAGTCATCTCGTTCAACTGTACCTACGATCCCAGTGCAGCGGAGACCGTGCCATGCCTGCTACCCCTAACATTCTTATTCAGACTGCCGCCCAGGCCAAGGCGCAAGCCGCCTCCGCCAAACCGTCAGTGGTGGCCGCAGGCCCCGGGGACAAGGCTTCAAGCTTCTCTCAGGTGTTTGCCGATCAGGGACAGAACAAGCCTTCCGTTACCACCGATAACTCGGTGAAACCTGCACGCGACAAGGACACCGGCAGCGTCAGCAAGAAGGACAGCGGCAAGGATCAGTCTGCCGCCCCCGAGCCGGCCGTTGCCGATAGCGGCAATGCCTTGCCCGCTGACAAAACCTCGTCGACCGCAACGGATGACGCGGTGGCCAGCGACGATACGTCCGATACACCGACCACGCCGGTCGCCGACACCACGCCTGTCGTAGATCCGACGCTGGACCCGGCGCTGATGCAAGTCGCGCAGCCGGTCGTCACGCCGCCGGTCGTGGCGGCGCCCGTCGTCGAAACACCCGTGAAGCCTGAAACCCAGACGCCAGCGGTGGCTGCATTGCCGGCAGCTGCCACGGCGGCGCCTGCCGCCGACAGTGATTTCGATCCCGAGGCCGATCCGCTCGACTCGATGCCGGCCGTGCGTATGGCGATGGAGCAGAGTGGTCACATTTCCGCGTCCAGCCAGTCGCAGCCCAAGGCGACGCCGGCCCAGGCCCAGGCTGATGGCGAGCTGACCTCGGCTCAGACCTTCGCCGCCGGCATGGCCAGCATGCTGGATGTGCAGGCTGACAAGGACAGCACCAGCCAGGGCGGTGAAAAGGCCTTCAGTGGTCTGATCGACGATGGTTTGAAAGACCTGAAATCCGCCACCAGCGATACCCGCGTGGATGATTTCGCCAACCGTCTGGCGGCACTGACTCAGGCCGCCACACCGAAAACCGCCAACGCGGTGCCGGTGAATCAGCCGATCGCCATGCATCAGAGCGGCTGGACCGAGGAAGTGGTCAACCGCGTCATGTACCTGTCGAGCAACAACCTGAAGGCCGCCGATATCCAGTTGCAGCCGGCCGAACTGGGTCGCCTGGACATTCGGGTGAACATGGTGCCGGACCAGCAGACCCAGGTGACCTTCATGAGCGCTCACCCGAGTGTTCGCGAAGCGCTCGACGGCCAGATGCATCGCCTGCGTGACATGTTCACGCAGCAAGGCATGGGGCAGGTCGATGTCAACGTTGCCGACCAGAATCGTGGCTGGCAGGGGCAAGGCCAGGAGCAGGCGCAACAGGGGCAGCAGGGTGGTCGCACCAGCGCCGCCGGCAGTCGCCTGGACTCGTCGGAAGAAGAGTTGACGCCTGCGGCCGTAGCCGAAGCAGCTGCTCAAACCACTAGCGTGATCGGTAGCAGCGCCGTCGACTACTACGCCTGATTCATCCTCCCCCGAGGGAGCGGCCCTGTCCGCTCCCTCGTCTGTTTTGCCACCGCTCTCCATTCCCCTCCGACACTTCTGGCATAACACTTGCTCTTGCCTTGCCGTGCGACTGTGAAAACCCGATTAGTGACGGATTATTGGCATGGCGAAGAGCGAAGCAGCAGCAGTAAAAGACCCCGCAACCAAAGGCAAACTCAAGATGATCATTGTGATCGTTCTGGGGCTGCTGCTGGCCATCGGCGCGTCTGTGGGGGCGACGTGGTTCTTCATGCACAGCGCCCAGAGCAAACCTGCGGCTGCCGCGGAAACCGCTCCGGTCGGCAAGCAGCCGGCAATTTTCGAGCCGATGGCGCCGGCCTTCGTGGCCAACTACAACCAGAACGGCCGTCAGCGCTACATGCAGGTGAGCATCACCATGCTGGCGCGCAATCAGGCCGATCTTGAAGCGCTCAAAGTGCACATGCCGGTGATCCGCAACAACCTGGTGATGCTCTTCTCCGGTCAGGATTTCGCCACTTTGGCGACGCCGGTCGGTCAAGAGATGTTGCGCCAGAAGGCCACGGCCAGCGTCCAGGAAGTGGCGCAGAAAGAGCTGGGCAAAGTGGTGATCGAACAGTTGCTTTTCACTAATTTCGTACTGCAGTAGGAACACGACATGGCCGTGCAGGATCTGCTGTCCCAGGATGAAATCGACGCGCTGTTGCATGGCGTCGACGATGGTCTGGTACAGACCGATAACGCTGCCGAACCCGGCAGTGTCAAAAGCTACGACCTGACCAGCCAGGATCGCATCGTCCGTGGACGCATGCCGACTCTTGAGATGATCAACGAGCGTTTTGCCCGTTACACCCGCATCAGCATGTTCAACATGCTGCGCCGCTCGGCGGACGTTGCCGTCGGTGGCGTGCAGGTGATGAAGTTCGGCGAATACGTGCACTCGCTGTACGTGCCGACCAGTCTGAACCTGGTCAAGATCAAACCCCTGCGCGGCACCGCGCTGTTCATCCTCGACGCCAAACTGGTGTTCAAGCTGGTGGACAACTTCTTCGGCGGCGACGGCCGTCACGCCAAGATCGAAGGGCGTGAATTCACCCCGACCGAACTGCGCGTGGTGCGCATGGTGCTGGAACAGGCGTTCGTCGACCTGAAAGAAGCCTGGCAGGCGATCATGGAAGTCAACTTCGAGTACATCAACTCGGAAGTGAACCCGGCCATGGCCAACATCGTCGGCCCGAGCGAAGCGATCGTGGTTTCCACGTTCCACATCGAACTCGACGGCGGTGGCGGCGACCTGCACGTGACCATGCCGTACTCGATGATCGAGCCGGTGCGCGAAATGCTCGACGCCGGTTTCCAGTCGGACCTCGACGATCAGGACGAGCGCTGGGTCAACGCCCTGCGTCAGGACGTCCTCGATGTCGACGTGCCGATCGGTGCCACCGTGGCTCGCCGCCAGTTGAAACTGCGCGACATCCTGCACATGCAGCCGGGTGACGTGATCCCGGTCGAGATGCCGGAAGACATGATCATGCGCGCCAACGGCGTGCCGGCCTTCAAGGTCAAGATGGGCTCGCACAAAGGCAACCTCGCGTTGCAGGTGATCGAGCCGATCGAGCGCCGCTGAAGCGGCGCAACACCCCTTTCGCATTTAACTGAATTGTTGCCCGCCGAGGACAAATGATGAACGACGATATGAACGCCCAGGACGATCAGGCACTGGCCGACGAGTGGGCTGCCGCCCTGGAAGAAACCGGTGAAGCCGGGCAGGCCGACATCGACGCGCTGCTGGCCGCCGACGCTGGTGTTTCGAGCTCCAACCGTCTGCCGATGGAAGAGTTCGGCAGCGTGCCGAAGAACAACGATCCGGTGACCCTTGACGGTCCGAACCTGGACGTGATTCTCGACATTCCGGTGTCGATCTCGATGGAAGTGGGCAGCACCGACATCAACATCCGCAACCTGCTGCAACTCAACCAGGGTTCGGTGATCGAGCTCGATCGTCTGGCCGGTGAGCCGCTGGACGTGCTGGTCAACGGTACCCTCATCGCTCACGGTGAAGTGGTTGTGGTCAACGAAAAGTTCGGCATCCGCCTGACCGACGTGATCAGCCCAAGCGAACGCATCAAGAAGCTGCGCTGAGTGAAAAAGGTTCTGGGTTCTTTGCTGGCCTCGGCGCTGGCGCTGCCATCGATCGTGATGGCCGCCGAGCCGGTGGCTGCCACCGCTGCGGCGGTGACGCCTGCGGTCAATAGCGGTGTCGCCGGGCAATTGACGCAGCTGGTGTTCGGCCTGTTGCTGGTGCTGGGGTTGATCTTCTTCCTCGCCTGGCTATTGCGCCGGGTGCAGCAGGCAGGCCCGGCGGGCAAGGGCCAGGTGATCGAGCTGATCGGTTCCCGGGCGCTCGGTCCGCGTGACCGACTGATGCTGGTGCAGGTCGGCAAGGAGCAGATCCTGCTGGGTCTCAGCCCCGGCACGATCACCGCGCTGCACGTACTCAAGGAACCGGTGGACGTCCCGGCGACCTCCGAAAAAGCGACTCCGGAATTTGCCCAGCATCTGTTGAAGATCCTCGGCAAGGATCAAAAGGATACGAAGTAATGGGTGCGTTGCGCATCGTCTTGACCCTGGCCTTGATGTTGGCCGCGCCACTGGCGTTCGCCGCCGATCCGTTGTCGATCCCGGCGATCACCCTGGGCACCAATGCCAACGGTGCGCAGGAATATTCGGTCAGCCTGCAGATCCTGCTGATCATGACGGCGCTGAGCTTCATTCCGGCCGCCGTCATCCTGATGACCAGCTTCACCCGGATCATCATCGTTTTCTCGATCCTGCGTCAGGCCCTCGGTCTGCAACAGACGCCGTCGAACCAGATCCTCACCGGCATGGCGCTGTTCCTGACCATGTTCATCATGGCCCCGGTGTTTGACCGGGTGAACAACGACGCCCTGCAACCGTATCTGGCGGAGAAACTCACCGCCCAGCAAGCGGTGGAAAAAGCTCAGGTGCCGATCAAGGACTTCATGCTCGCGCAGACGCGCTCCAGCGATCTCGAGCTGTTCATGCGCCTGTCCAAGCGCACCGATATCGCGACGCCGGATCAGGCACCGCTGACCATTCTGGTGCCGGCCTTCGTCACGTCTGAACTGAAAACCGCGTTCCAGATCGGCTTCATGATCTTCATTCCGTTCCTCATCATCGACCTGGTCGTGGCGAGTGTGCTGATGGCGATGGGTATGATGATGCTGTCGCCGCTGATCATTTCCCTGCCGTTCAAGATCATGCTGTTCGTGCTGGTGGATGGGTGGGCGCTGATCATCGGCACCCTGGCCAGCAGTTTCGGAGGTGTATCGCCATGACGCCAGAAGTAGCGGTCGACATTTTTCGCGAAGCCTTGTGGCTGACCACGATGATGGTCGCGATTCTGGTGATCCCGAGTCTGCTGGTGGGCCTGCTGGTGTCGATGTTCCAGGCCGCCACGCAGATCAACGAACAGACCCTGAGCTTTCTGCCGCGTCTGCTGGTGATGCTGGTGACCCTGATTGTCGGCGGTCCGTGGATCATCCAGACCTTCATGGAATACATCATCCAGCTGTACAAAAACATTCCGCTGGTCATCGGCTGAGTCATGCAGTCGCTGCTTCAGTTGACCGACACGCAGATCAGCACCTGGGTGGCGACGTTCATGCTGCCGCTGTTTCGCATCGGCTCGATGCTGATGGTGATGCCGGTGTTCGGCACCACGCTGGTTCCCAAACGCGTCCGTCTCTACCTCGCCCTCGCGATCACCGTGGTGATCGCGCCAAGCCTGCCGCCGATGCCGGCCGTCAGTCCGCTCGATCTCAGTGGCTTGCTGTTGATTGCCGAGCAAATCCTGGTCGGCGCCGTGTTGGGCTTCTCCTTGCAGTTGTTCTTCCAGGCCTTCGTGGTCGCGGGGCAGATCGTCGCGATTCAGATGGGCATGGGCTTCGCCTCGATGATCGACCCTACCAACGGCGTGTCGGTGGCGGTGATCGGGCAGTTCTTCACCATGCTGGTGACGTTGCTGTTCCTCGGCATGAACGGTCACCTTGTAGTCTTTGAGGTGCTGACTGAAAGCTTCACCACGCTGCCGGTCGGCGCAGGCCTGATGACCGCGCATTACTGGGAGCTGGCCGGCAAGCTCGGCTGGGTGCTTGGCGCGGCATTGATGCTGGTGCTGCCGGCCGTCACTGCGCTGCTGGTGGTCAACATTGCATTCGGTGTGATGACCCGGGCGGCGCCACAACTGAACATCTTCTCGATCGGCTTCCCGCTGACCCTCGTGCTCGGCCTGTTCATTGTCTGGGTCGGGCTGGCGGACATTCTCAATCAGTATCAGCCGCTGGCCGTCGAGGCCTTGCAGCTGCTACGCGAACTGGCACAGGCGCGCTGAGTCATGGCAGAGAGCGAGAGCGGTCAGGATAAAACAGAAGACCCCACGGAGAAGCGCAAGAAGGACTCCCGGGAAAAAGGCGAGATTGCGCGCTCCAAGGAACTCAACACCTTGGCGATCATGCTCGCCGGCTCCGGTGCGCTGCTGGTGTTCGGCGGCATGTTGGCGCAGGACTTGATGGAGCTGATGCGCCTGAATTTCACGCTGTCGCGCGAAGTCATCATGGATCAGAGCTCCATGGGCAAGTTCCTGATGAATTCCGGGGTGATCGCACTGGTGGCGATCCAACCGATCATGATCACCTTGCTGCTGGCGGCGTTTCTCGGGCCGATCGCCCTCGGTGGCTGGCTGTTTGCGGCGGGTTCCCTGGCGCCCAAGTTCAGTCGGATGAACCCCGGCGCGGGTCTCAAGCGCATGTTCTCCATGAAGTCGGTGATCGAACTGCTCAAGGCGCTGGCCAAGTTCCTGATCATTCTGGCGGTGGCGCTGGTGGTGTTGTCTGGCGATGTCGACGACCTGTTGCGCATTGCCCATGAACCGCTGGACCGGGCGATCATTCACAGTCTGCAACTGGTGGGCTGGAGCACTTTGTGGATGGCGTGCGGTTTGATCATCATCGCTGCCGTCGACGTCCCGGTGCAGCTCTGGGAGAGCATTAAAAAGCTCAAGATGACCAAGCAGGAAGTGCGCGACGAGCACAAGGACCAGGAAGGTCGGCCGGAGGTCAAACAGCGGATTCGTCAGGTCCAGCGCGAGATGTCGCAGCGGCGGATGATGGCGGCGATCCCGGATGCCGACGTGGTCATCACCAACCCGACGCACTACGCCGTGGCGCTCAAATACGACTCGGAGAAGGGCGGGGCGCCGATGCTGCTGGCCAAGGGCAGCGACTTCCTGGCGCTGAAAATCCGCGAAATCGCCGTGGCCAACAACGTCATGCTGCTCGAATCGCCGGCCCTGGCGCGTTCGATCTATTACTCCACCGAGTTGGAAGAAGAAATTCCCGGCGGTCTGTACCTGGCGGTCGCTCAGGTACTGGCCTACGTCTACCAGATCCGCCAGCACCGCGCAGGCAAGGGCAAGTTCCCGGAACCGCTCAAGGACGATCTGCCGATCCCGCCGGATCTGCGGCGCGATTCCTGATGGTGATGAAGTAAAAAAACCGCCTCGGGTTGAACCCGGTGGCGGTTTTTTTATGCCCGATGATCTGTGTTGCTTGTGAGGTCGCTTACGCGATCAGCAGCCACGACACATCACATCTGCGACGGCGGTAGTTCCAGATTATTCAGCACCCGATTCGCTGCCAGCTCCCCGAGCATGATCAGTTGCCCGATGCCCATCAATGTCCTGCGCTGCGAGGCGGGCATGAGGTGAGCGAAGTCATTGGCGATGGTTCTGGCGGAGGCGAGGGTTTCGCAGAGCTCGACCAGCAGCTCTTCGTTTTTGAAGTCTGCGGTGACGGCATACATTCTGCGGGTTTTGCGCGGTGGTGGCGTGGATCCGGGCGGGCAGAGATAGTGGTCGAGGGCGCGGTCGGCGGCTTCGTGAAGCTTTCTGGAATCGAGGGATTCGTAGGGCGAGGCAGGGTCGGTTTCGGGTGGATTGGGTGTTGGTTTGATCATGGTGAAGCTCCTATAAAGTGGAGCCGCCCTGAACTGTCGCTAAACAGGAAGGTGGCGGCTGTACGCGGGTTAGCGAACCGGTTATAGGCACCCGGTAGACCCGAGGGTCTCCCGCATACAGCCACCATAGCGGAGTTGCAGACATTGAGTCTGCGACAAGGCATGGAGCGCTGGTGCACCTATTTATGATTCGAGTCGCTAAACCCGATCGCTGATTCGTCAGCGACCAACCCACAATAGAACCCGACCCCAAGGCGCACAAGCCGGCGGATTCTGGCGTAGCTGTAGGCAACGGCGCAAGGATTCGTAGCCTGTAAGGCGTGTCTGAAGGTGTCTTTTAAACACCCGAGTTTAAAAGGTACTTTTTGCTGACTTCTTGCGAAGGCAACATCCCGCCCAGCAGAAAAACCGCGCTCAAACCCCTCTGTTTCAATCATCGGCAAAAGTTGGAAGGCTTCTTGCAGTAGCCGCCGTGCGCCCGCTCTGGGCGTCAAAAGTTTGCTTTAAAGGAACGGGGAAAACCGGTGGATCGCTCTCAGTTAATCAACAGTGCTCGCTCGAACATTGCCGATCTCAGTCGGGGCAATCTAGGTGTGCCGCTGTTGCTGCTGGTCATGCTGGCGATGATGATGTTGCCGGTGCCGCCGTTCCTGCTCGACGTCTTCTTCACCTTCAACATTGCCCTGTCGATCGTCGTGCTGCTGGTCTGCGTGTACGCGTTGCGGCCGCTGGATTTCGCGGTGTTCCCGACGATCCTGCTGGTGGCGACGCTGTTGCGGCTGGCGCTGAACGTGGCGTCGACGCGGGTGGTGATGCTCCACGGTCAGGACGGCCACGCCGCTGCCGGTAAGGTGATCCAGGCCTTCGGTGAGGTGGTGATCGGCGGTAACTACGTGGTCGGTATCGTGGTCTTCGCGATCTTGATGATCATCAACTTCGTCGTGGTCACCAAGGGTGCCGGGCGGATTTCCGAGGTGAGCGCGCGTTTCACCCTCGACGCGATGCCCGGCAAACAAATGGCAATCGACGCCGACCTCAACGCCGGTCTGATCGACCAGAACCAGGCCAAGGCCCGCCGTTCCGAAGTCGCCCAAGAGGCTGAGTTCTACGGTTCTATGGACGGTGCCAGCAAGTTCGTTCGCGGTGACGCCATCGCCGGCCTGCTGATTCTGTTCATCAACCTGATCGGCGGCATGGCCGTCGGTATCTTCCAGCACAACATGACCTTCGCTGACGCCGGCAAGGTTTACGCCCTGCTGACCATCGGTGACGGTTTAGTGGCGCAATTGCCATCACTGTTGTTATCTACAGCGGCAGCGATCATGGTGACCCGTGCTTCCGGTTCGGAAGACATGGGCAAGCAGATCAATCGCCAGATGTTCGCCTCGCCGAAAGCGCTGGCGGTGGCGGCCGGCCTGATGGCAGTCATGGGCCTGGTGCCGGGCATGCCGCACTTCTCCTTCCTGAGCATGGCGGCACTGGCTGCCGGTGGCGCGTACCTGTTCTGGAAGAAGCAGAACGTCGCCAAGGTGCAGGCGCTGCAAGAGGTTCAGCGTCAGCAGGAGCTGCTGCCGTCGCCGGCCCGCGCCATGGAAACCAAGGAGCTGGGCTGGGACGACGTGACGCCAATCGACATGATCGGCCTGGAAGTCGGTTATCGCCTGATTCCGCTGGTGGACCGCAACCAGGGCGGGCAATTGCTGGCGCGGATCAAGGGCGTGCGCAAGAAGCTCTCGCAGGATCTGGGCTTCCTGATGCCGACCGTGCACATCCGCGACAACCTCGATCTGGCGCCGAGCGCCTATCGCCTGACCCTGATGGGCGTGATCCTGGCCGAAGCCGAGATCTACCCGGATCGCGAACTGGCGATCAACCCGGGGCAGGTCTACGGCACGCTCAATGGTATTACCGCCAAAGATCCGGCTTTCGGCCTGGAGGCGGTGTGGATCGAAGTCAGCCAGCGTGCTCAGGCACAATCGCTCGGTTACACCGTGGTGGACGCCAGTACCGTGGTCGCCACGCACTTGAACCAGATTCTGTACAAGCACTCCAGTGAGCTGATCGGCCACGAAGAAGTGCAGCAACTCATGCAATTGCTGGCCAAGAGCTCGCCAAAACTGGCGGAAGAGCTGGTGCCGGGTGTGGTGTCGCTGTCGCAACTGCTCAAGGTGCTGCAAGCACTGCTGGCCGAACACGTGCCGGTGCGCGACATCCGCAGCATTGCCGAAGCCATCGCCAACAATGCCGCCAAGAGTCAAGATACCGCCGCTTTGGTGGCCGCTGTGCGGGTCGGCGTTTCTCGCGCCATCGTCCAAAGCATTGTAGGGACTGAGTCGGAGCTGCCAGTTATCACGCTGGAGCCAAGGTTGGAACAAATATTGCTCAATAGTCTGCAGAAGGCAGGACAAGGCTCGGAAGAGGGCGTTCTGCTGGAGCCAAGCATGGCCGAGAAGCTGCAGCGTTCGCTCATCGAAGCGGCGCAGCGTCAGGAAATGCAAGGTCAGCCGGTGATCCTGTTGGTAGCAGGCCCGGTTCGCGCGATGCTCTCGCGCTTTGGCCGCCTGGCAGTCCCTGGACTGCATGTGCTGGCCTACCAGGAAATTCCGGACAACAAGCAAGTGACCATCGTTGCGACAGTAGGGCCCAACGGCTGAGGTAGTGGTTTATGCAAGTTAAGCGTTTTTTCGCCGCCGATATGCGTCAGGCCATGAAGCTGGTTCGTGATGAGCTGGGCGCTGATGCCGCCATCATTGGCAACCGCCGCATTGCCGGCGGCGTCGAGCTGACGGCGGCGCTGGATTACAAACTGTCGGCGCTGGCGCCGCGGGTTCCGAACATGGAACTCGAAGACGAGCTGCGCAAGACCCAGTCGCGCATCGTCACCGCCCAGGCCGAACTGAGCATGCGTGGTGAAGCCGACGGCAACACCAATCGCCAGTTGTTCTCCGGTCTGCCATTGACCGCCGGCCTGCCGCTGACGGCTGCCGAGCCTCTGACAGAACCGACTTACGCTGCTCCGGCGCGTCCGGCACCTGCGCCTGCACCGGCTGCCGCTGGCGTTGATCCGCGTGCGCTGGATTCGATGCGTTTCGAACTCAACAGCCTGCGCGAGCTGATGGAAGTGCAGCTCGGCACTCTGGCCTGGAATCAGCTGCAAGGCAGCCGTCCGGCTCAGGCGAACCTTTATCGTCGTCTGCAACGCATCGGCTTGTCCGGCCCGTTGTCCCGCGACCTGCTGGCGCTGACCAGCGATATCGAAGAACCTCGTCAGGCCTGGCGCATGTTGCTGGCGCACCTGGCGCGGATGATCGCCACGCCGGAAGTCGAGCCGCTGGAAGAGGGCGGGATCATTGCCATGGTCGGTCCTGCCGGCATGGGCAAGACCACCACCCTGGCCAAGCTGGCCGCCCGTTACGTGCTCAAGTACGGCGCGCAGAACATTGCGCTGGTGAGCATGGACAGCTTCCGCATCGGTGCTCAGGAACAGTTGAAAACCCTGGGCCGGATCCTCAATGTGTCGGTGACCCACGTCGACCCGGGCCAGTCCCTGGTGCAGGCGCTGGATCCACTGCTGCGCAAACGCGTGGTGCTGATCGATACCGCCGGCCTGCAGGCCAGCGATCCGGCACTGCGCATGCAGCTGGAAAGCCTGGCCGGTCGTGGCATTCGGTCAAAAAATTATCTGGTTCTGGCAACCACCAGCCAGAAACAGGTTCTAACCGCCGCTTATCACAGTTACAAGCGTTGCGGGCTCGCCGGGTGCATCCTGACTAAACTGGATGAGACGGCCAGCCTTGGCGAAGTGCTGAGCCTGGCGATCAGTCATGAACTGCCGGTCGCCTACCTGACCGACGGCCCACGGATTCCGGATGATCTGCATCTGCCGCGCCGTCATCAATTGGTCAGCCGCGCCGTCAGTGTGCAAATGCAGGAAGAACCCAGCGAAGAAGCCATGGCTGACATGTTCGCTGATATCTACCACAGTCCCACCAAGCAGGTTGGCTGAGGTAATGAACAGTTTTTGTACCTACATCGATGGTCTGCCATGCATTGTTCCGGTTGTGAACGCGCAGCCAGTAATGTGGCCTCCGTCTATGCAAGACAAGGTAAAGAAATAACATGGGCAGCATGCATCCCGTACAGGTGATCGCGGTGACCGGCGGCAAAGGTGGCGTCGGCAAGACTAACGTGTCAGTGAACTTGTCCCTGGCGCTGGCAGAGCTTGGCCGTCGGGTCATGCTGCTGGACGCCGACCTGGGTCTGGCGAACGTCGACGTTCTGCTGGGCCTCACGCCCAAACGTACCCTGGCCGATGTGATCGAGGGCCGCTGCGAGCTGCGCGACGTGCTGTTGCAAGGCCCCGGCGGGATCCGCATCGTGCCGGCCGCTTCCGGCACGCAGAGCATGGTTCACCTGAGCCCGGCCCAGCATGCCGGTCTGATTCAGGCGTTCAGCGACATCGGCGACAATCTCGACGTACTGGTGATCGACACCGCTGCGGGTATTGGTGACTCGGTAGTCAGTTTCGTTCGCGCTGCGCAAGAAGTGTTGCTGGTGGTCTGCGACGAGCCGACCTCAATCACCGACGCCTACGCCCTGATCAAACTGCTGAACCGCGATTACGGCATGAACCGCTTCCGCGTCCTGGCCAACATGGCCCAGAGCCCGCAGGAAGGTCGCAATCTGTTCGCCAAGTTGACCAAGGTCACGGATCGCTTCCTCGACGTCGCCCTACAATACGTCGGTGCGGTGCCTTACGACGAAAGCGTGCGCAAGGCGGTGCAGAAGCAGCGTGCGGTCTATGAAGCCTTCCCGCGTTCCAAGTGCGCACTGGCGTTCAAGGCGATCGCGCAAAAGGTCGACACCTGGCCGCTGCCCGCCAATCCGCGCGGCCACCTCGAATTTTTCGTCGAGCGCCTCGTGCAGCAAACGGCAGGACCTGTGCTATGACCGCCAGCGGTATGAATTTCTACAAGAAGTCGGCACGTGACGCGCAGTACGAGCTGATCGAGCGTTACGCGCCACTGGTCAAACGCATTGCTTACCACTTGCTGGCGCGATTGCCGGCCAGTGTGCAGGTCGAAGACCTGATCCAGGCCGGAATGATCGGCCTGCTCGAAGTCTCGACCAAATACGACGCCAGCAAAGGCGCCAGTTTCGAAACGTACGCGGGCATCCGGATCCGCGGCGCGATGCTCGATGAAGTACGCAAGGGGGACTGGGCACCGCGCTCGGTTCACCGCAACACCCGTATGGTCAGCGACGCGATTCGCTCGATTGAAGCTAAAACCGGCCGTGACGCTAAAGATCACGAGGTTGCGGCCGAACTCCAATTGAGTCTCGACGATTACTACGGGATTTTGAACGACACCTTGGGCAGCCGACTGTTCAGTTTCGACGACCTGTTGCAGGACGGCGAACACGAAGGGCTGCACGAGGATGGCGCAAGTGCTCATCTTGAGCCGTCGCGCGATCTGGAAGATGAGCGCTTCCAGGCTGCGTTGGCGGACGCGATTGCCAATTTGCCGGAGCGTGAGCGACTGGTGTTGGCGCTGTACTACGACGAAGAGCTGAACCTCAAGGAAATCGGTGAAGTCCTTGGCGTCAGTGAATCGCGGGTCAGCCAGTTACACAGCCAGTGCGCGGCCCGCTTGCGGGGGCGTTTGGGGGAGTGGCGAGCGCGCTGAAGGCAGTGTGGGGACGCTGCGAACGAGGCTGGTGCGGTGGTGAACGGCACCGGTCTTGCTCTGTTGTGCTCCAGACAGTCATCGAGTGCTTTGCCGGATTGATTGAAATGGCGCGTCCAGGTGCTGGGCGCGTTTAAGACTGCTTGGAGGTCGAATTGAACAAAGACATGAAAATCCTCATCGTTGATGACTTCTCAACGATGCGGCGGATCATCAAGAACCTGTTGCGTGACCTTGGGTTCACCAACACCGTTGAAGCCGACGATGGCACCACTGCCATTCCGGTGCTCAACAGCGGCAGCATCGACTTTCTGGTGACCGACTGGAACATGCCTGGCATGACCGGTATCGACCTGCTGCGTCACGTGCGCGCCGATGAAAAACTCAAGCACCTGCCAGTGCTGATGGTGACTGCTGAAGCCAAGCGCGAGCAGATCATCGAAGCGGCCCAGGCCGGCGTTAACGGCTACGTGGTCAAACCTTTCACGGCTCAGGCGCTGAAAGAAAAAATCGAGAAGATTTTCGAACGCATCGGCTGATGACGCGCGGGGGAGCTATGGAGCATAACGAATCTTCACAGGGCGACTTCGAGTCGACTCTGAAAAAACACGCGGTCGAACTGGTCGAAAGCCTTGAAAAAGGCAGGTTCGGCGACGCTGTGCAACTGATCCATGAGCTCAATCAGACCCGTGACCGTGGCCTGTACCAGGAAGTGGGCAAGCTCACGCGCGAACTGCACAGTGCAATCGTCAACTTCCAGATCGACCCGCATATGCCGCAGGCCGAGGAAGTGTCGCAGATCACTGATGCGACCGAGCGTCTGGGCTATGTGGTCAAGCTGACTGAAGCTGCGGCCAACCGCACCATGGACCTGGTCGAAAGCGCCACGCCGGTGGTCAATGGCCTGGCTGACGAAGCCCAGGCATTGAGTGCCGACTGGGGACGTTTCATGCGCCGTGAAGTCGGGGCTGAAGAGTTCCGCGAACTGGCGCGTCGGGTCGACGGTTTTCTGGCACGCAGCAGCGCGGACAACCGCGCGGTGTCGAGCAACCTCAACGACATTCTGCTGGCCCAGGATTACCAGGACCTCACAGGTCAGGTGATCAAGCGCGTGACCCAATTGGTCACCGAAGTCGAAAGCAATCTGCTCAAACTCGTGCTCATGGCCAGTCAGGTGGACCGCTTTGCGGGCATCGAACATGACCGTGCGGCAATGCTCGCTGAAAAAGATCCACAAAAACATCTCTCGCAGGGTGAAGGTCCGCAGATTCATGCCGATAAACGAGAAGACGTTGTGTCCGGTCAGGACGATGTGGACGATTTGCTATCCAGCCTTGGATTTTAGTTTTCTGGGTTTTTAGACCTGTAGGAGCACCCCATTAATGAGCTTCGGCGCCGATGAAGAGATCCTTCAGGATTTCCTGGTTGAGGCCGGCGAGATTCTTGAGCAACTGTCCGAACAACTGGTCGAGCTGGAAAGCCGCCCGGATGACGCAGATCTGCTCAACGCAATTTTTCGCGGTTTCCACACTGTAAAAGGGGGCGCCGGCTTCCTTCAGCTCAATGAGCTGGTGGAGTGCTGTCACATCGCCGAAAACGTGTTCGACATCCTGCGCAAGGGTGAACGTCGCGTAGATGCAGAACTGATGGACGTGGTGCTCGAAGCGCTGGACGCGGTGAACAGCATGTTCAGCGAAGTCCGCGATCGCAGCCCGATTACTGCCGCAACCCCGGAACTGCTGGCCGCCCTGGCGCGTCTGGCTGAACCGCAATCGGCGGATGAAGCCCCGGCTTCGCCTGTTGCCGAGATGATCGAAGAACTGGTCGTCGAAGGCGATTCGGGCGATATCACCGATAACGAATTTGAACAGTTGCTGGACTCGCTGAACGCCGTCAAGGCCGAAGCCGAAGCACCGGCGGCTGCCGCTGCGCCTGCTTCCGATGAAGCAGCCAGCGATGAAATCACCGACGCCGAATTCGAGTCGCTGCTCGACCAGTTGCACGGCAAGGGCCAGTTCGCGGCCGACGCCGTGGCACCGACAGCCGCTGCACCTGCTGCTCCGGCGGCGGGCGACAGCTCCGACATCACCGACGACGAATTCGAAGCCTTGCTCGATCAGTTGCACGGCAAGGGCAACTTTGCCGTCGATGCGCTGGAATCGGCGATTGCGTCGGTGCCTGCATCTGCTGCTCCGGCAGCGGCTGCGGCCGGTAGCGATCTGATCAGCGACCATGAGTTCGAATCGCTGCTCGACGATCTGCATGGCAAAGGCAAGTTCACTGACGTCGCCACCGGTGCCGTCGTGACGGCCGGCAATGCTTCTGCTGTTGCAGCGCCTGCCGCCAAGGCCCCGGCCGCTGCGGCAAAACCTGCTGCAAAAGCGCCTGAGCCTAAAGCCGAACCGGCCAAGCCAGCCGCCGCTGCTGCACCGGCTCCAGCCCGTGCACCGGCGACTCCGCCACCGGAAAAACCGGCGAGCGAAGCCGAAACCACCGTTCGTGTAGACACCGCGCGTCTCGACGAAATCATGAACATGGTCGGCGAGCTGGTACTGGTGCGTAACCGTCTGGTGCGCCTGGGCCTGAACAGCGGCGACGAATCGATGCAGAAGGCCGTGTCGAACCTCGACGTGGTTACCGCCGACTTGCAGACCGCGGTAATGAAGACCCGGATGCAGCCGATCAAGAAAGTCTTCGGCCGCTTCCCGCGTCTGGTTCGCGATCTGGCGCGTCAGCTCAAGAAAGAGATCAACCTGGAACTGGTGGGCGAAGAGACCGACCTCGACAAGAACCTCGTCGAGGCTCTGGCCGACCCGCTGGTCCACTTGGTGCGCAACGCGGTCGACCACGGTATCGAGTCGCCGGAAGAGCGCGAAGCCTCGGGCAAGGCCCGTGGCGGCAAGGTCATCCTGGCGGCCGAGCAGGAAGGCGACCATATCCTGCTGTCGATTTCCGATGACGGCAAAGGCATGGACCCGAACGTCCTGCGTGCCATCGCCGTGAAACGCGGTGTGATGGACAAGGATGCCGCCGATCGCCTGAGCGACACCGAGTGCTACAACCTGATTTTCGCCCCGGGTTTCTCGACCAAGACCGAGATCTCCGACGTGTCCGGCCGTGGTGTCGGCATGGACGTGGTGAAGACCAAGATTTCCCAGCTCAACGGTTCGATCAACATCTACTCGACCAAGGGCGCCGGCTCGAAAATCGTCATCAAGGTGCCGCTGACGCTCGCGATCATGCCGACCCTGATGGTGATGCTCGGCAACCAGGCGTTCGCGTTCCCGCTGGTGAACGTCAACGAAATCTTCCACCTCGACCTGTCGACCACCAACGTGGTGGATGGCCAGGAAGTGGTGATCGTGCGGGACAAGGCGCTGCCATTGTTCTACCTCAAGCGCTGGCTGGTCAGCTCCGCGGCTCACGAAGAGCAGCGTGAAGGCCATGTGGTGATCCTTTCGGTGGGCACTCAGCGGATCGGCTTCGTCGTCGATCAACTGGTCGGCCAGGAAGAAGTGGTCATCAAGCCATTGGGCAAAATGCTGCAGGGAACCCCGGGCATGTCCGGCGCCACCATTACCGGTGACGGCCGCATTGCGCTGATTCTCGATGTTCCAAGCATGCTCAAGCGTTACGCCGCACGGCGTATTTGAATCCGGGGCGGCGGGGCGACAACGTCCCGCTGCACCTAATGGAGTGTTTATGGCAGTCAAAGTCCTGGTGGTGGACGATTCGGGTTTTTTCCGCCGCCGCGTCTCGGAAATTCTTTCAGCGGATCCGAGCATCCAGGTTGTCGGTACGGCAACCAACGGTAAAGAGGCGATCGATCAGGCCCTGGCCCTCAAGCCGGACGTGATCACCATGGACTACGAGATGCCGATGATGGACGGCATCACGGCAGTGCGGCACATCATGCAGCGCTGCCCGACCCCGGTGTTGATGTTCTCCTCGCTGACCCATGAAGGCGCCCGGGTAACCCTGGATGCGCTGGATGCCGGCGCGGTGGATTTCCTGCCGAAGAATTTTGAAGACATCTCCCGCAATCCGGAGAAGGTCAAGCAACTGCTGTGCGAGAAGGTGCACAGCATCTCGCGCAGTAACCGTCGTTTCAGTGCCTACAGTGCGCCGGCGCCTGCCGCTGCACCTGCGCCTGCGCCGACTCCGGCAGCGGCGCCGTCGAGCTTTGGCAGCCACAGTGCTCCGGCTCGTCCGGCACCTGCGCCTGCACCGGCTCGCGCTCCGGCGGCCAGCACTTCGTCGGCAGCGCCGAAACGCAAAGCCTACAAACTGGTGGCTATCGGCACGTCGACTGGCGGCCCGGTTGCCCTGCAACGGGTTCTGACCCAGTTGCCGGCCAACTTCCCGGCGCCGATCGTGCTGATCCAGCACATGCCGGCAGCCTTCACCAAGGCCTTCGCCGAGCGTCTGGACAAGCTCTGCCGCATCAGCGTCAAGGAAGCCGAGGATGGCGACATCCTGCGTCCGGGCCTGGCGCTGCTGGCACCCGGTGGCAAGCAGATGATGATCGACGGCCGTGGCGCGGTGAAAATCCTGCCGGGCGACGAGCGTCTGAACTACAAGCCATGCGTCGACATCACCTTCGGTTCCGCAGCCAAGTCCTACAACGACAAAGTTCTGGCGGTCGTGTTGACCGGCATGGGCGCCGACGGCCGCGAAGGCGCACGCCTGCTCAAACAGGGCGGCAGCACGGTCTGGGCCCAGGATGAAGCCAGCTGCGTGATCTACGGCATGCCGATGGCCATCGTCAAAGCCGACCTCGCGGATGCGGTGTACGGCCTGGACGATATCGGCAAGCACATCGTCGAGGCGTGTATCTGATGGATGTTCTAAGCCTTATCGGGATCATCATGGCGTTTGTCGCCATCATCGGCGGCAACTACCTTGAAGGCGGCCACCTCGGCGCGCTGGCCAACGGTCCGGCGGCGCTGATCGTGCTGGGCGGCACCATCGGTGCCGCGCTGCTGCAATCTCCGATGAGCGCGTTCAAGCGCGCCATGCAGATCCTCGCCTGGATTTTCTTTCCGCCTCGTGTCGATCTGGCTGGCGGCATCGACCGCGTGGTCAACTGGAGTCTCACCGCCCGCAAGGAAGGCCTGCTGGGTCTGGAAGGCGTGGCGGATGCCGAGCCTGATGCCTACTCGCGCAAAGGCCTGCAACTGCTGGTCGACGGCGCCGAGCCGGAAGCGATCCGCAGCATCCTCGAAGTGGATTTCTACACTCAGGAAGCCCGCGACATCGAGGCCGCCAAGGTCTTTGAAAGCATGGGCGGCTACGCGCCGACCATCGGTATCATCGGTGCGGTGATGGGCCTGATCCACGTGATGGGCAACCTGGCCGATCCGACGCAACTGGGCAGCGGCATCGCCGTGGCGTTCGTTGCCACCATCTACGGTGTGGCCAGTGCCAACCTGATCCTGCTGCCGGTGGCAGCCAAATTGAAGTCAATCGCGTTGCGGCAGTCGCGTTATCGCGAAATGTTGTTGGAAGGCATTTTGTCGATCGCCGAAGGTGAAAACCCACGCTCCATCGAGTTGAAGCTTCAGGGCTTCATGGATTAAGGGACTAACCTCATGGCACGTCGTCGCCAACATGAAGAGCATGTAAACCATGAACGCTGGCTGGTTTCCTATGCCGACTTCATCACCTTGCTGTTCGCTTTTTTCGTGGTGATGTACTCCATCTCGTCGATCAACGAAGGCAAGTACAAGGTCATCTCCGAAGCGCTGATCGGGGTCTTCACCGACTCCGACCGCTCGCTCAAGCCGATCCCGATCGGCGACGAGCGACCGAAGACCGTGACCCCGGCCAAGCCGCTGGTCAAGGACGCCGAACAGGTCGACGCCGGCATTGCCGGGGCCAGCGATCCGCTGAAAAGCATCGCCGATGACATCAGCGCGGCGTTCGGCGACCTGATCTCCTCGAACCAGATGACCGTGCGCGGCAACGAGCTGTGGGTCGAGATCGAACTCAACTCCAGCCTGTTGTTCGGCAGCGGTGATGCGATGCCGAGCGACATCGCGTTCAACATCATCGACAAGGTTGCAGCGATCCTCAAACCGTTCGACAACCCGATCCACGTCGAAGGCTTCACCGACGATCAACCGATCCGCACCGCGCAGTACCCGACCAACTGGGAACTGTCCTCGGCGCGTTCGGCGAGCATCGTGCGGATGCTGGCGATGCAGGGCGTCAACCCTGGCCGTCTGGCCTCGGTGGGCTATGGCGAATTCCAGCCGGTGGCCAACAACGCCACGGCCGAAGGCCGGGCGAAGAACCGTCGCGTGGTGCTGGTGGTGTCGCGCAATCTCGATGTTCGTCGCAGCCTCACAGGCACCGGAACCGCCAATGCGCAACCGGATGCCGCGTTGAAGCGTGCTGGCACACAAACTGCACCGACCCCGGTCAAGACGCCGGGACGCGAGAGTGCCGTCAATTCTCCGTCGCCCGCATTAATACGCTGAGCCATGTCTCGGCCGAGCATCTCGGCCGGGAGGAACAATCCGAATGAGAGTCTGGGCAGTCGCCAATCAAAAGGGTGGTGTTGGTAAAACCACTTCTTCCATCGCTTTAGCCGGTTTGCTGGCAGAGGCGGGCAAACGCGTGGTCGTGGTCGATCTCGACCCGCACGGCTCGATGACCAGCTATTTCGGTTACGACCCCGACAGCCTGGAACACAGCAACTACGACCTGTTCCTGCACAAGGGCAGTGTGCCGCAAGGCCTGCCGGGCCAGTTGCTGCTGTCGACCAGTGATGAACGCATTTCCCTGCTGCCGTCCAGCACCGCGCTGGCGACCCTCGAGCGCCAGTCGCCGGGGCAGAGTGGTCTGGGCCTGGTGATCGCCAAGAGTCTGGCGCAGCTGTGGCAGGACTTCGATTACGCAATCATCGACAGCCCGCCGTTGCTCGGCGTGCTGATGGTCAACGCCCTGGCCGCGAGCCAGCAACTGGTGATCCCGGTGCAGACCGAACACCTGGCCGTCAAAGGCCTGGAGCGCATGGTCAACACCCTGGCGATGATCAACCGCTCGCGCAAACAGGCGCTGCCGTTCAGCATCGTGCCGACCTTGTTCGACCGCCGCACCCAGGCGTCGATGGGCACCTTGCGCGTGTTGCGCGACAAATTTCCCGAAGAGATCTGGCAGGGTTACATCCCGGTCGATACGCGTCTGCGCGACGCCAGCCGTGCCGGTGTCACGCCTTCGCAATTCGACGGCAAGAGCCGTGGCGTGCTGGCCTACCGCGCGCTGCTCAAGCATCTGCTGGCGCAACAACTCGTTCCGCAGGTGGCCTGAGCATGAATCGGCCGATCAAACTGACTTCGCGTCCGCAACTGGCTTTGCAGTCCTATCTGGACAGCTTGCTGGAGGATGTGACGGAAGAGATCCCGCAGGAAATCGAAGCGCCTGTCGAGGTGGTTGAAAGCACCGCCGAGCTCGATGAGTTCCAGGCCGCGGTGCTTGAAGAACAGGCTCGCGATGCGCAGAAAGCCGCCAGGCCTGCTGCCCCGGTTGCAGCGCCTGCCGCTGTGGCGGCCAAAGCGCCGGCACCGCTGATCAAGGAACCCGAGCCGGTGCGTGTGGTGTCGACCCTCGCGCCGCTGCTGCAAACCCAGCTTCTGCAAGCGCAACCCGAGCCGACTCCGGTCGAGCCGCCCGCGCCGGTGCCAGTCGTTGCGCCGGTCGAGCAGGTTGTCGAGCAAGCACTGGTTGCGCCGCTGGTCGAAGTGCATCTGCCACCGAGCAATACACCGCCACCGGTAGAAACTGACGGTCGCCCGGCCTGGGCGTCGGAAGCGTTCGAATGCCTGTTGTTCGATGTCGCCGGGCTGACCCTGGCGGTGCCGCTGGTGTGCCTCGGCTCGATCTATTCGCTGGCCGGCCATGAGCTGACGCCGCTGTTCGGTCAGCCGGAATGGTTCCTCGGCATCCTGCCAAGCCAGGCGGGGAACCTGAAGGTGCTGGACACCGCACGCTGGGTCATGCCGGATCGCTATCGCGATGACTTCCGTCAGGGCCTGCAATACGTGATTTCGGTACAAGGTTACGAGTGGGGCCTGGCGGTGCATCAGGTCAGCCGCTCGTTGCGTCTGGATCCGAATGAAATCAAATGGAGGACTCACCGAGGTCAGCGGCCATGGCTCGCGGGCACGGTGATTGAACACATGTGCGCCTTGCTCGATGTCTCCGCACTGGCCGAGTTGATCGCCAGCGGTGGGGCAAAGCACATGTCCGGCAGTAAGCCGAACCACAAACCGACATAACGCTTACATAACAGACAGACGCCGGCATGCAATGCCGGCACACGAGACACACACCGCCATTGCGGTATTTCGAGGGGCTAGGGTATGAACGACAAGGCGACGGCGGCAAAGGGTTCCGAAGATCCGATCCTGCAATGGGTAACCTTCAAGCTGGACAATGAAACCTACGGCATCAACGTGATGCGCGTTCAGGAAGTCCTGCGCTACACCGAAATCGCTCCGGTTCCGGGTGCACCCAGCTACGTGCTGGGCATCATCAACCTGCGCGGCAACGTGGTGACCGTGATCGACACCCGTCAGCGCTTCGGCCTGATGAGCGGCGAGATCAGCGACAACACCCGTATCGTCATCATCGAAGCCGACAAGCAGGTTGTTGGCATCATGGTCGACAGCGTCGCTGAAGTGGTTTACCTGCGTCAGTCGGAAATCGAGACCGCACCGAACGTCGGTAACGAAGAATCGGCCAAGTTCATCCAGGGCGTGTGCAACAAGAACAACGAGTTGCTGATCCTGGTCGAGCTGGACAAGATGATGAGCGAAGAAGAATGGTCGGAACTGGAGAATATCTGATTGATTCTCGAGGTAGCGGTCATTGTCCTGTTCCTGTTCTGGGCAGGCACGCTGGCGATGTTTCTGGCGTACATCAAGGCGCAGCGCGTGATCGCTGCGCAACAGGCCCAGGGCGATGCGCTGCGTGATCAGCGCATCAAGGACCTGGCCAAGCGTGTCGACGATTACCAGAACGGCAACGTGCGCATGGGCGAAGCCCTGCACGAACTGCGCGCGGTCGTCGGCCCGATTCCGGACAAACTCGCCCAGCTCGAACAGCGCGATCCTTCCAGCCTGTCGTTCGCCCAGGCGGCGAAACTGGTCGGGATGGGCGCGAGTGTCGATGAGCTGACGCAGTCCTGCGGGTTGACCCAGGCTGAGGCGGAGTTGATGCGCAAGTTGCACAAGAACTGAAGTATCAAAAAGATCGTAGTCTGCGGCAGCTTCCACAGGTGCGCTTGATGCCACTGTTGATGCTTCGCACACTGCGATCTTTTTTGTCTCGCTCCATCATCAGGAACCGAGCCCTGCAATCACCTTTTTCAAGTGACTGCTTTCTTTGCGTAAGAAATCATTTGATAAAGTGCTTTTTGTTCTCCTGTGCCTCCGTATCCCTCATCTCCCCACGCTATGACCCGGTTGTCTTGACGTAATGCGGCAAAGGTATTGCCTCCCGCATATACAGCTCGAATATTGTTGAGCAAAGCGGTGTATTGCGTAGTTTCTCCACCGCCTTCAGGGTCTCCCCAGGCAACGGCAATACCATTACTGCGCAATGCGACGACAGCATTCTGGTTTGCGTTGATTGCGACAATATCTCTGAGTTCTCGGATGGCGGGAGGGATGTCACTGATAAAGAAAGCCGGATCAGCCCAGGCGTTTACTGATCCGTCGGCACACAGCACGACAAATCCTTTTGATGTGCCCATGATGTGCACGATGTCCGTTCGCGCCGCGATGTCCTTCGGTACGGGGGGTAGATGTCCCCATGCAGCGATTTTTCCGTTAGCCCTGAGAACCGCAAATCCTGTACTACAGCTCGCGATATCCACGATATCCCTGAGCGGTTCAATCTCTGGTGACAGCTCACCACCCCAGACTCTTGGCCCCCATGCCAGCACCTGCCCGTTATTACGAAGGACTGCGTATGCGTAAGTTGTGCAGGCGAGCTGTTGGACATCCCTTAACAACGAAATGTTTTCCGGCATTGGGTAAGGTCCACCCCAACTGACGACTGCGCCATTGCGGCGTAGTGCGAGGAACCCGTTTTGCCCACCGCGGGCCTTAACGACATCGGTTAATTCTGCAATAGGTGCGGGTATCGACCCTCCATTTTCAGGTCGTCCCCAAGCAACAATCCTGTCATTGGATTGATGCGCCACGAATACATAGCTGCTACCTGATAAAGCGTCGATGTTATTCAGTTTTGAAATGTCGCCAGGGACTACCCCTGCACTTGTCGCCAGACCCCAGGCATGGACATTTCCGCTGTCTAGTCTTATGGCGAATGCCCCCATACCCGCCGAAAGTTCGGTTATGTTGCGAAGGTCTTTTATGGGGGCCGGTATTGAGCCTCCGCCCTCCGGATGTCCCCAGGCATGCACACTACCGTTGTTCAGTCGGGCGCATAGCGCGAAGGAAGTTCCTGTGATGTTGGAGGGCTGGAGGAGGATGCTCTGTTTGTCTGAAGTCACTTTCAGCGCTGCATAGGGGCGAGCATCAAAAAAGTGATCTCCGGAGACAGACCTGGTTTCATCCTCGTATTGCCAGTTGGCGACACGTGGAGTCAGTGATGATGCGTCGAGTGCTACGAGTCGCCAATTGCGCGTATAAAAATTTCCAAGGCCGCCATGATTGCCGCGTGCGCCCATGACAAGCAATTCACCTGACGTTTTCTTCGATGACGACTTTTCGGTTTTTTTGCTTCTCATGACGTCATGTCCCCTCAAATTCGGGCGTTAAGTGGGAGCCGATAGAGTGGCTGTGCAACAAAGGCCTGACGACTGTCAGATCTGACAGTCGCGACGAGTGGTTATGAGTCGAGGAAGGGGACCACTGTGGCGCGGACGTTGGGAGCCTTGCCAGACACGGGTTGGGAAATGCCCTTTGGCAGGCCGGGGATGGGACTTTCGGAAGCTCAGTAATCGTCGCCGCGTTCGGTGACGTCCTTCTCGACCATAGGCGCATTCGGGTCCTGTCCCGCCGGGAACTTGCCCTTGAGGTTCCAGGCAAACGCGATGATCTCGGCAATCGTCAGGTACAGCTCCTGCGGGATGCTGTCGCCCAGTTCCATACGCGCCAGCAACTTCACCAGCTCGGCGTTCTCGTAAATCGGCACTTCACACTCGCGGGCGATCCGCAGGATTTCTTCGGCCAGCTCTTCGTCGCCCTTGGCGGTGAGGGTCGGGGCGTGGCTGCCGTCGTATTTGAGGGCGATGGCCTGGCGTGGAGCAGTGGAATCGTTCATGCGGTTTCGTCGACCCAGCGGTGTTCGAGACGGGTTTGGTTGCCTTGCGGCGGGGTGCCGAGGTGGCAGTCGAGATCGCCGACGTTGAGACCGGAATCCAGCAGGCGCTGGCGCAGGGCGCTCAGGTTGTTTTCGATCAGGCTCGCGGTAAAGGGGCGTTCGGCCCAGAGCTGACTCGACAGGCTGCCACTGATCAGTTGCGCCTGAATCTGCATCGGCCCCAGCGGTTCCATGTCGAAGGCCAGATCGACGCGCCACAGCTGCTGTTTGGTTTCGCGCTCACTGTCTCGGCGGTCATTCTTCTGTTCTTCCTGCGGGGCTTCTTCGCGCTGGAACTTGACCTGCAACGGCACGATGTCCTGCATATTGCGCATCGGGATTTCCAGCTGCCAGGTGCTGAGCAGTCGACCGTCGTCGGTCACGCCGGTCTGCTCCAGGCTCGACAGCTGATGGCTTTGCAGGCGCGAGACAGCGGCGGCCGCCAGGCGCAGGAGATGTTCCAGATCACCTTCACCTTCCAGGCTTTGCAACAGCCGGTCCGGCAGCGGGAAGCTGCTCGGCACCGGTTTGGCGCTGACCTGGCCGAGCATGCCGAGGGCATTGCGCACGAAGCTCGGCATCGCCTGGGCGAGTGTGTTGGCGGCGATGATGGCGTTCAGGTTGGTATTGCCGGGCAGGCCGGGGGTGAGTTGCGCGATCAGCTTGAGCAGATCGGCTTTCATGTCCGGGGTCAGCGTCGGGTTTTGCCCGGTCAACAGTTTGGCTTCAAGAAACGCGCCACTGTTGAGCAGTGCCTGGGCCAGGCCTTTGGGCGTGGTCAGTTGCTCGACGTCCGGCAGGTTGGCCAGCAGCCGGTCCACGGCGGCGCGCAGATCACTGGAGGTCTGATCGTCGGCGGGCGGCAGGCTCTGGAGCATTTTCAGCAAACCGTCCAGCGAACCCTGGCGGCTCTGCTGGCTGACCAGTTGCTGACTGACCGCCAATTGTTCCTGGCGATTGCTCAGCGGCAGGAATTTCAGGGTCTGGGAATCCTGTACCAGCGCCGACAGCAGGGTGCCGATGCGCAACGGTTGCGGGCTGTCGAGGCTCAGGGTGCTGCCGCTCAATACCGTGTTGAGCAGGCTGACCGTCGAGCGGAACACCGTCGGCTGCCCTGGCACTTGCGGCAAGGCCTGATTCGTCAGCACTTTGCCTTGCAGCAACGTACCGACCGGCAATTGCGCGGTATCGATGCGGGTTAGGGTGGCGACAGCCGTGGCGATGGCCTGTTGCACGGTGACCGCGAGATTGCCCGCCGACGGCTGGGTGACGGCCAGGTTGGTGCCTTGCGGCAGCGGCAGGGGGCTGGTCGCCTGCACGGTGGTCTGACGGCCGCTGTCGAGGGTGACCTTGAGCAGCACCTGAAAGGCTTGGTCCGCAGGCTTGAGCGACAACACCTCGGCCTTGGCGCTCTGGCCGGCGGCAATCAGCCCGTCCATCGGCGTCAACAGCTTGAGCAGCTCGCCGCTGACCTGCAAACGTGAGTTCGCCGGAGAGGGTTGCGGGAGCGGGAGGATGTTCATTTCGCCTGTCATACGCGGACACAACCTGAGGAAAATGCGCTCGGGAGAGGGAGAGACGCCATGTATAATGCCGCCCGTCTTTCCGTTCGTTCAAAAAACATAGCAATTGTTTGACGCAGCTCTCTGGATTGAGCCGTCATTGCATTTATGCTGCAACTCTTTAACGGCCGCCCCAGAGCCGACTTGAACCGTATAAGGCCCGTGAACCCTTGACCAGTCCTGTCCTGCAAACCGTTGGCCTCGCGTGTGAGCGTGATCTCAGGCTGCTCTTCGAAAATCTCGAATTGAGACTGGCCAGTGGCGATATGGTGCAGATCAGCGGTCCCAACGGCAGCGGCAAGACCAGTCTCTTGCGTTTGCTGTCCGGACTGATGCAACCGACCGACGGTCAGGTGCTGCTCAACGGCAAACCGCTGAGCGAGCAACGCAGCGAACTGGCGCGCAACCTGCTGTGGATCGGCCATGCCGCCGGCATCAAGGACCTGCTCACCCCGGAAGAAAACCTCGCCTGGCTCTGCGCCCTGCATCAACCTGCCGAACGCGACGCGATCTGGCAGGCACTGGCGGCGGTTGGATTGCGCGGTTTCGAAGATGTTCCCTGTCATAGCCTGTCCGCCGGTCAGCAACGCCGCGTGGCGTTGGCGCGCCTTTACCTCGACAGCCCGCCGCTGTGGATTCTCGATGAACCGTTCACCGCGCTGGACAAGCAGGGCGTGGCGCAACTCGAAGAACACCTGGCCAATCACTGCGAGCAGGGCGGTCTGGTGGTGTTGACCACCCATCACACGCTGAGCCGGATGCCGGCCGGTTATCGCGACATCGATCTGGGGAATTGGGCGGTATGAGTGTGTTCGGCCTGCTGGTTGCCCGTGAATCCCGACTGCTGTTCCGCCGCCCGGCGGAGCTGGCCAATCCGCTGATTTTCTTCGCCATCGTCATCGCGCTGTTCCCGCTGGCCGTCGGACCGGAAACTCAAGTATTGCAAAACTTGTCCCCGGGGTTAGTCTGGGTGGCGGCTCTCTTGTCGGTCCTGCTCTCGCTGGACGGGCTTTTCCGCAGTGATTTCGAAGATGGATCCCTTGAACAGTGGGTCCTTTCGCCGCACCCCCTGCCACTTCTGGTATTGGCCAAGGTGCTGGCACACTGGCTTTTTTCCGGGCTGGCACTGGTTTTGCTCTCGCCGTTACTGGCGTTGATGCTCGGGTTGCCGGCTGCGTGTCTGCCGGTATTGCTGCTTTCGTTGTTGCTGGGTACACCGGTGCTGAGCTTGCTCGGCGCGGTGGGCGCGGCGCTGACGGTCGGTCTGAAACGCGGTGGCCTGTTACTGGCGCTGCTGATTCTGCCGTTGTACATCCCGGTGTTGATCCTCGGCAGTGGCGCCTTGCAGGCGGCACTGCAAGGCATGCCGGCGATGGGTTATCTGTTGTGGCTTGGCAGCCTGACCGCCCTGGCGATAACCCTGACACCCTTTGCAATAGCTGCTGGCCTGAAGATCAGCGTCGGCGAATAATGAGGTCTGGTTAAAATTTAACCAGCAAAGACCCTGAGACTGCTCACACCGATGAGCGGCACCCGTGATGGAAACAGTATGAACTGGACCTGGTTTCACAAGCTCGGCTCGCCCAAGTGGTTCTATGGCATCAGCAGCAGGCTGTTGCCGTGGTTGAGCATTGCCGCGTTGCTGCTGATCACCGTTGGCGTCGTCTGGGGCCTGGCCTTCGCGCCGCCGGACTATCAGCAAGGCAACAGCTTTCGCATCATCTACATCCACGTACCCGCTGCGATGCTCGCTCAGTCGATCTACGTGATGCTGGCGGTGTGCGGTGTGGTCGGGCTGGTGTGGAAGATGAAACTGGCCGACGTCGCCCTGCAATGTGCCGCACCGATCGGCGCGTGGATGACCGCCGTGGCGCTGGTCACCGGGGCGATCTGGGGCAAACCGACCTGGGGTTCGTGGTGGGTCTGGGACGCGCGCCTGACCTCGATGCTGATTCTGCTGTTCCTGTATTTCGGCGTGATCGCCCTGGGCAACGCCATCAGCAATCGCGACAGCGCCGCCAAGGCCTGCGCGGTGCTGGCCATCGTCGGCGTGATCAACATCCCGATCATCAAATACTCGGTGGAGTGGTGGAACACCCTGCACCAGGGCGCGACTTTCACCCTCACCGAAAAACCGGCGATGCCGGCCGAAATGTGGCTGCCGCTGCTGCTGACGGTGCTGGGTTTCTACTGTTTCTTCGGCGCCGTGCTGTTGCTGCGCATGCGCCTTGAAGTGCTCAAGCGCGAAGCCCGCGCCAGTTGGGTGAAAGAAGAAGTGCAGAACAGCCTGGAGGCCGCTCGATGAGTTTCGCGTCATTCGGCGACTTCCTCGCCATGGGCCATCACGGCCTGTATGTCTGGTCGGCCTACGGCATCTGCCTGGCGGTGCTGGCCCTCAACGTGGCGGCGCCGATCCTGGCCCGCAAGCGGTATCTGCAACAAGAGGCGCGTCGTCTGCGCCGGGAGAACGGCAAGTGAATCCGCTGCGCAAAAAGCGTCTTATCATCATTCTGGCGATTCTGGTCGGGGTCGGCGCTGCCGTCGGCCTGGCCCTGAGCGCCCTGCAGCAGAACATCAATCTGTTTTACACCCCGACCCAGATCGCCAACGGTGAAGCGCCGCAGGACACCCGCATCCGCGCCGGCGGCATGGTCGAGAAAGGTTCGCTGCAACGCTCCTCGGACTCCCTGGACGTCAAATTCGTGGTCACTGACTTCAACAAGTCCGTGACCATCACCTATCGTGGAATCCTGCCGGACCTGTTCCGCGAAGGGCAGGGCATCGTCGCACTGGGCAAGCTCAACGCCGACGGCGTCGTGGTCGCCGATGAAGTGCTGGCCAAGCACGACGAGAAATACATGCCGCCGGAAGTGACCAAAGCACTGAAGGACAGCGGTCAATCCGCGCCAACCCCTGCGAAGGAGGGTTGATCGATGACATCCAGCATTTTCATTCCTGAGTTGGGCCATCTGGCCATGATCCTGGCGCTGTGTTTCGCGCTGGTGCAGGCCGTGGTGCCGTTGCTCGGTGCCTGGCGCGGCGACCGTCTGTGGATGGGCCTCGCCCAGCCAGCGGCGTGGGGGCAGTTTGCGTTCCTGTTGTTTGCCTTTGGCGTCCTGACCTACGCGTTCATGACCGACGATTTCTCCGTGGCTTACGTCGCGATGAACTCCAACAGCGCGCTGCCGTGGTACTACAAGTTCAGCGCGGTGTGGGGCGCCCACGAGGGTTCGCTGCTGCTGTGGGCCTTGATCCTCGGGGGCTGGACCTTCGCGGTGTCGGTGTTCTCCCGGCAACTGCCGCAAGTCATGCTCGCCCGCGTGCTGGCGGTGATGGGCATGATCAGCACCGGATTCCTGTTGTTCCTGATCCTCACCTCCAACCCGTTTTCGCGGATCCTGCCGCAGATCCCGGCCGACGGTCGTGACCTCAATCCGTTGTTGCAGGATATCGGCCTGATCGTCCACCCGCCGATGCTGTACATGGGCTATGTCGGTTTCTCGGTGGCCTTCGCGTTCGCCATCGCCGCACTGCTCGGCGGCCGTCTCGATGCGGCATGGGCACGCTGGTCGCGTCCGTGGACCATCGTCGCCTGGGCTTTCCTCGGCATCGGCATCACCCTCGGTTCGTGGTGGGCTTACTACGAACTCGGCTGGGGCGGCTGGTGGTTCTGGGACCCGGTGGAAAACGCCTCGTTCATGCCTTGGCTGGTGGGCACGGCGCTGATCCACTCGCTGGCAGTCACGGAAAAACGTGGCGTGTTCAAGAGCTGGACGGTGTTGCTGGCGATTGCCGCCTTCTCCCTGAGCCTGCTCGGCACCTTCCTCGTGCGTTCCGGCGTGCTGACGTCGGTGCACGCGTTTGCCTCCGATCCGGAGCGCGGCGTGTTCATCCTGATCTTCCTGTTGTTCGTGGTCGGTGGTTCGCTGACGCTGTTTGCCTTGCGCGCCCCGGTGGTCAAGAGCCAGGTCGGTTTCAACCTGTGGTCGCGGGAAACCCTGCTGCTGGGCAACAACCTGGTGCTGGTGGTGGCTGCGTCGATGATCCTGCTGGGCACGCTGTATCCGCTGATTCTCGATGCCATCAGCGGCGCCAAGTTGTCGGTCGGCCCGCCGTATTTCAACGCGCTGTTCATTCCGTTGATGGCCTTGCTGATGGTGGTGATGGCGGTCGGTGTGATCGTGCGCTGGAAAGACACACCGGTGAAATGGCTGGTCAGCATGCTCACTCCGGTGCTGCTGGGCAGCGTGGCGCTGGCCGTGGTGGCCGGTGTTGCCTATGGCGATTTCAACTGGGCGGTGCTGGCGACGTTCCTGCTGGCGGCCTGGGTGTTGCTGGCCGGCGTGCGCGACATCTTCGACAAGACCCGCCACAAAGGCCTGATCAAAGGTCTGCCAACTCTGACCCGCAGCTACTGGGGCATGCAACTCGCTCACCTCGGCATCGCCGTCTGCGCCCTGGGCGTGGTGTTGTCGAGCCAGAACAGTGCCGAACGCGACCTGCGTCTGGCGCCGGGCGAGTCGATGGAACTGGCCGGTTATCAGTTCGTGTTTGAAGGCGCCAAACATTTTGAAGGCCCGAACTTCACCTCCGACAAAGGCACCATCCGGGTGATCCGCGATGGCCGGGAAATCAGCGTGCTGCACCCGGAAAAACGCCTGTACACCGTGCAGAGTTCGATGATGACCGAAGCCGGGATCGACGCCGGTTTCACCCGCGACCTCTACGTCGCATTGGGTGAGCCACTGGGCGATGGCGCCTGGGCAGTGCGGGTACACGTCAAACCGTTTGTGCGCTGGATCTGGTTCGGTGGTCTGCTGACCGGTTTCGGTGGTTTGCTCGCAGCGCTGGATCGGCGCTACCGGGTCAAGGTCAAAGCCAAGGTGCGTGAAGCGCTGGGCATGGAAGGAGCCGCTGCATGAGACGTTGGTTGATGCTGGTGCCATTGGCGATTTTCCTGCTGGTGGCCGTATTCCTTTATCGCGGTCTGTACCTGGATCCAGCGGAGCTGCCGTCGGCGATGATCAACAAACCGTTCCCGGAGTTTTCCCTGCCGGCGGTGCAGGGCGACAAGACCCTGACCAAAGCTGACATTCTCGGCAAACCGGCGCTGGTCAACGTCTGGGGCACCTGGTGCATTTCCTGCCGGGTCGAGCACCCGGTGCTGAACAAACTCGCCGAGCGCGGCGTGGTGATCTACGGCATCAACTACAAGGACACCAACGCCGATGCGTTGAAGTGGCTGGCCGAATTCCACAATCCGTATCAACTGGACATCCGCGACGACGAAGGCTCCCTGGGCCTGAACCTCGGTGTCTACGGCGCACCGGAAACCTTCTTCATCGACGCCAAGGGCATCATCCGCGACAAGTACGTCGGGGTGATCGACGAGCAGGTCTGGCGCGAAAAACTGGCGGCCAAGTATCAGGCGCTGGTTGACGAGGCCAAGCCATGAAGCGCTTTTTAGCCGCCATGGTGTTGGGCTTGAGTCTGGCGGGTGTGGCTCACGCCGCCATCGACACCTACGAGTTCGCCAAAGAAGGCGATCGCGAGCGTTTCCGTGAGTTGACCAAGGAACTGCGTTGCCCCAAATGCCAGAACCAGGACATCGCCGATTCCAACGCGCCGATTGCCGCCGACCTGCGCAAAGAGATTTTCCGCATGCTCGGCGAGGGCAAGGACAATCAGCAGATCATCGACTTCATGGTCGACCGCTACGGTGATTTCGTGCGCTACAAACCGGCGCTCAATGCCAAGACCGCGCTGCTGTGGTTTGGCCCCGCCGGATTGTTGCTCGGCGGTTTTGTCGTCATCGCCGTGATCGTCCGCCGCCGTCGCGGGCAACGTGCCGAGACTCCGCAATCGCTGTCCCCTGAAGAGCGTCAGCGCCTCGACCAACTGTTGGATAAAAACCAAGAATGATTGATTTCTGGCTTGCCGCAGGGCTGTTGCTTCTGGTCGCCCTGAGTTTTCTGCTGATCCCCGTTCTGCGTGAACGTCGCGCCCAGCGTGAAGAGGATCGGACTGCCCTGAACGTCGCGCTGTATCAGGAACGTGTCGCCGAGTTGCAATCGCAGCAGGCCGAGGGTGTTCTCGATGCCGCGCAAATGGACAGCGGCCGTGCCGAAGCGGCGCGGGAACTGCTGGCCGACACCGAGGGCGTGGCTCCAGCGCGGGTTTCGCGTCTGGGCAAACCATTGCCGCTGCTGGCGGCCGTGCTGGTGCCGGTGTTGGGCCTGGGCCTCTATATGCATTTTGGTGCCGCCGACAAAGTCGAACTGACCCGGGAATTCGCCCAGGCGCCGCAGTCGATGGAAGAGATGACCCAGCGTCTGGAACGCGCCGTGGCCGCGCAACCGGATTCCGCCGAAGGCCTGTACTTCCTCGGTCGTACCTACATGGCTCAGGATCGTCCGGCAGACGCGGCGAAGATGTTCGAACGCGCCGCCAACCTGGCCGGTCGTCAGCCGGAACTGCTCGGCCAGTGGGCGCAGGCGCAGTACTTCGCCGATGGCAAGAAGTGGTCGGAGAAGATTCAGGCCCTGACTGACGAAGCACTGAAGGCTGATCCGAAAGAAGTTACCAGCCTCGGCCTGCTGGGCATCGCCGCATTCGAAGGCGAGCGCTATCAGCAAGCCATCGATTACTGGAACCGTCTGCTGGCGCAACTGCCGCCGGAAGACAAATCCCGTGAGCCTCTGCAAGGCGGCATCGCCCGCGCCACTGAAAAACTTGAGGCCAGCGGCGGTAAGGTCGCCCAGGCTCCGGTCGCGAAAACCGCGCTGCTCAAGGTCAGCGTCGATCTGGCCGCCGAGCTCAAGGGCAAGGTGCAACCGGGTGACAGCGTGTTCATCTTCGCCCGTGCAGTGTCTGGCCCTCCAGCACCGTTGGCCGCCAAGCGACTGACCGTCGCCGACCTGCCGGTGACTGTCGAACTGGGCGATGCCGACGCAATGATGCCGCAATTGAAACTGTCGAACTTCCCCGAAGTCCAACTGGTTGCGCGCATCTCCCGAGCCGGTCAACCGACCGCCGGTGAGTGGGTCGGCCGCAGCGGGCCTCTGGCCAGCAGCACCACCGCGCCACAAAAACTGACCATCGACAGCCCGGACAAATAGCCGGAACCAACAGGAAAGCACCGCCATGAACGCCATCGCCCGAATCACAGTCCTCACACTGGCCCTGGGCTTGAGCGCATGTGCGGTGCAACGACCGGAGCCGACCACAAGGCTGCCGCCGATTCCGCCATCACAACCCGGCCCGACCCCGTCGACCACCCCGACGCCGGGCAAACCGGGCATCCCGGCCAAACCCGCGAAACCGGCCCCACGCACCTCCGCCAGCTTCGCCCCACCACCGGGCGGCAATAGCCACTGGGATCAGAAGCTGGGCGTGTATGTGCTGGATGACCAGACCAACACCTTCTACCGCCAGCGCACCTACTACCGCTGGAACAACGGCTGGAGCCGCTCGATCAGCCCGAACGGACCGTGGGAAGAAACCAATATCCACGGCGTACCGGCGGGGCTGGGCAAGCAGTTCGGGGAGTAATGGAAAACGGCGATCTTTGGATCGCCGTTTTGCTGTGTGGGGTAATGAACTTTCAAAGGATCACGTGATAGCCGCTGAGTGCCTGGACCGACTTAACCAGGCCTTGTCGTTGCAGTAGATCAAGAAAGGTTTCGACGTCCATGGCAGGCATTTTCAGCTGCCGACGCTGCTTTTGGGCCGCAGCAACCACAGCTGCAGGATCAAGCCCAAAGAGGTTATCGACGAACTCGTCCGGATGCTGCGCCTCGATGCCGAAAGGCTCCAGCGTTTTGCATGGAAAGTCTTTCTGGTTGAAGGTCACTATCACACTTGCGCCGCAACGGATGGCCGCTGCCAGAACATGACGATCATCGCAGTCAGGCAACGTGAGTCCGGTAATCAGATCTTCATAGTCATGGACGCAGGCGTCGGGTATCGCTTGATCCATCAGGCCGGACGTACGATCCAGCTGTTCCATCGTCAGGTCAGGGCGGTTCTTCAGCAGATTGCGTTTCCATTCGCAGTGAATCTCCTGGGTCCATCGCGCCCGAAATCGTCCTGAGAGGGCAAGCCACATGAGGAAGTCTCTCAAGGGGGCGGGGTACAAGACGCATGCATCGGCTTTTCATTGGCGAGGCAGCAGTGAAAGAGGAATGCCTCACTCGTATCCTGTCCTTAACGCCTGGGCTTGTTCCGCGAGAAGCGCCATTGCCTGCTCGCTGGCGGTGGTGCGCCGGTTCTTATAGTCCATCAGATCGGCAAAGCGCACACGTCGGTGCTTGCCTGTTTTGTGGTAGGACAACTCGCCGCTTTCCAGCAGTTTTATGAGGTGTGGACGTGAGACGTTGAGCAGGTCGGCGGCTTCCTGGGTCGTCAATTCGGCATGCACCGGAACGACCTGGACCGCGTTGCCGGCTGCCAGCTCCGCCAGAATGTCGATCAGCAGGCGCAGGGCCGAGGTGGGAAGTTCGACGCGATGAGCTTCGTTCCGCTCGTCGAAAATCTGGATGTGCTGAGTCTCGAAATGGGTCGCGAGGTAAGCAGCCAGAGCGCGCTGCCCTTCAATGGCGGCTTTTACTTCGCGTTCTACAGGGAGGCTGATCGAGGGATGAATAACGGTCGACATGGCGAGTCCGGCTTTGGGAATGAGGAATGCCGGAACGTTATTCGAAATAAGCGAAAATCGCAATAAACGAAACGAGTGCTGGTTTTACGACATTTCCGCCAACACCCCCTGCACATATTCAACAAACGCCCGCGCCTTGGCGCTGGCCATCCGTCCCGTCGGAAACACCGCCCACAGCTCCTGCTTCGGCAACACCCAGTCGCTCATGACAGCCTTCACTGCGCCACTGGCCAGTTCCGGCGCAAACATCCATTCCGAGCCCAGCCCCAGGCCCTGATGGGCGAGAACCGCCTCACGCAAACCTTCGGCAGCACTGACGCGCAGGCGGCCATTGACGGTCACGGACTGTTCTTCGCCATCCTTGTTGAAATGCCAGGTCGCGCCACCGCCGCGGTTGTAGATGACGGCGCGATGTTGGGTCAGATCGGCAGGGCAGGCGGGTTTACCGTGACTGGCAAAGTAGGCCGGCGTGCCCAGCACGACGCGCCGGCATTCGGCGATCTTGCGTACGGTCAGGCCGGAGTCGCTGAGCGGGCCCAGGCGCAGGGCAACGTCGATGCCTTCTTCCACGAGGTTGATGTTCTGGTCGTCGAGCAGCAGGTCGACATTGAGCTGCGGGTGTTGATCGAGGAACGGCCCCAGGTGTGGAACCACATGCATCCGGCCGAAGGTGACGGCGGTGCTGATGCGCAGGTTGCCACTCAGGCCGCTGGCGGCGCCGCGAGCTGCATTGTCGGCCTCGTCGGCTTCTTCGAGGGTGCGTTTGGCCCGTTCGAAAAACGCCAGCCCGGCTTCTGTCGGCGTCAGGCCTCGGGTCGAGCGCAACAGCAGGCGCACGGCGAGTCGGGTTTCGAGTTGGGCGATGGTTTTCGACACGGCCGGCTGACCGATATTCAGCCGCCGGGCGGCAGCGGAAAACGAACCGGTTTCCACGACGTAGACAAAGGTTTCCATGGCGGCGAGGCGGTCCATCGGGTGTCCCTGTGCCAGTGATCAGAACGCGGCTTTGCCGACCGAGGCGCCGCCGTCGACAAACAAGGTCTGCCCGGTGATGAATCCGCTTTGTTCGGACAACAGAAAGGCAATGGCCGAAGCGATCTCTTCCGGTTGCCCGAGACGGCCCATCGGCACCCCGGCCAGATACCGCGCTTCACCTTCGCTGCCCGGCGGGTTGTTGGCGCGAAACAGTTCTGTCTCGGTCGGTCCCGGCGCGACGGCGTTGACGGTAATCCCGGTCTGCGCCAGCTCCAGCGCCCACGAGCGCGTGAAACTGACCAGCGCCGCTTTCGCCGCCGCATACGCGGTGCGCTGAGAGATACCGAGCACGGTCAGGCTGGAAATGTTCACCACCCGACCCCAGCCGCGCGTGCGCATGCCCGGCAACAATGCCTGAGTCGCCTGCAAGGCCGAATGCAGGTTGACCCGCATCACGTCGTCGAACGCATCGAGATCGATCTCCCCCAACGCTTGCGGTCGCACCAGCCCGACATTGTTCACCAGTCCGTCGAACTCATAAGTGCGCGCCAGATCCGCCAGCACTTCACCGGCGAGCTTGCGATCACTCAGGTCCAGCGGAAACAGAATCCCCGGGAAACTCAGATCCGGCTTACGGGCAATCCCCACCACCCGATGCCCGGCCCGATCCAGATGCTCGGCCAGCGCCCGCCCGATACCCTTGCTGGCGCCGGTGATGAGGAAGGTACGACGGGTCATGGCAACTCCTTGGGGGGGGGCGGATTGTTCGGGCGGTTTTGATGGGGTGAGGGTGCTGAGTGTAATGCGGGTTGTGCGTGGCGTCCTCAAACGGCATGCGGTGATTGCAACGGTTCTGGAAAACACGCTGCAACATAACCGACCGTCGTTCTGCGAATTTCTGTGCTTGAGTAAATATAACTCTAGGGTTACTTTTGTTTGGCCGAAGCAAGGAGACGCTTGGTGCAGAGCAGGTTATTGATCAAGGAGCTGGAGGAGGCAGGCTGGACGCTGGATCGGGTTACCGGCAGTCATCACATCTTCACGCACCGTTACAACCCTTACACGATTCCCGTTCCTCACCCGAAAAAGGATTTGCCGGTCGGAACGGTCAAGAGCATCAGGAGGCGTGCCGGGTTGCACAACCCGCCAGCCAGTTACAAAGGAGATCCGTAATGCAATATCCAATCTGCATCGAGTGGGGCGACGAGAACACCGCCATCGGTATTCAGATCCCCGATATTCCCGGCGCTGTGACGGCCGGAGATACGTTTGAGGATGCCTACAACGCTGCCGTCGAGATTGCACACATCATGCTGCAGGAGATTGCAGCGGAAGGTGATTCGATTCCGATGCCGACTTCTGCGGCTGCTCATCGCAACAATCCAGAGTTCGCGGACATGGGTTGGGGCATGCTGGAGCTGGACATCTCGCCCTACATGGGCAAGACCGAAAAGGTCAATGTGACACTGCCCGGTTACGTCATCCAGCGGATTGACCGCTACGTGCGAGAACATAATGTCAAAAGCCGCTCTTCCTTTCTGGCGGATGCCGCCATGGAAAAACTGGTTCGGCATTGAGCATCAGGCACTGTCGGATCAGCGATCCGACAGTGCTTTCAAGTTTCTAGGCAGTCGCCAAAACACCCTTTTGCGAAACACTCAAGAACCGCACCAGTGCCAGTAACGGGAACACGCTGCCGACGATCACGATCCACAGCCAGCCGCCGTGCTCATACACCGCGCTGGCGATCGACGAGCCGAAGGCACCGCCGATGAAGATGCTGGTCATGTACAGCGCGTTGAGGCGACCGCGGCTTTTGGCGTCGAGGGAGTAGACCGCGCGCTGGCCGAGTACCATGTTCATTTGCACGCAGAAGTCGAGCACGACGCCGGTCACGGCCAGGCCTATCACGCTGTAGGCCGGGTGGATGAAGGCGGGCAGGAAGCTCAGGCTGGCGAACAGCATGGCCAGCAGCGAGGCGACGCGAGTGTGGCCGGCGTCGGCCAGGCGTCCGCTGATCGGCGCGGCAATCGCACCGATGGCGCCGACCAGGGCGAAGATCGCGATTTCACTCTGGGACAGGCCATGGTTGCGCGCCAGTTCCAGTGGCACGGCGGTCCAGAACAAGCTGAAGGTGGCGAACATGCAGGCCTGGTAGAACGCCCGCTGACGCAGCACCGGTTGCTTGCGCAGCAGTGTCCACAACGATCCGAGCAACTGGCCGTAGGAAGCGCTGTGATCCGGTTGGCGCTTGGGCACGGTCAACGCCAGGACGACGCTGATTGCCGCCATCAACCCTGCCGCGATCATGAACATCGCCCGCCAGCCAAAATGGTCGGCGACTACGCTCGACACCGGCCGCGCCAGCAGAATGCCCAGCAGCAGACCGCCCATGATCCCGCCGACCACCCGGCCACGGGATTCTTCCGGTGCCAGATGCGCCGCCAATGGAATCAGCACCTGCACCGACACCGAGCTGAAACCCACCAGCAACGAAATCAGCAGGAACACATTGGGCTGATCGGTGAACGCCGCCCCGAGCAGACTGGCAATCGCCACCACCGTGGTGATGATCATCAAGCGGCGGTTTTCCAGCAGATCCGCCAGCGGCACCAGGAAAAACAGGCCCAGCGCATAACCGATCTGGGTCAGCGACACGATGAAGCTGGCCATGGTGTCGGTCAGACCGATGTCCGGGGCAATCAGGCCGATGATCGGCTGGGCGTAGTAGATGTTGGCAACGATGGCGCCGCAGCAGAAAGCGAACAGCAGCACCATGCCTCGGGTCATTGCGTGAGTTGTGGCGGTCATAGGGTTTCTCGATCCAGCGAAAAGGAATGCGGTGAGGCTAAGGGACGAACCGGGCCGGCGGTAGAAGCCTTGGATCGATATCAGTTATTCCGTTGCGGAATAGGTGGCGGCCGGTGAGGTGTCGTCCATCGGCGAACCTTGCGTCCGACCGGGGAGGGGCGATGATACATTCACTTACATCTTGTTCGATAGCGTGCTTATGTTGTCAGTGGATTTCCACCTGCGAACAACCGGAGGATTGCGATGTTTCGTCAGCTGCTTCGCCACACCACGACTCTTGCATTGATCGGCGTGCTCAGCGCCGGCAGCGTCTACGCCGGTGACGCCCCGGGGATGCGCATTGGCGTGCGCGGCGAAATTACCGGGGTCAGCCCCGAGTCGCTCAAGGTTCACGTCAACAGCGGTGAAAACGTGGTGGTTCAGTTGACCCCGGACACCAAGGTCCGCGCGGTTACCCTGGCCAATATCGAAGACATCAAGCCCGGCAGTTACATTGGCTCGGCAGCCATTCCCCAGGAGGATGGGACGCTCAAGGCGCTGGAGGTGCATGTCTTCCCGCCGGAGCTGGCCGGCAGCGGCGATGGCCATCGGCCGTTCGACCTGGCCAAGGGCAGCAGCATGACCAATGGCAGCGTCGGCGATCTGGTGGTGAGCAACGGCCGGGTGCTGACCGTCAACTACAAGGGCGGCCAGCAGAAGATCCTGGTGCCGGAGGATGTGCCGATCGTCAACCTGGCGCCCGGCGATCGCAGCCTGCTCAAGGTTGGGGTGAAGATCGTCACCTTCGTCACCCAGAGTGCGGACGGCACGTTGACCGCGCAATCGATCTCGGCCGGCAAGGATGGCGTGAAACCGCCGATGTGAACGCATAAAAAAGGCGACCTCTTCAGGTCGCCTTTTTCATGTCAGCTCACGCCTTACTGGCCGCTGTAGATCTGGTCGAAGATCCCGCCATCGTTGAAGTGGGTCTTCTGCACGGTGCGCCAGTCGCCGAAGGTCTTCTCGACCGACAGGAAGTCGACTTTCGGGAAGCGGTCGGTGTACTTGGCCAGTACCGCCGGGTCACGTGGACGCAGGTAGTTGGCGGCGGCGATCTCCTGGCCTTCCGGCGACCACAGGTACTTCAGGTATTCCTCGGCAGCGGCGCGAGAGCCTTTCTTCTCGACGACTTTGTCGACCACCGACACCGGCGGCTCGGCTTCGGCGGAGACGCTTGGGTAGATGACTTCGAACTGGTCGCGGCCGAACTCGCGGGCGATCATTTCGGCTTCGTTCTCGAAGGTCACCAGCACGTCGCCGATCTGGTTGGTCATGAACGTGGTAGTCGCGGCGCGGCCACCGGTGTCCAGCACTGGCGCTTGCTTGAACAGCTTGCCGACGAAGTCTTTCGCCTTGTTCTCGTCACCGCCGTTTTTCAGCACATAGCCCCACGCCGACAGGTAGGTGTAGCGGCCGTTACCCGAGGTTTTCGGGTTCGGCACGATCACCTGCACGCCGTCCTTGAGCAGGTCCGGCCAGTCTTTCAGGGCTTTCGGGTTGCCTTTGCGGACGATGAACACAGTGGCCGAAGTGAACGGCGCACTGTTGTTCGGCAGACGGGTGACCCAGTCTTTCGGCACCAGTTGACCGTTGTCCGCCAGGGCGTTGATGTCGGTGGCCATGTTCATGGTAATGACGTCAGCCGGCAGGCCGTCGATGACCGAGCGCGCCTGCTTGCTTGAGCCACCGAAAGACATCTGCACGGTGATGCTCTCTTTGTGTTCGGCCTGCCAGTGTTTCTGGAACGCAGCGTTGTAGTCCTTGTAGAAATCGCGCATCACGTCGTAGGAAACGTTGAGCAGGGTCGGTGCGGCTTGAGCGACGCTACCGAAGGCAAGACCAGCGGCGAGAAGTGAGGCGCCAAAGAGTTTTTTCACTGCGCATTCCTTGTTCTGTAGGGGGTGTCTTTACAAAGATGAGGCCATTTGCCAGCGACTATAGCGGGGCGCGCATAGTCACTTAAAGATTAAAAAGAACTTTGCTTATTCCATTTTCTTGAACAGCGCATTGCCACAACGGGAGCAGAACGACGCTTCCTGTTCATGGTTGTTTTTTGTGCACACCGGGCAGTCGTGCTGCAACTGACCCCCGCGCATGGCCGTGGCCAGTTCAGCGGTGAAAATCCCGGTGGGCACGGCGATGATCGAGTAACCAGTCACCATCACCAGCGACGAAATCACCTGGCCGAGAACGGTCTTGGGCACGATGTCGCCGTAACCCACGGTGGTCAGGGTCACGATAGCCCAATAGATGCCTTTGGGAATGCTGGTGAAGCCGTGTTCCGGGCCTTCGACCACGTACATCAAGGTGCCGAACACCGTGACCAGGGTGCAGACGCTGAGCAGGAACACGAGGATTTTCTGCTTGCTGCCGCGCAGGGCATCGAGCAGGTAATGCGCCTGTTTCAGGTACGGGCCGAGCTTGAGTACGCGGAAGATCCGCAGCATCCGGATCACCCGGATGATCAGCAGGTACTGGGCATCGCTGTAATACAGCGCGAGGATGCCGGGCACGATCGCCAGCAAGTCCACCAGCCCGTAGAAACTGAAGGCGTAGCGCAGCGGTTTGGGCGAGCAGTACAGGCGCAGCAGGTACTCGCCGAGGAAGATGACCGTGAAGCCCCATTCGATATACGCCAGCACATTGGCGTAGTTCTGGTGGACGTCGTCGATGCTGTCGAGGATCACGATCACCAGACTGGCGAAGATGATCAGCAGCAGGGTCTTGTCGAAACGGCGGCCAGCCACCGTGTCGGTCTGGAAAATGATCACGTACAGGCGATCACGCCACGTGTTGTTACCGTTCATGCACATCGCCTTGGCCATCAATCAGCGCAGCCTAGGTTGATTCTCCCCGTTAGCGCAAGGCGCGGCGTTGATCTGCGGTTGGCGCATCAGGCGAATGCCGGTGCGCAGCAGCCAGCAGGCGAGAATGAAGGGCGCCGTGAGGGTCGCCAGACCCAGGGCGCTGAACAGTGGCGTCAACAACAGTGCCAGGCCGATGCCGAACAGCGGCAACCACGGTTGCTGGCGTTGTGCGCTGAAGGCGAGGGCGGCGAGCACCGCGTTGTAGCCGCCCAGACCCAGCAGCGCGACCTGGCTGTCGTGGTGCAACAGGCTGGAACCGAGGCCAATCACCGAAGCCAACAGCGCCCAGGCGAAGGCTCGGCGATCGGCGATCAGCAAACCGGCAGCGATCAATCCACCGGCCAACGGATGGTCGAGGAACATCACCTGACCAAAGCCTTTCAGGGCAGCACCGAGCAGGTTCAGGGTGTTCAGTTCAAGTGCCGGTGCCGGCGTCGAAGGCTCGGCGAAACACAGGAATACCCAGCTCAGCAACACGAACGGCGCAGTGTAGGCGGGCAGGTATTCAGTGAGGCGTGCGCGTTTGAGCCACTGCTGCGTGATCATCGCGCTCAGACCACCGGCCGCCAGAATCAGCGGTGGCAGCATCGGCGACCAGGGGAAATACAGGCTCAGCAACAGGCCGACCAGCACGCCGTTGTAGCTGAACAGTCCGGCCTGGCGATCCGCCTTGGCATAGTTGCGGCGTTGCGCGGTGAGCAAACCGGCGACCGCGCCGAGCAGCGCGCCGGCGAACAGCACCGGCGCGGTGAATAAAATGGCCAAAAGGCACAGGAGTCCACACAGCGGATGGCGCTGGAGGAATATCTGACTGAAGCCGTTGAGCAAGGCCTCGGCCCAGTCGGGGCAGTGGGTGTTGAAATGGTTGGCAGGCATGTCTGGAGAATCTGGGCAGTGGGGAAATCAAAAGGTCTTGCTTGAAGCTGTGGCGAGGGAGCTCGTACCCGGCTAATGCGGTGTCTCTTGTGGAAACCGTCATGCCGAGCGACGGGAGCACGCTCCCGCGCCACACAGGTGTTACTTAAATCAATGTTTCGATCCGCAGCGAATTAGTCGACCCCGGTTGCCCAAACGGCACACCCGCGGTGATCAGCAACGTATCGCCACGCTCGGCCATTCCTTGAGCCTGAGCGATTTCCAGCGCGGTCGAGCACACCTCATCCACCTGACGCAGGCGATCATTGACCACCGAATGAATGCCCCACGCCACGCTCAGACGGCGGGCGGTCTGCAGGTTCGGTGTCAGGTTGAGGATCGGCGCCTTTGGCCGCTCCCGCGCCGCACGCAGACTCGATGCACCGGACTCGCTGTAATTGACCAGTACCGCCACCGGCAGCACGTTGCTGATGCGACGGATCGCGCAACTGATCGCATCGGACACGGTCGCTTCGGCTTTCGGCCGGCTGACGTCGAGTTGGGTCTGGTAATCCGGACCGTTCTCCACCTGGCGGATGATCTTGCTCATCATCTGCACGGCTTCCAGCGGGTACTCGCCGGACGCGGTTTCGGCCGACAGCATCACCGCATCGGCGCCTTCGGCCACGGCATTGGCAACGTCGGTGACTTCGGCGCGGGTCGGCGCCGGGGAGAAGCGCATCGATTCGAGCATCTGCGTCGCCACCACCACCGGTTTGCCGAGTTGGCGGCATGTGGTGATGATGTTTTTCTGGATTTGCGGCACGCTCTCGGCCGGCACTTCCACGCCGAGGTCACCGCGAGCCACCATGATCGCGTCGCTCAGTTCGGCGATTTCGCGCAGTTGCTCGACGGCCGACGGCTTCTCGATCTTCGCCATCAGGAACGCCTTGTCGCCGATCAGTGCGCGGGCTTCGATAATGTCCTGCGGACGCTGCACGAACGACAGCGCGACCCAGTCCACACCCAGCTCCAGACCGAAGCTCAAGTCGCGGCGATCCTTGGTGGTCAACGGGCTCAGGTCGAGCACCGCTTGCGGCACGTTCACGCCTTTGCGATCCGACAATTCGCCGCCATTGAGCACGGTGGTGTCGATCGCATCGGTGTATTTGGTGACGACGCGCAGACGCAGTTTGCCGTCATCCAGCAGCAGGTCCATCCCGGCTTCCAGCGCGGCGATGATCTCCGGATGCGGCAGGTTCACCCGGCGTTCGTCGCCCGGCGTCGCGTCCAGATCAAGGCGGAACGCCTGACCGCGATGCAACTGAACCTTGCCGTCAGCGAACTTGCCGACCCGCAGCTTCGGCCCTTGCAGGTCCATCAGGATCCCGAGCGGATAGTTGAGCTGGCGCTCGACTTCGCGGATCCACTGATAGCGCTTGGCGTGGTCGGCGTGATCGCCGTGGCTGAAGTTGAGGCGGAAGATATTGACCCCGGCCTCGACCAGCTCGCGGATGTCTTCAATGCCGTCGACGGCAGGCCCGAGGGTGGCGAGGATTTTGACCTTTTTGTCAGGCGTCATGATTTAGAGCTCTCGAGGATCAGGATGGCGCGGAAGTCGTTGACGTTGGTGCGGGTCGGCTCGGTGACGATCAGCGCATCGAGCGCCTCGAAGTAGCCGTAACCGTTGTTGTTATCCAGCTCGTCGCTGGCGCTCAGGCCCAGGGCGGCGGCGCGGGCGTAGCTGTCCGGGGTCATGATCGCGCCGGCGTTGTCTTCCGAGCCGTCGATGCCGTCGGTGTCACCGGCCAAGGCATAGACGCCCGGCTGGCCCTTGAGGCTGTCGGTGAGGCTGAGGAGGAATTCGGCGTTGCGTCCGCCACGGCCATTGCCGCGCACGGTCACCGTGGTTTCGCCGCCTGAGAGGATCACGCACGGCGCTGCCAGCGGCTGGCCGTGATGAATGATCTGGCGGGCGATGCCGGCGTGGACTTTCGCCACTTCGCGGGATTCGCCTTCCAGGTCGCCGAGAATCAGCGTGCTGAAACCGGCCTGACGGCATTTCACCGCCGCCGCATCCAGCGATTGCTGAGGGCGGGCGATCAACTGGAAGTGACTGCGGGCCAGGCTCGGATCACCGGGTTTGACGGTTTCCGATTCCGGGCTTTGCAGCCAGCTGCGCACCGACGCCGGAATCTCGATGCCGTAGCGCTTGATGATCGCCAGCGCTTCGGCGCTGGTGCTCGGGTCGGCCACGGTCGGGCCGGAGGCGATGACCGTGGCGAGGTCGCCCGGTACATCGGAAATCGCATAGGTATAAACAGTCGCAGGCCAGCAGGCCTTGCCCAGGCGTCCGCCCTTGATCGCCGAGAGGTGCTTGCGCACGCAGTTCATCTCGCCGATGGTCGCGCCGGATTTGAGCAGGGCTTTGTTGATCGACTGCTTGTCGGCCAGGGTGATGCCTTCGGCCGGCAGCGCCAGCAGGGCAGAGCCACCGCCGGACAGCAGGAAAATCACGCGGTCGTCTTCGGTCAGGTGGCTGACCAGTTCCAGCACCCGTTTGGCCACGGCCAGACCGGCAGCGTCCGGCACCGGGTGCGCGGCTTCGACCACTTCGATTTTTTCGCACGGGGCGCCGTGACCGTAGCGGGTCACCACGAGGCCCGAGACTTCGCCTTCCCAGCAGCGTTCGACCACTTGCGCCATGGCAGCGGCAGCCTTGCCGGCGCCGATGACGATCACGCGACCGCTGCGATCGGCAGGCAGATGGGCTTCGAGGACCTGGTTCGGATGGGCCGCGTCGATGGCTGTGGCAAACAGCTCGCGCAGCAGTTGTTGCGGATCGACCGACATGGCGGGCTCCCGGAATTCTTGTTATTGGAAGGGCAACTCGGTCCAGTGTGGAAGCAGGGCTGCTTCCACACTGGGGGCAGGGCAGGGCTTACTTCTTGTCGCGAATCGAGAAGTTGGCCATGTGTTCCAGGCCCTTGATCAGCGCCGAGTGGTCCCAGTTGCTGCCACCGATGGCCGCGCAGGTGCTGAACACTTGCTGGGCGTTGGCGGTGTTCGGCAGGTTGATGTTCAGCTCCTTGGCGCCTTGCAGGGCCAGGTTCAGGTCCTTCTGGTGCAGGCTGATGCGGAAGCCCGGATCGAAGGTGCCTTTGATCATGCGGTCGCCATGCACTTCGAGGATCTTCGAGGACGCGAAACCGCCCATCAGCGCTTCACGCACCTTGGCCGGATCGGCACCGTTTTTCGAAGCGAACAGCAGGGCTTCGGCGACGGCCTGAATGTTCAGGGCGACGATGATCTGGTTCGCGACTTTGGCGGTCTGACCGTCGCCATTGCCACCGACCAGGGTGATGTTCTTGCCCATGGCCTGGAACAGCGGCAGTGCGCGTTCGAAGGCATCGGCGTCGCCGCCGACCATGATGCTCAGGGTCGCAGCCTTGGCGCCGACTTCACCACCGGACACTGGAGCGTCGAGGTATTGCGCGCCTTTTTCGTTGATCTTCGCCGCGAAAGCTTTGGTGGCGGTCGGCGAGATCGAGCTCATGTCGATCACGACCTTGCCTTTGCCGATGCCGGCAGCGACGCCGTCGGCGCGGAACAGCACGTCATCGACCTGCGGGGTATCCGGCACCATGACGATGATGAATTCAGCTTCCTGCGCCACTTCGCGTGGGTTGGCCAGGGCGACGGCGCCAGCGGCGACCAGGTCGGCAGGGGCGGCGTCGTGGTGCGCCGACAGGAACAGGCTGTGACCGGCTTTCTGCAGGTTCGCCGCCATTGGGTGGCCCATGATGCCGGTGCCGATGAATCCGATTTTAGCCATGAGAAAATCCTCTTGTTTTTGTCTTGCTCAAGCAAATAGGGGGTCAGATCGCGTTGTGGGTTTTCAGCCAGCCGAGGCCCGCTTCAGTGGTGGTCAGCGGTTTGTACTCGCAGCCGACCCAGCCCTGATAACCGATGCGATCGAGGTGTTCGAACAGGAAGCGGTAGTTGATCTCGCCAGTGCCCGGCTCGTTGCGGCCCGGGTTGTCGGCGAGCTGCACATGGTTGATCTCGGCCAGGTGCGATTGCAGGGTGCGGGCCAGATCGCCTTCCATGATTTGCATGTGATAGATGTCGTATTGCAGGAACAGATTGGCGCTGCCGACCTGCTCGCGAATCGACAGGGCCTGCGCCGTGTTGTTCAGGTAGAAACCCGGGATGTCGCGGGTGTTGATCGCTTCCATCACCAGTTTGATACCGACGGCTTGCAGCTTGTCGGCGGCGTACTTGAGGTTGGCGACGAAGGTCTTTTCAACGGTGGCATCGTCCACGCCCTGCGGACGGATACCGGCCAGGCAGTTGACCTGGGTGTTGCCCAGCACCTGTGCGTAAGCGATGGCCAGATCGACCCCGGCACGGAATTCTTCGACCCGGTCCGGCAGGCACGCGATACCGCGCTCGCCCTTGGCCCAGTCACCGGCCGGCAGGTTGAACAGCACTTGGGTCAGACCGTTGGCGTCGAGTTTGGCCTTGATTTCGGCAGAGCTGAAATCGTAGGGGAACAGGTATTCAACACCGCTGAAGCCAGCCTTGGCGGCGGCGTCGAAACGGGCAAGGAAATCCTGTTCGGTGAACAGCATGGACAGGTTGGCTGCGAAACGCGGCATGGTGGTCTCCCGTTAGAGTGATCGTTCCCGCGCCCGGCGCGGGAACGAACGGCAAGCAGTTTTAATCGAGCAGCGAAATCGCCGTTGGCGCATCGTTGCCGACCAGCGCCAGGTCTTCGAATTCGTTGACGGCGTTGATCTCGGTGCCCATGGAGATGTTGGTCACACGCTCCAGAATGATCTCGACGATCACCGGCACCTTGAACTCTTCGATCATCTGTTCGGCCTTGCGCAGGGCAGGGGCGATTTCAGATGGTTCGAACACACGCAGCGCCTTGCAGCCCAGGCCTTCGGCAACCGCGACGTGGTCGACACCGTAACCGTTGAGTTCCGGCGCGTTCAGGTTATCGAAGGACAGCTGCACGCAGTAGTCCATTTCGAACCCGCGCTGGGCCTGACGGATCAGCCCCAGGTACGAGTTGTTCACCACGACGTGGATGTACGGCAGATTGAACTGAGCGCCGACCGCCAGTTCCTCGATCATGAACTGGAAGTCATAGTCCCCCGACAGGGCCACGACTTTACGGTTCGGATCGGCCTTCACCACGCCCAGCGCTGCCGGAATGGTCCAGCCCAATGGGCCCGCCTGGCCGCAGTTGATCCAGTGACGCGGCTTGTAGACGTGCAGGAACTGCGCGCCGGCAATCTGCGACAGACCGATGGTGCTGACGTAGCAGGTGTCTTTGCCGAACACCTGGTTCATTTCTTCATACACGCGCTGCGGCTTGACCGGCACGTTGTCGAAGTGGGTCTTGCGTTGCAGGCTGGACTTGCGCTGCTGGCAGTCTTGCAGCCATGCACTGCGGTTTTTCAGTTTGCCGGCGGCTTGCCATTCACGAGCGACTTCGATGAACACGGTCAGCGCGGCGGCAGCGTCGGAAACGATGCCCAGGTCCGGGGTGAACACGCGGCCGATCTGGGTGCCTTCGATGTCGACGTGAATGAACTTGCGACCTTCGGTGTACACGTCGACCGAACCGGTGTGACGGTTGGCCCAGCGGTTACCGATGCCCAGCACCACGTCGGATTTCAGCATCGTGGCGTTGCCGTAACGGTGCGAAGTCTGCAGACCGACCATGCCGACCATCAGCGGGTGATCGTCCGGAATGGTGCCCCAGCCCATCAGGGTCGGGATGACCGGGATGCCGGTCAGCTCGGCGAACTCCACCAGCAGGTCGCTGGCGTCGGCATTGATGATGCCGCCACCGGCGACCAGCAATGGACGCTCGGCCTGATCGAGCAGTGCCAGGGCCTTTTCAACCTGCACGCGAGTCGCGCTTGGCTTGGCCAGCGGCAGTGGCTGGTAGGCGTCGATGTCGAATTCGATTTCAGCCATCTGCACGTCGAACGGCAGATCGATCAGCACTGGGCCTGGACGGCCGGAGCGCATTTCAAAGAAGGCTTTCTGGAACGCGTAAGGCACCTGGCCCGGCTCCAGAACGGTGGTCGCCCACTTGGTCACTGGCTTGACGATGCTGGTGATGTCGACCGCCTGGAAGTCTTCCTTGTGCATACGGGCGCGAGGGGCTTGCCCTGTGATGCAGAGGATCGGGATCGAGTCCGCGGAGGCGCTGTACAGACCGGTGACCATGTCGGTGCCGGCAGGGCCGGAAGTACCGATGCACACGCCGATGTTACCGGCCTTGGTGCGAGTGTAGCCCTCGGCCATGTGCGAGGCGCCTTCAACGTGGCGAGCAAGGACGTGATCGATGCCACCGACTTTCTGCAGGGCGGAATACAGCGGGTTGATTGCAGCGCCCGGAATGCCAAAAGCGGTATCAACCCCTTCACGGCGCATCACCAGAACGGCGGCTTCGATTGCTCTCATTTTGCTCATGGTTTTGTGCCTCTTTACGTTTTGTAATTGTATACAAGTGGCTTTGCGCAGAGTGTATTCACGGCGGACGGCGCAGGTCAATCCATTTTCTCAAGCGGCTGTTTCATTCGTCGGAAGCCTGTTCTGCTGTGGCTTTTCGTCGCATGGAGCGCTTTTCGAGAATTATTGTATACAAAAAAATAATTCATTGTGTTCTATTTGTTGCATCGGGCTGCGGCACAAACGCGCAGCCCAACGGCTTTCCCAATAACAAAATGAGGACGGCACCATGAGCGCTTTAACCTTGAAAGTCGCAGTCAACCTGGTCAACGAAGCCATCAGCGCAGGGCGGGCGATCTCCGCCGCGCCGCTGACCATTGCAGTACTGGATACCGGCGGCCACCTGGTCACCTTGCAACGCGAAGACGGCGCCAGCCTGCTGCGCCCGAACATCGCCATCGGCAAAGCCTGGGGCGCCATCGCCCTGGGCAAGGGCTCGCGCCTGCTGGCGCTGGACGCGCAACAACGCCCGGCCTTCATCGCCGCGCTCAACAGCATGGGGCAGGGCAGCGTCGTGCCGGCACCGGGTGGTGTGTTGATTCGTGATCAGGCGGGGAACGTGCTGGGAGCGATCGGCATCAGCGGCGATCTGTCGGATGTCGATGAGCAAGTGGCGATCAAGGCTGTGGAGGCCCTGGATCTGCGGGCGGATGCGGGGGTGGCGGCCTGACGGGAACTGAATCACCCCGGTTGGTATTGAGGTGATGACGAATCGGGGTGGCGTCGATAGACTGCCGCCCCGTTTTTGTATCAAGGAAGATCAGCGTGAAGACGCTACTTGGCTTTTCTCTGGCCACGGCCATGACCCTCATCACTCCCTTTCTGCACGCCGCCGAACCGCTGGACGCCGAAGACATCGCGTTCCAGGCGCTGAGCCCGGTGGTTACCGCGCTGATCAATGCCGACGATGTTCCTGAATTGATGGCGCGGGCCGAGAAGCTCGAAGACACCGATACCTTGCAGGCCATTGCTGTTTATCTGGCGGCCACTCGTGAAGACCCCAAGCAGATGCTCGCGCCTTATCAGGTTGCCGCGCTGTTTGCCCGCCGTGGTGACGACAAACTGGCCTTGCGCTTCCTGCAAGAGGCTGACGATCGTGGCATGTGGTTCGGCCCATTGCTGGCCGGCGACGAGGATTTTTCCGACCTGCGCGAGACCGCCACCTACAAAGCCGTATTGGCCAGTGCGCAGCAGCGCTACAAGACCATCGCTCCCGGCAAGGTCGGCGCCATTTCAGTGCTCAACCCGTCGGCGGATATTCCCGCGCCCAAGGCGTGCCGTCCGGTGGTGGTCTGGCTGCACGGCTACGGTATCAACGGCGAGCTCGACGAGAGCTACCAACCACTCGCTGATACCGGGGCCATTATCCTTGGCATCAACGGTACCGAGATGATCAATGCGGTGGACAGCTTCCGCTGGATCGGCCCGGGCTTTGAAGGCACCCATCAGACGGTGCAGAACGGCTTGAAGCAATTGGAGGCGCAGCAATGCATCGATCGCAAGCACGTCTACCTGATGGGCTTCTCTCAAGGTTCACAACACGCGGGCGCCTTGCTGGCGCAACATCCGGATGACTACGCAGGTGCTCTGTTGCTGTCACCTGGCGGCCGACAGCCGACACCGACGGTGAGCAAGGCGCACGGCAAAAGGGTGTTTGTGATCAACGGCAAGATGGAAGGGTCGGGCAATCAGCAGATGGCCACTGACTTCCGCAAACTGTTCAGTGACGGCAACGAAGTCAAATCCCGTACCCATGAAGGCGGGCATTCCTTCCCGGACGACTGGAGCACCTCCTTGCCGCAAGCGCTGCGCTGGTTGATGGGTAGCGACGCCTGAAACAAAAAAATCGCAGGTCTGGCCACGTCTTCAGGACGCTTTGGCCAGGCCTGCGATTTTTTTTGCGTGTGTGTCGCGCTGTCAGTCCGGTTCGCAGCCCTTGAGGACCAATCGGATGATGGTTTGCGCCGCGGCTTCATAGTCGGCCTCGTCGAGCTTTTCCTTGCCGGTCACGGCGGAGATCTGCCAGTCGAAGTCGGCGTAGGTCTGGGTCGCGGCCCAGATGCTGAACATCAGGTGGTTGGGGTCGATCGGGGCGATCTGGCCGCGGTCGATCCAGCTCTGGATGCAGTCGATGTTGTGCTTGGCCTGGCTGTTCAGCTGCTCGACCAGGTCGGCGCTCAGGTGCGGGGCGCCGTGCATGATTTCGCTGGCGAACACCTTCGAGGCAAACGGCAGGTCGCGGGAGATGCGGATCTTCGAGCGGATGTAGCCGCTCAGCACTTCGCTCGGTACGCCGTCCGGGTTGAACGGAGTCGAGGCCTGCAGGATCGGCACGATGATGCTTTCCAGAACCTCGCGGTAGAGGTTTTCCTTGGACTTGAAGTAGTAGTAGACGTTGGGCTTGGGCAATCCCGCCTTGGCGGCGATGTCGCTGGTTTTGGTCGCAGCGAAGCCCTTGTCGGCGAACTCCTCACTGGCGGCACGCAGGATCAGTTCTTTGTTGCGCTCGCGGATTGTGCTCATAAACCCGGTGGTTCCTTGCCTGTACTGGCGGTTGCGCATGGTAGCACCGGCCTCGCGCGGCGCTCAACAATGCCCCGTGTGGTCTGCAGTCGCGGTATGCTGCGCGGCATTATTCACATAAGGAAACAAGATTCATGGCAGGAAGCAGTTTGCTGGTGCTGATCGACGACATCGCCACCGTTCTGGATGATGTGGCGTTGATGAGCAAAATGGCCGCCAAGAAGACCGCCGGGGTGCTCGGCGATGACTTGGCGCTCAATGCCCAGCAGGTCTCTGGCGTGCGCGCCGAGCGGGAAATTCCCGTGGTGTGGGCGGTGGCCAAGGGCTCGTTCGTCAACAAGCTGATCCTGGTGCCGTCGGCGCTGGCCATCAGTGCCTTTGTGCCGTGGCTGGTGACGCCGCTGTTGATGGTCGGCGGCGCGTATCTGTGCTTCGAGGGCTTCGAGAAACTCGCGCACCCGCTGCTGCACGGCAAGGACGAAGATCAGGCCGAGCATGCGCAGTTGACCGAAGCGGTGGCCGATCCTGCGACCGATCTGGTGGCCTACGAGAAGGACAAGATCAAAGGCGCAATCCGCACCGACTTCATCCTCTCGGCGGAAATCATTGCCATCACCCTCGGCACCGTGGCCGAGGCTTCGCTGACCCAGCAAGTGATCGTGATGTCGGGTATCGCCATCGTCATGACCGTGGGCGTTTATGGCCTGGTGGCCGGCATCGTCAAACTCGATGACCTCGGCCTGTGGCTGACCCAGAAACCTGGCGCTGCGGCGAAACTCATCGGCAACGCGATCCTGCGCGCTGCGCCTTACATGATGAAAGGCCTGTCGGTGATCGGCACGGCGGCGATGTTCCTGGTTGGCGGCGGCATCCTGACCCATGGCGTACCGGTGGTGCATCACTGGATCGAGAGCATAGGCGCAGCGGCGGGTAGCGTAGGGTTTGCAGTACCCGTGTTGCTCAATGGTGTGGCGGGGGTTGTCGCGGGTGCGGTGGTGCTGGCTGTTGTATCGGTCGTCGGCAAGCTCTGGAAAGCGCTGAAGGGCTGATCTTCTGCTCAATGAAAAAGGCCATTCGATTCGCATCGAATGGCCTTTTTTGTGGCTGCCGATTTTACTCGGCGATCTGCAGTTTGCGCGATTCGGTGTACACGTAGCGCACCTTCTCGTACTCGAACGGCGAGTTCATCTGACCGTAGCGGAAGTGGGTCTGATAGCGCTTGTCGACTGCACGCAGCGCCCAGATTTCCGGGTGGTTTTCGCTGACTTTCGACACGTTCAGGTAGTTGATCGCCGATTCGGCGGTGTAGTCCACGGCGAGGCCGGCGGTGTCGCGGATGTTCGACGGGCCGAGGATCGGCAGTACGAAGTAGGCGCCGCCCGGTACGCCGTAGAAGCCCAGGGTCTGGCCGAAGTCTTCGCTCTGGCGCGGCAGGCCCATGGCGGTGGCCGGGTCCCACAGGCCGGCGATGCCGATGGTGGTGTTGAGCAGCAGGCGCGCGGTGGTTTCCATCGAACGCTTGCCCTTGAACTGCAACAGGCTGTTGACCAGGTTCGGCACGTCGCCGAGGTTGTTGAAGAAGTTGCTCACGCCGGAGCGCACGAAACCGGGCGTGACGTAGCGATAGCCGTCGACTACCGGCAGGAACACCCATTGGTCGAAGCGGTAGTTGAAGTGGTAGACCCGACGGTTCCACGACTCCAATGGGTCATACACGTTCAGCGCGTTGAGCGTAGAGCGCTCGAACTCGCGCTGGTCCAGCCCCGGGTTGAACTTGAGTTTGGACAGCGGCTCCTTGAAGCCGTCACTGTCGACTACCACGGGTGCGTTGGCTTTGCTGTTGTCGGCCTGGGCCACGCCTGCACAGAGTAACGCTGCAAACAGCAGGAGATATTTAGCCACGGAAGAACTCCAGCATGGCGTCGCTGTTGACGCGGTAGTTAAGGTTGCCGCAATGGCCGCCCAGTGGATAAACCGTCAGGCGATCGCCGAAGGTCTTGCGCAGGAAACCGAGGTCGCCCGGGCCGAGGATCACGTCGTCGGCGTTGTGCATCACGGCGATTTTCGGGCTGTCGTGCAGGTAGTCCTTGAGGGCGTACAGGCTGACCTGATCGATCAGTTGCAGCAGGCTGCCGCCATCAGTGCGGGCGCGCCACATCGGGATCACCTGTTCGGTGAGGTAGCAGTCGAAGTCACATTGCAGCGCACGCTTGAGGAACGGCGTGAGGCTGGTGCCTTCGGTGATCGGGAATTTCGGCGGGGTGATCAGGCCGCGACGGTTGATCAGGTCCGAGGTGAAGGCAATGTCCGCCGCCGAGAAGCGGAACGAGGTGCCGATCAGCATCGCCATCTGCTCGTTGCTCAAGTGCTGCTTGGACTGTTGGAAGTCATAGAGCAGGGCATCGTTGAGATCGATGTAACCTTTCTGCTGGAAGTAACGGGTCAGCTTGCCCAGCACCAGTTCATAGAATGTGGTGCTGTTGTTGATGCCCTTGACCTCGGTCTGCACCAGCTTGTCGAGGTTGGTGACCGAGGTGTAGAGGTTGACCGGCGGGTTGAGCAGCAGGACTTTCTTGAAGTTGAAGCTGCGGCGGGTTTCGTCCAGGTGGGCGACGAATGCTGCGTCCAGCGCGCCGAGGCTGTAGCCGCTGAGGTAATAGTCGGTGACCGGCAGTTTCGGGTTCTGCGCACGCACGGCCTGCATCACCCGGTACATGTCTTCGGCGTCTTCCTTGGTCACGCCGGGGGTGGCGAAACGCGAGGCAGCGCTCATGAAGTCGAAACTGGTCGGGGAGGACAGCTGCACCACGTGGTAGCCGGCCTTGTAGTAGAGCTTTTTCAGGTATTCGTTGAGGGTGCTGTCATAGCGTGCGCCGGTGCCGGCGATCAGGAAGATCAGCGGGGCGGCCTTGTTCTGGGTGGCGATGCGATACGTCAGTTTTTTCACCGGCCAGAAATTGTCCGGCAGGATGAATTCGCGTTCCGGGCGCAGGGTGACGCTGCGGTCGGTCTGATTGATGTCGTCGTCCGACGGCAACTCCGGACGCAGGTCCGGCGGCGTGGTGGCGATGGTCGCTTCGAACGGGTTGGTCAGGGGATAGCCATAACTGGCGGCGTCGATATCCACCGCCAGCGCGGACGCACTCAGAATAAGGCCGCCCAGCAGGGCGACGAAGCGCAAGGATCGGAGCATGACTGAATCCCTTAAAGGAAGGTGCCGAATGAGGTTCGCAGGCTATGACCACTGGGTTTGCGCCAAAGTGCCACGCATCGGCACCAATCAGACGGAATTCGGGGTAATAGTAGCCGGACGATACACTTTGCACGGATTGAATGACCAGTTAAGAGTTGTTAGTTCTTGCACACGGCTGGCAGGCGATTAAGCTGGCCGCCGATTTCATCGTTTGGAGTGTTCCATGTCCCGCCGCTTGCCCGTGATTCTGCTGCTCGTTCTTTTGCCGTTATGGCTGGCCGCCAGTTATGGCGCGCGTTTTGGCTTCATGGAGGACGCGCAGTGGGTGGGCATCTGCGTGGATGAAGCGAGCCGTTGGGAATGCTCGGTGCGCTCGAGCCTGGGCCTGATGATTCATTTCCAGATGCTGGGCTGGGCGGCAATCGCGGCGGCGGTGATCGGCTTTATCGTGCCGGGTCGGGCAGGGTGGTGGCTGGCGGTGCTGGCGCTGGTGTTCGGGTTCCCGGCGCTGGCTTTGTACAACACCACGCTGGCGGTGTTTGCGGTGGTGATTGCCGGGTTGCGGCTGGTGCGGGAGTCGCGCGACGCCAGGTAGTCATGCATCGCGGGCTCACCCGCGATGCAGTACTTTCAGGTGCTGAAGGTCAGCCTTTGCGAACCCGCAGGCAGCGCCACAACGCCGCCACCATCAACACGCTGACCAGCGCCCAGCCCCAGGCCTGCTGATTCTGCAGACCTTCACGGTACAACTGCGGCGCAATACACGCACCTATGATGAAGGTCAGCAGGGCAATCTCCCGACGGGCTACCGGCACCGGGCGGCACAGGTAAACCAGTGCCGGCAGAATGAACGCCGCACTCGCAAAGCTGCGATAGCGTGGATCGAACACCATCTCCAGCGCCATCACCGCACCCGCGAAACCGACGGCAGCGACCAGCCAGCCGGCGTGTCGTTCGAAGGCGTTGAAGGCGCGCTCACGCCAGCCGTTGCGGGCGCTCAAGGTCAGCGCGGCGTGTGCCAGCACCAGCAAATTCAACGCAGTCAGCAAGCCGACCCACACCCATTCGCTGGCGAACCGCGTGGTCAGCCATGCCAGATTGCCCCAGGCGCCGATCGAGCACGCGGCGAGGGCGCCGAGCAATGGCAGCACCAACGCTGAGCGTGTGGTGCGAACCCGACCGCCAAGCATCAACGTGCCGACAAAGATCAGACCACCGAGCGCCAGCCAGCGCGACCAGTCAGGCACGTTCGACACCGGCCCGGCCAGTACGCCTTTGTCCTGACGATCGGCATCGAACAGTCCCCAGTAACCGCCGACCGCGCCTTCGCTGCCGCGCTTCCACGGCTGGTCGAAAGCTTCGATCAGGTTGTAATGCCAGCCCTGCTGTTCGGCGAGGGTGACAAAACCACGAATGAACTTGGCTTCGTTGACCCGGCTCGGCAACGCGGTCTCACGCTGACGACCTTCGCTCGGCCAACCGGTTTCGCCAATCATCACATCCTTGGGCGCGAACTTGTTGCCGAACACCTGGCGTACATCCGCCACGTGTTGCAAGGCGGCGTCGATGTTCGACGGATCGTCTTCCCAGTACGGCAGCAAGTGAATGGTCAGGAAATCCACCGCCGGCGCGACTTCCGGGTGCTTGAGCCAGAACTCCCAGACATCGGCGTAGGTCACTGGCTGCTTGATATGGCGCTTGACCTTGTTGATCAGCTTCGCCAATTGCGCCCCGGTGACCTCCTTGCGCAGCAACGCTTCGTTGCCGACGATCACCGCGCTGACCACATCCGGGTTGGCGTTGGCCGAGGCGATCAGCAGATCGACTTCTTTCTCGGTGTCCACCGGGTTGCTGTTGACCCAGGCGCCGATCATCAGCTTCAAACCATGCTTGCGCGCCAGATCAGGCAGGGCTTCGAGGCCGGTCATGGAATAGGTGCGGATGCATTCGAAGCGGGTGGCGAGCAGGGCGAGATCGGCGTCCATGCGCTCCGGGCGCAGTCGGAACGGTACGTCGAACGGCGACTGATCCTTGTCGAACGGGGTGTAGGAGGCGCACTGCAACTTGTGGGTCGGGGTGGCGACGTCCGGCAGGATCACCGGTTTGCCGAGGCCGTACCAGAAGCCGCAAAGCGCAAACAGGCCAAGCAGGCAGGCGAACAGATAAGGAAGAAAAGGGAAGCGGGAGGATGCGGACATGGTCAGGCCGAGTGGCTGCAAAGCGACGCATGTTACCTGCATTTATAGAGGGGTTGGTGGCCCGCATGATTTTGACATGCAAAGTTTGGGCGGATTGTCTGGCGCCAATTATTCAGGCGCAGTTAATGGCTTTCTGATGTCGTTTCTCGTTGCTTCGAGGTCGCTGGCAGAGCAGGTCGCTGAGTGCGTCAGGTTGATGATCGAACTCATCAGTACTCCGCTGATGTTCGAACGAGTTTGCGGTCAGGCGTGATGGGGGCGCTGTGCACCATAACAATACGTTGACGATGCCCGGCATCCGTCGGGCGCAGCATTTCGGGGAAGTAACGATGAAGATGCGACGACTTTTAGGCGCAGGTGCCGCTCTGGTGCTTGCGATGAGCTCCACTTTCGCCAGCGCTGAAAAACAGACCCTGAACATCGGTTACGTTGACGGCTGGTCCGACAGCGTGGCGACCACCCACGTGGCGGCCGAAGTGATCAAACAGAAACTCGGCTATGACGTGAAGCTCCAGGCCGTCGCTACCGGGATCATGTGGCAGGGTGTTGCCACCGGCAAACTCGACGCCATGCTGTCGGCCTGGCTGCCCGTGACTCATGGCGAATACTGGACGAAGAACAAGGATCTGGTCGTCGATTACGGCCCGAACTTCAAGGACGCGAAAATCGGCCTGATCGTGCCGGAGTACGTCAAAGCCAAGACCATTGAAGACCTGAAGACCGACGACAGCTTCAAGAAGCGCATCGTCGGCATCGACGCCGGTTCAGGCGTGATGCTCAAGACCGACCAGGCGATCAAGGATTACGACCTGACCGGCTATCAACTCAAGGCCAGTTCCGGCGCCGGCATGATTGCCGAGCTGACCCGTGCCGAGAAAAAGAACGAATCCATTGCCGTGACCGGTTGGGTGCCGCACTGGATGTTCGCCAAGTGGAAACTGCGCTTCCTCGACGACCCGAAAGGCGTGTATGGCGCAGCTGAAACCGTGAACAGCATCGGCAGCAAGGAACTGGCGACCAAGGCGCCGGAAGTGGCCAAGTTCCTGAAGAACTTCCAGTGGGCGTCGAAAGACGAAATCGGCGAAGTCATGCTGGCGATTCAGGACGGCGCCAAACCTGACGCAGCGGCCAAGGATTGGGTGGCCAAACACCCTGATCGCGTGGCTGACTGGACCAAGTAATATAAGTCGAAGCGTCTAGTCTGCGCTTCCCAGGGCCGCCCGGCGTCACAGCCGGGTGGCCTTTTTTATGGCGCTTCTTTTTATAGGGAAAGTGGGCCGTTTTCGGGTGGTCTGGAAATTGGCAAAAACGCCATGGCGTTCTACTACTAAGGTCGTCTGGAAGCCGGCTCGCAGCCGCATAGAGTGGCTATGTTCCAAAAATAAAAATCTGTGCTGCGAGGATAAAAACAATGAACGACAGCATTTACCTCTCTATTCAGAACAGCCCGCGCTTCAAGGAGCTGGTGAAAAAAAGGGAAAGGTTCGCCTGGATACTCTCGGCGATCATGCTAGGGCTCTACTCCGGATTCATCCTGCTGATCGCGTACGGGCCACAAGTGCTCGGGACCAAAATCAGTGCCGGTTCATCGATCACCTGGGGCATCCCCATCGGTGTCGGGCTGATTGTCTCGGCCTTCGTCCTGACCGGTATCTACGTACGCCGCGCGAATGGCGAGTTCGACGACCTGAACAATGCGATTCTCAAGGAGGCTCAGCAATGATCCGGCGTCTACTGGCTCTTTTGAGCATCGCAGCGTTCGCTCCAGCCGCCTGGGCCGCTGACGCCCTGACCGGCGAAGTCCACAAACAACCGCTCAACGTTTCCGCGATCGTCATGTTCGTGGTGTTCGTCGGCGCGACCCTGTGCATCACCTATTGGGCCTCCAAACGCAACAAGTCGGCTGCCGATTACTATGCGGCAGGCGGCAAAATCACCGGTTTTCAGAACGGTCTGGCGATTGCCGGTGACTACATGTCGGCGGCGTCCTTCCTGGGGATTTCCGCGCTGGTGTTCACTTCCGGCTACGACGGCCTGATCTACTCGATCGGCTTCCTGGTGGGCTGGCCGATCATTCTGTTCCTGATCGCCGAACGTCTGCGCAACCTGGGTAAATACACCTTTGCCGACGTGGCGTCCTACCGCCTCGGGCAAACCCAGATCCGCACGCTGTCGGCCTGCGGCTCGCTGGTGGTGGTGGCGTTCTACCTGATCGCGCAAATGGTCGGTGCCGGCAAGCTGATCCAGCTGCTGTTCGGTCTCGACTACCACGTTGCGGTGATTCTGGTCGGTATCCTGATGTGCCTGTACGTGCTGTTCGGCGGCATGCTGGCGACCACCTGGGTGCAGATCATCAAGGCCGTGCTGTTGCTGTCCGGTGCCTCGTTCATGGCGCTGATGGTGATGAAGCACGTCAACTTCGACTTCAACACCCTGTTCTCCGAAGCCATCAAGGTTCACGCCAAGGGCGAAGCGATCATGAGCCCCGGCGGTCTGGTGAAAGACCCGATCTCGGCGTTCTCCCTCGGTCTGGCACTGATGTTCGGTACCGCTGGCCTGCCACACATCCTGATGCGCTTCTTCACCGTGAGCGATGCGAAAGAAGCCCGTAAGAGTGTGCTGTACGCAACCGGTTTCATTGGCTACTTCTACATCCTGACCTTCATCATCGGCTTCGGCGCGATCCTGCTGGTCAGCACCAACCCGGCCTTTAAAGATGCAGCGGGCGCTCTGCTCGGCGGCAACAACATGGCGGCGGTGCACCTGGCCAACGCCGTGGGCGGCAGCATCTTCCTCGGCTTCATCTCGGCGGTGGCGTTTGCAACCATTCTGGCGGTAGTGGCGGGTCTGACCCTGGCCGGTGCTTCGGCGGTGTCTCACGACCTGTACGCCAGTGTGATCAAGAAAGGCAAAGCCAACGACAAGGATGAGATTCGCGTTTCGAAGATCACCACCATCGCACTGGGCATCCTGGCCATCGGCCTGGGCATCCTGTTCGAAAGCCAGAACATTGCGTTCATGGTCGGCCTGGCGTTCTCCATCGCGGCGAGCTGCAACTTCCCGGTGCTGCTGCTTTCGATGTACTGGAAGAAGCTGACCACTCGTGGCGCGATGATTGGCGGCTGGCTGGGTCTGGTGAGTGCGGTGGGGCTGATGATTCTTGGCCCGACCATCTGGGTGCAGATTCTGCATCACGAGAAGGCGATTTTCCCTTACGAGTATCCGGCGCTGTTTTCGATGATCATTGCGTTTATCGGGATCTGGTTCTTCTCGGTTACCGATAAATCGGCGGCGGCAGAGAATGAGCGTGCGCTGTTCTTCCCGCAGTTTGTGCGTTCGCAGACGGGGTTGGGGGCTAGTGGGGCGGTTTCGCACTGAGGCTTCCAGGTTGAATATGTAGGTTGAGTTGGATGGAAATGCCCTGGTCGAGAGATTGGGGCGTTTTTTTGTGGGCGGTTATCGGACTTTCTTTGGGGTGGTTTTGGTTTGTGTGTATATCCGTTGCTGCGGTAACGGCTACTTAGGGTTCCGCCCTTACGGCGGGTCACTTTTGGCAAACGCCCCAAAAGTAACCAAAAGGTCTCTACCCTGACGTACGGCCCTCGCTGTGGCTCGGGTTCCTTCGCTCCGGGATTGATCCGGGGGCATCGCCTACGGTTTGCT